>DIWM01000023.1 GCA_002428485.1 Deltaproteobacteria bacterium UBA6106
GGGTGATTCAGCATAACGAGTTTGAACGCCTGGGCTCATCGCATACCATAAAAGTCGATGTGCGGATCATTGCAACGACCAATCGAAACCTTGAGGAAGAGATCCGCAAGGGCCGGTTCCGGCAGGACCTTTACTATCGGCTCAATGTCTTCCCTATTACTGTCCCTCCGTTACGGCAGCGGGCAGAAGACATCCCGCTTTTGGTCCAGGCCTTCATCGGGCGATATTCCAGGAAATTGGGGAAACAGATCACGTCGATTCAGAAGGAAACACTGAAGGCGCTACAGGATTACCCGTGGCCCGGGAACGTCCGGGAGTTGGAAAATATCATTGAACGGGCTGTGATCTTGTGTCCCGGACCGGCCTTGCAGCTCGCAGATAAACTGGAGATCTCGTCCCTTCCACTTTCATCTACCGTACAAACCCTGGAAGAGATGGAGCGAAATCAAATCTTCAAAACCCTTTCAGAAACCCGGTGGCGCATCGAGGGAAAAGATGGGGCCGCAGCAATCCTGGGCCTCCACCCGAGCACCTTAAGGGCGAGGATGCATAAGCTTGGGATAGTAAGGCCGGAGACCAGGGAGCGAGGTTAAGCTGCCCCTGCTTTCCTCAAAACCTCCCTCAATATATTGAGGTTCTGCCAGATATTGAGGTGAAACAGATCATCCCGTACGTTTCCACTGTCCTTTCTTGTTAATCTAACCACTCGTTATTTAAGAATAATTTCAGGTTTCTGATATTTTTCAGCTTGTTGGCAGGCCCTTTGCATTCACCATTAGCATGATTCTGCTCATCATACGTATGAAGGTTCTTTCTGAGAAGCGTATGGAGCTGTCACAGACGATTGCTTCGCTGATTGTCTCCATAAGGACGGAGAAGGGATGTGAGCGTTGCGACTTTTGCCAGAGCATGGAGGATGAAAATGAACTCTGCCTTCTTGGAGAATGGGACACCCGGAATAACCTCAAAGACCACCTGGAGTCGGAGAGCTTCAGTGTGCTCCGGGGGGCGCTAAACCTTCTCAGAGAGCCCTATGAAATGACGTTCCATAACGTTTTCAGTCCGGGAGGAAATGGAAGAGATCTAACGAGTGCCTGTCACAGGAACTGACAGGATCATCCTTGGGAAACTAAAAAAATAGGAGGCTATACATGATACCGGTTTATCTGTTTGTAGCAGTGGTAATTATCTTCTTTCTTGCAAGCGCGATAAAGATTCTGAATGAGTATGAAAGGGGTGTTATCTTCAGGCTTGGGAGGGTTCTCGGCACCCCCAAAGGACCGGGACTCATTCTCCTTATACCGATGGTCGACAGGATGACCAAGGTGAGCTTAAGGACTGTGGTGCTTGATATCCCACCGCAGGATGTGATCACAAAAGATAACGTAACCATCAAAGTGAATGCCGTTGTTTTCTTCAGGGTAATTGATGCATTAAAGGCCATTATCGATGTGGAGAATTACCTCTATGCAACAAGCCAGCTCGCCCAGACAACCTTACGGAGCGTCCTGGGCCAGGCAGAACTGGACGATCTCCTCTCCCACCGGGAAAAGATCAATGAGAGGCTCCAGGAGATACTGGATACCCATACCGAATCGTGGGGTATCAAGGTATCGAACGTGGAGGTAAAAAACGTCGACCTTCCTCAGGAGATGCAGCGGGCTATCTCGAGACAGGCTGAAGCCGAACGGGAAAGAAGGGCGAAGATCATCAGTGCTGAGGGTGAATTTCAGGCTTCCACAAAGCTCTCCGAAGCTTCGGATATCCTTTCCAGGAATCCCATGGCGCTTCAGCTTCGTTATCTGCAAACGCTGATTGAAATATCAATGGAAAAAAACTCAACCATTATATTTCCGCTCCCCATTGATCTTGTAAAAATGTTCATGGATAAGGTGAAGTGAGGACTCTATGCCGATATGTGTAAAATGCGGTTCTCAAGCCGCGTACTGGACAATCATCGATAAGGAAAACAACTCAAAAGATTACTGTGACAGTTGCTTTAAAAAGTATGATCTGGCCAAGGTCAAAAAGGAAATGGATGAGTATCAAAGGAAAAGAAAAGAGAATAAGACAATATATTGATGACCTTTATCATGGTGGGCTCGCGTTATTCTATGCACAATGATGCTCACCCCTGCCGGTATCCTTATCCGGAGAACGGCCACAAATAATCAGGCGGAGAGCACGATCAAAGGCAGTGGCCATAGGAGGTAAGGGAAAACGGGTAGCACCCGGGCTAATTTAGTTGAACAAGGAGATACCATTATGGAAAAACATATCGGTGAAACAATGAAAAACAGCTTTATCGAGGTTTTAAAAGGCACCAGGGAAGTTGCAACGGGAATAGTTGACATGGTGAGTGCGGCTACGGTAAAAGCCCTAAAAGATGCGCAAGATGTTCAAGCAGCAGCCGGTTCATTTGTAGCCGACGCAATGTCAATAATGATTAAGGCAGCGGGAGAGATCGGAACAGATATAACAACAGTTACCAAGAATGCAATGGTCGGCGTCATCAAGGGAGCTCATGAGGTAGGCTCTGTCACCACTGATGTCATTCGCCACACTGTTCAAGGAGCAGTAAAAGGGACAGCGGAGATTGGAGGCGACATTGCATCCGTAGCCAAGAGCGCTCTCGTCGGAGCCATAAAGGGGACGAGGGATATTGCCGTCTCTTCAGAAGACGCTGCGTCAGAAGCAGCACGGAGTCTTATCCGTGCGGTTTCTGAAGTGGGATCGGATATAGGTATAGCAGCCCAAAATGCTGTGAAAGGGGCTATCGGTGGGGTAGCAGAAGCCAGTGGCCGCATGGCTGCGGTCATAAAAGACACCTCAAAAGGATTGATTCTTGGGGCATCAGAAGCCGGGGAAGACGCGGCTACCGTAGCCAAAAAGACCATAGTGGGGACAATTGAAGCAGCGAAAGAGATAGGTGTATCCGCAGAGGAAGCTGCTTCGGCAGCGGCAAAGGGGGCCGTTGAGGCGGCTGAGATTATCGGCGGTGAAACTGGTTCAGCAATTCACAAGGCCGTCACGGGAACAATCAGCGGCATAAAGATCATTGTCAAAGAACCCTTCAAAAAGGAAAAGTAATGTCTGGAAGCTTAGTCAAGATACTTTATAAAACCTATGAGGAGGAGCAACCGTTATGAAAAATCTGATCGTTAAATAGGCGACCGTTATGCTTTCACGGACGGCCCATTTAATGCGGCAAAACGGTGCAGCCCTGACGAGGAGGAGAGAATGAAGATACTTCTTGTATATCCCAAATATCCTGATACTTTCTGGAGTTTCAGACACGCCCTTAAATTCATATCCAAGAAGGCTGTTCACCCGCCGCTCGGCCTGCTCACCGTCGCTGCAATGCTCCCTGTGGAGTGGGAGAAGAGGCTCATCGACATGAATACCGCCAATTTGAAGGACAAACACCTTCAATGGGCAGATTATGTCTTTATCGGTGCCATGGCAGTGCAAAAGGAGTCGGTGAAAGAGGTCATTGCCCGCTGTAAGGCAACAGGAGTGAAGATTGTTGCCGGAGGTCCGCTTTTTACCGCAGCTCCAGAGAACTACCCGGAGGTAGATCACCTTATCCTCAATGAAGCAGAGTTCACACTCGGTCCCTTTCTGGAAGATCTTGCAGGAGGGAAAGCCAAACATCTGTACACCTCTCAAGCCTTTCCTGACCTCAATAAGACACCAGCGCCTCTCTGGAAGCTCGTTAAGATGAACAGATACCACTCAATGAATCTTCAATACTCCCGGGGTTGTCCATTTAGCTGTGAATTCTGCGATATTACCACGCTCTACGGCCACAAGACCCGAAGCAAAAGCACGGAACAGGTAATCAATGAATTGGAAGCCCTGTACAGGGCCGGGTGGAGGGGCAGCGTCTTCTTTGTTGATGATAACTTTATAGGCAACAAAAAGAAGCTTAAAGATCTGGTTCTGCCTGCGATGATCGCGTGGATGAAAAAAAGAAGGTATCCTTTTGATCTGGCAACGGAGGCGTCGATCAATCTTGCAGACGATGAAGGGCTGATAAGACAGATGATACAAGCCGGGTTTGAGGGCGTGTTCGTCGGCATTGAGACACCTGACGATAACTCTCTCAAGGAATGCAATAAATTCCAGAACAGGGGCCGCAATCTCCTCTCCAGCGTGAAAAGGATTCAGCAACTCGGTCTCTGTGTACGAGGGGGCTTTATCGTAGGGTTTGACAATGACTCTCCGGAAACATTCGAAAGACAGATCCAGTTCATTCAGGAAAGCAGGATCGTGACTGCCATGGTGGGCATGCTCAACGCGCCAAAGGGCAGCCGGCTTTACGAAAGACTCCGGGAGGAAGGCAGATTAATGAAGGATATTACAGGTGACAATACGGATTTTTCAACGAATATCATTCCGAAAATGGGCTACGATAAGCTCGCTGCGGGCTACAAAGCAGTAATCGCCGGCATCTATTCACCTCGTACATACTATGAACGCGTCAAGGCATTTCTCAGGGAATATGAACCGCTGGAAAAGAGGAGACGGTATTTCCATTTCAGACATGTCCGTTACAATCTCCACTACCTTGATGCTCCTTTCAAAACCCTGGTGATACTGGGAATAAAAGACAGGGCACGGCTCTATTACTGGAAACTTGTTTTCTGGTCGCTATTCAGGCGTCCACGGCTCCTGCCCATGGCAATAACATACATGGTATACGGGTTCCACTTCCGGAAAGTTTTCAAGACCATCTGTTGAAGGTAGGGTAGCTGCCATGCAAGAGCCTAAGACAATTATAAAAACCAACAGATGGTTTCATATCATTTCTATGGGATTTGTGCTATACTGAGACTCAGTACCGTTGCTGCTGCTCATCAATTACCTTACAGTGAACTGGTCCTCTGCTATTTCCTGAAAGTCACCAGAACCCAGGGGCCTCTGCCAGGCGCTCCCAACAGAAAAGAGAGTTATTATGGCTTCCGGACGAAAATTCCACGTTTTGGTCGTAGACAACGGCGAGGATACGGTGGCAACAACCGCGATGCTCGAACAGTTGGGCTATAGCGCGCAGGCGGAGACGGCGAGCCTGGCAGGGTTGAGAACTTTTTCTCAGGACCCCGATAAATTCGACCTTGCTATCGTTGAACCCGCTATGTCAGGGCAAACAGGGCCAGAGCGCGCCGTTATCGGGAGCATGCGAAGGGGTTCTCCTGTTACGCCTGAACTAACAGGACTGGAGCTTGCAGTGCGCTTCAGGCGTATAAAACAAGGTTTTCCGATCTTACTTCATACGGGATGCATCGAGCCACCTTTGGCAGAAGAGATAAAGGCTGCCGGGCTTGGAGAGGCCATTCTCAAACCGCTGGGATTGAAGGAACTGGAAGAAGCGGTAAGAGAAGGGCTACGCTCATATGATAGGGAACGTAGTTGATTAACGTGACTAACTCTTTCCCTGTCGGTATGTAAAAATAATCATCTATGAAAAACAGTGATAAGTCGAGATAGTCGGCTACATCCCTCATGGCGCTGACGATTACTGGTAGAAAGATAGATTAAGGCCACTTAGTATTTTCAATCTTTGCTCTGGCATCATCAACTTTCATCTGAAGCAGCAGTTCCTTGATGTTTGTGAGGTCTGCTTTTGCCTGCACAGAACTTGGGGACTCATCTAAGCCTGTTAATCGCTGATCAATTTCCCGAATACGTTTTGCGACTGATTGTATGTCCGGCGCTATGGACTTATTGGTAACCGATATGACCATATTCATATTCTCCTGCCACAATACCTCGACAGCTATATCCTGCTTAAGGTTCAGGGATGACTTCTTCTCCGGGTCAACTCCAAATGCCGCATCTCCAAAATTGGGCACTTTGGGATTTGCATTCACTACACGGACAATGCCTTCCCAAGATTCAAGCGAGTCGTCCACATGAAGCACCAATAGTCCGCTGGTAGGGACCATATCGCCGGGCAATGATTGCCGGTTTTCCAACAGGTAGTAAGTATTTCCGGGACCCGGTATCTTGACCACCAACGTTCCTTTTCCGGCGCCCAATGGTTGCAACGTAACCACCCGACCTTCTCCTGGTTTATACTCCACTACGTGAGAGTCATCGATCCATCCCATGCGAAGACGTGTCCATGAAGACATTCCTGGAGGCAGCAACTTATCGGTAGCAACATGAGCTGACATCACATCCCACGGGCCCATGAAAACCGCTGTTTTATCATGTGAATCTTTATCGAGCAGGCCGACGGCCAGCTGCAACTTCCCACTGTATAGTCAAGGGATAACACGGTCCCCGTCTACTACCCCACCCATAGCATGGGCCATATCATGGACGGCGAGTCCGTAAGGAACATTTTGGGCAACTATGATGATGCCCCCGCTAAACTGCTGCCCTCCGCGTGTAGTGATCGTTATCATGCGTCCGTTCCCGCGCCGGCCACTTCCTGCTAAAATTCCAGGATTGGCCGCTAAACATGGCGTTCCATAACCGACATTGAAACCGGATCTGACACCAGGAACAATGATTATGTGGTTGTATTGGCTAAACACCACATCCTTTTCTGCTGCATTGAGAGCATCTTGCACAAATAGCTGAACCAGATGACGGTCACGGATAAGGTAAGCATTTTCGGCTGGAACTTTATATCTACTTAAAGGTAAAGGGAGTTTATACCAACCCTTCACATCACCGGTGAGCATGGTTTTTCCATAGGAAGCCTGAACAAAATATTTAGCAGTAGGTCCAAAAAGACGTCTCCTTATTTGAGGAAGGGGCATCTCCTGGTTAGTGTCTGAGAATGAGACCGCCAACACTAAGACTCTCTGGACGCCAAGAGCATATTGTGCCTTTGGTGTTTGTTCAGTTCCGTGCCCAATACGTATGCTTGCAAAGGTAAAAACCCAAAAAAACATAAGAACTACCAGGCCAATTTCCAATATTCGGCGCTTCATATTTTTTTCCTCCTTCACATGCCACCATTGACCAATAACGATTACCAGACCAATGAACTTCCCCATAGCAAACTACGGGGTATCAGAGGATAGAAACAGCATGATTATGCCCCCTCACCCTGCCCTCTCCAGCGATGGGAGAGGGTACAGTGTTACCCCGCAGCAAGCTGCGGGGAATCATTCAGATTCAAGGGCGTTGGTAACTCCTATGACTTTTCTTATTTTCCCGACCATTTTTTTATTCTCCTGCAAGCGTAATGAAATTTCAAGGAGAAAATTGTCGCCAGATCAATGATTACCACTTTAGAGTTTCGGACGTGATAGGGGACATCCATTGTATATAATATGGATGTTTGCGGAAAGTTCAGTCAATAGCCTTTGTATGAGAAGACAATTTCGTTTGATCGAGACGGAAAACATGCGTGCTGCCGACAGCGAACTCGACCTGAACGTCGTTGACAGCTAGCGAGATCGGCTGGACACCCGCAGCCTTGTGTCCCCGTACTGTGAACGTTTCGCGAGTAAGCCTGAGATCCAGTGAATGCCCCCGATACCGCATACTGAGATCGAGGCGTTCAAGTCTCTCGGGAAGCTGCGGGCTGAACCGCAGGACGTCACCCGTGATCTGCACACCTGTCAGTACGCGCTGGATAAGGTCGACGGTACCCGCCATGGCGCCAAGGTGCACACCCTCCTCGGTTGTGCCCTGCTGGATGTCGCTGACGTCGCTTTGCAGTGCCTCCGCAAAATAAATCATTGCGCGGGCACGATCCGACCGGGCCAGGACCCATGCGTGCACAACGCGGGATAGCGTCGATCCATGAGATGAGCGCGAATCGTAGTACTCGACGTTGCGCGGAATCGTTTCGTACTCGAAGGGATAACCAAGATGAACGAACAGTTCGCGCAGTTCATCCGCAGAGAACTGATAGAACAGCATGAGGACATCCGCCTGCTTCGAAACCTTGTACCGGTTTGGAGTGTCATTCTCCGCTTCAAGGATCAGGTCCAGGCGCTGTATGTTGCCGTACCGCTTGCGATAGTCGTCCCAGTCGAGCTCGGCCAGTGACTCATAGCCCTCGAATTGGCTGATGATACCGTCGTCGTGAAAGGGTACGAACATGCGGCGGCTGACGTCGTCCCAGAGGGCGGCATCCTGCGCAGTCACGCCGAGCTTCGCAACGAGTTCAGCGCGCCGAATGTCGGGCATAAGATCGAGCACGTCGAGCGCCCTGCGCAGCACCCAAACAGCCATAATATTCGTGTAGGCGTTATTATTGAGACCGGGAGCGGATGAGTCCGGATACCGCTCGTGAAACTCATCGGGCCCGACGACCCCCAGCAGCTCGTAACGTGCCTTTTGTTCATTGAACGTCGCCATGCTGGACCAGAAGCGCGCGATCTCTATGATGAGCTCCGCCCCATAGAACTGCAGGAACTCGTGGTCGTGCGTGACCTGGAAGTATTGCCACACGTTCCACGCGACCGCACTTCCCACATGGCGCTGCAGATACGAGCTATCCGGCTTCCAACGCTTCGAATGGGGGTTTAGATTGAGTTCCTGGGTTTCCTCCCGTCCGTCGCTGCCGCTTTGCCACGGAAACATGGCGCCGGCAAAGCTGACATCCCTGGCCGCTGCGCGGGCCCGATCGAGACGGCGGTACCGGTACATAAGCAAAGAGCGCGTGATCTCAGGCGTACGAAAATTGAGCGTAGGGAAAATGAACAACTCATCCCAGAAGATATGTCCCTGGTAGGCCTCACCAGTCCAGCCACGCGCCGGCACGCCGATGTCGAGACCGATCGAATTGAGTGAGACGGCTTGCAGCAGATGAAACATATTCAGACGCAGCAGCATGGGAGCATTGAGTTTGATTGGGGTCGTCCCTGATAGCAGATGCACGTCGAATCGGTCCCACAGTTGTTTCCATACCAGGACGTGGGAGTCCATGAGCTTTGCAAAACGTTCCGCGCCATCGATCGCCCTGCGAGCCGCCAGACTGCACTCCGAAATGGCGAAGTCACGCGAGGTATACTGAACCGCTATCTTCTCCAGGGAAAGCATCTCGCCCTGCATCAGTTGGACGCTGAACTCCTGCCCGATGAAACCCGGCTCATTGATTACCTTTCGCGAAACAGACTGCAACTCGCCCCGCACAAATGCACGCGTTCGCGCCGCTTGAGCCAGGTGTATGTTCGACTGAAGCGTGCGCACAAGCAGATGAACGCCATCGTTGCCGATGACCTCTCCCGACAACGGCTCCAAATGCTGGTTGTTGAACCTTTCGTAGAGTTTAGCGCCCGCGTTGACGACCCGGCCATCGATCCCCGAGCGGATAGTCACGGGCCCGGACCAGTTCTCGGCCCTGAGCGTCAGTTCGATCGCGCCCAGGTGCATATCGGCCATCGAGACCAGGCGCCGTTCCGTCAACGTGGTGCGCCGTCCCTGCCCCTGTTCGAAGCTGATGGTCCTGTGCAGCATTCCGCAGCTTAGGTCGAGTTCCTGCCGGTAGGAGAGAATGCTCACCGCTCTTTCGTCAAACCAGTCGTCTTCAGCTAACCGCAGCCCGATGGTCAGCCAGTTCGGGAAATTGACGAGATCCTCGTTTTCAACACATCGGCCTTCCACATCGGTGCGTAGCCGATTGTAGCCTCCGGCCAGATAGGATCCGGGATAGTGCACGTCGTCCGCCTTCGCCCACGGCGCGGCCCCTCGCGTGGCGAAGTAGCCGTTTCCCAAAGTACACAGTGCTTCCCGTATACCCTCGCGCTGTGGGTCGAAATCGTTATAAACGAGGGACCAGGCGGAAGGCGGCTCAATAGCCACCTGTATGTGTGAGAGATCAGTCACGACAACATCGGCGCCCGCCTCGCGCAAAGCCTGCGACTGTCCAACCCGGTCGATGCCTATGACAAGGTAGAATCGGCCCACGCGGCCTGCGGCAACCCCCGCTATTGCATCCTCGACGACAATGGCCCGCGATGGCTCGACCCTCAAGCGTTGTGCCGCCTCCAGAAATGCATCGGGTGCGGGTTTGCCTTTGAGACCCATACGCTCGATCTCGCGTCCGTCCACGCGCACATCAAAGAGATGCGAGATACCGGCGGCCTCGAGGACTGCAGCACAATTGTTGCTGGATGAGACGACGGCCGTCTTGATCTCCTGGGCGCGCAAGGTCCTTACCAGCGCTATCGCCGGATCATAGGTCGCGACGCCCCGTTTGTTCAGGTGTTCCATGAAGTAACGGTCTTTGAGCTTGCCCAGTGCCCGTACACTCTGCACGCCTGCCTTTTCCCCGGGGTCACCAACAGGCAGCTTGATCCCACGGGATTCAAGAAAGGATTCGACACCGTCATATCGCGGCTTGCCGTCGACGTACCGCCGATAGTCCGCTTCGATATCAAAGGGTGTAAAGGGTTCCCCTATCCTGTTAGCGCGTTCTTGCAGAAAGGCGTCGAACAGTTGCTTCCAGGCTGAGGCATGGACGCTTTCTGTCTGGGTCAGCACGCCATCTAGATCGAACAAAACAGCGTCGAAGTCGCGTGGCGAGATGGTTACTATAGACCCCATAATGCTCATGTAGGCTCCGTTGGATTCTGGCGGCGCTAGGCAAACCCTTGATGTGTACTAGCCCCGGAAACGGCAGTTCCGCAGACTCTCTTTCTCTGCAGCGATCGAGCTACGGGAAGTGCGCGGCCTGCTATATCTTATTGTACCACCTCTAAAGTTAGTTTCTCAACTAAGTTTCCGTATGATAGGGGAGGTAGCTGACTAACGTGACTAGCTTTTTATTTGTCGGTATGTAAAGAGGGGATCATGTAGGAAAAATACTGATGAGTCACGTCAGTCAACAACGTCCCTCATGGTATTTGCCTTCTTCAAGAAACCTTCAAGACATTTGAAGAAACTCATTCGGGTTGACAATGCGAGTGGAGATCCCTGCTTTCTTGAGTTTACCCTCAGGGATATTCAACAAATCTTTGTCGCCGGTTATAAGAAAATCAGCGTTTATTCTCTTGCATAACGAGAGGTAGTGGTCATCCTGTGCATCCCTCGATAATGTAATATGCGTCGATACCGTAACGACCGCTGCGATTGCCATAAGCTGGCGGATCCTATCTCGAACGAAATGTTGCTGTTCCTCTGTCAGCTTTTTCGATAGTTTTGCAACAATTCCCATCAACTCCCGTTCGATCTCTCGTGATATATAGACCTCGCGTTTCCCCATCGCTCTGATAGCCGCCTCAAGCGGTTTTCCTCCGAAGGCAGCCGAGACAATAACATTCGCATCAATGACCACCTTAGCCATAAATATCCTTCCTGGCCTGGTCAAGTGCTTTGAGGGCCTCCTTTTTAGATATGCCGGCGTCATTAAACACCCTTCCAATCTCGAGCAATAACATTTCCGCTGTTTTTTCTTTCACGGGAACAACGCGGGCGATCGGCTTTTTTCGTTTCATCACAACGATCTCATCGCCGTCATTCAGGTATTTGACCGCACCCTGTTTGAATTCCCTCACGCCGATAAATTTCATATCACACCTCCTGTCCAATGTTACTACATTTGTGGGAATATTTCAAGGAGGTGCATTGTAAAAAATTAACGTAAAAAATTAACGGGACGTTCTTAAGCAATTAAATAACTTTGGGCAGGCATCAGTTGCCAATCGCAATAGGAATAGCTATTTGCGAAACAGCAACCCACAAAGAAGCAGACCTGCGACATTTCCTGTAATCTCAAATTCAATGGATTGGGAATGATTCAAATATCGCAGCCCTGTAGTCATGGATTCTCTCATGCAGAATATATTGAGCAGGATGGAAATGGATGAAGAAAAAGGTGAGATATGGTGAGAATCGTAGCGGGAGAGTTTATTTAATTTCTTAAGAGTGTCCCCCTCTTATTGATCTCTTTCTGAAGGTGTCTCGTGTCAGTGCCTGACCACTATGTATTCTTCATTATTGCGAAAGTTTCAACAATATGCACTAAGATCATCAAGACATTCGCTGATCCCCGTTACACGCACCCCGCTTTGGATCGGGTACCCCGGATCGGTCATAGGGCACACCACCCATGCGTCTTCGAACTTCAAAGCTTTGGTCGTATCTGCAAAACCTCTGGATAAATGTGGCGTCAGGGATGCCTTGATCTCAAAAGCGAGGCGCTTTTTCCCCTTCACCAGGACCAGATCGATTTCTTCTCCGGAAGATGCTCTGTAGAAAAAAGGCTGCCAGAGCGGCAAAGTTGTGGTGATCTGCTCAATGCACCAACCCTCCCACGACGCGCCGAAAACAGGATGACCATAAAGTTCCGTTGTGCTCTCGATTTCCAGAAGGGTATGCAGTAAACCGCTGTCGCGCAGATATATCTTGGGTGATTTGACCAGCCGTTTTTTCAGGTTTATCTCCAGCGGCTGGAGAATGCGCACCATAAATGTCTGCTCCAGGATGTCAAGGTATTTGCGGACGGTGTTGTGGGAGATATCCATCGATTGGCCTATTTTTGATGCGTTTAAAAGCCCTCCATGATAATGCGCGATCATTTTCCAAAAGCGTGACATGACGGGGACGGGCAGGGAAAAGCCTAAAGTCGGAATGTCGCGGCTTAGATAATCCTGGATCATATCCCTGCGCCAGGCGTCGCTCTGGACGTCATTCGGTTCAAGAAAGGCCGGCGGGAACCCGCCGCGCCACCAATGTCTTTTAAAATCCCACTTTTTTTTAACGCTTGCACCCCGAATTTCCGTCCAGGCAAATGGGGTAAGCTCGATGTAATGGATACGGCCGGCAAGTGTTTCGCTCCCTTGCCTCACAAGATCACGCGATGCGGAACCCAGAATGAGAAAGCGCCCCGGACGCCTGTCTTTATCGACAAGGGCCCTCAACGGAGGGAAAAGATCCGGCCGGAGCTGCACTTCATCAATACAAACCAGTTCACGAACATGCTCCTGAAGAAACAGTTCTGCATCGGTCAGCTTTCGCATATCTGATGGAAGCTCAAGGTCAAGGAAAATAGTGTATTTACGGCCTGCCAGGACATGGCGGGCAAGGGTCGATTTTCCGCATTGCCGGGGCCCGATCAATGCAGTAACGGGATTATGTTTAAGGGACCGCTGTATATCAACGGCTGATCTTCGATCTATGTACCTTTGCATATTGTCACCATCCATTACAATTTACAAAGATATTATCGTAAATATAAGTTTTTGTCAGTATAAACGTTGCAGGCTTCTATAAGGATAAAATACAAGATAAAAAACTTGATCCCAAGGTCCCATGTTTAGCTTGTGCGCGTACACACTCCACATGTTTATGCCTGATGTGCTGGATTGCAGAACATGATCCCAGATGCTAAAATAAAAGACCTGACCCAATATGTGCTGCGTTGCGGGGACCGGATTTGAACCAGTGACCTTCGGGTTATGAGCTAAAAAAGGGCACTTTTTAACAGATGGGCCTCCTGCCTATGTTTTTTACATATATCTTTTATTATCAATTAGTTAAGCCATTCTATCCGTTACGGTATTTTCTATCCATTTCGGTGCATTTGGATATTTTCGGTGACACTTTTGTGACACTTGGAGGATCATTTTTTGTACTAAATTAAGTACAATCCATTTTAGGACTTATCGTCCTTCTATCTTACACTTTACTTGCAGGTGATATCCATAACCGCTCGATTGCTTCCTGAAAGTAAGTTTTTCTTTCATATGTCTTCAATACAGCATTATAATCGGTAATTGCCAGTACGGCTTTTATTAAAATAGTACCCGTTAAACGTTTTTCTCTTGCAAAATACAATAAATATCATATCATTGCATTTAGATACTGCGAATAGATAGAGAGAATGATTAAGATTTGTCTCTGCTCATAAATCATGAAGAGGTTATATATAATCCCCTTATTCTCACTATCTAAGGTTTGTAAGAATGTCCAGTAAGTGAGGTAAATGTGGCTATGAGGACCTCTGCAAAGAAGCGGGTACAAAAGGAGCTAAATCAAAGCGAAGAAGTACTCCGGGCGTTGATCAACGCTACCAGAGAAACTCTGTTATTAATTGACACGAAAGGTACAATCCTTTTAGTAAATGAGACAGCTGCTGAGCGATTAGGGAAAAGCGTTCCGGAACTTGTCGGTACCTGTCTATACGATTATTTCCCTCCGGAGTTGGCGAAATCGAGAAAGGAACAATTCGATAAAGTTTTTACCACAGGTGAACCGGTCCATTTTGAAGATATCAGGGCAGGCAAATCTTTCGAAGTATATTGTTACCCTGTTTTCAATGAGGAAGGGAAGGTATCAAGAGGGGCTGTTTTTGCCTATGACATCACCTACCGCAAGCAGGCCGAGGAGGAGCTTAAGGAAAGCGAAGAGCGTTTCAAAAGCCTGTATCAGGAAAGTCCGATCCCAGCCTTTACTTGGCAGAAGAAGGGTGACGACTTCATTCTTGTTGGTTTTAACCGTGCCATGATTCAAGTCACCAACGGTAAAGTCGGTGACTATCTCGGAGCCAGCGCCATAGAATTGTATAGAAACAGGCCGGATATCCTCAGCAGCATGGATCTTTGCAGCAAAGAACAACCCGTCGTGAAACGGGAAATCGTTTCCCGGAATTTTGCACCGGGCAGACTCTTTTCCGTGTATTATGGTTTTGCTCCTCCGAATCTCATTATCGTCTATATGGAGGATATCACCGAGCGCAAGCGGGCGGAGGATGAACGCAACAAAATACTATTGTGGCAGCAGGATGTCAACCTGCTCCAACAATCGCTTCTTGCACCAGCCACACTTGAAGAAAAACTTAGAGCTATAACTGACAGCATTGTCAGTCTCTTCGACGCCGATTTTTGTAGAATCTGGCTGATTCAGCAAGGTGATCTGTGCGAACAGGGCTGCATCCATGCGGACGTGCATGAAGGACCGCATATCTGCCGTTACCGCGACCGGTGTCTGCATTTGCTGGCAAGTTCCGGTCGCTATACACATACAGACGGCAAGATTCACCGCCGCGTTCCTTTCGGTTGCTACAAGATCGGACGCGTCGCGTCAGATGTTGATCACAAGTTTCTCACAAACGATGTGCAGAATGATCCTCGGGTTCACGACCACGAATGGGCACGCGAAATAGGACTCGCGTCGTTCGCGGGATACCAGCTACGTGTTCCCAGTGGAAAGACAATGGGGGTTCTGGCCCTCTTCGCAAAACACCCGATATTGTCCCCGGAAGACACGATGCTGGATGGACTCAGTAGCACCATTGCTCTGGTTATCCAAAGAGACGCTGCAGAGAAGTCGCTGCAGGAGAGCGAGGAAAAACACAGACTTTTATTTGACAGCGCCGGTGACGCGATCTTCGTCATCGACGCGGAAGCACGAATGCTGGCAGTCAACCCGCTGGCCTGTGAACGACTCGGCTACACCCACGCAGAGCTGATGTCCATGACGGTCGATCAACTGGACTCACCGTCGGAAGCTCCGCACGCCCCGGATCGGATGGCCCTATTGATTGAAAAAGGTCATCTCGCGTTTGAAACCGTGCATAAGTGCAAGGACGGTTCACTCATCCCGACCGACGTGATCGCACGGCGGATCACCTGGGATGGTCAACCGGCGATAATGAGTATTTGCCGCGACATCACCAAGCGCAAACTCACCGAAGAGGAACTGAAACAGACTCTGGAGAAGCTGAGAAGGGGCCTGGTAGGAACCATACAGGCAATGTCTTTAATGGTAGAGACACGAGACCCTTATACCGCAGGTCACCAGAAAAGGGTTTCAAACCTTGCGCGGGTAATTGCTCAGGAGATGAATCTTCCAAAAGATATGGTTGACAAAATAAGAATGGCAGGCGTCATCCATGATATTGGTAAGATATCGGTTCCTGCAGAGATATTGAGCAAACCCACAAAACTTACAGCAATAGAGTTCAGCCTCATCAAGGTTCACCCTCAATCGGGATATGACATATTGAAAGGTGTAGATTTACCCTATCCCATAGCAGAGATAGTCTATCAGCACCATGAAAGGCTGGATGGTTCAGGTTATCCCCAGGGTTTAAAAGATGGGCAGATCCTTCTTGAGGCATGTATCCTTGCAGTCGCTGATGTGGTAGAAGCCATGGCCTCCCACAGGCCATACAGGCCGGCGATCGGCATAGAAAGGGCGCTCGAAGAGATCGAGAAGAATAAAGGCATCTTCTATGATATAAAAACCGTTGATGCCTGTGTACGGTTATTCAGGGAGAAGGGGTTTACATTTGAAACAACAGCATCATAATTCGCTTTGTTTCTACCCGTAATTCACGATCAAAATAAAAAGACCCTATGCGCGATTGGTAGGTGGACTCAACAAAAGTACTTCTTCCTGAGATAGTGTATTGTAATAGAAATTTTATAGTAAACAAACAGAGTTGTGGGCTGTCGCTTGATGTGCCATAACTGATATATCATAACTATAATTCTATAGAAGGATCTCAATGTCAGACCCTTTGAATATATTGAAGACAGTATTTCTCAGCTACTGGTACATCTTTCTCCTGTTCGTTATTTTTATCATCTTCATAAACTTCCTTAAGTCAAGACGCTTTAAGGGCTGGTCAGGGGAAAAGGCCACATCTGTCAGTCTGAACCTCAATCTTGATCTTGAGGTATACAGAATTTTCAACGATATCATTATCCCTGACACTGGCGGTTCCACACAGATAGACCATGTGGTGCTCTCAAGGTACGGTATCTTTGTGATAGAAGTAAAGAATTACAGTGGGTGGATATTTGGAAAAGAAAAAGATCCTCAATGGACACAGGTAATCCACAAGACCAAAAACCGCTTCCAGAATCCCCTACGACAAAATTACAGGCACATTAAAGCATTGTCTGACTTTCTGAAGCTTGAAGAAATATATTTCTACTCGGTGGTCTTTTTTATAGGCGATTCTGTGTTCAAAACAAAGATGCCTTCAAATGTCATCAACAATAACCTGTCAGGGTATATAGAAAGTTTCAGGGCACCTATTCTATCGCTCGGCAAGTTAGAACGCGCTGTTGAATCCCTGCATAAACTGAAGGACAATCCTTTAATCAGCAAAAAAGACCATATAGAAACCCTCAAGCAAAAACATACCCGGTGATGTCATGAAAACAATGGTCAATATGACGCCGAATGAATTTGCAAAACAAAGCCACAAGAAGGTGGCTTGAAGGCCGGAAAACTAACATTATGGCATGACCAGTTTTTGGGGAGCGGTCACAGGAGCGGTCAATATTTGTATATAATTTGTATATAAAAAGGGGATGCATTCGCCATGAACTAACCCGCAGTTTCTAGAAAGATAAGTACTTGTAACTGTAGATGATACAAATAGAGTAAGTTAACGAAGTTAACTACGTCCCCTATCCCAGGTTTGGGGATCTGCCGCGTGATGCTGTGCCCTCCCCTCTTTACGATCAAGCGCCTCGACGGCGGGGGTACGGGGTTGAGCCATATGATCTCGCCATCCAGGTCATCATCCATCTCATCAACGGAGCCTTGGGGTCAGGTCTTTTATTATCAGTTTTTATCGTTTTCATGATTCCGGATGACATTACTCACTGTTGTATAATGGATACCAAGAAAGTCGGCAACCTCCTTCAGGGTATATCCGTATTGGATGCAGGCATCATAGATAACGTTATTTCGTTCCTGCTTCTGTTGTTGTATATTGTCTGTAAAGAGGTGTTCTAAAGAAGGTCTGCCGGCAAATCGCTGCGACCGAGGGATTTCGTGTAACGCATCATACTTTCCAAGGATCCTTTTGCATCGTTCAATAAACTCCTTCTCCCCGAGAAAAATTTGTCCTTTTACATTCTTCCAGAGCGTAGTATCATGGATACCCTTCATCACAAAATCTTTAAATAACCTGTGGGCACGCCTTTTCTGATCACTGAACTGTCCGAGCACCCAGTCGGTTGTGAGATACTCTGGCTGCTTTTCCTTTCCTGTCATTGCGTTATAGCTGCTCCATCTCCAGAGATCAGGGGTTTCAACTATTTTTGCCCGTACGGGATTAAGGAGCACATACCTGCAGAGTTGAAGAAGATAGCTGTCCTTATCGACGATGATCGCCTTGAATCTGCCCTGGAGAATATGCCCCGTTTTCTTGTACTGCCAGTTATATTTCTGGGTGTAGACGCCGTTGAGATGCTTCATGCCGCGGGAAAGGTTCCCTTCTGGGGTCTCGATCACCAGGTGGTAATGGTTGTCCATCAGACAGTAGCCATGGCATATCCAGTGATACCGTGTGACGGTTTTCCCCAGGAGATCAAGAAAATACATCCTGTCTATATCGTTCCTGAATATCTTCCGCTTGGCATTCCCGCGGGAGGTAACATGGTAAAGGGCGCCGGGGTATTCGATACGGAGGGGGCGTGCCATAGGGGTAGGATACCAAGAAAGATATGGGAAAGCAAGAAAAACTTATAATAAAAGACCTGACCCCATTGGTTCGAGCCAAGCGGTATTGCGGCACGGAGCGCCTCACAATCTCCCAGGCCCAGCGTCTCCATAATAAATCCGAGACGTTTGGCAACTGCCGAGTTGCCGATTCTTGCAGCGTAATCTCTCAGCTTTGTCTCATTCAAATCTTTCCGGAAACCCTTCATTGCCTTTGCTATTTCACTCACTCCACCAGCATACTGCGGAAGGTCCAGTCCATCTATTATCGTTTTCTCTTTGTCGGTGACTCTGAACGGGGTCTCATCTATCCGGTCCTTTAAGACGCCGAACATCTTTTCCGGTTTCAACGAGATTATCCTGTAGGCTACTCCCAGCACATCGCCTGGTTGACGGCGCACCGGATGGTCGGTTGCCACAAATACTGTCCGGGGGAGCTGTTCCGTCATACCGTGGTGATTGAGAGCCGACCAATAAGAGATTACTGCCGGAGATACAAGCTCCATGGCCACAACAAACTCATGCAACTGGGGCGAGCGGTCCTCGCCTGAAGAGAGGGGGATTACAGCAAACCTCCCCCGGCGGAGGAAATCTGTCCCCCGCTCATGTTCCGATCTCAGCAAAGCTCTCAAGGAATTGGGTTGTCCGCTCACCTGAAGTGGAATTCACCGGTGTCCCTTTCCATTGGCCAATAATACAACTCGTAATCGATAACGGTTTCCGATAATTATATACTTGAAATTGGAGTAAAATTGGGAGGACAATATGGATATAGGGACCGAAACAAGGAGGAGCCAATCTTGGACAACCATCACGAGAGGACTGGTAACCTTAATGCAGAAATAACGATGTCTGGTCGCTACAGGTGTCACGAAACGGATGTACGCTCCATGATCCGCAGCAAATTCATATTTCTTGTAATTGTCACGCTTCTGGTTTCCATTCCCAGCGCAACCCGTGCCGATTGCTGGGCGGTTTATTCCGAAAAATACCGGAACGTGTATTACCGTGCGAGCGGGATCAGCCTGCCCCATCGCGCAGGCAACTTCGCAACCATGGGACAGTGCCAATCGGCCCTGAATTCAATGCGTTCCGACCCGGTCTACCGTTATGATACCGGACTGGGCGAGACCCGTTGCGAGTGCTCCTCTCCTTCCTATTCCGCACATTCCAGAGGATCTTTTGAGCAGCAGTTGACAACCACAATCGTCACACTGTTTCTCAACTCTTTGCTGAACGGATTTCAAACCGACCCCGGTCCTGCGGGAGAAGCCCAGCGGCAGGCACTGCAAAAAAAATGGGACAAAGAAGAGGAAGAAAGACGTGTGGCCGAGAAAAAACGGCTTGAATCGGTTTTTGTCAGCGCCCAGGCCGGAGCGCTTAATCTCTTGGGGAACCGCCCTGGATCCGGGACATCGCCGTCCGGACCAACGTCCGGAAACGGTGTAGCTACTGGTGATGGTCTTAAGCCCGGGGGTAATTCCTTTTTCGGATTGGGTGGAGGATCAGGCTCAGGTGCAAACACCGGGCCCACGAATGATCCAATGGTAGTTGATTTGCGGGACCTGCGGCGCGCCTCCTATTTTGTCCAGACAGTCGAAACCGCATCGACGGAAGACGTGCCGTTGCTTATCGATGAGGCCCTCAAGGCCGCAAATGGTGCCCCGACATCGCTCGGTAGCATTCCGCCCGGCGCAGCTATCCCCGATATAGACCAAAGGGGCCTTTTGGCGTTCCAGCAGGTCAATATCGATTATGCCAGGGCCCATGACCTTCAGACAAAATGTACTAATGACTTAAAGGCTGCACAGCAGCGCCGGGAGTCCGCTCACCGTAGTGCCGAGACCTACAGAGCTGAGTTGGAAAAGATGATGGCGGGCAAAACCGATGCGGCTTCGCTCAGAAAAAAACAGGAACTGCTGGCCGAGATCGATGCAGCACTCAAAGCCGAGGATAAGGCATGGCTCAATACCAAAACCCGCCTTGCCGCGGCGCAAGACCAAGTCTACAAAATGAAGGAGGAATCGGTGCGTGTCCTTCGGGCGCTAGCCACAGGCAAGGAACCGGCCAAATTCCATCCGCCTATTGCGAGTCTTCCGGCCCTGAAAGAGGAAACCTGGCTGGAGATGCAGAAACGCATGATGGAGGAACGTGGGAAACTCGATAAGCAAACAAACAAACTGCAAAAGGAACTCGCTTCTTTCGTGCCACCCCTCAAAAAAACTGAGCGGGTACATGAAGGCGTTATTCTGGGCACCTTTGCCACCGATGAGAAGGCGAAAAAGATGGAGGAGGACGGTGTCAGTTGTTTTAACGGGAAGACGTACGCCGCCATGAACCAGGCGGCTGAACAGGCGCGCAAAGAAGGCAAAAATGTGGTCGGCGCAATGGTGGTTTCATTCGGTACTCCCGAGCAGAACAAGAATCCATTTGATCCCTTCAAATACGAAAAAAAAGAGGCAGGACGGGTGGGTGGGGATCATTGGACAGCGGGCGAGGTATCACTTGCCACACCCCAAGGTCAAAAAACCATGGAAAGGCTTGCCGGAAAGGAGTTCGACCGGCTGGTTGCCCACAGCAACGGCGCGTCCGTCGCCGAGGCGCTCATCCGAAATAACGTCATAAAAGTGAACGAGTTGAACGTCGTGGGCGGCGACCGGTCGTTGCTGAATGGACATGCATACCAGCGGTTGTTGGATTCGGGGAAGGTCAAACGGGTAGTCGTCTGGGTCAACCTTAACGACCCTGTGCCGGGGTTGACAAGTTTGGATCAGGCGAAACTGAGCGAGCGCAGCATGGATGCCGCAATACATTTGACAAAGAAAATCACCGGCGACCTGGCAGGCGGCGATGTGCGCGTCGAGTATCACTATATGTGGGGCACTGATTACCGGAATACGGGCAAGGCTCTTGGGTACTCGTTTAATGCACATCCTCTTGAATCCTCCTATTATCCTGGCATAGCCAATGAACTGGGTGTCAAATATGTTCTCCCCGAGCGGGTCCTTAATGAGAAATAATCACGGTTTGCAAAAACTTTTTCGAAAGGAGCCATGTATACAAAAGTCTGTTTTCCCCGGGCTTAAACCAGTCTTGATCCTCTTCGGCAGTATTCTGCTGGCGCTCGCCGGGGCTAGCCTGCTGGCGGCCCACGAGATGCCATCCCCGGAGGCCCGTCAACTTCTGGCCGAGGGCCAATCCATTATGGAGAGTGCTTCCTCTGGTATGAGCTTTCAACTGGCATTGCGGAAGTTCGAAAAGGCACGCGACCTCTCACCTCTATGGCCCGAAGTCCACTACTATCTGGGGGTTACCCAGAACGCCGCCGGAATTCACAAGGAAGCAATCCAATCCTTCAGCCGCTATCTCGAACTGGCTCCAAAGGCAAGGGACGCGGAAATCGTGCGGGAACTGATACATCAGATTGAAGCTAAACAGCAAAACACACTGAGCTCGGTCCCAGGTACATTTGCCGGGACCGGCGCAGGCGATCAGGCTGTTCTTGGCAATGAGGCCCTGCATCGGCAAAAGTACGAGCAGGCGGTCAGCCATTACCTCAAGGCGTTGGAGGTTAACCCGGCTGATTTCCGATCTGCTTACAACCTGGGTATCTGCTATGCCAATCTCGGCAAGACACCGCTCGCTATCGATATGTTCCGGAAGGCAGTTGGGGTCAACCCGGCCTACTACCTCGCCTATAACGATCTCGGTAACGCCTACAGCAAGCTCGGTCGTTATCTGGAGGCGCTCGACGCGTACGCGAAAGCCAGCGCAGCCAAACCGGACTATGCGCCTGCCTACCATAACACCGCGCTTGTCTATACCCAACAGGGAAAACATGAAGTAGCGATCCCTTTTTACCGCAAAGCCGTGGCAGCGGATCCTCGTTACGTCGAGGCCCTCAATAATCTCGGTGCTTCATACAGCGCGCTCAAGCAATATGATGAAGCAATCCGCCAATTTCGGGTGGCCCTGAAAATAAACCCCGAACACGTATTCGCAAATTTCAACCTGGGTGACGATCTCGTCAAGACTAACCAATATCACGAAGCAATCCCATACCTTGAAAAGGCCTTGTACAAAAACCCGAAATACGCCCAGGCCTGCTTCTCTCTGGGCCTTGCACATCTGGGACTGAAGCACTATGATGAGGCCATTAACTGGTACCGCAAGGCCATCGATCTCAATCCGAACTATGGTGACGCCTACTACAATCTCGGCGTAGTATACGTTGAATCGGGGCACCCGGCAGAGGCGATCCCTCATTACCAGAAGGCCGCCGCTATTAATCCGAACGATGTCACCTCGCTTA
This sequence comes from Deltaproteobacteria bacterium UBA6106, assembly GCA_002428485.1. GTDB lineage: Bacteria > Desulfobacterota > Syntrophorhabdia > Syntrophorhabdales > Syntrophorhabdaceae > UBA5609. The sequence continues at coordinate 22,688 of DIWM01000023.1, forward strand.
ACAATCTGGGCTCCGTCTACATAACCCTCGGCAAATTTGCGGAAGCACGTGAGGTACTTGTCAAGGCAGTGGCCGTCAATCCACGGCATGACAAGGCAAACTATAACCTGGGCTACGCGCTGCGTTCTTTAGGTCAAACACAGCAGGCAATCTCCTATTATGAGAAGGCAGTCCAGTTCAATCCCCAATACGCCGACGCCCTTTACGAACTGGGGTCCATCAATATGGAGGCTGAAAAAACCGAGCGGGCGATCCAGTATTTCCAGAAGGCGGTTGTGGCCAACCCCCGCCACGCCGAGGGATACCACAATCTGGGCATTTGCTATGAAAACCTCGGGCAGTTGCAGAAGGCAATCGGTTTCTACGAAAAGGCGGCCTCATTAAGCAACGATCCCGCAGAGAGTTACTTCGCGCTCGGTTTAGCCTACACTGCTGCGGGGGAGAAACAAAAGGCCATGGCAAGTCACGAAAGGGCGATTTCAGCCTACCAGCGGAAGGTCAAAAAAGATCCGGACAACGCTGAACTGCTCAACAGGATGAGTGGCACTTACTATTCGCTCGGCCAATACCGGGAGGCTATTTCCCTTCTGGAACGATCCGTTAAGCTGAAGCAGGACTATGCCGATGCGTACGTTGGACTGGGGGCTTGCTATATCGGTCTCAAACAGTATGACCGCGCCAGGGAAGCTCTGCTCAAAGGCAAGACCTTTCACCGGTCACAGAAAAACGCTGCCGGTATTATGGAGGCGGATGAGTATCTGAAGAAAATCCCGTGAACTAAGGCGAAGACAAGGACTGAGACGTCTTTAATATTACAATTGGCACCAGTACTGAATAAATGAAACAACGTCCTCGCCTCTATGAGGAGCGCCTTCCAGCGGCAACGGGGCAGCTTCTCGCACATCCTGAAGAACCGCACCCGGTGCTGCATAACGGTCGCAACGATGTCGGGAAGCGTCTTTCTCTCCAGCGCAAGCATGCCCTCCATCCTCTCCACGCTGTAGTCCCCTGCCCCAAGCTTCTGTCTTCTCTCTCCCCCGATCCAGTTCGGGAAGCTACTGAGATCGAGTGGGTCCCTCTCCCGTGTATCCACAAAAACCACCGGTTTGGGGATCTGCCGCGTGATGCTGTGCCCTCCCCTCTTTACGATCAAGCGCCTCGACGGCGGGGGTACGGGGTTGAGCCATATGATCTCGCCATCCAGGTCATCATCCATCTCATCAACAACGCTTTTGAACACATCCCTCTTATCCATCCCATACCCCCGTCATTATTCGTTTTTTCATATAATTATTATAGTAGAAGCTGCTGACAGCAGGGTGTCATACTAGTTAAATGTGAAAGGTGAAATGTGAAAGGTTACGGCAAGAGAAACTAATGAGACAACCCTTTGTCGCTCGCCTCCATGCCTATGCATGACTCGAGCACACAAAAGATACAGATCTGTGTTCTTTAATCAACAAAGCTACCTACATCCCTCATCCTTACTTTTCAGCTTAAGAGAAAGCTGTTCTTTCTTGAATGCGATCTTTTCCCTTTGCAGCCGGACTTTAAGCTTAAGCTGTTTCTCTCTTTGCTTTCCTTTATCCACCATGAGTTTTTTCCAGGAACTGAATCGATATTTTTTGAATTTAAGCAGCTCTTCGCGCAATCGCAGCCTTTCTGCTTTCAGGTCGATCTCTTTTCTTTTTAATGCAAGATTCTCGTTCTTCTGGCTCAGGTACTCCCCGACCAAAAAGTCCACTATCTTTTTGTAAAAGCCATCCCTCACGCTATATTCTTCAGAAACCTCACCCGTTGGGCTTGCCAGTATCGACTCAAGGGTAAAACTTCCATCGCCATCCTTTCCAATGGGTTTGTATAGACTATCCTCCTTGTATTTTTTATTCAAATACCGTTTTATAGCCCTGTTCCTGATCTTCCTGACAATGGGAGCGACCTCCTCTAATGTTTGCGGATCACGTTCAAGTATTTCCAGCCAGGCCTGCTGAAAACCATCTTCGTGCTGCCCGAAGAAAGGCTGCAGATAGTTATTTATCTCCTGTTCATTCAATCTCATAATAATTTCCTTTCCGGATTCACCCGATAGAAATGTACCTGCCTTTCTCATATTTTTATCGATTAGCAGATGACAATTGACATTTGAAGATGCGACCCCGCTCGATGTTTGGACAGCCTTACCGACAGAGCTGATCCCATGTTCGATGCATCCCCTTATACTACAATATGCTACGTATTCGACGCTGCCAAGGGAAGGAAAATTATTCTGTTATTAGTCGGATTACAATGCCTGATAGCAGAGGGTTCTCAAGATTTGTCAAATGTCAAGGGCTGACCCCAATTGGTCCCTGTCAAATGTCAAGGGCTGACCCCAATTGGTCCTCCCTATCTCTTCCGGGCGCTGCGTTCTTCACGTCGGGCCATGTTCTCCGGATAGTCCCCAAACCCCAACAGGTTGCCTCCGTTTACATCCATCACCATCCCGGTGATCATGGCCGCGCGTTCACTAACAAGGAAAAGGACCGCCTCTGCCTGATCCATTGGGGAACACCATCTGCCCAACGGGATTTGGCGGACAATCTCCTCCTCTTTTTCTTTCGTTAGTTTAGATTCAGTCATCTTGGTTAGCGTTGCTCCGGGGCAGAGGACGTTGACGTTTATGTTATACCTCGCCAACTCATAAGCAAGGTGCATACTAAATCCTAACAGCCCGTATTTGGAGGCGGTGTAATCAGATCCTCCAAGGTAACTGATACGCCGTGCTGCAAGCGAGGCAACATTGACAATCTTCCCATACCGTCGCTCCATCATGGACGGAATAACCGCCTGACACATCAGAAAGGAGGCTTTCAGGTTTACACTCATAACCCGATCCCATATTTCTTCTTCGATCTCATGCACAAGCGAAGCGGATCCTTCGATCCCGGCATTATTCACAAGGATATCAACCGGGCCAAAACGGTTAACCAATCGATGGACCATCTCGCGCACATTATTCTTGATAGAGACATCGCCCGGAAGTTCAAAGGCTTTGCCTCCATCCTCCTCGATTGCACTCAGCGTTTCTTGGATTCCCTTGATGTTTACATCTGCCAATCCTACCCGGGCACCTTCACGGGCCAAAATTGTCGCAACGGTCTGCCCAATTCCTGACCCGGCACCAGTTACCAAAGCGACTTTATTATGTAGTTCCATATTCTCCTTTCTTCACTCCTATTTACCCATTAATATTTGAGGAAGCCACAGGGTAAGGTCCGGAATGAAAGTAACACAAATCAGCGTAACAAGCAGGGCGATAAGAAATGGATAGGATTCCTTGACAACATCCTCAAATCTAGCCCCGGAAATGGTTGCGGACAAATACAATAAATAACCGACCGGAGGGGTGACCAAAGCGATCATCAGGTTGACGGTTACAATAACTCCGAAATGGACAGGATCGATCCCTACCGCCCTAATAAGAGGCATCAACATGGGAACAATTACCACCATGGCCGTCATGGGATCTAACACAAATCCCCAGAGAAGGAAAAAGATGTTAATAATACATAAAATGACCCATTTGGACTGGCTGAAAGAGGTAAACAACCGGAGGATAACCTCACCAGCTCTCATTTCAGCCACCAGATAGCTGAAGATCCCGGCGCTGGCAATAATAGCCATCACATTGGCTGAACTTAACATCGATTTTGCGAACAGGCGGGGTATATCTTTAATGTTTATTTCCCGGTAAATAAACAGGCTCAGGACCAGGGCGTAGGCTACAGCTAAGGCTCCCGCCTCTGTAGGAGTTACCATGCCGCTTACAATCCCTCCGATAATGATTATGGGCATCATCAAGGCGAGGCCGGCGTCAATGACAACTTTCGCCATTTGTTCTAATGGAACCCTTGGGTGAGACGGGTAATTCCTTCTTTTACTGATGATATATGAGGTTGCGAGTAGATACAACCCCATCAATGTTCCCGGAATGGCCCCACCCAGAAACAGCTTGCCGACAGATTCCTCGGTCAACAACGCATACATAACCAAAGGGATTGACGGCGGGATCACGGGCCCTATAGTACTGCTCGTTGCAGTAACGGCCGCCGCATAGGAGGCTGTATACCCTTCCTTTATCATGGCGGGAATGAGGACGCTGCCTATGGCAGAGGTATCTGCGACTGCCGACCCTGATACACCGCTAAACACCATGGAGGCAATAATATTAACGTGGCTAAGCCCCCCTCGAATGTGGCCAATGATAGCTGTAGAGAAGTCTACCAGACGGCGCGTGATTCCTCCGGCATTCATCAGATCTCCAGCCAAAAAATAAAAGGGGATTGCCAGAAATGCGAAATTGTTCAAGAAGTTGACGATCTCCAGGGGAATGGTTGTAAATGATGAGCTACTCCAGAATATGGTGCAATAGACCGCCGAACTCAGCCCCATGCTGACAAAAATAGGGAGTCCCAGGACGGCGAAAAAAAGAAACGCACCGATTAAAACGATTAATTGAAGTAGCTCCACATGTTCACCTTTGTTTGACAGGCCTGAAAAACCGGGATATGAGCAAGAAGATGGATAGACCACTGCCAACGATGTTGGCATAATAATGAACCTGCACCGGAAGGGAAATGGTTGCCAGGAAAATCCCCTCGAAGGCTTTCAATACCGGAAAAGTCAGAAAAAATATAAGAACCATAAAAAGAAGGGAGAGGGTCAAATAAAGCCGCGTAAACCAGGGCTGCATCGATGGAGAGACCTTGTTTTTCAGGAAATCCATACATAAATGACTCTGGCGATCAAGACCGACAGGAATGCATAGCCAGACCGTCCATATGAAAAGCAGGACCACCAATTCATGAGACCATGTCAAAGAGAACCGGAAAACATAACGGCATAAGACCTGACCCATGGTAATTCCGGCTATCGCGATGAAGAGAAGACCGATCAATCTTTCCAAAAGGCGTACGATCATTGAGGATATCTTCTCCACAAAAAGTCCTGCGTTAGACCCCGACCGCATGATCCTGCTCGGACACTGATTACGCGTTATTCCATGGCCCGGATTTTATTATAAAGACCTGCCGGCCAGAGTTTCCCATCCAGTTCCTTATTGATGGCTTCGGCAGCAGTAGTCTTAAAGGCTTCCAAATCGGGCTTTAAAACGATCATGCCTTTTTCTTGCACGCCTTTTATCGATTTCTCTAAAATATTTTCATTCTCTTCCTTGCCCCATTTGTAGGTAGGCTCTATGGCATCCAGGAGCGCTTTCTGCTCCTCAGGATTTAATTTATCCCAGGTTGCCCTGGAGATAAGTATGATAAGGCCCTGGCGGATGTAGTCAATTGGGGTAACATATTTCTGGACTTCATAATATTTCGCCATATAAAGGGCATCGAATCCATTATCCTGCCCATCGACCACACCCTGCTTCAGGGCCATGTAAAGTTCACTGGCCGAAAGGGGAATTGGCGTGGCCCCCCAGGCCTTTATGACGATGTGGATGGGCTTGAGTTCAGGGACCCTGAGTTTGAGGCCTTTCATATCTTCAGGTTTTATTACCTTACGGGTGCTTGTGCTGACAAGTCGAGGAGATCTGTCGGCAACGTAGCCCAGAAATTTAAACCCGCCTTCTCTTTCGACCGGGGCAATCATTGATTTAAACAATTCCGACTGGAAATACTTCCGCATGTGGTTATCGGAGTTAAAGACATACGGGGCGTACAAAACATTCAGATGTTCCCCTCCTTTTGCCATGGAAGGCACGGCACCGCCGCAAAGTATCATATCTATCTTTCCCATTTTTATTTCAGCAAGGTTCTTGGCCAAGCTGCCCAATTGACCGCTGCCGAAATTATTGATTTTGAGTTTTGGAGCGAACTTAGCCACTTCCTGGGAATAATGATCTGCTAATGGCCCCCAAACCGGCTGGGGAGCCACAAAAGCAAGTTTGAGGGCTCTTCCTTCAGCAGAAAATCCCATTTCATATCCAGCTAAAAGCATGATCCCTACCATTAACCAGAGAAAACTAAACTTTGCCTTTGAAACCATCTTTGTACCTCCTTGGCATTAATATTCCTTGCCTTCTCAAATCGATCTTTCTCAATATCTCCATTTAATCCTAAATGATTGGACTCCTTGATTTAATCTTTGGTCTGGAATGTTTCGGTCCGTCTTCCAGGTATAAGATGGACATTCAATGTCTTTGCCGGCTTCTTACTTAAACTGACTCCTTTGTGAGGAGTGCTTCCTTTCAAATAAACTGCATCCCCTTCAGTCAGGGAGTGCTTCTTGATTCCCATGGTAAGCTCGACTTTACCCTCCAGGACATAGATAAATTCTTGTCCTTCGTGGGTAGCCAGCGGGACTTCTTCTTCCTTGTCCTTTTCTTTCAAAGTCATAATCACCGGTTCCATGAAACACTCCTCCATTCCTTCCGCAAGCAGCTCGGCCCTATATCCCCTCTTTGAGACTCTCATGCTCCGGCGCCCTTTACGTGAGACAACATATTCCTGGTTTTCGTTCTTTTGGAAAAAGTATCCGATGTCTATTTTAAGGACATTGGAGAGCATTTCTAAAGTAGGAACTGAAGGCATGACCAGCCCGTTCTCTATCCTGGAGATGAGAGGGGCTGAAAGCCCCGTCTCCTCTACTAATCGTTTCATCGTCATACCCATTGATTTTCTAAGCTCCTTCAGTTTGAACCCGATTCTCCTGGCCAGATCGTCCTTATTTTCCGCGGCGCTTTTTGAGGGTTTAATCACCATAATAGAAGGTTCTCCTAAAATATGCTTAATGATAAATTTATTTACCATTAAGCATATTTATTGTCAAGTAATTTTTTTACTCACAATAAATATATGGAAAGGTTGCAAATTTTGATCTCTCCTTTCGCCTAAGCCTGTGCTGCTTCTCATACGGCCGCCGTCCTCACATTAAATGAAGACACAATCAAAGAATTATTCACTTTCCTGTCGATCACCACATCGAGAAGCGCCGGTCTCTTCGATGCCAATGCCTCCCGGAGGGCTGGCCCTACCTCGCCAGGTTTAGTCACGCGCCGGCTCCAGGCACCCGTGGCTTTCGCAATGGCCGCGAAGTCCGCAGCTGAGAATTCGGTCGCAAAAGGATGATCCCCTTGGGCATCATGAACCATGCCCAAAGCCGAATCGTTAAAAACCACAATGACCACCGGCACGTGATATTGATTTGCCGTGAATAGGGTATTCATGCTAATCGCCATCCCACCGTCACCGGATATTGCCACAACCGGTCGCTCCGGCAAAAGCATCTTTGACGCAACGGCAGCAGGAAGAGACCATCCCATGCCTGCCAACCCGCCAGGACTGTAAAAGCTTTGAGGCGTTCGTGTCCGAAAATCATGGCACATCCACAGACGGTTATTCCCTGCATCGACAGTGACCAATGCTTCAGGAGGAAGGGCTTGACCAATTTCGAAGACAAGTCGCCGAGGATGGATGGGTTCATTGTCCCATCCCTGAGCGGCCTCCATAGGGAAGTCCGGCCAACTCCCTGCCGGCGGCCAATCCTCTGATCTCTCCTCTGCCGGTATCCGGGAAAGGACAGAGAGCAACTGTCCTAAGACAATTTTGGCATCTCCCACCAGACGCAGATCCACAGGATAATTCCAACCCATGTTTCGGGGATCGATGTCAAGGTGGATGATCGCCTGCTTCTCCGGCTGGATCAAACGTGAACTCATGTAGCAGGTATTGGTTGGGGAAAGGCGGGAGGCAGCTACAAGGATCGTATCTGCCTTGGAGATTGCCTCATTCGCTTGATCTTTACCATACGTACCCATCATCCCCAGACTCAGACGGTGCGTCTCCGGAATGGTACTCTTTCCGAGAGAAGTGGTTGCCACGGGGGCATTGAGCGCTTCTGCCACCTTCAGCAACTCATCATAAGCCCTTGAAACATGAACCCCGTTCCCTGCGATTATGAGTGGTCTCTTCGCCCTACGCAGCATGCGGCAGGCCTCTTCTATTGAGACTGGATCTGCATGTACCCGGGAAAGGCCCAACAATCGTCTTGTAGCGTGAAGGGGAGGAACTCCTTTCTCATCGACCTCATTGATCAATGCGGATTGCCGAAAAATAACCGCTGCAGGCCCGGGGCGTCCTGCTGAGGCATGCTTGATAGCCTGCTGGACACCAATTACTCCCTCATTGGGTGTTACAGCCGCCGTGACATATTTCGTCGCAGCACCCAGAATATTGAATAGATTAACCGAACCGTAGTCTCCACTTCCTCCCTGAGCTGGTCCCATTTGCGTGAAAAAACCTCTCTCGCTGAAGTCCGTGAGCACAACCATCGGGCTCGACGCAAAAAATCCCCCCATGATTCCAAAAAGGCCCAGGGACCCCGCGTAAATCCCCTGGGCAATGACGACACCAGGCTTTCCGGTCAACCGGCCATACATATCTGCCATCACCGATGCCATCTGCTCATCTCGAGTTAAGATAACCCGTATCCGATCCCGATAGTCATACAGGGCATTATAGAGATGATAAGAACCACCTCCGGGCAGTCCGAAGACATGATCGATTTCTGCATCAAGAATCACCTGGACAATCTTTTCTGCTCCTTTCATCTCTTTCTTTTTCCTCCCGCTAACCAATATTTCTCCCACCTACTCAAGGGAGATTGTCTCATATTTTTCCCATCCTTCGTCACCATTCTTACGTCTCTCATCTCGGGAATATCTTTAGTGAGTCTCTCCAGACTGATCTGTCCCGGAGATGAGGGGGGGCCGAAGGTTCCGTCTCCTCTACTAATCGTTTCATCGTCATACCCATTGATTTTCTAAGCTCCTTCAGTTTGAACCCGATTCTCCTGGCCAGATCGTCCTTATTTTCCGCGGCGCTTTTTGAGGGTTTAATCACCATAACAGAATGTTCTCCTAAAATATGCTTAATGATAAATTTATTTACCATTATGCATATTTATTGTCAAGTAATTTTTTTACTCACAATAAATATATGGAAAGGTTGCAAATATGGACCTCTATAGTATGAAAGTAGAGAAAATGGACCCTGAATCCCTGTTTTTGCGATGCCTTGGACGGCAGCGACTAATGGTCAAATAGACAACCAGTACAGAGATCGTTAGAAGACATATCATGTTTACTGTAAAAGTACTCATCCCCAGGCCGCCTTCAGCGATAGGTTGTATTAGCAGATCGCCACATGATGCCCCACAAGGGGGCGGGTCAGAATATGTGTTATCCAGAACGACAGGATGCATAAAGTTTGCAACGTAGAGGGGGTCAAATCTTTATTCTTGATTTTACTGCTCATTGAAAACTGCTCTGTCAACAATAAAGATATCACCCCAAGATTCCAAGACAATAGTTATTTAATTTTTTAAGAACGTCCCCTTTTGCCCTTCCCTATTTTTGCCTACCATGTTGCTACCGTTGCTTTCTTCGGTGCCGCTTTCTTTGCTGCTGGTTTTTTTGCTGCCATTGATTACCCCCTCCTTAAAGTTTATTTAATTAGTATACTTGGTAACATAAAAAGTTTTACAGCAATCGCCGTGATTTTGCATACATGATAACGATGCTATCAATCACGTCCATCAGCGCATAAACTACACCAAAAATATTATCTAAAATTTCCTTGCTATGTTGTTCTTGATCTTGTGAAGGAACTTTTCTAAATAACATTGCCATTATCAGTTCAAAGACAAATTTATAATGGATTTTTGCGAAGTTACTACTGAGTTGGAGCGTCCCAAAGCGCTCTATATCCATATTTTCAAGGGCTTCAAGCATAGGTTTTTCAAGAATATGTCCCCCTACTTCATTTCTAATGTCTTTGATAATTGTATGCCCTTGTGTGAGTTTTTCTTTTAGTTTGTCAAAAAGTTTATCAATATCCGGTCGATCGTTTAAAAAACTTTGAAATTCTTGCAATTTTTGAAGGTTTTCTACCACCCCACGAATCTCCAATAACGTTTTGCATAACGCTCTGAAGGAATATATTTTTCTCCAATCAACACCATTCTCATCTAACGAAGGAATGTTGTCCTCGTATGCAATTTTAAGTTCCAGAGAAAAATCTTCCCTTAAAATGCAAAGGCGAGCCATGTTCGCCGCAATTTTATCGTCTTTTGGAAACCATTTGTATAGTGTTACGTTTCTAATATGATACCGTGACATTAGGTGTTGGTTTTCATTGTCCGTTGAAGGCTTCGCGGAGGACGGCCTGCATTAGTTCTTCAGCCTGGACTTTGCGTTCGGTTACCTTTTTTTTCAGCTTGTCCACCATGGCAAGAAGTTTGTCTACCCGTTCTGCAATGGCCTGCTGTTCGGCGAGTGGAGGGAAGGGGAAACGAAAATCTCGCAACTTTGTTGCGTTTAAATTCGATTGGCCTAATGCATCTATTTTGAATTCATTACACCATTCTCGGTGCATTTTTGAATTCATTACATAGTTCGCATACTCTGGGTTATTTTCTGACATCATAGAAAAACGAACAAGATAACCCGCATAGATGGCATCTCGTAAGCCGTCAAACAACCCCGTTTTCCCGACAAGCTCTCTACTGTTTGTTCTGTTAAAAAGTAAATCTCCCTTCTTTAATGGGTGCTTCGCAATTTCTTCTTTATTACTTGTAAAAACCATATCTGACCAATCTATTCTTCCAGATTGTATATTTCCCATACGAAGAACAGGTACTTCGCCAATCTCTTGAGATTTGGTGCTTGAGCCATACTGAAAACCATCCGCGATTTCTCCCAATCTGCACCACAGCCACCCATCTGGTAGATCAAACGGTATTTCCTCCGGCTTGATCGGCGCCAGCGGCTTTTCTTTCTTGATTTTTCCTTCCGCAATTAGCTTCTTTTTTTCCTGTTTAATCTTTTCCAGCAATGCTTCCGCGTCATAATCGGGGTTGTCCTTGCGGACAGGATTCTTCTTCCGCCAACCAGTAGTCAGCTTGCCTTCGATGGCTTCCTGAAGGATTGATTGACGGAGGAGGGAAAGATATTGTTTTTGTTTTTCTGTTTCAGAATCTAAATCCATTAACTCGTTTTCAAACGACCCAAAGTGGGTATTGATTTTTTGCTGGTTTGATATATCGGGTACTGCAATAACGATAGGTAAAATATGTTTAGGTTTAATCTCTGTTTTGATTCCGCCCTTAACTTGATTTTTTAACTCTCGAATAAAAACCGGGCTTTTTAAATATCGCTTGAAATAGGATATATCTATTTCATTTTTATCAAAGATGTAGGAAGAATAGTGTATCGTTGCTGTTATAGGTTCTTTCCCGTCATAAACAGCAATAGCGCCTTTAGCTACATTTATACCAGATATTACTAAATCACCAGGCTTAACGATGATCATATCCGTTTTTGTTGGTTTATCCGACAGATGAATATTGCCTAAAAAATCAATCTTATCCAAGCGCTTGAGACTATTGATTTTTGAGTCAGCTGGTTTATAACGACCTTCTCGTTCAGTTAAAAACTGTGAGATAGAAACATACTTGAAATCACCCATTCGAAAGTTCCTTATTGAGCTTCTCTAAAAGCTCATCGCTTTTCTTGAATGAATCATGAAGTAGTGTGAGTAACTCACCGCTGGAATAAATATGTTCTTCTTCAGGAGTATGTGGATTTTTAATATCTAAATTATACCCATTGGCCTCAAGATTTTTTATCGATACCTTCCACGCTTGTTCATTTTCTTTTCTCTTTTTCCACCATTTCTTTAAGGTTTCAAACTCATTCTTTTGAATAGGTTTTGTCTTGGAGTAAGCCTTTACTCCTTCTGGTAGCTTATGTTCCCAATACCAAATCTCCTTCGTTTGTTTTCCTTTCTCAAAGAAGAGAAGGTTTGTCGCAACACTGGCATAGGGTTGAAATACCGAATTAGGAAGCCGGACGATGGTGTGAAGGTTACATGACTCTAAAAAGTGCTGGCGGATACGCTGTTTTACCCCATCGCCGGTAAGCGATCCATCGGGAAGTACAATTGCTGCACGGCCACCGACTTTGAGATAACGGATCATTAACACAAGAAAGAGGTCCGCGCTTTCTGTAGTGCGGTAGTTCTGGGGGAAGTTTGTTTCAACACCGTCCGTCACTGATGCACCAAAAGGAGGATTTGCAAGGATCACATCCACCCTGTCTTTCTGACCGATGGAAGTGTATTCACGGTTTAGGCTGTCCGTATAGTCCGCGTTCGGCACTTCCATATCATGGAGGATAAGGTTCGTCACGCAGAGCATAAACGGCAGAGGCTTTAATTCCATACCATGAATAGTCTGTTCCAACACCTTCAGGTCTTCAACGCTTTTTACATCCTTTTTTCGGATATTTTCTATCGCGCTTGTTAAAAAACCGCCTGTTCCACAGGCCGGATCGAGGACTTTCTCGCCCAGGCGTGGATTTATCATTTCCGTCATGAACTCTGTAAGCGCGCGGGGGGTGTAAAACTCTCCGTAGTTCCCTGCGCTTTGCAGATCTTTCAGGATCGTTTCATAAATATCACCGAAGATGTGGCGATCCTCCGAACTGCTGTAGTCGATTTCATTAAGTCTGTTGACCACCTGCCTGATGATCGTGCCGTTTTTCATGTAGTTGTTTGTGCCTTCAAAGATCTCACGGATAATAAGCGCCCGTTTATTACCGGTGCTGATATTGAGGTTTTTCAGTTTCGGGAATAGATAACTTTCAACAAAGTCCTGCAACTTATCACCAGTTATGCCTTCATTATCGGCCGCCCAATTACGCCATTGCAGTTCTTTTGGGATAGGTGACACATAGTCATCGTTGATTAGTTCCAGCTCTTTGTCTTTATCGTCGAGGATTTTCAGGAAGATCATCCAGCCAAGCTGTTCAATGCGCTGTGCATCGCCAGAAACGCCAGGATCTTTACGCATGATGTTTTGCAGTGTCTTTACAATGTTGCCTAAATTTTTCATTTACGCCGCCATGTATAGTTCGTTTTCAAGTTCTTTTATGACATTGACATAGCTTTCTTTGCCACCGAACATGTTAATAATCTCTGTCGGTGTTCCCATCTGATTAAATGGTTCAATTCTCAAAACCGTTAGTTCTTCGATGTTCTCTACACCCTCATCGGCGTATTTGTCGAGAAGGGCTTCGATAACCTTTCGTGCCTTTTCTCCGTATTTTGTAAAGTAATTGCGCTTCCGGACATTTTCTGCCCGTTCCTTACGGGTAAGGGCCGGCATATCCCAGGCCACATGGCAAACAAGGTCAAAGATATCGAGATCCTTTTTCACTTCTTCTTTCAGGTTGTCCAGGATTATGCCGTGTTCTTCCAATTCATCAACGAGCGCTTTCTTTGTATCTGCCTTATTCCAGCGCGTAAGGAACTCTTCGATTGTGCGGAACTCCTTTAAAATGCTTCGTTTTGTATAATCCTTTAAACTTTCGGTAATGAGTTTACCATTTGCATCCATGTATTGGATGCGTTCGTTTAGAATGGAGACATCAACGCCAGCGACATAGACCTTCGGACGTGGTTCGGAGATAATCTCACCGCCATCGACTATTTCATAGGTGATCTTTTGTTTATCTCCAATATCACCAGGTTCACCCGTTTCGTCTTCAGGAATCTCGCCATGTTCATCTGATTGAATATCATCACCCGTAATCTCTTCATCACCTTTAATCTCTTTAATTATTACCGGCTCACCGTCAAAAGCCGGATCAGCAAATAGATCAGTCACATTGCGAAAATCCATTATGGTGAAAAAGGTCTTCCCGTATTCTTCGTTGATGCGTGTTCCCCTGCCGATTATCTGTTTGAATTCGGTCGGTGAGTTGATGACACTGTCGAGAACAATTAATTTGCAGGTCTGGGCATCAACTCCGGTAGTCATCAGTTTGGATGTGGTGGCAATGACGGGATAGGTTTCTTCGGGATTGATGAAATTATCCAGTTCCCGTTTTCCTTCCTCCTCATCGCCGGTGATCTGCATGACATATTTATAATTGTCTTGCACGAGATCGCTGTTTTCATTGGCAATCGCTTGCCTCATCCGCCGGGCGTGTTCAATATCTACGCAGAAGATAATGGTCTTGTCGAAGCGGTCTGTTATCTTCAGAAATTCAGTAACCTTCCTGGCAACAGTAAGGGTGCGTTCATCAATGACAAGGTTTCTGTCATAATCCTTGATATTGTATGTCCGGTCATCCACGAGGTTGCCGTCCTTGTCAGTCTTTCCTTCCTCCGGCCTCCATCCTTCAAGATCAACATTCAGACCGACACGGATTACTTTGTATGGCGCAAGAAAACCATCTTCAATACCCTGTTTCAGCGAATAGGTATAAATAGGTTCACTAAAATATTCGATATTCGATACATCTTTGGTTTCTTTCGGGGTGGCTGTTAAACCGATCTGGATGGCAGAATTGAAGTATTCAAGGATCTCGCGCCATGCACTATCTGCTGGGGCACTTCCCCTGTGACATTCATCGACAACAACGAGGTCGAAGAAGTCGCGACTAAACTCTTTATAGGCGTCTTTGTCCTCATTGTAGTTGGTTAACCCCTGGTAGAGGGCGAGGTAGATTTCAAACGCTTTATCAATCTGCTTTTTTCTTATGACCGTCATCCGGTCTTTAAAATGTTTGAAATCCCCCCTCTTTGTCTGACCGATCAATACATTTCGGTCTGCAAGGAACAAAACTCTTTCCACGCGGCCACTTTTCCAGAGACGGTGAATTATCTGAAAGGCGGTATATGTTTTGCCTGTGCCTGTTGCCATAACAAGCAAGATGCGGTTTTGTCCCTTTGCTATGGCCTCAACGGTCCTGTTAATGGCGATCTCCTGGTAATATCTCGGTTTTCTGCCCGAACTATCAAAGAAGTAGTCAAATGATGCGATCTGTTCCTGTTCTTTAGTTTCAATACCTTTATATTTTTTATATCGTTGCCAGAGTATTTCAGGGGAAGGGAAATCACTTAACCCCAGCTCTGTTTCTATTGGCCCTGTGGTTTTTGTTCGGTCGTGTTCCAGAAACCCATCACCATTTGAACTATAGGCGACAGGGATATCTAATATTGCAGCGTATTCGAGAGCCTGCTGGATACCAAAACCAACTGTCTTTTCATTGCTTTTAGCTTCTATGATCGCAACGGGGATATGGGGCTTGTAGTAAAGAATATAATCTGCTCTTTTTTTCGTGCCACGCTTGGTTAGATGTTTTTTTACATAAATACGGCCATCGGTAAAATAGACTTCTTCGCGGACCTGTTTTTCAATATCCCATCCGGCATTCTTCAGGGCAGGGACAATGTATTTCGTGCAGATATCTCGTTCAGATAGGTTTTTTTTGGAAGTCATGACTGATTACCGTGGAAAGGGTTTCGAGGTCAGGTCTTTTACCAATCAGTTTTTCAGTTCTTTTCTGCTGCAAAAATTTCCCCCAAATTTATAACCACCGTTCAATGTTCAATATTAAAACGCAAAAAACGTAATGAACTCAATAAACCCAAGAAGCGGTATTACTGGAATTACCCCACCTAAAAATCAGCTTAGAGCAAAGAGCGGAGAGCATAGTGCAGAGCGTACAGAAAACTCATTAGTAGGCAGTACGCAGTAGGCAGATAAAACGGCTTAAAACTGGTTGTGTGCCGTTTCCTTGACCTTAGCCTTAACCTCAGCCTGCCTTTTAATGCTCCTGCTCGTTGCTTACGCTGAACCCTTTAAAATCATTCTATCCCTATGAAATGAAAAATACAAATAATTTTTTCAGCAAACAGCGGAAGCAACAACTGTTCAATGTCCTATGCCTGTCCTCCGGTGCAGTGGCGGAGGGTTCAAGGTTCAAAGTTAGAACCGGAGAAACTAAAGCGACGAGGAGAGAGGGAGATCGTGGATGCGAGTATGCGTATAAGCGTGGATGCGGGAAAAGATTGCAGCTCGGGGGGAGGAACGTGGGGCGATGGATAAAGCGGCTCATGGCTCATAGCTCATGGCAGAACACCCGTACGTCGTGAGGCGTTAGGGGAAAAAGGCTAAGCTCTCCAAGGGCACGCGTCCACGTCATGGACACGTTCTCAATACGTGTCTAACAAACTGTATTTTATCGACATGTTATTTTCTCGTGTCGATGATATCGACATGTTATCGTGACAGCAAATTATACAGCGCTGTATTTAAGTAGAGGATTTCTTTTCCTATTTTGTGTGCCTCAAGAATACCTATCTTTTCCAGTTCCCGTAGATATTCTGCAGCGGTTTGACGTTTCGCTATCCTGGCGTCGATCAAAAACTGTCCTTTTGTGTAAGGCTGGTGGAAGAGCAACTCGATCAGCTCCTTCGAATAGACCCGAGCCGGTAATTCTTTCTTGGCACGTTCCGCTATTTTTGACATAAGCGCCCGTATTGCAAGAATTCGCTCGCGCGTAAAAACAGCGGTCTTTTCTATGCCATCCAGCATGTAGAGTATCCATGGCTCCCATTCACCATATTCCGTTACCCTTCTTAAAAGTCGATAATAGTCTGTCTTCTTCTCGATTATGTACTTGCTCAGGTATAGAACCGGGAAATCGAGAAGTCCTTTCTGTACAAGATAGAGAGTGTTCAAGATACGCCCTGTCCTTCCATTACCGTCTGTGAAGGGATGGATCGTTTCGAATTGATAGTGTATGACAGCAAGCTTAATTAATGAGTCAACCGAGTTTTCTTTATGGATATATTTCTCAAGATTGCTTAGCTTATCACGTATAATTCGTTCTCCCTCGGGAGGGGTAAAAACAATCTTTCCGGTTGAGACATGTTTGATCTTTGTGCCCGGGGTATTCCTTATCCCTGACTTATTCTGCTTTATTATTTGATAGACCTTGATAAAGAGATTCGTTGTCAGCAGGTTGTTTTTCTTGAGCATGTTGTAACCTTCCCACAATGCCTCTCTGTAGCGAAGGACCTCCTTTGTCGCCGGATCTATCTGGGTTGTTGCAGCAGTAAATGCTCTGAACAGGGCATCTTCTGTAGTAATTATGTTTTCAATCTCTGAGCTTGCTTTTGCTTCCTGTAAAACCAACGAATTGATAAGGATAGACTGATTTGGGATCGTTTATCCGAGACCTTTCAATTCTGCAAGTGCGCGCCCGGCGCTAATTGTTTTCTTAAGTATCGGTTTCGTTTCTATATCAACTTTCGGAGGCAAAAGGGGTAAATCGTTGTAAGGTTTTGCCGGATCAAATTTCATAGCCCAATCCTTTCAGGCCTTTCTTTATCTCAGCCATCACCTCAGCCTGTCTTCTAACTCTCCTGCCCGTTGCTTACGCCGAACCCTTTGAAGCCATTCTATCCCTATGAAATCAAAAATACAAATAATTTTTTCAGCTAACGGCGGTCAGCCGTCAGCGATCAGCAATGATCATAAGCTATTATACCAATCAGGACTGACAACGGGGTGTCATACTTGAAAAGTGAAAAATGAAAGGTGAAAGGTGAAAGGGAACTACAAAACAGGAACGAGGGGAGAGGGATGAGGCGGCTCATGGCTGGACACCCGTAAGTCGTGAGGCGTAAGTCGTAAGGGGACTACTACGAAGCACTGAAGAAACCGGATGCTGTATGCGGGAAAAGATTGCAACTCGATGCGAGGAACGGGGAGAGATGAATAAGGCGGCTCATGGCTGGACACCCGTAAGTCGTGAGGCGTAAGTCGTAAGGGGACTACTACGAAGCACTGAAGAAACCGGATGCTGGATGTGGGATGCCGGGGAGAACCGCTTTAACCTTTCACCTTTCACCTTTCACCTTTCACCTTTCACGTTTCACCTTTCACCTTTCACCTTTCACCTTTCACATTTCACCTTTCACCTTTCACATTTCACCTTTCTCGGAATTAATATGTCTCACGATCCAGCATGACCTTGTGACCGCGAATGAAACGGATCTTTCTTTCGATCACTTCGGAGGGCAAGGAAGGAAGGAGAAGCGGCCAGAGAGAGGGAAGCGAAGAATAACCCTATTAAATAAGAAATGCCTAAGATCTTCTATCTTCAAGCTGCTTTCTGGCAAGGATCATCGTTTCATGGAGCTTCTTTCTGAGAACATCCTGCGGCGGCAATTCCGTCAGATAGGCGGCCACACGGATACAGCCTTTATCCAGTTCCAGAAGTTTGATCTGCTCTTCCGATCCCCCTGCACAGAGGATAAGGCCTATGGGCGATCTTTCATCGGGGTGCTGTTCGTATTTTTCGAGCCACCGGAGATAGAGCTCCATCCGACCTTTATATTCGGGCTTGAATTTATCAAGCTTGAGCTCTATTGCAACCAGTCGGCGGAGCTTCCTGTGATAAAAGAGAAGGTCAAGATAGAAGTCGTCATCGCCGATGGTCATTCTTTTCTGACGGGCGACGAAGGAAAAACCTTCTCCCAACTCCAGGATAAAGGATTCCATCTCTCGAAGGATCGCCGACTCAAGGTCTTTTTCGCTGTATGTATCCTTAAGGCCCAGGAAATCAAGCAGATAAGGGTCCCGGAAGATGAGATCGGGGCTGACTTTGTCCTCTTCCCGTAATACCTCAAGCTCCTGTTTTATCAATTTTGCAGGTTTACGGGAAAGGGCTGTCCGCTCAAAGAGCATGCTTCCTATTTTACTTCTAAGGGTACGAACACTCCATCGCTCTATGCGGCACATCTCAGCGTAGAAATCTCTCTGTAGGCCATCCTTGAGAGGGATAATCTCAACCAGGTGACTCCAACTTAATTGTGTCGACAACGTTGATACAATTTTAAGATCAGAGAATATCTCGGCAAAGCGCACCATGCGAGCAAGGTTACGCGAGGAAAACCCATTCCCGAACTCAGTAACCAATTTTGCCGACACTGTCGGCAAAATTTCTTCCCCGTATTCCGCCCGTTTCTCCTTCAGAATGTCCTGACGGATTCTTCTTCCTACTCTCCAGTAAAGCAAAACCAAAGCAGAATTGACGCTCCGGGCGACTTCATCGCGTGTTGAGGCAATAAGTGCCCTTAAATCGTTTACAAGGTTAGATGTATACTCCGCCCGATCCAATCCGTTCTTTTTCACCGTTCACCTCGCAGGAGTCAGAATGCAGGAGAAAGGTCAAACATTGAAAGCATCCCCTTGAGGTCATTGTATCAACAGCAAAGAGGAAATGCAAGGGAAGATAAAAACTGTGAAAGGGGAAAAAGGGACGAGGGGAGATGGATGAGGCGGCTCATGGCTCATAGTTCATGGCTCATGGCAACTGCAAGGACATAAGAACGTTCAATGTTCTATGCCTGTCCTCCGGTGCAGTGGCGGAGGGTTCGACGTTCAATGTTAAGGCAAAATACAGAGAGAAACAGATGCTCGATGCTGGATACTTGATACTGGATGTAAATAACAGTGAAGAGCGGAGAAAAGGAACGGGGAGGGATGGATAAGGCGGCTCATGGCTCATGGCAAAATACCCATGAGAGGGGAAAGGGGTGAGGGAAATTGTGGATGCGGGAAAAGATTGCAACATGGGGGGAGGATGAAGGAGATAGTAAAATCGTTTTTGTGGGCTATCTGTTTTCCTTTGCCAAAAGCTCGGACATCTGTTGATGGAGTATTGATCTCCATTCTATAGCAGGATAGCGGTCTTTTAGCTCTCCGGATATCTTTTTCGACGCTTCACCGATGATCTCTACGCTCCTGACAAAAGCCCGTTTTAATGTATCGTCCTTTAGAAATCGTTCTTTATCCAGATCTTTCGACTGACTCGCGAGGTACTCTGTTTCATCGAGAATATGCCGGACATATTCAAGCGACGAGTGCTGCATCTTCTACCTCTCTGAGTATATGTGGCCCAAGATAGGGGCTAAGCGATTCAGGGGTAACCAGCTCTATCTTGTGTTGCAACAATTCTTCCAGGAATAAGGACAACTTCATAAAATTATCGAACGTTTTCTGTGTCGGTTCGAATTCTACGAGGAAATCAATGTCACTGTCCTTGTGTTGTGATCCCTTGAGAAAAGAACCAAACAATCCGATTCGCTTTACGCCTAACGTTTTGAGATAAGCGCCATTTTTTTCAAGGGCATTAAAAATATCTTCTTTTGTTCGTACCATATACTTACCTGTATCTTCACGATTTTACAGAATTCTGTGTTTTAAGTAAAGCGATTTCATAGAAGGGATGAAATACCCGGGATTAAAGCTTCA
The DNA here is from genome assembly GCA_002428485.1 of Deltaproteobacteria bacterium UBA6106. Taxonomy (GTDB): domain Bacteria; phylum Desulfobacterota; class Syntrophorhabdia; order Syntrophorhabdales; family Syntrophorhabdaceae; genus UBA5609. Next base: position 42,851 of record DIWM01000023.1, read on the forward strand.
ATGCGAGGAACGGGGAGAGATGGATAAGGCGGCTCATGGCTGGACACCCGTAAGTCGTGAGGCGTAAGTCGTAAGGGGACTACTACGAAGCACTGAAGAAACCGGATGCTGGATGTGGGATGCCGGGGAGAACCGCTTTCACATTTCACCTTTCACATTTCACCTTTCACCTTTCACGGAATTAATATGTCTCACGCCCGCTTCGCTCGGGCGGCAGAGTTTAAAGCTGCAAGGAATTGCGCGATTTTCTGGATTTCAGGACTTGACCCGACTGCTTTTTGCTGACATTTGGTATCTTTGTTGGCGAAATATGCAGGTCAATACTCAAGTCGCAATCAAGCGTTTTGGCCAGAGAGACCATTGTTTTGATAGTAAGGTTGGGGTTACCGTTGAGAAGCTTTGTAATAAATGCCTTGGAGACCCCCAGCCTCTTCGCAAGTTCGGCCCTGCTGATACCCTGGGCTTCCATAGAAGCAACTACCTGCTCTGTAAAATCGAGAATAGTCTTTTCTGTAAGGAACTCAACATCGTCCTTAAATTGGTCAAGTTTTTCTTTAAACCATTTTCCTGCATCCGTCATTTTTGCCTTCCTTTTTCGTATTCTTTCCTGAGATCCTTTGCCCGCTCGATCTCACTCCCTGGTGTCCTGGCCTTCTTTTTAATAAACCCGTTGGTTAAAATGATGGACCTCTCTTTTTCAACAAAACAGAATATCCTCACCTGAAACGATTTGAATTCAAAGATATCTTCTCCGTGAAGCTTTTTGAACTTCTCTTCATTTTTTGGTAGTCCGGAATCGGCTGACCGCTGGAGGAGGGCGTTCGTTGATCGTGATCGCCTTGATATCATACAATTTGCCTGAATAGAGTATCGCTGTTTTTACCACTTAATTAACCTATAAGTTAACTCTTGTCAACTTATTTTTTTAAAGAAATTCTATTTCTGCAGTACGTTTTGTTGATCGCATCCCCCGCTTTATTGTGCAACACAATTCTATCCCTATGAAATGAAAAATACAAATAATTTTTTCAGCAAACAGCGGAAGCAACAACTGTTCAATGTCCTATGCCTGTCCTCCGGTGCAGTGGCGGAGGGTTCAAGGTTCAACGTTAAGGCAAAATACAGAGAGAAACAGATGCTGGATCCTGGTCGGCGGCAGTTCTTTTTTCAATTCTTTTTATTTATGAGGTTGACGATCACTTTTGTCATAACCTCTTTCTCTTCCGGCCTGCTTTCGGCGATCATTAGGGTCAGTGCAACGAGGGTGTTGTCGCCAATGCGTTTACCGCCATCCTGTCGGTAGAGGATCCCATTGGCATCGAGGAACCAGAGAAAGAGCGAGGCTGCAATGCGCTTATTGCCATCCACAAAAGAGTGATTCTTCACAATAAAATACAGGAGGTGGGCGGCCTTTTCTTCAATGCTGGAATATACTTCCTTGCCGTCAAAGGTTTGATATATTGCACCGAGGGAACTTTTGAAAGAATCATCTTTCTCACGACCGAAAAGATTGCTCCCGGTAACGTCCGATGTTGCCGCGAGCCGGTATATGGCTTTACGTGCCTCTTCATAGGTGATGGTGAAACGGGATTGTTCCGTTATGTCGCTGATCGTAAGCCTGCTGTGGTCATAGTCATCGAGAAGTTGGAGGGCCTGCGCATAGTCGGTTACCACCTTAAGGAGACCCTCTGCCTCCTGACCGGCCAGGCGCCGTTCTCCAACAATCCTCCCCAGAAGGTCAACTGCCTGCTGCAGTTCCCTGAGCTTCTTATTTTCTTCCTGCAGCCGTTTTTCGTTGATTGAATAACCCTTGAGTATATGATCCTTGAGCACATTCGTCGCCCAGATACGGAATTGGGTACCACGTTTAGAGTTCACCCTGTAACCAATAGAAATAATGGCATCTAAACTAAAGTAATCCACCATATAGGTTTTGCCGTCTGCAGCAGTTGTTGCATTTTTTGCAACAACTGAGCCTCTCAATAATTCAGCAGATTTAAATACATTATTGAGATGTCTTGATATTACCGATTTGTCCCTTCCAAAGAGCGTTGCCATCTGATCGAGGCTGAGCCAGATCGTTTCTTTCTCCAGCCGAACATCCAATCTGGTTTTCCCATCTTCGGTCTGGTAAAGGACTATCTCACCAATGGGATTTATGGCCATTTTCTTGATTCTCCTATAAGTTCAAGGTTTTATGAATTCTATCCAATTAAAAATGAAAATACAATTTCTTTCCTCGGCCAGGTAATCAGCCACGCTTCCTGCCTTCGGCCCGTTGCAGTACCTTGAGGGCCTCATTCACCTTCTTTAGTTCCACTTTCAACACTTTTCTCTCCCGTATCTTCTTGAGCAGATCATCCGGCCGCTCTTTTCCAAGATACTCGTGCACCACTTTCTCATTTTTCCTCCTCTGCATATAGTAGTACTTCCTGCCTGCGATGATCCTTTCCTTTACACTTCCTGACGGCAGGGAACGCAGCTTTTTCTCTATCTCTGCCTTTATGTTGAGATAATATTCTTTGCTTTCCGACAAAATACCTTTGAGCACTTTCATGGCATTCTCTATCCTTTTACACTACATTATAACATAATTATCAGGTTGTAGTGTAATCATATTTAAAAATCTTGTCTCGCCCGCTTCGCTCGAGCCCGCAGGGTACGCAGAGAAAGACAGAAAATATCCGTGAGCAGTATCATGAGACTGCCTGATCCTGCTCACACTTCATGCCCTTGCCGGGGCAGAAGTAAAATATCCCCCGCAGGGTACGCGGGTTTACCATGATCGATCTTTCTCTCGATCATGGTAAAAAACATACAGGTTTCCTCTGTGATCTCTACTGCGAGGTAGAATTGCATCTTGCCGATATATTCCGGCTGGAATTCCGAGATCTTCAGCTCGACCGCAACAAGACATTGTAATTGACGGTGGAAGAGAAGAAGGTCGATAAAATACTCCTTATCGCTTACTTCCAACCGGTACTGGCTGCCGATGAAGGCAAACCTGCCTCCCATTTCACGGAGGAAATGCTCAATTCTTCCGATGAGAGATCTTTCAAGCTCACGTTCGACGTGCTCTTCGCCCAGTTCCAGAAAATCGAAGATATATTCATCCTTGACCGCAAGCCTCGCCTGGACTCTTCTGTCAGCGGGCAGCGCCTTGTCAAAATTTGTCTGGCCGAGAAGTGTTTTTTCGTAGCTCTGATTTTCGATCTGATGGATGAGGACGTTCTTGCTCCAGCCGAACTTACGGGTCATGCGGATGTAGAATTCTCGTTCGAGATCGTCCTTGCAACGCGCCATTACGACGATGTTCTTTGACCAACTGATTTCTCCAACCAATGGTTGGAGTTTTGGTTTGTTATGGTATTCATGGTAAAACTGTCTCATATACCAGAGGTTCTGCGCAGAAAAACCCTGCATTCCGGGAAATTCCTTTTGCAGATCACTTGCAAGCCGCTCCACCACAGCCTTGCCCCATGTACTGCCCTGTTGACGCTCCACGATCATTTTCCCGATATCCCAGTAAAGGGAGATCAGCTCCTTATTGACGGCCTTCAGGGCCTCATACTGCGCCAAGCGAATACGTTCTTTTACTTCAGTGAAGAGTAATGCATACTCTGGGCGATCCAATACGTTCTTTTTCACCGTTCACCTCGCAGGAGTCAGAATGCAGGAGAAAGGTCAAACATTGAAAGCATCCCCTTAATGTCATTGTATCAACAGCAAAGAGGGCATGCAAGGAAAGATAAAAACTGTGACGCTTTTGTGACGCCGGAAATAAAAAGGGGTTTTGGGGAAGCCCCAAAACCCGCGTTGTTGTTGGTTGCGGGGACCGGATTTGAACCAGTGACCTTCGGGTTATGAGCCCGACGAGCTACCATTCTGCTCCACCCCGCTGTTGTGGCGATATACTAAATGAAAACCGATACAAAGTCAATAGTATTGTATGAAGCAACGTGAAAGGTGAAACGTGAAAAGTGAAAAGTTTCCTCTCACAAGATCAGCATGGTGTATGGTGTAAAAACGAAAGGAGTAACTTGTCCAAGGTTCCTTACTTTTATTGTCATCGCGAGGTGCGAGGGAAATTGTGGATGCCAGTATGCGTATAAGCGTAGATACGGGAAAAAATCGCTTTAACCTTTGACCTTTCACTTTTCACCTTTCGCGGAATTAATGTCTCGCGCCCGCTTCGTTCGGGCCCGCAGAGTTGAAAGCAGCGAGGTGCAAAGCGGCGGGGTACCAGAGGATGGGAATGGTATAATTATGCCCCCTCACCCTGACCCTCTCCCGCCAGGGGAGAGGGAACGTTGTTGCTATGGCCCTCTCCCGCGGAGGGGAAGCGACAAAATAGCTCTTGGCTCATAGTTCATGGCTCATGGCGAAAGCAAAAAAAAGCTTATGGGTGATGGCAAACCAAAAGGCATGAAATGTTCAATGTCATCTTTTCCGGCTGACTTAGCTCTCGCCAGTATCCTGTATCAAGCATCGAGCATCGAGTTGCGGGAGAGGGGGCAGTGTTACCCTGCGGCTTGCTGCGGGGAATCATTCAGATTGAACGTTGAACCCTCCGCCACTGCACCGGAGGACAGGCATAGAACATTGAACGGGAGTTTGCGATATACGGTTACTTCTCTTTCATCGTCCAGACGCCGTCCCAGGTCTCCTCAGGCGGGTTCTGGAGAAAATATTCGCAGCGCTCGAGGCACATGCGGCAGAGACGGTCGTGGCCGTTCAACGCGAGGGCCTCATTGAACTTCCTGATGCTCTCCTTCCATTTTGTCTGCCTGTAGAGCGCTATTCCTTCGTGGTACAGACCGACGACCTCCTTCAGGTTCGCAAAAGACTTTTCGTCATGGTAATCGAGGATCTCGTAGACGGTAACAGGCTCATTCTTGCCCTTCACGCGCATGCGGTCCACCTCCCTGAAAAGATAGTTCCCTTTGAGCTGCCTGAAGGTGAACTCGCTGATGAGTATGCTTGAGCCGTAATATTTATTCGCGCCTTCGAGCCGGGAGGCAAGGTTGACGCCATCGCCGATGACCGTGTAGTCCATCCGCTTCATGCTCCCGATGTTCCCTGAAACGATCTTATCGGTGTTGATGCCGATCCCGATCCGGATAGGATCCTTCCCGATTTTTACCCTTCTTTCGTTGAATCCTCTCAGCTCCCGCAGCATCTCGATGGAGGCCATGAGGGCACGGTCGGCGTCTTCTCCGCTCGCAAAAGGGGCGCCGAAGACAGCCATGATCGCGTCGCCTATATACTTGTCGAGCACGCCGCCGTACTTGAAGATGATGTCGACCATGATGGTGAAGTATTCGTTGAGCATGCTCACCGTCTCGTGGGCGCCTATCCTCTCGGAGATGGAGGTGAAGCTCCGGATGTCGGAAAAGAACACCGTCGCCTCCTGCAACTGCCCGCCGAGCATCGCATCGCCGGCCTCGAGGAGCCTGTCGGCGACCTCTTTCGTCATATACCGCGCCATGGTGCTCTTGAGCCGCTTCTCTTTTGTCAGGTCTTCAAAAACGAGCATCGTTCCGATGGGCACGCCTTTCACGTCGATGAGGGGCACGATCATCATATTCACGGATACCTTCAGGTCGTCGCTGAGAAAGAGCTCCGTGTCCATGGCAACGTAATGCTGGCCGGTCTTCGTTACATCGTCCACGTGCTCGATGATCCAGTTGTTGTTCCCGGTGAAATAGTCCGTCGCGGAGAGGCCCATAATCCCCTGCAGCGTAACGCCGAGGATCTTCACCGCAGCAGAGTTGCATTTCACGATACGCTTCCTGTCGTCGAGGGTGATAACGCCGTTGGTCATGCTTTCGAGCATGCTCTCGTTGTAGTTCTTCATGTTCAGGACATCGTCGAAGAGCTTCGCGTTCTCGATGGCGATGGAGGCCTGCGCGGAGAATGCCCTGAGGCGGCTTTCGTCCACCTTTGTGAACGGCCCCCCGTGCTTGTTGAGCACCTGGACAACGCCGACCGTCCTGCCTTCTTTGTTCTTCACGGGCATGGTGAGGATGTTCCGTGTTGTGTAGCCGGTCTTCTTGTCCACGTCGGGATTGAACCGTTCATCCTTGTACGCGTCCGGGATATTGATCGTCTTGCCGGTGGTAAAAACCGTCCCGGCTATGCCGAGATGGCTGGGGAAGCGGATCTCCTTTGTCTCCATGCCGAGGGCGACCTGCGACCACAGCTCATCGGTCTTATCGTCGTAGATGAAGAGCGTGGCCCTGTCCGCGTCCAGCATGTCCGTCGTTGTCTCAATGATCTTCGCAAGGAGCGGCTGAAGCTGCAGCTCGGAAGAGATGGCGGAGGTGATCTCGAGAAGCTGCGACTCTTCTTCTTTTGCCTTCTGCACCTCATCGAAGAGCTGTGCGTTCTGGAGCGCAGCGGAGGCCTGGGACGTGATCGCCTCGAGGAGCGTCAGGTCCTCATCGTGAAAATCCGCATTCTTCTTGTTGAGGAGCTGGATAACGCCGATCGTTTCGTTGTTCCTGGTCTTGATCGGCGCGCAGAGGATATTGTCCGTCTTGTAGCCTGTCTTTTTGTCAACCTCGGGGTTGAACCGCGAGTCGGAATAGGCGTCGTTGATGATGATCGGCTCGCCGCTTGTGAATACCGCCCCTGCTATCCCGGCGATGTTAGGAAACCTGATCTCGTTGACCTCTTCCCCCTGAAGTATCCTTGAAAAAAGCTCATTCGACTCCTTGTCGTTCAGAAAGAGCGTGCCCCTGTCGGCATTGATCGCTTCGGTCGTGATCTCGATCATCCTGCCGAGAAGCTCGTTCAGTTGAATCGTGTCGGATATCTTTTTTGAGACCTCCAGGAGGGCTGTCAGCTTCGCCAGCACGTCGGAGATCTTAAGGAGGAATTCCTCGCGGTCTGCGTCGCTGAGGCCGTCGAGGATCGTTTTTATATCTTCCTGCTGGAGCCTTCGCTCCAGGATCCTGTTCACAATATCGTACTTCATATCCATATCTTGCTTGTCCGGAAACTATTATATATTAGTTGATGCTATATTGAAAAGGGGAAATTGACCTGCCGGCGACGTATGCTATAATAAGCTATAAAGAATCAAGGAGGGAATGACTATGAGAACATTGTTTACATGCATGATCGGTATTGCGTTCCTTATTGTATCCGTGATCCCTGCGATCGGCCAGGAAAAAGTCGACGCCAAGGCCCTGTTTGAGGCCAAATGCAACGCCTGCCATAAAGCGGATAAAGCAACCTCGAAAAAGAAAACGCCGAAGGAATGGCAGGCAACGGTAACCAGGATGAAGGAAGTCCGCAAGGCCCCGGTCAACGACGAAGAGGCAGCGATCATTACCAAATATCTGGGTGAAAATTACGGCAAGGAAGCAAAAAAATAGTATTGTTCAGCCGAGGAGCAGCCCGATCATTGACCATATGATCCATCTGAAGAAGGCGATGATGGGGTTCAGGATGCCGAGGAAGAGCAGGCCCAGAATGATGAACATGCCGTAAGGCTCAAGCCTCATGAGGGAATACTGGAACCGTCTTGAAGTAAAACCCATGAGAACTTTTGAACCGTCGAGGGGCGGGATCGGGATCAGGTTGAACGCCGCGAGCATGATGTTGATCTGCGCCGCATAATAGAAAAGAAGAAATACCGGTGTGCCCGGCGCCGGCTGCACAACCCTGAGGAGCAGCAACGAAAGGAATGCAAGGATGATATTCGCAACGATGCCCGCAGAGGAGACAAAGATAAGCCCCTTCCTCTCATCGCGGAGATTGCTGAAATTGACAGGTACGGGCTTGGCCCATCCGAACCCGATGAGAAAGAGCGCGATCGTCCCGATGGGATCAATATGTTTTCGCGGATCCAGGGTCAGCCTGCCGAGCCATTTGGCCGTCGGGTCCCCCATCTTATAGGCGACCCACCCGTGGGCAAGCTCATGGATGATTATTGAATAGAGCAGCGGGATCGCAACAAGAAAGAACGTTAAAGGATCCTGAAAAAGTAGTCGTATGAGCCCCATAAGTAATGGACACAAGTATCACATAAGCGGGCCGCAAAAGCAACCCAAAACAACGGCGAAGCCCCGGGTATAACCCCTAAATAAACAACAATTTTAAATATTTATATAACTGTGATTGACAAAAATATATGTCCATGATAGAAATGAGAATCTTGGTAAATTTTAAAAACGAAATGTTTGTCGCTATGTCGATACCTGTCAAGGGAGGCAGGGTATTGTATGGGCGGATCTGACGACAAGATCCCTGAATTACCAGGGATAGACCTGGAAACATCCCTCGACGGGACATCGATTGCGCGTTTCCGGAACATCATTATCCGCCACCTCGAGCTCATCTTTGTTTTGCTCATAGCCTTTTTGGTGCTCATCCTCTTTTTCTTTATCCCCTATAAGTTCGCCTTTTTGAACCTCTTCTATCTCCCCGTCCTCCTTGCCGCATATTTTCTCGGAAGGAAGAAATCGCTCCTTGCGAGCCTCCACATCATACTCCTCGTCGCGCTCACCGCCCTCATGCGGCCCGAGTGGTTCACCAGCCATGGGGTCGTATTGAGCACCATGGTCATGATCACCATCTGGGGAGGATTTCTCGTCCTCACAAGCATTATTATCGGTTCCCTGCAGGAACGCATATCAAAGGGCTTTGTGGAAACGCGGCGCCTCTATGAGGAACTGAAAAGAAGCCGGGTCATCGAGGAGATGAAAGAAAAGGTCGAAAAGACCCTTTATACCACCATGGACCCCGTTGTCGCGAAACTTGCCACCGAAGGCAAGCTCCGCATCGAAAAACGCGAGATAACGATCATGTTCTGCGACCTCACAGACTTCACCAACTATTCAGACCAGAACGCTCCCGATATCGTCCTTGATGAGCTGAACAGGTTCATAGGCCAGATAGAACCGGTCATCGATATGTATCGCGGCCATATCGACAAATACATGGGCGACGGCGTCATGGTAGAGTTCGGGGCGCCGATAGATTATGCCCAGCACGCATTAATGGCTGTCCTGGCCGGCATCAAGATACAGGAGAGGCTGAAAGATACCGCCATCCCCTGGCGCCTCCGCATCGGCATAGCAACAGGAAATGCTATCGTCGGGATGATGGGCGTCAAAAGGCAGGCTTACAGCGCCATCGGCGACAAGGTAAATGTGGCAAAACGCCTTGAAGAGATCTGCGAGCCCAACAAGATCTACATCGACGAAACCGCTTACCGGATGGTCGAGCCCTTCATCAACGTCGTCAAGGTCCGCAATATGAGCTACAGCCGCCAGTCGGACAAAGACCTGCTGGAACAATTACGGATCCTTGAAGGCAGGATGGTCGATGAAGGCGAGAGCGCCGATCTTCTTTACCAGATGGGCAAAATTCACTTCGGGCTGCACGATGTCAGCGCGGCGATCTCCTGCTTTGAACATGCGCTGGCCCTGGATCCCAACTCCACCGAGATACGCCTTGCCTATGCAGATGCAAACCTGAAAAAAGACGAATATGAAAAGATACAGCTAAAAGGTAAGCTTCACAAGATCTCGGTCTTCGAGGTAAAAGGGATCAAGAACAGGTGGCAAGATCCGAACGTTATTCCCCCGTCATTGGTTAAAAAATACCGCAATGTTGAGGCCGGCATCAAAGCGCCTTTCGACGCCATCATCGCAGTGGAATCCCTCGACGGCTCCATCGGCAGAGGGCTTCTCACGGGCATGCTCTCCTACGCCATAGCCGATCATCTTAAGTTGAACGACGACCTCAAGCAGACGATCCTGCAGGCAGGTTTGCTCCAGGATATGGGCAAAGAGGCCGTTCCTCATCACATCCTCAACAGGCCCGCAAGCCTTACGGAGCAGGAGGTCAAGCTGATCGAAAAATATGTTATCGAGAGCGTCGCGATCTTAAAGCGCCTTGGCTACGTGGACGAAACGCTCCTCGATATCGTCAAACACCACCACGAGTTGTGGAATGGGAAGGGATACCCCGACGGGCTCAAAGAAGAAGCGATACCGATCGGAGCCCGCATCACAGCCATCGCAGAGGTCTACGGCGCCATGACATCATGGAGGCCTTACCGCGGCTCCTGGGATGCCCGCCTTGCCGTCAATGAACTGAAGAAAAACACCGAGAAGGGCTATTACGATCCACAGGTAGCGGAAGCCCTTTTCGAGATCCTCAAAGAGAGCATACCCGAATAAAAGCAATCCCTGTATCGTAGTTCGTATATCGAAATGTAAAACAAAATCCAATCTTCTCGATTCGACATTTTTTTCGGTGCATTCGTCACAAAACTCTGTATCTCATTTTTTTATCGCATTACTATAGCCTCACGAACGATCGCTGCTGATGCTCTTTTGTCGATGTGCAGTCGTCATCGCGGTGGCGACATGGCGGTAGCTTGTCTGCCGGCCGGTATCGATTCGATGAATAACGAGCTCCGGGAGGAAAAATGAGATCCAAATCCCTTCTTTCTTTGATCTTTCTGATCGCCTCATTGTTACTTGTCTCCCCCCTCTGCGCAGTTCAAACCCATGCGGACATCTTCGAACGGGACCGGATAGCAGAAACGATAAAACAAAAAAAGGCACGCTGGTTGCCCCGTGATACCCCCCTTTCACGGCTGAATGCACAGCAAAGGGCAAAACGGTTTGGATCGGACATTCCTACACCGACAGGCAATGAAAAGATCATCGTTGCCCCTGCGATAAGCGTGCCTTTAAAACTCGACTGGAGGAACTATAACGGGAGCAACTACGTGACGCCGGTCAGGGATCAGGGAGATTGCGGCGCCTGCTGGGCATTCGCGACAACCGCCGCCCTTGAATCGAACATGCTCATCGCTGGAAACGCGCCGGGTATATCCCTCGATCTGTCCGAGCAGGCGCTTCTGTCGTGCAGCGGGGCCGGTAACTGTCATGGAGGACGGATAGACTTCGCGTCTGATTTCATTCGGGACATCGGCCTTCCACCGGAGGGTTGCTATCCGTACACGTCCGCAGATGATTTCTGCTCGGGCATCTGCCCGGAATGGCCGTGTTCGGCCCACAAAATGAGCGACTGGCATCTCGTTGATCCTGCCGTTGAGTCCATCAGATACAGCCTTTACAACTACGGTCCTCTCGTCATCCTCATGGCTGTTCACGCTGACCTGCTTTATTACGGGTCGGGGGTTTATGCGCACGTATGGGGAGATCTCGAAGGGTACCACGCTGCCCTTGTCGTCGGATACGATGACGAGGGACAGTACTTTATCGTCAAGGACAGTTGGGGTGAAGATTGGGGCGAGAAGGGCTACCTCAGGATCGCGTACAGCGAGGTAAACAGTGAAACCATACTCGGATGCCGGACGATCGCGTATAAGAACGACATTCCTGAAGGATTCCCCGTGATCGACGGCATTCTGCGCAATACCGACAGCACGGATAAGGGTGCCGCAGCACGACAGGGAACCGCTGTATTATCTTTCCTGGCAGGCACTGTCAGGGACCAATCGGGCAACGTGATTGACAACGTGAACATCAAGGTCGGGCAGCGCTCCATCACAACAGACAGCGCCGGGCAATACCGGCTGTCCTCTGTCGCGCCGGGAGAGCATATTATCACCATCGCAAAGAAAGGCTACCTCACCGTCAGCAGGAACATGGCGATCCTCCCCGGGTCTTCGCTGACGGAAGACTTTGTTCTCGGAGGGGATGCAGACGACAACGCAGAAGAAGGAGGGACGGCCGATGGAGAAAAAAAGAAGGGAAACAAAACGCAAAAACAACCGGGACCGGGAAGGTCAGGATGGATGCTCCTGCAGGGCATGCCAATCACGCCCGGTCAGGCAGAGGCACATTTTTCAGCGAAGAGGACGAAGCGTGCCAAGGGGCAATCACTCATGACCCCCCTCGCAGCCTCGGGGCCTGCTGAAGCCGGCGCTGAGGTCCTGGAGCTTGCCCGCTCCCTGCGCCACGACCCGAAGCTCATCTATAATTACGTGAAGCAGCATATTGATTACCTGCCGTACTTCGGATCACTGAAAGGGGCAACGCTCACCTATCTGGACGGCAGCGGCAATGACTTTGATCAGGCATCGCTGATGATCGCCCTGCTCAGGGCAAGCGGGTACAGTGCCCGTTACGTTCACGGCACCATGACGCTGAACATCCCGACCGTCAACTGGTGGCTGAGAAATACCTATTACGCATATACGCTCGGGAATGGCGGGATCCCCTTCACCACCGACTACCAGACATACTGCACAATAACCAGGGTCTGGGTATCCGCAACCATTGACGGCACGGACTACGTCTTCGATCCGGCCCTCAAGGCATATTCAGAAAACTATGGGGGGCATATTAACCTTTCTGTTGATATGAATTACGACTACAACGATCTCATGGCGTCGGCCACATCAGGCGCTGTCCTGGGAAGCGATTACGTACAGAACATCAACGAAGGGAACATCAGGTCCAGGCTCACATATTATGTGTCCAACTATGTTGCCGCACGGCGCGCTGAAGGCGCCAGGCAGGATACCGCGAGCTACCTGGGCAGCTCTTATCGCGCGATCCCGGGCGATCTGACGTCCTATTCCACGTCCCTGCCCTATCCTGTCTCTGTAAGCACAACGTGGGACGAGATCCCTCCTGAATACACCGCCACCCTTCGCGTACAGTACAGCGGCATCGATCATACGTTTATTGTTCCCGATATCGGCGGGAGGAGGGTCACGATCACCTACGCGGGTGTCGATTACCGGCCTGAGCTGCGCCTCGACGGCATGCTCGTCGCTTCGGGGGGCGCGACGGCACCAGGCGCCAGCGGCACCGCTACATTCACCATCAATCACGGCACAGCGACGAATAACGGCTACTATGCGTCCCAGGCCGCAACCTCTTCGTTGAAAAGCGGCGGCACATACGCGGTGATCTCCAATTTTGCGGGCACATCGCGCAGCACCCTTATCCAAAAAAGACTGGAGCAGCTCGACAGGTACCTGCTCCAGGGGCTGACCGCTGAGGCCGACAAGGAGAAGGTGCTCGGAGAGACCCTCAACATCATGGGCCTGACCTATTTCGACGAGATCCTGATGCAAACAGAATTGACAGGCGCCGGCGTTATCTCCGGAGGCGCCCTCCCCGTAATGTTCCATGCCATAGGCATCATGGGCCAGAAGACAGGGCCTTATATTGACGTTGCGGCATGGGCGTGCGCCTTTAATTACGCCTACAATTCCTATAATCAGTATTACAATAATGCCAAAAACATCTACGCCCTTTTTCAAACCGCGATGTTCCATGGGAGCGGATTCGAGCACAGCATCCTGGAACAGTTCATGGGTTCCGACAAGCCCGCCGCATCGACGGTAAAGGTTCTGCAATTGGCCAACGCCGGCGGCCACAAGATATTCCAGGCCGACAGCTCAAATTACCAGGCCGTGAGGCAGCAGCTGAAAGGCTATTCATCGGATGCTCTGGCCGGGATCGATGCAAAAAAGGACAGCGGGTTCGATGTCTTTGTCCTGCCGGAATACGGGAACCTCACGCTTGGACAGTGGCAGGGGTATGGTTACATGGCGAGGGGCAGTGACTGGATCTACGGGATGTATGTAGATGGATACAATGGGGGGATAGGACAGTACGTCCCGATCGATCCCATATACACGGCACAGCAGACAAATATCTGGGTATCTGTGGACACCCCGCTGTTTTTCTCGACCTCAGTGCTTTCGAACGTTCCCACGTATCAGTCGCGTGAACCGGTCGATATGGCAAGCGGTGCATATCTTTATGATCATACCGACCTGAAGCTTGGCAACGGCGCGCCGATCGGTCTACACCTTTCCCACTCATACAACAGCAACCATCATGCGAGAAAGACCGGATTCGGATACGGCTGGACGCACAACTATGACATCAGGCTGAACAGGGGGAGCCACGCCGGGCCCGCCATGGGAAAACGGCAAATCACCGAGTCGGCGCCTTTCGTCGTGGCCAATTATATCATCAACGACATCATGCGCAAAGAAAGCCACGTGAAGGACTCAGTTATCTCCGCGCTCATCGCCAAGTGGGCGATGGACCAGATCAACGACAACAGCGTCACCGTGCAGGCCGGCAACAAGCATATGGAGTTCATCAGGCTTCCGGACGGCTCCTACAGCGCACCCCCTGGCATCACGACACAGATGGCAAAGAACCCGGATAACACGTTCAGCCTCATGGAACGTTCCGGCACCCGGACGACCTTCAACGCAGATAAAAGGATATCCGAGATCAAGGACATCGACGGCAACACGATGACATTCGCATACAACGCCAATAAAGAGCTTTCATCAGTGAGCGATGCCCTGGGCCGTGTCCTGACCTTCTCGTATTCCGGGGGCGCCATCAGCTCCGTATCCGATTCAGCAGGTCGGCCTGTCTCCTACACATACGACGCCAACGGCAACATGACCGGCTACACCGATCCCGGAGGAAATGTGTGGAGGTACGGATACGATGACGGACACCGGATGACACGGCTTACCAACCCGCTTGGCATCATTACTGCTGTCAACGCCTATGACGGCATAGGCAGGGTGAAGACACAGACCGTGCCCCGCCAGGGCGGCAAAACCGCAACATACAGCTTCTCCTTCCCCGGGTTCAGAAACCAGGAAGAAGATCCTGCCGGAGGCGTCATCACCTATTATTACGACGAACAAGGAAGGGGCTATGCCGACTCGGATCCACTCGGGAATAAAGCCGTAAAGCAATTTGACGGCCAGGATCACATCGTCGGCATAACTGATCCTCGGTCTTACAAAACTACGTACACGTACGACAACGACCACAACCTGAGGACGATCACCAACCCTCTCGGTGACCGCATGAACCAGTACTATGACAGCTATTTCCGGCTTACGCAGGTGACCGATCCGCTGGGCTACGGCACCCGGTTCTTCTATGACGCAAAGCATCATCTCACCGGTGTTAAGGACCCTCTCGGAAATACGACGAGTTCTACCTATCACACAAATGGCCTTGTCAATAACGCTACAGATGCGAGAGGTACAACCACCGTGATTGCCTATGACGTATACGGCAATCCTCAGACAACGAAGACCGGCAACCACCATGCTGTCACTTCGACTTACGACAGCATAAGCAGGATGACCGCTTTCATTGACCAGGCAGGCTCGACCACCACCTTCGCCTATGACAAAAGAGGGCTCCTTATTGGCAGAACCGACCCGACGGGAAAAACCGTCAACTTCGATTACGACAGCGCCGGGAGAATGATAGCAAAAAGGGACCGCAACGGCCACGTTACAACATACGCCTACACGCCCACAGACAAGATCGAGGTGATCGCCTACCAGGACGGCTCCCGCGTGCGCTTTGCCTATGACCTGCTCGACAACCTCATCTCAATGGAGGATGCGACGGGCACGACATATTATACCTACGACGCAGCAAGCAGGCTCATCTCCATGACCGATCCACGGGGGTTCGTGATCTCCTACGGCTATGATGAGGCGGGCAATATAACAGAGATCACCTATCCCGGGAACAGGAAGGCGCTCTATTTCTACGATGCCGCAAACCGGCTCGCAACGGTCAAGTGGCAGGATCGGACCGCGCAGTATTCCTATGACGTGGTGGGGCGCCCGGTCGGCCTCATTCATTTCAACGGGTCAACGACCGAATACGGGTATGACAGGGCCGGCAGGCTGACTACGCTCAACAACTACAAGCCGGACTCCGGCGATCCTCTCACGCGCACCATCTCGCGGTATGCATTCACCCTCGATGCCAACGGCAACCGTACCGGCGTCATACAGGAAGAACCTTATCAGACAGCGCTCTCTCAAGAAGACATCTCCTATACATACGATCCCCGGAACAATCGCCTCCAGGCCGCAGGGGGAGACGGCTTCGCCTACGATGATGAAGGGCGGTTGACAAACGGCTACGACGCCACGTATGCTTTTGATGATGAGCACCGGCTTACAGAGATCGGCAATGATGTACGGTTCATTTATGACGGCAGGGGCAACAGGATCGAGGCTACAAGGGATGGCATCGTTACCCGCTATATCTACGATGCCAATGGGAATCTCCTGGCTGAGGCGGACGGAGAGAACAGGATCACGCGGTACTACATCTACGGCAGAGGGCTCATTGCGATGACGACCCCCGACGACAGGACCTACTGCTACCACTACAACGCCACCGGCTCCACCATCGCCCTCACCGATGATGCGGGGGCGATTGTGAACTCTTACGCCTACGACCCCTTCGGGAAGATAACGAACCGGCAGGAGCAGGTGCAGCAGCCGTTCACCTTCGTGGGTCAACACGGCGTCATGCAGGAACCCAACGGGTTCTGCTACATGAGGGCACGGTACTACGATCCCCAGGTGGGAAGGTTCATAAGCGAAGACCCTATAGGACTCGCTGGCGGGGACGTGAACCTGTATGCATACGTGGGGAATAATCCGGTGAACTACATTGATCCGGAGGGGCTAATCGCCCCCGCAATAGCTGCAGCTTTGTACTTTGGGGGAGCAAAAACATTGGCAGTTGGTATAGCAGCAGCTGTCACAAAAGGGTCGGCTATAATTGCCGGCCTGTTCAGCGGAAACAACTATTCCCGGACACAGGCCGATATCAATCAGGCAATTTATACTGCTGCGGCAATTGCCGGGGGACAGGTAGCAGCATTGGGGGTAACAGCAGGGGGAATTGCTGCGATAGGGCCTGCGACCACATTGGTTCTATCAAGGCCGGATGTTATAACCGATTTTGTGCAGGGGCTTATTCCGGGGTCTCCTCCAGCTACTGTTGCAGGGTATGGCGGAGGATTAACTTCTTGGGCATATGGTGCAATAAGTAAAATGACAGCAAATAATTCAAACCCAAAACCCTGAAAGGAAAATAGGAATGATTTATCTTGGCATTTGTATAATTATAGTCGGGTTAGGGCTCGTCTTTCAATCGACACTTTACAGCCCCATTTACGGACATTCTATCAATTTTACCGGCTATAACATCCCTTTCGGCTCTGTATGTATCCTCTTCGGTATCCTCTTTATCTGGTCGGAGATAAGAAAAAAAATAAGGAAAACGAAAGAAAAGAAATAGCTGTCATGATAAAAGATCACATCAATGGACACAACTAGGGCGGAAGGGGACGTTCTTAAGAAATTAAATAATTATCTATGCCTCGTCGGCGGAAGGGGACGTTCTTAAGAAATTAAATAATTATTTCCTGTTCGTCACATTTTTCTGCACATAGGGCGGAAGGGGACGTTCTTAAGAAATTAAATAACTATCTATGCCTCGTCGTGCACGTCTTCATTCAGCTGGAATGATCTATCACGTTATAGTCAGGGGAATTGAGAAGAAGCCAATCTTCGTCAATAACCGTGACCGAAAAGATTTTTTTGAACGCTGCTCTGAACTTCTCCCCGAAACAAAGATATCCTGTTACGCTTGGGCATTCATGCCCAATCATGTCCATATGCTCCTTCGTACCGGCGATGTTTCACTTTCCACGTTCATGGCACGCCTTCTCACCGGTTATGCTACCAGCTTCAACCGCAGACACAAACGCGCCGGGCATCTTTTCCAAAACCGTTATCGTTCCATCATTTGCCAGGAAGAACCATACTTGAAAGAATTGGTCCGATATATACACCTCAATCCATTGCGGGCAGGGATTGTTCCCGATTTTGAATCCCTTGCAAGATTTCCTTGGTGCGGCCATTCGGTCCTTCTCGATAACATAAGATGTACATGGCAGGATAGGGATTGCATCCTCTCTTTTTTTGGTACGAATGCATCAAAGGCTAAAACATCGTACCTTGAGTTCGTAAGGTCCGGCAGCAACCAAGGCAGGAAACCTGAACTGGTAGGCGGGGGATTAATACGAAGTCTCGGTGGTTGGGAAGAAGTGAAAAGATGCAGACCTCAAGGTCTTATGAAAGGCGATGAACGCATTCTCGGGGATACATCCTTTGTCATGAGTGTGCTTGCGAAGGCAGAGGAAAATATGACCAGGCGCTACGCGATAAAGCAGTCAGGTCTTGATATCGCTACGATAGAGAAACGGATTTGCGATATTTGTGATATTACCCTGGAAAATCTTTATTGTCGGGGAAGATACAAAAGGCTGGTTGAGGCGAGGAGCATATTTTGCTTTTGGGCGGTGCAAGAGCTGGAGGTAACAATGAAGGATCTTGCAGTACGTTTTGCCATTACAGAAACAGCTGTCAGTTATGCTGTGAGAAGGGGACAGAATATCGTCCAGAAAAGAGGGCTAAGGCTTTTCTGAAAAAAGTTACTTAATTTCTTAAGAACGTCCCCTTTGTGTTTGTGGCGTGATATTAAACCAACAAAAAGGAGAAAAAATGGAAAGAAGAAAAATGAATTGCACATTCATCGCATGGTTGTTCGCTGCATCTATTCTTATCGGTACCGGCTTCATTGCTGTCCCCTCTTTCGCCGAAACGGTCTTTTATACCTACGATGATCTGAACCGGCTGACAGTCATGGGAACCCCTGATGCAGGCACGAACAAATATGAATACGACGAGGTCAGCAACCGTCTGTCGAAGACGTTTGCCATAAGCACATGCGTCCCGGTCTGCCCTGCCGGATTTACTCCGGAGGGCGGCATATGTCACCAGCCCGCAGGCTGTCCCGGGGGCACGTTGAACACGCAATACGACATATGTTCCCATGATATCCTGTTCGGCTGTCCTGCCGGATATACCTATGTTTCGGAACGGTCCCGCTGCGAGTCCACACCATTCTGTTCCGCAGGATCATATGATGCCACACGCAACCGCTGCCACAAGCAGATCAACAAGAGCTGCCCGGACGGTTATGTCTATACGGCCGCACGGGATCGCTGTGAACGCGCCCCATCATGTCCATCGGGCGGGTCATACTTGGCGGCGAACAACCGCTGCGAGTCTGCCTGCACATATTCCTATACCTGCGGCTGGACAGAGGGGGGAGGCGGCGGGTGGAGCTCCGGTCAATACGGCGATTATGATACCTGCGCAAACAACTGTTCACAGACGACCGCGTGCACATCAGGGATTGATCCCGCGTCAGGAATAGAGGTGTATACCTGCCCGTATGGCGCAGATCACGCATGCGACGCAAGCCACAATTGCACCCGTACCGGCGCGTGCAGCCTCAATACCTCCTGCAGCTGCCCTCCCGGTTACACGTTGAAAGGGACAACCTGTACTGCTCGCGCGACATGTTCGAATGGCAATCTTGACAGCGATAGCGATGTCTGTTATCGGTCGTATATCCCTTCGTGCGACCTGGGGTGGACGTTCGCCTTTATTGGTGTCGAGGTGTGTTATCAGAACGCATCGTGCCTGTTCGGCGGGGCCTTCAGTGCTTCATATGACGTCTGCCATGTGGGCAGCACAACAGGATGCAACAGCGGCTACACCTGGGATCCCGGCATTGCTCGCTGCTGTATGCCCCCTCAATGCCCTACCGGCTCCTACAGCACGACAAACGACCGCTGCGAAACTGCCCCGCTCCCCTGTCCTTAATGCCGCTTGAAGCAGAGAACCGGTTCATAGCTGATAGCTCATGGCAGACGCAAGCACGAAGTCCTAATATCTAAATCCGAAACAATATCAAATTCCGAATATCAAATGTTCCAAGAAGATTCGAGCATGTTTTGAATTTAGAACATTCGAATTTGTTTAGTGCTTCGATATTAGGATTTAGCATTTACCATGAGCCATGAACTATGAGCCGTCTTTCATCATTTATTCCACCGTTACGCTCTTGGCGAGATTGCGGGGCTGGTCTACGTCGGTCCCCAGGAAATTTGCGATATAATAAGCAAGGAGCTGAAGGGGCACAACGGACAGGACCGGCTGCAGTGCATAGATGGTCCGGGGCAATACAAAGAAGGTTTCCGCGCGGTCTGCCATTTCGTGAGACGGGTCATCGGTCAGCATCAGCACCCTGCCTCTTCGCGAGATCACCTCTTCTACGTTGCCGCAGGTCTTTTTGTACGTATGGTCATGCGGAGATACAACGACAACGGGCATACTCTCGTCGATGAGAGCGATCGGGCCGTGCTTCATCTCTCCCGCGGCATAAGCCTCCGCGTGGATGTAGGAGATCTCTTTCAGCTTTAAGGCACCTTCGAGCACCGACGGGTAATTGATCCCCCTTCCCAGGTAAAGGAAGTTTCGGTAAACCATATATTTCCTTGCCATCTCTTCGATAAGGCCCGATGCGTCAAGAATCGACTGTACCTTGCGGGGAACCTGTTTTATCTCGTTTATGTAATTGCTCACATCTGCGCTGCTGATCAGGCCGAGCGCTTTGCCCATATAGAGCATGAGCAGGAAAAGGACCGATATCTGGGTCGTGAAGGCCTTTGTGGAGGCAACTCCTATCTCAGGGCCCGCGTGGGTAAAGATAACCCCGTCGGCGTCCCGTGCAAGGGTGCTGCCGAGGACGTTGCAGATAGAGAGCGTATACACTCCCTTTTTCTTCCCCTCTTTCATCGCAGCTATCGTGTCGGCCGTTTCGCCCGACTGAGAGATGAGGATCAGCATGTCGTCCTTTTTGAGGATCGGCTCTCTGTAACGAAATTCAGATGCGATATCGGTTTCAACGGGGATACGCAGCAGGGACTCAAAAAGATGTTTTCCGATCATACAGGCATGGTATGAGGTGCCGCAGGCAACCATCCATATCTTTTTGATCTTTGCGGGGTCTGGTAATTTCAGTTCTTCGAAATCCACCTGGCCTTTTTCTTCTTTCACCCTTCCGATCAGCGTCTCCGATATGGCCCTCGGCTGCTCAAATATCTCCTTAAGCATGAAATGTTTAAAACCGCCCTTTTCCGCCATGGCGTCCGACCACTGTACCTGGTGTATCTCCCTTTTAACGGCCTTGCCTTCCAGGTCGATCAGCTTCACCGTGCCTTCGGCGAAGATCGCAATATCATCATCTTCAAGGAAGATAAACCTCTTTGTCCTGTTGATGATCGCCGGGGCATCGCTCGCGATATAATATTCGCCGTTGCCGACGCCCACGATGAGCGGGCTTTCCTTTCTTGCCGCGATGAGCATCTTGTCCGCTTCGCGGATGATGCCGAGGGCATAGGAGCCCCTGAGTTCTTTAAGGGATAACCGGACAGCGTCGACAAAGTTTCTGCCCTTTTTGATGTAGCTCGTTATGAGGTGGGGTATGACCTCCGTATCGGTATCGGAGAGGAACTTATGGCCTTCTTTCCTCAGGCGCTCTTTCAGCTCGATGTAGTTCTCGATGATGCCGTTGTGAACAACGACCACATCCCCCGCCTTATGCGGGTGTGCGTTGCGCTCAGACGGTGTCCCGTGCGTTGCCCACCTCGTATGCGCGATGCCCGTCTTCCCTGCAAAATCGCCTTCGGCGACAACCTTTCTCAGTTCTTCGACCTTGCCTTTCCGCCGTGCTATCTCGATCTTGCCCTGATTCCACACCGCAATACCCGCCGAATCATAGCCCCTGTATTCGAGCCTTTTCAGCGCGTCTATCAATACCCCGCAGGCGTCGTTCTTTCCTTTATATCCAACTATTCCGCACATGGTCTCTTCCTTGTGTCCATATTGTACCCCCCCCTATTACAGCCTTAAGTCACGGTTCCATCGTCATTACAAGTAATGATTCCCGCCCCGGTGTTAACGTTTTTTCCTGCCCGCCACATCGCCTGCACGGGCAACGCGGCCTGTCCTGGAAAAAGGCTCAACCTTCGCGTTCTCTTTGATCTCGCCCCCCTCGATCACAGCAAAACCTTCAATGGTAACGTTATCGTGTATCACCGAATCCTTCACGATAACGTTGGGGCCGATCATCACGTCGCTTCCTATCACAGTATTCCCGAAAAGATAGCAGTTGGGAAATATCGTCGTATCGATGCCGATCTTCACGCCGCTTTCGATATACACGTTCTTGTCCAGAAACGTTACCCCTCTTTGCATGTGCTGCTCCACGATCCTCTGCCGCATGATCGCGTTCGCCTCCAGAAGCTCCCTGCGCGAATTTATGCCGAGGACTTCCTGTGCGTTTCCGTGGTTGTATCCCTTGATGCCCTGACCCTTCTGCCGCCCCACCTTGCAGATATCGGTAAGGTAATACTCGCCCTTTTTATTATCAGCCGATATTGACCTCAACAAGGGAAAAGATCGTACCGGAATGATGCAGATGCCCGTGTTGATACGTTTGATCTCCCGCTCCTGCTGTGTGGCATCGGCATCCTCTTTGATCTCGATTATCTCATCGCCCGACATGATGACCCTTCCATATCCGCCGGGATCGGGGACATCTGTCGTCATGAAGGTGACGCTCTTTACCTTCCCGTAAAAGGAAAGGAAATTCTTCAATGTCTCCTTTTCTATCATGGGGACATCTCCGTAGAGGACAAGGACGTCGCCTTTGTCAATGAACCTGCCGGCAGAGAGCAGTGCGTGAGCCGTGCCTTTCTGCTCCCGCTGCAGGACACACGTAACAGGATAGGCTTTCAGATATTCCCTGACCTCTTCCCTGCCGTGGCCGACAACGACGACGATCTTCGCAGGTGCAAGCTCCCGCGCCCTCTCGACCACGTAGCGTATCATGGGCCTTCCCATGATCTCATGCATTACCTTCGGCCTTTTTGAGATCATTCTCTCGCCTTTTCCCGCGGCAAGGATCACAACGTTAAGCTTTTTCATCAACCCTCTCCTTCTTTCCAAAGACCCTCACAATGACAACGCTCAGCTCATAAAGCCCCCATAATGGAATAGCAACGAGGAGCTGGCTTGACACGTCCGGCGGCGTGATTATAGCGCTTATAATAACGGCTGCGAGGATCGCGTATCTCCTCTTGTTCGCGAGCATCTTGTAGCGTATGATCCCAGCCCTTGCGAGGTAGAACGCGACAAGCGGCAGCTCAAAGAGCAGCCCGAACATTATGAGCATCTTCAGGGTCAGGCCCATGTAGTTCTTAAGATCCGGCATGGGGATAATGAACTCACCGGCGTAGCTGACAAAAAACCTGTATATATAAGGCATCACGACATAATAACAGAACAGGCCGCCGCATATAAAACAGAGGCTGCCCAGAAAGATAAAGGGATAAACATAACGTTTTTCCTTTTCATAAAGGCCCGGCGATACGAACATCCAGAACTCATAGAGGATCACGGGCGCAACAATGAAAAGGGCGGCGACAATGGATATCTTGAAATAGGTAATGAACGCCTCGGTGACAGCGGTAAAAATAAAGGAGCTCTTTGCCGGCATGACCCGGATAAAAGGCTCCATAAGAAAGGCAAATATCTTTTCCTTAAAGGAATATGTCAGAATAAAGGCTATTCCGACCGCTACAATACAGACCAGGATACGATCGCGCAGTTCCTTGAGATGGGAAAGGAATGGCTGTTTTGCATCAACTGATGATTTCTTGGCCATGAGTTTTCGACTTTTTCTGTTGGTGCTTTTTTATCCGCGTAATGTCCCGCCTTCAGGGCTATTCTTATCTCCTTCTCCGCCCGTGCTCTGAGCGTTGCGCTCATCATCCACGGCGGGTTCCCCGGAACTAGCCTCTTCGGCAGCGCCGGCGTGCGTTTTTTCTTCCAGGGAAGCCTCTGCCCCTGCAACCTCATCCTCGATGGTCTCTTTTACCTCATCGGCCATCCTCCTGAACTCCGAGAAAGCCTTGCCGAGAGATTTGGCGAGCTCGGGCAGCTTCGAAGGCCCTACTACCAGTAGGGCTACAACCATAATAACAATGATTTCCGGAAGACCGATACCAAACATTTTTCATAAACTATCATAAAAACAAGGTCAGGTAAAACAAAATAACCCCTGTAACGATCAATCCGGGATATTTACAAATCCAATATTCTCTGATAATATGTATACACCCCATGATAAAAAAACTGTGTCTCTCAATCGTGCTGATCGCTTCACTTCTGTTTATTGCCCCCCGCCTGTATGCGGAAAGCTTCGGGGGGCCAGGGTACCACGACGGCTCGCTGACCCATGACGGCCAGACAAGAACATATATGGTGTATATCCCGACAATATACATCGTCCAGAAGCCTCAATCAGTCCCCCTTGTCATTGTGCTTCACGGCGGAGGCGGGAACGCGAAAGAAGCGGCCCGCGTGACCGGCTTCAGCCAGAAGGCAAATACGGAAGGCTTTATCGTCGTCTACCCGAATGGAACAAGCTGGGTCGGCAAAAGCATCTTCCTCACATGGAATGCCGGAAATTGCTGCGGATATGCCCTTGAAACCAACATCGACGATGTCGGTTTCATCAGAGCCCTGATTGAAAAACTTGAAAAGGAACTACCTATTGACCCAAAGCGCATCTACGCAACAGGCATATCGAACGGCGCCATGTTGAGCTACCGTCTCGGCTGCGAGCTTTCTGGCAGGATTGCCGCTATTGGCCCCATAGCAGGGGCTTTTAACATCCCGGATTGCAAACCGGACCACCCTGTCTCGGTCGTCATATTCCACGGCATAAATGACGAACACATCCGTTATTATGGCGGTAAATCCTCGAAGATGGCAGACGGCCGAGAACGTACTGACAAGCCTGTTTCCTATGCAGTTTCGTTCTGGACAAAACACAACCAATGTGCAGCAACTCCCCAAAGGGAAGAGAAAGGACGCATCATTAAAAACCTCTACGCCGGGGGATCATCCGGTACAGAGGTCCTTCTCTACAGCATCAAAGGCGGAGGTCATGCATGGCCCGGTGGTAACAAAATGAAACATATCGGCGCCGATGAACCTGTGTATGCGGTCCCTGCAACAGATTTGATCTGGGAATTTTTTAAAAACCACCCCAAACAGTAAAAGGAAAAGCAGCTCATAGCTGACAGCTGTCAGCTCACAGCAGGGCATAGTAGGCAGTAAAAACCTTTTCGTGCTTACTGCATACTTGATTTTACTGATCGCTGATAGCTGTTAGCTGAAAGCTGATTTTAATTACTCTTGACATTATTACAAAATTGTATTAAATATTAGTTTATAATAATTATAACTATGGAAGATCTGATAAAAATACTCCAGTCCAGAAATATACACCCGTCTCACCAGCGCATAAAAATACTGGAAATTCTTGAGAAAAATGAAGATCATATGAATGTGAATATGATCTATGAGGAGCTTTTGAAGGAGATACCGACAATCTCGAAAACAACTGTCTATAATACGCTCAGCACTTTTGCTGAAAAAGGGCTTGTCCACTGCCTCACGATCACTCCTGAAGAAATGAGATATGATTACAGGGCAAACCCACATCATCACCTTTTGTGCACACGATGCGGCAGGATCATTGACGTAGATGTGCAATGCCGCTATGCTGATACTATGGAGATTGACGGCCACTGTATTGAAGAGATACAGGGCTATTTTAAAGGCATATGCAGGGAATGCCTGTCGCATGATAAGGCACAAAAACAAAAATAAAGGAGGTATATCATGGCTGAAAGATTAGAGGTTTACAAATGCGCAATATGCGGGAACGTTGTGGAGGTTCTGTTTGGCGGAAAAGGGGAGCTTGTCTGTTGTAATGTGCCGATGAAGCTCATGCAGGAAAACACGGTAGACGCCGCAAAGGAAAAACATGTCCCCGTTATAGAAAAAACAGCGGACGGAGTCAAAATAAAGGTCGGCAGCGTCGCCCACCCCATGGAAGAGAAACATTATATCGTCCTGATCGAGGCAATCGTCGACGGCAGGGTCTATCGGCAGTTTCTATCACCAGGCGCAGCGCCTGAGGCATTCTTTCCCGTAAAAAGCGACAATGTGACGGCCCGCGAATACTGTAACCTGCACGGATTGTGGAAAAGCTGAGAGATGCGGCTCATGGCTCATGGCTCATGGCAAATACTAAATCCGAATATCGAAGCACTAAACAAATTCGAATGTTCTAAATTTAAAATGTGTTTAGATGTTTTTGTTTTGAATATTTGGTATTTGTATTTTGATATTGTTTAGAATTTAGATATTAGAATTTCGTGCTTGCTCCTGCTATGAGCTACGAGCTATGAGCTATGAGCTAAATTAAGGAGGATCTTATGAAGTCTGTAAAAGGGACAAAAACAGAACAACACCTGCTCGCAAGCTTCGCCGGCGAATCGCAGGCAAGAAACAGGTATAGTTATTTCTCATCACAGGCCAAAAAAGACGAATACGAGCAGATATCATGGCTCTTCGCCGAAACGGCGGACAATGAAAAAGAACATGCCAAGAGGTTTTTCAAGTTCCTCGAAGGCGGTGAAGTGGAAATAACGGCCTCATATCCTGCCGGCGTCATCGGCAAGACCTTAGATAACCTGAAGGCGGCGGCAGATGGCGAAAAACTCGAGCATTCAGTGCTCTATCCCGAAGCGGCACGTATTGCTGACGAGGAAGGCTTCAGCGAGATAGCAACCGTCTTCAGGGAGATCGCTGAGGTCGAGGTAGAACATGAAAAGAGGTACCGCGCCCTTATCGGTAATATCGAGAACAACAGGGTCTTTAAAAGGGACACGGTGGTGAAATGGAGATGCAGAAACTGCGGCTACGTCCATGAAGGCAAAGAAGCACCTGTTGAGTGTCCTGCCTGTGCCCATCCCCAGGCATATTACGAGCTGCTGGCAGAGAATTACTAAAACCGGATTTTCCATCAGGACAGAGAAGGTGAAGTGTCCGGGTTTAAAACCTTTTACTTTTCACCTTTCACATTTTACAGGTCTCATGTCCCCATACGACTTACGGGTTTTTCTCGCTGATCGCTGCAGTTTCGGTTTTTTCCTTGACAGTACTCTTTTCTATCTGTTAGTTTTCTTTGCGTATTATGAAAATAGCCGGGATACAATTCGCCTGTTCTCCAGACAGGGAGAGAAATACCGAGAAGGCGCTGCAACTCCTTGCTGTGGCGCTGAGGGAGAACGCAAAGTTCATCTGTTTTCAGGAGCTCTTCAACCTCCCGTGGTTTCCTAAGGACAGGGATGAAGATGTCTGGAAGTACGCCGAAAAAACTGACGGGCCTACTGTCCGGCTCTTCAGGAATGCCCTTAAGGGGACCGACAGCATCGTTATTCTTCCCATATTTGAAAGATCAGGGAAAAAGTATTTCAATACCTCTGTAGTTTTCAGCAGCGATACAACGATCGGCACATACAGGAAACTTCATGTCACGGATATACCTCTCTGGGAGGAAAAATCCTATTTTTCTCCCGGCAACCAGGGGCTTCCTGTTTTTCAAACACCTCATGGCACTATCGGCATCCAGGCCTCCTGGGATAACTTCTACCATGAAGGGATGGAGATCCTCAGGATGAAAGGCGCCGATATTGTCTTTGCCCCGACTGCCTGCGCCTTTAAATCACAGCATATCTGGCAAACGGTCCTGTCGGGCAATGCAATCGCTAATGGCGTCTATATTATGCGCGTCAACAGGGTTGGGAGCGAGGCGATGCAGGATTTTTACGGCATGAGCTTTTGCGTCAATCCGGAGGGCGAGCTGGTCGGAGGACCGACGGGGATAACCGACAGCGTGCTTCTCGCAGAGATCGATCTTGAATACCTTCAGCACGTGCGAAGGGAGTGGCCCATTTTGAAAGGGAGACGTCCCTCATGTTACAAGGAAATCTTCATGGAGGTTCCATGGGAGAAGAACGATCCCTCTGTGTAATTTGTGCATGGAGAAAAGACTGTCAGAAAAAATTTTTAAAGAGCCAGGATATTTCATTCAGATGTCCCGAGTACGCAAAAGACATATCCATCAAGGATGAAGAAAAACCAGATGATCAAAAGAAACATAGCGACAATCATAAGGGACGCCTGTGAAGGTTGTAAACAAAACGGCACCCTCCCTGTCAACACAGAGATCAACCCGATCATAGAAATCCCCAGAGAAGAAGGACACGGAGACTATTCTACAAATATCGCCTTTCTTCTTGCGCCGGCCCTGAAAAAAAATCCGAAAGCGGTCGCGGAAGATCTCGTGCAGCGCATGGATTTCGATGCCGTCTGCGACAAGATCGAGGTCGCGGGCAAAGGCTTTATTAATTTTTATGTAAAAGATGTCATCTGGCAGCAGCTCTTGCAGGATGCTTACGTCAATGGCATCGACGCCCTTTTTCCTGCAACGGGCCAGGGGGAAAAAGTGCTCATCGAGTTTGTCAGCGCAAACCCTACCGGCCCTCTGCACATCGGCCATGGCAGGGGAGCGGCTGTCGGAGACGTTCTCGCCAACATCCTTTCAAAGGCCGGCTACGCTGTAACAAAAGAATACTACATCAACGACGCAGGCAGGCAGATCAGGACGCTCGGCAGGTCAACGTTCCTCCGCTGGCAGGAGCTGAAGGGCCTCCAGGTATCTTACGAAAAGGACCTTTATCAGGGCGAATACATCAAGGACCTTGCCAGGGAGATCATTGACAAGCGCATCGAGGTCCCTCCGGGGGAGGAAGATGCCATAGCCCTTATGTCGCGATTTTCCGGCGACGCCATCATGAACGGCATCATGAAGGACCTTGAAGACTTCGGGGTCTGTTTCGACAGTTATTACAGGGAGTCCGGGCTCTATGAAAGAGGCGTTATCGACAGTACCCTTTCCCTGCTCAGGGACAAGGAGTACGCATATGAAAAAGACGGCGCCCTCTGGTTCCGAACAAGTGCATTTGAAAAGGATGAGGACAGGGTCCTCATAAAATCTGACGGAGAAAAGACCTACTTCACATCAGATATAGCATATCATCGCGATAAATTTGGACGCTCCTACGATACGCTCGTCGATATATGGGGCTCAGACCACCACGGGTATATACCGCGGCTGAAGGCCGGGATCCAGGCGCTCGGGAGAGACAAGGAAGACCTGAAGGTCATACTGATCCAGTTCGTTTCGCTCCTGAAGGATGGGAAGCCCATCGGCATGTCAACCCGGGCCGGGGCGTTTACCACGCTGAGAGAAGTCCTTGACGAGGTCGGCAGGGACGCAGCGCGGTTCTTTTTTCTCATGAGAAAAAGCGACGCCCATCTCGAATTCGATCTCGACCTTGCCGTGAAGACCTCCAATGAAAACCCCGTATACTACGTGCAGTATGCCCACGCGAGGATCATGAGCATCTTCAGAAACGCTGCCGGCGAGGGCATTGGCGTCGAGCAATTGAAAAAGGCCGGCCTGCACTGTCTGACGCAGGAGGACGAGATCAAGCTCATAAAAGGGATCATTCATTTCCATGACGTCATCGAGGGGTGCGCAAGAAGCTTCGAACCGCACAGGATCACCTTTTATCTTCTTGATCTTGTGGGACATTTCCATAGCTATTACAATAAAACAAGGGTCCTCGTCGACGACAGGGAGCTGACCCTCGCGAGGTTGCTGCTTCTCCATATGCTCAGAGAGGTGATCCGGTCAGGCCTCAATATCCTTGGCGTATCCGCACCGGAGAAGATGTAAAAATACCGTGAAACGTAAGGCGTCAGGCGTGAGGTGATCTAACCCCTTACGACTTACGCCTCACGACTTACGGGTTTTATGGAGGTTTGATGGGTAAAAAAAATAAAAAGAACACGCCGGCGGCAGATAGCAAACCGGCAGAGTTTCAGAAGGCCAAGAGCAAGACCAGGGAGTATATAGAGTCCCTTATTATAGCGGCGATTATTGCCTTTTTTGTCCGCAGCTTCTTTGTTCAGGCATTCAAGATACCGTCAAGCTCCATGGAACCGACGCTTCTTATCGGCGATCACCTTCTCGTCAACAGGCTTAGCTACGTTGTAAAGGTGCCGTTCACCGATATTGTCATCTTCGAGTTCGACAAACCAGACCGGGGCGACGTCATTGTCTTCCGCTATCCCGTGGACAGGAGCAAAGACTTTATAAAAAGGGTGATCGCAAAGGAAGGCGATACCGTAGAGGTCAAAGACAAGATCATCTATGTAAACGGCAAAAAGATCGAGGATCCATGGGGCTACCGTTCACATGAACCTCCCATACCCGGTTTTCTCTCTCCCAAGGATAATTTGCAGCCCCTGGAGGTGCCGAAGGATTCTTATTTCGTTATGGGCGACAACAGGGACAGGAGCCTTGACAGCAGGTTCTGGGGCTTCGTGAAAAAAGAAGACCTTGTGGGAAAGGCCTTCATCCTCTATTTTTCGTGGGACAGAAATTCGGACAACCCTCTCCATTATGTGAGGTGGCTCCGCATCGGCAGGACGATACGATAGCAAGCTCATGGCTGATAGCAAACAAGATGCTGGATGCTCGATACTTGATGCTCGCAAAAGCCACATCACTTTACCCTCTGACGACAATTCAGAAAAAACTTCGTTCCTCATTCCTTGATCCCTGTCCTTTGCAGGGCATTTGACAAATATCCAGTATCCAGTGACGAGTATCCAGTATCCTTTTCTGCTTATGGATTTTCAAGGATACATGTGGTATTATTTTTCATAATGAAAAGGTTTTTTGTTTTTTTATTGCTCACTGTCCTGCCCTTTCCCCTTCTTGGGAGCGATTATTCATCATCGATCGAATTCTTCTTAAAAGGCTACAGGAGCGAACTGCACGGCGAACACGAAACGGCCCTGGCATATTACATGGCGGCATTGAAATTCAATCCTGCTTCTTCTGAGATCAGGGCCGAGCTTGCCTTTCTCTATATAAAGAAAGGAGACACGGCCAGGTCAGAAGAACTGCTCAAAGAGGCGATCGAAATCAATCCTACGAACCGGGATGCCCTATTCCTTCTCGCCGGTATATATTCAGCACAGGGCAAGCTCGCAACAGCAAAAACCCTTTACGGGAAATGTATCGCCCTCAACCCCGAGGATACTGAAGCCTACCTCTATCTCGGTTCTCTGTATGTCGCAGAAAAGCACTATAAAGACGCACTGATCACCTACGAAAAGATACTTGTATATGACAGCGACAATATCATAGCCCTCTATTATACGGCAAGGCTGGCCGCCGAGACCAAAGACAATAAAAAGGCAAATGCTCACTACAACAAGGTTCTTGAACTGAAACCAAACTTCGAGCCGGCTTTGCTCGACCTCGGCACTATCAATGAAATCGAAGGGGATTTTGAGAAGGCAATAGAATACTACCAGCGCGTTATCTCCATCGACCCCACAAACAAAAAGGCACGTTCGAGAATCGCCGCGATATTTATCAAACAAAAGGAGTACGATAAAGCCATCCTCGAATTCGAGGAGCTATCCGGGATCGACAGAAAGGACCTTTCCATAAGGATACGCATAGGGCTTCTTCACCTTGAACAAAGAAGATTCGATGAAGCGATAAGGGAATTTAATTTTGTGCTCGCATCTTCTCCCGGCAACAATATCGTTCGGCTCTACCTTGCCATGTCATGGAAAGAAAAAGGCGACCTGAAGAATGCCATAGAGGAGTTTCTTAAAGTAGATCCAAAATCTGAAGAGTTCTCCAATGCATCGAAAAACCTCGTATTTCTTTATATCAAAACGGGCGCTCCGGATGAAGGCATTCGGACAATGGAGCGCTACCTGCGCGAGGTACCGCCTACCGCCGAGCTCTTGATGCTGCTGTCGATGCTTTACGAAGAAAAGGAGGACTATGAAAATGGCATCGCTTCATTAGAGCAGGCGCGGAAGATAGACCCGAACAATGCAGATGTCTTATACCAGATGGGCATGCTCAACGAAAAGAAAGGCAGTACCGAGAAGGCGCTGACATTGATGGAAGAGGTGCTGAAGATCGATTCAGAATATGCCAACGCATTGAACTTTATCGGCTACACCTGGGCCGAAAAAGGGATAAGGCTCGACGAGGCTGAGGTGATGATCAAAAAAGCCATAGCAAAGAAGCCCGACGACGGATATATCCTCGATAGCCTGGGATGGGTCTACTACAAAAAAGGTGATTACACCGGGGCGCTGGCAGCAATACTGAAGGCGCATCAATTGATGCCTGACGATCCGACCATTGCCGAACACCTCGGTGACGTTTATGCAAGTATGAAAGAACACTCCAAGGCCATTCATTACTACGGCAAATCCATCCAGTTGGAAAAAAAAGAAGAAAAAAGAAAGGCCATTGAAGAAAAGATGAGGCAGCTCAAAGAGAGTAAGAAGTGAAGAGCATCCGTGAGGTGTAAGGCGTGAGGCGTGAGGCGATTTTACCCCTTACGAATTACGACTCACGGCTTACGAGTTCAATTTCGTCTGGCCTATGAAGCTAAAACTTACCATACTCTGTCTGGCGATCCTTTTGCATTCCTGCGCGATGGTTCCGAAAAAGGCTGCCCGCGTCGCCTGGCCTGACCGCATACAGTATATGGCCGCCCTCTGTGAGCTTGACATGTCATGGAAGGAAATGACCTATTCCGGCACCATGTCCTTGCAGGTCGATTATCCTGATGCGCTTCTTGTTGAGGTCTACGGGCCTTTTGGCAATACCGCCATGTATATCAAAAAGGACAGGAACGGCTTTCTTCTTGAGAACCAGGAGGTCAAGGATACGGACGAGGGTAAATTCGAGAAAGAGTTCGGCATACAATTGAGCGACTTTATCGATGACATCACGATGAATAACACAAGGGAACCAGCCGGGAAAGGCTCTCCCGTTGTACGGCGGAGAGGGTATACGGTGACCTACGGGCTTGACAATGACGAAAACAAGATATGCTGGCATGGCGATGACGGCCATATCTGCATACAATTTCTCGAGGTATCCTTCGAGAGAGGACAGGGTCTTGGAAAAGGTACTCCTGCAGGCATGTGACCGATACGAACAAACAGGCCTGAAGGATTTTTTTCTCAAAGGCCTCCAGACCCTGGGGCTCCGCGTCGACAAACAGGCAGTCCTCCTGAAACCCAATCTTTTGAGCAGTAAACCTCCAGAAAAAGCAGTCACCACTCATCCCGAGTTCATCAGGGCGCTTACTGAAATCCTTCTGGACCATGGGTGTCAAATCACGATCGGGGACAGTCCCGGCTATGAATCAACATCAAAAGTACTTAAAAATTGTGGTATTATGAATATTATTAAATATTATGGTTTAACTATATCACCTTTTGACCTTAAAATTATAAAGAAATATGATGGAATATCACCATATAAGCAGTTTACCTTCGGTGAAGACCCAAAGGATTACGACCTTATCGTCAACCTTCCCAAGCTTAAGACCCATACGATGATGGGTTTGACCCTGGGGGTCAAAAACACCTTTGGCTTCATACATTCCCTGGAGAAGGCAAGGTGGCATCTGAGGGCAGGCCAGGACAGGATGCTTTTTGCATCGGCCCTCATCGATATCCACTCCATAGTCAACCCCCACCTGACGATACTTGACGGAATCCTCGGCATGGATGGAGACGGCCCGTCGAACGGGAGGCCCCGGAATCTCGGGGTCGTTGCCATGAGCACAAGCGCCTTCATACTCGACGACGCCATTGAAAAGCTCGTCCGGCTGCCCCATCCCCTTCCTATCACGGCACTTGCCCGAAAACACGGCATCATCAAAGAATATGAGACAGCAGCCTATGGTTCCCCCGTGATCGAAGACTTCAGGATGCCCAACACCATGGCCACCGATTGGAGCATCCCGCAACCTGTCAAAACTTTCCTCAAAAACGCCTTCGTCAAAAAACCAAAGATCATGAGGGCGGCCTGCAGGCAATGCGGCGTCTGCGTAAAGGTATGTCCCGCAGGGGCGCTTTCAATGAGACCGGATGAACCGCCTGTGTTTGACTACAAAAAATGCATTCGCTGTTACTGCTGCCAGGAGATGTGCCCGGAAGGGGCAATAAGAATATAACCAAGATACGCCAAATCACCAAACACCAATAACCAAACAAAAAGCTCTCCAAGGTTTTGCCATGAGTTATCAGCTATGAGCCAAGAACTGATATTCTTTCCCGTCATAGGAAACACATTTGTCCATCTCGATACCGTTTATATACGGCATTATACCTTCCAGATCGCCTCTCAGTTTTATGCACATCCCGCAGTCTGAGCTTAGGTTCCTCGGTACAGGAACAAGCTCAATGTCCACATCACGTCCTTTCAATGCCTTCTCAGCCTTCAGGACATCGTGGATGGTGAAAAAGATCAGGAAATATATCATAACAGTTCCTCTACAATGTGCAGCGAACAGCAATCAACAATAAACCCCGTCTTATTGAGTTTATAGCGTTCATTTGATTTGCCATGAGCTACGAGCTATCAGCTATGAGCCGAAGTTTTTCCTGCTATCTCACGTACCGCATCGATGAATACGGCAATCTCTTCGTCCGTTGTAAAGTACCCGGGCGCGGCCCTCACGGTGCCTTCCGGGAAGCTGCCGATCGTCCTGTGCGCTGCAGGCGCACAATGCAGCCCTACCCGCGTATATATCTCCCGCTTATTGAGCTCATAGCCCACTTCAGAGGGCAATTTTCCCTCAATGTTGAATGATATGACGGGCAACTGATTCCCATCGTCCTTATCCCCGTATATTACGACCTGCGGGATATCGGACAACCCGCTGAGAATGGATTGCCGCAAATCCTGTTTTCTTCTGATGATCGTCTCGATGCCGGTCCTTTCGATAAAGCTTAAGCCCCCGAGGAGCGCTGCGATACCCGGGGTGTTGGGTGTGCCGCTCTCGTACCGGTCAGGCAAAAACATAGGTTGCTCGATAGATTCCGACCTGCTCCCTGTGCCTCCGAATTTCAGCGGGGCGAGCTCTATCCCGTTCCGTATATAAATGGCGCCAAGTCCCTGGATGCCATAAAGCGATTTATGGCAGGAAAAGCAAAGTATATCAATATTGTCTTCCTCAACGTTAACCGGGAAGGAACCAGCCGTCTGGCATGCATCGACGATGAGGGCGATCCCCCCTATCATCTTTTTTATCTCGCCGACCGGCTGGACTTTGCCTATTATGTTCGACCCGTGGTTGATGACCACCGCCTTTGTTTTCTTGCGTATGAGCTTCTTTATATCTCCCACATCGAGGTTGCCATCGGGCGAACATTGCACGACAGAGATGCCGACCCCTTTCTCTTTGCTGAGGAACATAAGGGGGCGCATCACTGAATTATGCTCCAGCGAAGTGGTGATCACATGGTCCTTTTCTTTTAAAAGCCCAAGGATAGCAAGGTTCAACGATTCGGTCCCGTTCTGGGTAAAAATGATCCGCTCTGAATCCATTACGCAAAACAGGGCTGCAAGTTTTTCCCGCGCCTCGAAGATGGATCGTGCGGCAGCCAGGGAAAGGGCATGCCCGCTCCTGCCGGGATTGCCGCCAACATTCAGTACAAAATCGTTCAGAAAATCAATCGTTTCTTTTGGCTTCGGGAACGAAGTCGCAGCATTGTCTAGATAGATCATATCAGGTTTTCTATTTTAGAAAATTATTTATTGCATAGCAAATAGATAATATGAATAAATAGGCGCTGACTAATAGTCTTGAAAAAAAAATCATTTTTTTACATAGCGGTCACTCAAATACGTAGAAAAAAAGCACCAAATATGTTCAAATATAAAACAGTTTACGCGCTTGCGGTGAAATATGGAATTACAAAGCCCATTGCCGGATCATTATCACATACTGGCCGAAGAGTTAAGGCCTATTGACGTTATGCTTCGGGAAGTCCTTATGTATTACCCTTCTCCCGAAGGCCGGCCCCTGGAGGGCATCTCGGCGCTCATCGATGAGATGAACAGCGTACTCAAAAAAAACTTCGAAGCCCTGACAAGCGCCACTCTTAATCTCACGACGGAAGTCCTGTTAAAGGGGCATGCCCCGAGGGAAACGGTGAAGGAGGCAGTGGCCCGCATAGAAGAACCGCTCCTCAACATGCTCACCTCCTATCACGATTTCTGGAAACGGCCGTTCCCTCCCGGCATGGAGGATGGACAGTCCCTTTTTACCAACATCCTCAGGAAACCTGTGGAAGAATACCTTAAGCAGCTCGAAAACGTTCTGTCCTTTATCGACAACCCTGACGAAACACCGGGAAAATATGATGCTGGCATAATAGATCTGAAGAGCGTCTTCGATATCGAGGACGAGGTAAATGTTTTCCATGAATGGCTGACAAAAACAAGCAAACCTGAAAAAAAGATCGCCGCAAAAGGCCTCTGGGTATTGCTGTTTGCTCTATCCACCGGGTTCGCCATGGCCTTCCTGGCCATAACGAAGTCAGGCGAAAAAGGCAAATAACATTTACAGGGAGGGTGCCTATGGGAAAAATTCTCAATAAAAAATTCGAAGAGATCAAGGGGATCATCGACAAAGGGCTCAATGCAAAAAGTACGATCGAGGTCCTGAATGCTCTCGATGCACCTCCCTATACGCGGGAGCTTATTGAAGAGCTGGAACTTTACAGCGAACTTCTTCCACTGGGGCGCGAACATCCCTTTACACCGGAACAGCGGTACCTCCACTTCCTCTGGGATACATTTGACAAGCTTCCCCTATGCCTCTTTATAAACTTTGCGATCCTTTTCAGGAGGCTCATTGCAGAGCATCTCTTTAAAAGATGCGGCACAGGGTTCATCGCCGACGAAAATTTCAGGTTCAACTTCGGCCAGAATATCGAGGTAGGCGACTTTACCTTTTTCAATCGCAATGTCTATATCGACTCCAAGGGAGGGGTCACCATCGGCAATTATGTCGCGCTCACGGAAGACGTCAGGATCTTTACCCATTCACACTCTGAGGCATCCCACATTACCCGTGAATACCGACCTGTCGTGATCAAAGACTATGCGAAAGTATACACCGGCGCGGTGATACTGCCGGGAGTAACCATAGGCGAGCAGGCCATCGTCGCCTCTCATTCAATGGTTACGGCCGATGTGCCCCCAAATACCGTCGTCGCAGGAATGCCGGCAAAAGTGATCAGAGAGAGAAGAACAGAGGGCAGAACCGGGGCAGACCTGGACCATCTGTGGCTGTATTAACTGCATAAACCCGTAAGTCGTCAGGCGTAAGGGGTAAGGGGTTAAACCCCCTCACGCCTGACGACTTACGTCTGACGGGTTTTGTCAAAAAAAAGGGGAGCCGAGGCTCCCCTTTGCATTGTCTCGCTATGTGCCTTTACCTGCCGAGTTTTCCTTTAAATTTTTCGATGATTTTCGGCACAACCTGTTTGTAGTCGCCGACGATACCGAATGTTGCCGCCTTGAAGATCGGCGCATCGGGGTCTTTGTTGATCGCGACGATGCAATCGGATGTCCGCATTCCGGCGAGGTGCTGGATCGCGCCTGAAACGCCGCAGGCAATGTAGATCTTCGGCTTCACGGTCTTGCCTGTCTGTCCGACCTGGTGTTCGTATGGGATCCAGCCTGAATCGACTGCCGCACGGGAGGCCCCTACTGCGCCGCCCAGCATGTCTGCCAATTCCTTAATGAGGGTGAAGCCTTCTTCATTGCCTACGCCCCTGCCGCCCGTTACGATGATATCTGCCTCTACGAGGTTCACCGCCGTCGCCGACTGGATGAATTCAAGGACTTTCGTGTTCAGGTCAGCCTCTGCAACTGAAAAAGCCTCTTTTACCACTTCACCGCTTTTTGACTCATCCTTTGCGGGCATCGCGAATGCCTTGGGCCTCACTGTCGCAATCTGGGGAACTGCCTTCTCGTTCACCACCGACACTGTGTAGTTTCCGCCAAAGGCTGCCCGCGTCATCTTCATCTTGCCGCCGTCGACGGCAAGGCCGAGAGTATCTGTGCAGAGCCCAAAGCCGAGCAGCGCCGCGCTTGCTGCCGCAACATCTGTGCCCTGGCTTGTTGCCCTGAAGAGGGCTACTGCCGGTTTGTGCTTGTCAAGAAGAGAGGTTGCTGCCTTTGAGTATGCATCTGCCCTGAAACCTTTATACTCAGCTCCTTCCACGGCATATACCTTGGAAGCGCCATAGGCAAAGGCCTCTTTTGCTATGTCATCGGCCTTCTCGCCGACTACAAAACCGCATACACTGGAACCAAATCCGTCTGCCAGTGTCTTTCCAATGCCCAGGAGTTCAAAGGACATCGGTGTTACCGCTCCATCTTTATGTTCTATGTATACCCATACATCGTTAGCCATTGTTTTCCCTCCTCCCGGTTATTTTATGACTTTCAGGTCAATCAGCTTATCGGTGAGCATATTCGCGATGTCTTCAATTTCGCCTTTCAGGATCTCACCTGCGCCCCTTGGAGGTGGCACAGCGATCTCAACAACCTTTGTGCAGGAGCCTGCTGCTCCAACCTTGCCCGCGTCCACACCAAGATCACCCGCGTTCCACTTCGGGATCTCAACCTTCGCCGCCTTCCTGATACCCATGAGGTTGGGAAGCCTCGGCTCGTTGATCCCCTTGATAACAGAAACCACGGCCGGGAGTTTTGCCTCAACAACCTCGTTGCCGCCTTCAATTGCCCTCTCCACAACGATCTTCTTGCCTCCCGCATCGATCGAGCGGACCTTCGCCACATATGTGAGCTGGCTCCAGCCAAGAAGTGCCGCAAGCTCTGCAGCTACAACGCCGGTATTCCCGTCAGTTGACTGCTTTCCGGCAAATACCACGTCCACATCGCCAATCTTCTTGATCGCCTGGGCAAGCACATAGGCCGTTGCATATGTGTCGGAGCCCGCAAACGAGGGATCGCTGAGCTGCTGTACCGAATTCGCGGTCAGTGCGAGGGCGTTCCTCAAGACATCCGCTGCCTTGTCGGGGCCCATGCTTATTGCAACGATCTCACCATCATAGTTCTCTCTCGTGAGCAGCGCTTCCTCCAAAGCAAATTCATCAAAGGGGTTGGTAATTGAATCCATTCCGTCTCTCTTCAATGTACCGCTCGGGATATCCCATTTGATCTCTGCTTCGGTATCAGGAACCTGTTTTAAACATACCGCTATCTTCACAGTGTCCTCCTTGAATGTATTTTATTCCCCCTTATAGGTGGGTTTCCTCTTCTCTACAAAAGCGGTCATACCTTCTTTCTGGTCTTTTGTAGCAAAACATAATCCAAAGTTTTTCGCTTCGAATATAAGGCCCTCTTTATTGTCGAGGGAAAGGCTCTTGTTGATGCATTCCTTTGCAAGCCTCACCGCAAAGGGACCGTTGGCCCTTATCTTTTCGGCAAGCGCCATGACCTCGCCCATCAACTGGTCATGAGGAACGACCTTGTTGATGAGCCCCATCTTGTATGCCTCCTGGGCTGTTATCGTCTTCCCCGTAAAGATGAGCTCCTTCGCCTTGGCGAGGCCGACAAGCTTCGCCGTCCTCTGCGTCCCGCCAAAACCGGGATGGATACCGAGGGTTGTCTCGGGAAAGCCAACCTTCGCCTTGTCAGAGGCATAGATGATATCGCAGGCAATAGCCACTTCGAACCCGCCGCCGAGGGCAAAACCATTCACGGCAGCGATAACAGGCTTTTCCATGTTCTCCAGGGTGCCGATGGCTTCAAAGCCCTTCAGGGAGAACTGCATGCCCCCGATGGCCGTCAGGTCTTTCATCTCAAGGATATCGGCCCCCGCGATGAACGCCTTGTCCCCTTCGCCGGTTATAATAACTACCCTGACGTCCTTATCCGCATTCAAGGCATCGCCGGCATGCCTGATCTCCGCCAACATCTCTGAGTTGAGGGCGTTAAGCGCCTTCGGCCTGTTCATCTTAACGATTGCTATGCCGTCTTTTATCTCAACTAACAGGTTTTTGTACTCCATATTCTACGCCTCGCTTTCGAGAATTGCCGCAAGGCCCATGCCGCCGCCGATACACATG
The DNA here is from genome assembly GCA_002428485.1 of Deltaproteobacteria bacterium UBA6106. Taxonomy (GTDB): domain Bacteria; phylum Desulfobacterota; class Syntrophorhabdia; order Syntrophorhabdales; family Syntrophorhabdaceae; genus UBA5609. The sequence continues at coordinate 82,578 of DIWM01000023.1, forward strand.
GAAACAAGGCCATACCTGAGCCCAAGCCTCTTCATCTGATAGAGGGCTGTGGTGACAAGCCGTGCCCCTGTGCATCCGATCGGGTGGCCAAGCGATATCCCGCCGCCGAACATGTTGCATTTATCTGTGTTGACCTTAAGCTCCTTTATGCATGCCAGAGACTGTGACGCAAAAGCCTCATTGAGCTCGATGATGTCCATCTGGTCGATGGTCATGTTTGCCTTCTTCAGGGCCTTCCTGATCGCAGGTACAGGGCCAAGTCCCATGTACGCAGGGTCAACGCCGCCGTTTGCCCACGCTATCATCTTGCCCATAGGTTTTATACCGAGCTCTTTTGCCTTGTCGCGCGACATGATTACCGCTGCTGCCGCGGCATCGTTCAATCCTGATGCGTTCCCTGCCGTTACCGTACCGCCGTCTTTCTTGAATGCCGGCGCAAGCTTTGCCATCTTTTCAAGCGTTGTGTCCATAGGCCTTTCATCGGTATCAAAAACCAAAGGGTCGCCCTTCTTCTGGGGAATGACAACGGGTATGATCTCCGCCTTGAACAGGCCTTCTTTGATGGCCTTCCGCGCCCTCTGATGGCTTATAAGTCCGAATGTATCCTGCTCCACCCTCGATATGCCGTATTTTGCGGCAATGTTCTCTGCCGTGAAACCCATGTGGTATCCGTAAAAGATCTCCCAGACGCCATCGAGGACCATAAGGTCTACTGCCTTTGTATCGAACATCCTCGCGCCCCAGCGAAGCCCCGGCACCGTAAAAGGCGCCAGGCTCATATTCTCCATCCCGCCTGCGACAACAACGTCGTTGTCTCCCACGGCTATTGACTGTATGCCATTAATGATGGCGCGCAGCCCCGATGAGCAGACCTTGTTGATCGTATAGGCCGCGGTCTCTTTCGGAACGCCGGCATGGATGCTTGCCTGTCTCCCGGAGTTCTGGCCCAGACCTGCCTGGATAACATTTCCCATGACGACCTCGTCAATAACGACCTCTTTCAAGCTGCTGTCATAGTCATAAAATTTTGCCTCAAGGTCAGTATCGGTCTTGCCGCCGAAGATATCGGGCGCGAATTCTTTGTCCTTGCTCTTTGATGGCCTGATCCCCGCCCTTTTGATAGCCTCTTTTATGGCTAACCCCCCCAACTGAACAACCGGTACGTCCTTGAGAGACTGACCAAACTGCCCTATCGCTGTCCTTACGCACGAAACTATTACGGCTTCTTTCATAAACAGGTCTCCTTTCATTCAATTGAAAAAAAATTCACAATCTTTTATCGTAAACGCAAACATTTGTCAATGATTTTAATCCAAATACAACAATCGGCTCTTGGCTCATAGCTGATAGCTCATAGTAAAACCAAAATTCCAATATCGAATCTCTAAATTCTAAACAAATTCGAATGCTCCAACTCAAAACACTTTTGAATACGTTTATTTAAAACATTTGATATTTGGATTTTTATATTGTTTAGTGCCTCGATATTATAATTTCGTGCTTACTCCCTACTCTGTTTTACCCTTTCTATGAGCTATCAGCCATGAACTATGAGCTGTCTTCTATGGGCTATTTCAGTTCTTTCATAAAGTACGTAAGTCCGCTTGAAAGTATTACCAAGATGCCGAATATTATTATCCCGAAACTGAAACTGATGTAATCGCCTGCCAGACCGAACAGATAGGGGATGATCCCCAGTCCGAACGTGACGCCAAGGGTCACAATCAAACCCGTTGCCATCGCCCTCTTCTCTTTGTCAAACATCCTGGAGATAGAGACAAGGCCGAGGGGGAAGAAAGCGGTGGCAATGCTTGCCTGGAGAAAAAGAAATACCTCGATAAATCTGATATTTTTAACGGCGATCAGTATGGTCAGAATACCTGTAATCAGGACTACCAAAAATATGGTCTTCCTCAGGCTGAATTTATCGATAATAAACCCTGTCAGGATAGATACGAAGATCCCGCCAAGCCGCGAGATGCTGAATACCGTATTGGCGTACCTTATGTCTATTCCCAGTTCTTTTGTCAGGTAAAGAGGCAGCACGAAATAGAGCCCCAGGCAGGCGCCCGCGGCAAATACCCACATAGTCCCCAGTGTCCATAAATGCCTGTTCTTCATAAGGCTGCTGAAAAACCCTTTTTTCGCGGACTGGACCTTCACTTCTTTGCCTGCAAAAGAAAAAATAATAGCGGGAATTACAAAAAAGGCCCCGACAACATAGAACATTTCACGCCACGTAAAATATTGGAGGAGGAAGATTGCTATCAGCGGGGAGGTAAAAATACTCATGGAAGCGGCGGTTTCATGTATCGCTATCACCTTCCCCCACGTCCTCTCCTCATAATATTCGGTGATGAGGGGAATAACAGAGGGAATGTAGGCACCGATCGATATGCCGAGGATGAAGGAAAGAAAGACCAGGACATTAAAAACCCTGACGTGGGGAATGGCAAAAAAGACGCATGCAGAGATAGCCAGCGACACAATGATCGATCGTTTATACCCGAGAAAGCCCGAAAATATGCCGGACAGGAAGACCGAGCAAGCGTACCCGAATGATGTAAAGGCAAAGAGGCTGCTTGCTCTGGCATGGCTGATTGCAAACTCGTCCTCAATAAGGGGCATAACAGGGGCAAAGATCGCCCTGCCGGAAAAATTGATAAACCAGAGAAACCAGAAAAATATAAGGAACAGAAAGGCTTTCCCTTTAAGGCCCGAGAACTTTTCCATAGCCATTAATCTACAGTGTTTCTTTGCGGGATTTCAACCTGAATGATTCCCCGCAGCTTGCTGCGGGGTAAAACTGTTCCCTCTCCCCTCGCGGGAGAGGGCGGGGTGAGGGGGCATAATCATGCTCTTTCTATCCTCTGATACCCCGCAGCTTGCTGCGGGTAAGTTCATTGTATTGTTGAGAATAAATCCTGAAATATGCTAAGATGAGAACCGTTAGACGTAAGGAGATAAAATAGCTCATAGCTCATGGCTGATAGCAAAAAATGATTATTTTGCTTCCGCCGGATGCTGAGCGCGCGATGCCGGCAAAGACTTTTTTGCTGAAAGCTGAGAGCTGATAGCTTTCAATCATCATACATATTTTACGCCTCACGACTTACGCCTCACGACTTACGAACGCTCGTTATTAAGGAGATTTTGAACATATGAACATACCCCCTATCGACCTAAAAACACAGTTCAAGCTCGTTCAAAAGGATATATTAAAGAACATCAGGGCGATACTTTCTGAACAGAAGCTTATCCTCGGCCAATACTGCACCAGGCTTGAGGATGCGATCGCGCAGTACGCAGGCGTGCCTTCGGCAATATCCTGCGCGAATGGCACCGATGCGCTGATCCTCTCCCTCATGGCCCTTGACATCAAAGAAGGCGACGAGGTCATCACTACCCCCTATACATTTTTTGCCACTGCAAGCTCGATCGTTCTCATGGGCGCAAAACCTGTCTTCGTCGACATAGAAAAGGAGAGCATGAATATCGATCCCGGCCTGATCGAAAGGGCGATCACCCCGAAGACAAAGGCCATCATAGTCGTTCATTTGTTCGGAAAGCTTTGCGACATGGACAGGATATCGGCTACCGGCAAGAAGTACGGCATACCCGTTGTCGAAGACATAGCCCAATCCCTCGGCTCCCGGAACGACCGCGGCATGTCGGGGAGTTTCGGCGACATTGCCGCCTTAAGCTTTTATCCCACAAAGAACCTCGGCGGTATCGGCGAAGGCGGGATGGTCCTTTCGAAGAGGGCAGACCTCGGCGAAAAGGTGAAAAAGCTGCGGGTTCACGGGATGGGAAGTGTTCCCTATTATCATGAGATGGTAGGCATTAATAGCAGGCTCGACGAGATCAAGGCCTGCGCCCTCGTGGTAAAATTTCCCCACCTCGAAACCTGGAATCAAAAAAGGATTGGGAACGCACGGTTCTACAACAAAAGGCTGAAAGACCTTCCTGTTGTGCTTCCCCATATCAAGGATGACTTCTCGTACATAGCACACCAGTATGTGATACGTATGCAGGAGAGGGACAGGCTGCAGGAATTTCTGAAACAGAAAGGGATCATGACCGGCATATATTATCCCCTGCCCCTGCATCTCCAACCCTGCTTTGCATCCTTCGGATATAAAAAAGGCGACTTTCCTGTAGCGGAGGAGGCATCTCTGACCAGCCTGGCGCTCCCTGTCTATCCGGAATTGAAGAAGGCGGAAAAAGATTATATCGTCGCTTCGGTGCGGGAATTCTTTAGAGGATAAAGCAGCTCATGGCTCATAGCTGATAGCTCATAGCGAGCCGGATTCTGGATGCTCGTTGCTGGATACTCTTCGCTGGCCGCAGAGGCAACACGATAAAAGGCAACCACCATGAGATGAGGTTGCTATGAAAAGTGCAAAAGATTCTTGACAGTACCCTCTGGCTCTCTACTGCAGTTTCCCCTCACGACTTACGCCTTACGACTCACGGATTTGTTGATGTTTTTCCTATCGTTACCTGCACCATCCTGTCGAAGGTCAGATATTTTTTCGCTGCCCTGTCCACGTCCTCTTTTGTGACCTTTTCGATAAGTCCGGGCCACGCCTTGAAATAATTCGGCTTCAATCCGTACATCGTGTCAAAGCACATGGCCGTTGTGATGGCGCCGTTGGATTGCATCTTAATATAATGATTCCCTATGAGGTAGCTCTTTCCGTTTTCAACCTCTTTTTGGGTAAAACCATCCCTGAGGATCCTTTCTATCTCTGTCCTTACTATCTTTTCGACCTCTCCCGTCAGCTTCCTGTCTGTCCCGATATAGATGCCCATTCCTCCCGTCTCATATGCCATCTGGTTGAAAAAGGTCAATGCGTAAGCGTATGGGTTGTCCTCCCGCAATACCTTGTGGATCCGTCCGCCCATTCCGGACAAAATGGCGTCAATAACTTCCACTGCATATCTGTCCTTATCGAGAAGGCCGGGGCCCGAAAAACCAAAAATGATGTGCGTCTGCAATATATCCTTCTCAACAGCAACATTCTTCCGTGATGCCTTTGCGGTTTCCTTGCGGAGCGTGGGCGTTTCACCCTTCCAGCCGGAAAAAAGTTTCTCCATGAGCGCCGTCAGATCCTTCTCGTCAATATCGCCGGATATGGCGAAAACCGCGTTGGAAGGGCCAACATACTCTTTGTAAAATCTCTCCAGGTCATCGATCCCTGCCCCCTCCACATCGCGTTCCTTGCCTATGGGGTCCTTGCCGTAAGGATGCCCTTCGTAAAGCACCTCGTTGAAACGCTGGAATGTAAAGCTGATAGGGTCGTCATCCCTCTGACGTATCTCCGAAAGCACTTCTGCCTTTATCTTCTCCAGTTCGTCCTGGCGCATAGACGTCTCGGCAAGAAGTTGATGGAGAAGGTTAAGAACAGTCTTCAGGTCTTTTGCCAGAAATTTTCCCGAAAGCCCGAAGATGTTCCTCCCGCTGAAAGGCGAGATATCGCCGGCGAGGAGGTCGATCTCTTTCGCTATCGCTCCGGCATCCTTATTTTTTGTGCCTCTCAGAAGCATCTTGGAGAGAAGATTGAATATGCCATTTTTGCCTTCCGGCTCTTCTTTCAGGCCGCCCGTAAATCCTATCTTGAAGGCGAAACTCGGAGATGCCTTGTTTTTATTTACAACATATTTCAGCCCGTTCTTCAGCTTAAACGTATGAGGATTGGCGCTATTTTTGGGTTTTAAAACAACAACGCTCTTTTCCTTTCCAATAATATATCCCTCAAGGACCCTCTTTATATCTGCCTCGGTTACTTTATCAAGCGCCATGAGATACTTGTCGAGGTAGTAGGCGTCGCCGGTAAGGGTCTGCAAATTACCAACCTGCATCGCCTTCCCCTGCACAGTCTCTACGGAATAGATGTAGGAGGCCTTGATCATATTTCTCGCCTTTTCCATCTCCCAGGCGCTTACTCCTTCGCGCTGCATCTTCTTCAACTGCTCTTCAATTGCAGCCATGACCGCCTCTGAGGACTTTTCCTTAAAGGTGGCATAGATCACGAAGAGGCCAGGGTCTCTCGGCGCAAAGATATATGTCCCTATATTCGTCACAATCGCCTTTTTTCGTCTCAGCTCTTCCTGAAGGCGGGCGCTTTCTCCGTCTCCGAGAATATTTGCAAGCATCTCCAGGGCAGGTATATCCTCGTGCACCTTCTGCGGTATCGGGCATGAAAAGGCAAAATACGTTTCTCTGACATCCCTTTCAACAATCTTCGCCTCGCCGCCTCCTGCCTTCTTTTTCGTTTCCTCCCTGACGATCTGCTTCTTTATCTTTTTGGCGGACATGTACTTTTTGATCAACGACCGTGCCGCGTGCTCATCGAAATCGCCGACGACAACAACGGTCATGTTGTCGGGAGTATAATGGCCGGCAAAGTATGTAAGGATGTCCTGCCTTGTCATTCTGCTTACCGTTTCGGTATAGCCGATAATAGGTCTCCCGTAGGGCTGTCCTTCGTAGCTGGCAGAGAACAGCTCCTTGAAGAGCTTTCTCTGCGGTTCATCTTCCCCCATCTTTATCTCTTCGAGGACAACTTTGCGTTCTTTTTCTATCTCTGTTTCAGGAAAGGCGGGATTGTTAACGCCATCGAGCAGCAGTTCCATGCCCTCTTCGAATCCTTTCCCCGGAATAACGATGTAGTAGACGGTATTGTCGTATGAGGTAAAGGCATTGATGCTTCCTCCGAGGGACTCGATCCTCGATGCCATCTCATTAGGCCGCATCCTTTCGGTGCCCTTGAATATAAGGTGCTCTATGAAATGGGTAACGCCGGCTATCTTCTCCTGTTCGTACTGGCTGCCCGTCTTTACCCATATCTGGACAGCAACAACACCGGTGTCTTTTCTCTTTTCAAAGATATACTTCAACCCGTTTTCTAAGGAAAATATTTCCATAGCGTACACCATCCCCGACGCTGTCAGGATATATAATACGGAAAGAACGAGGACAAAACTGAGAAAAAGGGGGAAAGGCCCCCTTTTAGAGGGCCTTTTTTCCTTCATAAAAAGCTTTGACATTAAGGTCATGTAATTTCGGTGCGAGCAGCGTCTTGAGCGCATCGATCCACTGCTCATCTTTGATCTCAGGGAAGAAGTTCGAGAAAGCCCCGACGAGAACAACATTGGCTGCCTGCATATTGCCGAGGTTCTTTGCGATCTCCTGCCCGTTTATCATGTGGACATTGTTTTTGAAGTATTTTGTGAATGCCTTTCCAACATCCTTCGGATATTGTGCCATACCGAGGTTAACGGCAGGGGGGAATATCTCCTGGTTGTTGATAACGATCTTTCCTTCGGGCTTTACCCAGTTGATGTACCGTATCGATTCAAGGAGCTCAAAGGAGAGGAGAAAATCCACGTCGCCGTACTTGATGATCGGCGAATAGACCTTCTTCCCAAACCGGAAGTGTGTGGTGACATCGCCGCCCCTCTGCGCCATTCCGTGAACTTCTGCCTTTTTTACTTCATACCCGGCCTTTAAGAATACTTCGGCAAGGATATTACTCGCAAGAATAGTACCCTGGCCTCCAACGCCGGAGAGGAATATATTCGTGACTTTTCCGTTCTGTTTCGTCTTTTTCATTTTCCACCTCCTCACTTTTGGCCTGGTACGATGGCTTCAAACTTACATACCTGGACACAGACTTCGCAGCCGACGCATTGATCGCGGTTAATATATACGGTTCCTTTTCTCTTGTGCCCGTCTTTGGTCTCGCCATCACCTGCACGCCAGCTGATAGCCGGGCAATTGATCTCGAGGCACATTCTGCACCCGCGGCACTTATCAGTATCAATGACATAGAAAGGAGTTTTGAACTTTTCGAGCGGTTTCGCCCTGCGAAGGAGCATGCAGGGGCTATCCTTGCAGATGATCAGCGACGGCTCGTTCTTGCCCATCTCTTCTTTGATGATCTCCATGCAGCTTTTTATGTCGTAGGGATCGATTTTCCTGATGCTTTTCACGCCGAGGGCCTTGCCGATCTCTTCGTAATCGACCATATTTGTCGGTTCCTGCCTGATCGTGAAGCCTGTTCCGGCGTGTTCCTGGTGGCCTGTCATGCCGGTGATCCTGTTGTCGAGGATGATGGTGGTGGAATTGCCTTTATTATAGACAACATTCATAAGAGGTGTAACTCCGCCGTGAAGGAATGTGGAGTCGCCTATAACGGCAACAACCTTTCCGAGCCCTTCACTGCCGAGGGCCTTCATTGCGCCGTGCGCCATGCCTACGCTGGCGCCCATGCATATGCATGCGTGGAGGGCCTGAAGTGGTGGCGCTGTAGCAAGGGTATAGCATCCTATATCGCCGAAAACAAATGCGCCAAGCTTCTTGAGGGCATAAAAAAGAGGCCTGTGCGAGCAGCCTGCACAGAGGTTTGGCGGCCTTCTGGGCAGGTCTTCCGGTTTGACCCTGATCTTTGGCGGTTTGTATGCCTTTCCTTTTAACGATCTCTCGACGATCTCCGGGGAGAGCTCGTACATGTTCGGGATCACATCTTTGCCGTGGAATATCTTGTAGCCCATTGCCTTGATCTCTGTCTCGAGGAACGGGTCGAGCTCTTCCACGATAATAACCTTTTTTACCTTCTTGAAGAATGTGGCGATCATCTTCTTCGGAAGCGGCCATACCATGCCGAGCTTCAAATATGACCATTCCGGGAACGCCTCTTTTGCATAAAGGTAGGAGACGCCGCTGGAGATGACGCCGATCTTTGTATCGTTGATCTCCATGACGTTGTATTTGAATTTCTCGGCGTATGCTTCAAGCTTTCTCATTCTCTCTTCAACAAACTTTCTTCTTACGCGGACGTTGACCGGAACCATAACATATTTCGGAGCTTCCTTGGGATCGAGCCCCATGGGCATCGTTGATTCCTTCCGCTCCCCAAGCGCAACCGGGGAGTCTGAGTGGGCAACCCTGGTCTCGGTCCTCAAAAGCACCGGCGTATCAAACTTTTCGCTGATATCAAAGGCCAACTTCGCAAAATCCTTGCACTCCTGCGCATCTGACGGCTCCAGCATCGGTACCTTTGCAAACCTCGCCCAGTTCCTGCTGTCCTGCTCGTTCTGCGAGCTGTGTACGTTCGGGTCATCGGCGACCACGATCATAAACCCGCCCTTGACCCCTGTGTAAGCCACGGTCATGAAAGGATCAGCGGCAACGTTCAGGCCGACGTGCTTCATAATAGCCATTGACCGCGCGCCTGTCAGCGCAGCGCCGCTTGCCACCTCAACTGCTACCTTTTCATTCGGCGCCCATTCTGGATAAATTTCAGGATACGTGCTGGCAATATCCTGCAAGATTTCACTGCTTGGTGTTCCGGGATATGCGGCGGCGATCTTAACACCTGCTTCCCAGGCACCTCTTGCAACTGCTGCGTTTCCTTGCATCAATTCTTTCTTCATGTTTCCCCCAAATATGGCGTAACGCCTGGATTTAAAATAAGATTAACGCTTCACCTCCTTCTCTGATTTTCTTCTATGATGAATATCTTACTGCTTGTTAACAAATTCACTTATTATTTTCAGCAGAATACCGTACCTTTGTCAAGAAATTTAGTTACCGCTGAACATCCGTAAGGCGTAAGTCGTGAGGCGTTATGCGATTTTAACCCCTTACCCCTTACGCCTCACGACTTACGGATTTTTTACTGACGGTTGTTAAGAGGCTTTGCATGTTGCAAGGAATTTTATGATCTCGCAGCAGCCCTCCAGTCCTTCATGTATGTTCGCTACCGAGATCCTTTCATCGATACCATGCATCCTGAAAAGCTCGTCGTTTGGGAGCATAATCGGGAAGAACCCGTATGCCGGGATACCGAGGTTCCTGAAATATCTCATGTCTGTCGCGCCTGTCGTGAGAAAGGGCAGCACAGGCACCGGCCCCCTCAACTCATTCATCACCCTCCGTATGCCCCTGAAATACTGCGTGCTGTATCCCGACTGCAGGGCCCTGCTCACATCGCTGCCGATACGGACAAGCTCTACGTCGCCCCCGCACAGCCGTCTGACCTTTTTAAAAAAATTATCATGGCTCTCGGTCGGGAGCAGCCTTGCATCGAAATATGCCGAGGATTCCCCTGGTATGACGTTTACCTTTTCGCCGCCTTTCAGGATCGTCAGCGTTACCGTGTTGCGAAGCAGCGCATTGTAGACCTGGTTGTCCTCTGCAAAATCCCTGAAATGTTTGTTCTTCAGTGCTTCCCGCAGGGACAAGTACACAAAGCCTTTTCCCCGCTTGCCTTTCAGGACAGCGTTCAGATACGTGCTCACAATACTGGTGGGCTTCAGCGGCCAGCGATAAGAAAGTATTGCCTGAGATGCCCTGACGACCTTCTCGTTGGCGTTATCCCTGTGCGGCATCGATCCGTGACCGCCTTTACCCCTGGCCTGGATCATGAACTGGCCCAGCTTCTTTTCTGCTACAGACACCTGCGCGTGCACAAGGCCATTCTCTTCAACAACAGACCCTCCCTCGCTTAAGACGAACGCGGCGTCTTTCAGGTCAGGGACATTGCGGAGCATAAACTCAACGCCGTTCTGGCCGCCGACCTCTTCATCGCAGGTAGCCAGAAAGATCATGTCCTGCTCGGGCTCTATCCCTTTTTTATAAAGATCCATGAACGCGAGCAGTTGACATATGGTCTGTGCCTTCATATCGATGGCGCCCCTGCCATAAATAAAGCCATCCCTCAGTTCTCCGCCGAAGGGGTCTACCGTCCATTCGTCACGTTTCGCAGGGACAACATCGATGTGGCTCAGAATGACAACCGGCCTTCCCTTGTTTTTGCCTTCTATTCTGGCAAGGATATTGGCCCGCTTCGGCACAGGGGAATAAATCTCAGTCTTTATCCCTTCCGCCCCAAGAACACCTTCCAGGAACAGGACCGCGCTTTCTTCGTTGCCCGGAGGATTCGATGTGTCAATGCGGATAAGCTCTTGCGTTAACTGTACTGCCTTATCTGTGTTAGTCATAATACAGCCTGTTCTTCCCTTCCCTCTTCGCCTTGTAGAGGTTATTATCAGCGATCTTGATGAGGTCATTGGCAATGTGGCCTTGCTGGTACAAAGCAATCCCGCCGCTCACCGTAAACTTTATCTCGTGGTCTTCATAAATAAATTGTTCCTGTTCGACCCCGGCTCTTAAGCGTTCTCCCACAACATAAGACCTTTCAAGGTCGGTCTCAGGAAGGACCACGAGAAACTCCTCCCCGCCGTATCGGCCGACGATATCGATGGTCCTCAATCTTTTCGTAAAGAGTTCAGCGACCCTTTGCAAGACAAAGTCTCCTGCGAGATGTCCATATGTGTCGTTCACATCTTTAAAATTGTCCAGGTCGAAGAGCATTACGGAAAGATCCGAACGATACCTCCTTGCCCTTTCGATCTCTTCATTCAGTTTGTTAATGATATACGTATGGTTGTAAATCCCTGTCAGGCCGTCGTGGATCGAAAGGGTTTTGATCTCCTGGAACAAACGTATCTTTTCAAGCGTAACCGATATGTGTGAACAAAACTTGCTGAATGTAGTCTCTTCCTGTGCCTGGAATGGAGCGCCCCGGAACAGCCCGGCAAAACCATATACGGTGTTTGTCGTAGACAGTTCGACCATGAGCGACTGATAATCGTCCTGGACGCCGGTCAACTTTGCATTAACGGCCCCTTGGGACATTCTTCCCAAAAGAATGTTCGTAATAACTTCGGCAAGCTTCCTGTTGCTGCTGACCTTTGGATAGATCTGGATATTCACCTCGTTCCCATAGGTGAGAAGGACGCCGAAATATTCAAAATTAAGAAAGCTCCTTAAGAGGGCATAGGCGTTCTTGAGGACAAATGCAGAATCTTCAGCCTCCCCTATCATATGCTGCAGGCTCTTTAAAAAATCTATCTCCTGAATATTGATCTTTTCCAGTCTCTTCGTCTCTTCCACGCGCTTTGCAAGCTCGGCCGTCTTAAGGGATTCTATATAATGGTCCATCGCATTGTTCACGACATGATAAACCTCTTCGAAGCTCTCAAAGGGCTTGGTCAGGATTGTGTACGCGCCTTTACGAAGGGATTCTATGCGCCTTTCGTCCTTGGTATACCCTGTCATCATGATAACGGGTATCCCTGGCCTGATATCCTTTATTTTCTGCAGGATTTCAACTCCTGAGATGCCGGACAGCACGATATCGAGCAATACCGCCTGGGGTTCTTTTTCTTTGAGTTCCTTCCCGAGGTCCGGCGGGTCCCTGAATGGATAAACCTTCATCCCGCAGTTCTCAAAATATTCTGTCAGAACTGTGAGTACAGCTTCATCGTCATCAATGATAAAAAGCCGTTTCGTTTCGTCCATAAACAAAAAAAGGGGATTGGAAAACCCCCTTTATGATTTTCAAACAATGTTATGCAAATCGGAGGTGTTTGTCAACCACTATATAGCGACAACCTCTTTTACTTCAGGTATCTCTTCTTTAAGCTGTTTCTCTACCCCCAGCTTCAATGTCATCTTGCTCATCGGGCAGCTTCCGCATGCGCCCTGCAGTTTTACTTTAACAATACCGTCCTGTACATCAATAAGCTCGATATCTCCGCCATCCCTCTGCAAAAAAGGCCTTACCCTCTCTATCGCTGCCCTAACCTTTTCTTTCATATTTACCTCCAATAATTTTTACCCCCTGCCGGGGATTATTAAGTATAAACATGATCTGTTGATATGTAAATAGAACATAAACTTGGAAAAATCCTAAATCCTAATTTCGAAGCACTAAACAATATAAAAATTCAAATTTCAAATGTTCAAAACTTCTCATGTTTCACTTCTCAAAAAATTGTCTCTTTTGTTCCTCACCTTTCACTTTTCACCTTTTACCTTTCACTGCCTTTAGCGTTCACCCTTTCCCGCTGTTCTGTATCTCTATCCTGATCTCCTTTGGCACTGCCTTCTGTGATTTCGGGATCTTTACCTTCAGGACCCCATCCTTGTATGTCGCCTTTGCCTTATCTCCAATCACTTCAGCCGGGAGCTGGATGGTCCTCTGAAACGATCCATAAACCCTTTCAGACCTGTAGCAATCTTCATTCCTGCAATCTTCCTCCGCCTTTCTCTCCCCTTTCAGCGTCAGTTTATCTTCAACGATCGTTATCGAAATCTCTTTCGGGTCGATCGCCGGGATATCGATGGTGACTATAACATCCTTTTTTGTCTCGTGTATATCGACCGCCGGCGCCCATCCCCCCTCCCGCAGGGAAGGAAAACCCGCCTTCTCAAAGAAATCCTCAAATATCCTGTCCATCTCTTCTCTCATTGAAGGAAATCTTGACTCCCACAAAGATTTCCAGGGCGTTAAAGGCATAGTTCCACCTCCTGTTGCGATTTTTTATTTGTTTTTATTCCCTTTTCTTAAGGACCTCTTCCAAAAGCTTACCACACCTGACTGGTGAAAAGAAAACTGTACGAGCTCCCACCCCTCGCCGCCCATTTTGTTCAGGAGCCGCGACATATTATCCAACTGTTCCGCTCCGACATCGTGCATTTCGCATTCGCCATCGGGCCTGCACGCATAAACAATGTTATTGTGCTGGTCAACGACAACACCTTCTTTTTTCAGGTCTTCCATGGAAAATATCTTCAGAACATATTCATATTTCATAGGCACCTTCCTGGTTTTTTTATGCTGCTATGATATAATATTAATGCAAATTATCGGTTTTTTAAAGTGGCCATGGATTATACCCCCTCTTATATAGAATCATACTCCAAAGGCATACTGCAGGAAAGGCTCGAAGAGCTCGAATCCCTGCTCAATCCCTGCACGCTCTGTCCGAGGAAGTGCAAGGCCAACAGGCTCGTCGGCGACCTCGGATACTGCAAGGCGCCTTATGATCTCTTCGTCTCATCGGCCTCTCCTCATTTCGGAGAAGAGGCGCCTCTGGTAGGCAATAACGGATCGGGAACGATATTTCTTACCCATTGCAACCTCAAGTGCGTCTTCTGCCAGAATTACGACATCAGCATATACGGCGAAGGCGCCCGCTGCACCTACGGCAAACTGGCGGCGCTCATGGTCGATCTCCAGGACCGCGGCTGCCACAATATTAATCTCGTAACCCCTACCCATTATGTTCCGCAGATCATAAAGGCCCTTTCAATTGCGATCGGGAACGGCCTTTCCATCCCCCTCGTCTACAATACGAGCGGCTACGACTCGATCGAAACGATCAGGCTTCTTGACGGCATCGTCGACATCTATATGCCTGACATCAAGTTCCTCGATGGCCGGCTTTCACAGCGATTCTGCAAGGCCGAAGACTACCCTGAGGTCGTCAGGGGGGTGGTCCTCGAGATGCAAAGGCAGGTTGGCGACCTTCATATTAACGAATACGGCATCGCCACAAAAGGGCTGCTGATTCGCCATCTCGTTATGCCGTCCTGCGGCGACGATACGAAAAAGATCATTCAGTTCATCAGGGATGAGGTTTCACAGAACGCCTTTGTCAACATCATGGCGCAATATCACCCGTGCCACAGGGCGGATGAATGTGAAGAGATCACAGGCCGGACCTCTTTGGAAGAACATGCTGAAGCGATACGATATGCCCGCGGCATTGGGCTTTTGAGGGCTTCTACTTAGTTGCCAAGCTTCTTCACCAGTATATCATTTGCCTTTATGATCTCCTGGGCGTCTTTCCCGGTTATCTCCCAGCTATAACCGCCTTTTCCTTCCTTCTTTAATTTTATCTTAATGTCGCCCTTCAGGGTCTTTTTTATCTCATCAAGCTCTCTTTGATAGCGTTCCTCGCTCCCCTGTTCAACGGCCTTTTTCTGTACCTGCGTAAGCTCCACGCCTTTGCCGCAGGAAAAGAGAAAAAGAACCATAAGGAGTATTGCAATAAATCTCATGACATCATATTATAATTTCTTACAGGTCCTTTCAATAAAATTCCGGAGGATATATGGGCATCCATTACGAACAGGCAGGGAAAGGAGATAAGGTCGTTTTCATTCACGGGGCCGGCGGAAGCACAAGGGCATGGTATTTTCAAAGCGAACAGCTGAAACGATCCATGGAGGTCCTGTGCATAGACCTTCCCGGTCACGGGCAATCCCAGGGCAACGGGTGTGACTCTATCGGGCAATACAGCGACTCCGTTTACAGCCTTCTCAACGAAAGTCCCCCGGACCGGTATTTTATCGCCGGCCACTCCATGGGCGGTGCGATCGGCATGACCTTTGCCCTCGCACACCCTCACCTCGTGAAGGGCCTCATCCTCATCGGGACAGGTGCAAAATTGGCCGTCCTGCCGGCCATACTCGAAGGGATACGGCTCAATAAGTCAGAAACGGTCAGGCACATAGTCGATATCGCCTTCTCCAAAACGACTTCTCCTCAAATGAAGGATATGGCATTCGACGAAATGATGCTTTGCAGCGAAGAGGCCATCTTCAGGGATTTTTATGCCTGCAACAGCTTTAACGTCATCGATAGGATCGCTGAGATCAAGGCTCCCGTCCTTATCATCTGCGGCAAGGATGACCTGCTGACGCCGCCAAAGTACGCTGATCTTTTACATCGTTCCCTTGCCAATTCCAGGCTCAGTCTCATAGAGGGCGCCGGACATATGGTCATGCTCGAAAAACCGGATGAGGTAAACAGGGAGATAGAGGAGTTTGTCAAACAGGCAGCAACAAACCCGGAAGGCGTGAGGCGGAAGGCGTGAGGCGGAAGGCGTGAGGCGTCAACACCGCGCGGTGCTTGTTGCTGGATACTTGATACTGGATGCTGGATGCTGGTCAGATGCATTCCGAGGAACAAGGAACGAGTACGATATGCACTATCATGTAATCCCCTTACGACTTACGCCTTACGACTTACGGGTTTATTGCTTTTAGCTGAAAGGATATTATGTCCGTTATAAGCTCAGATAAAGAAAAGGCGCTCAGGGAAAAGATGGAGAAGTTCGGCGTCAGGGAAAGCGACATCGTAGAGCGTTTTGTCCATTCAGGCGGGCCTGGCGGACAAAACGTCAACAAAACCTCCACCTGCGTTTACCTGAAGCATATCCCTACCGGCATCGAAGTAAAATGCCAGCGCGAGCGGTCCCAGGCGATGAACCGCTTTCTTGCCAGGCGCATACTCATCAAAAAGATCGAGAATCTCGTCCTTGGCAGGCGAAGCGAGGAGCGAAGGCAGATCGAGAAGATAAAACGTCAAAAACGAAAACGTTCAAAAAGGGCGCAGGAAAAAGTCCTTCGCCTGAAACACCTTCAATCCGATAAGAAAAGGTCCCGGTCCGAGAAACCGGATGCGTCGGAGTATTAACCGATAACTGACCGTATATCGTAGTTCGTATATCGTATATCGAAATTCTAAAGAAAACGTTCGGCGTCGGGGTACCCGCTTGCGGGTTGCCGGCACTCGGCGACATGAAAGCGGTCCTCTTACGACTTACGCCTCACGCCTAACGGGTGTTACTGCCCCAGCGTCTTTCCCACAAGCCCCCTGTATCCCTGCGTGAAATCGTAGGCCCTCATGCGCTTTTTGTTTTCCAGTTGCACCTCCCGGACTTTAAGGAACCCTTCCGGCGTTTCGACGAAAAACCCTTCCTTTGTTATCCCCTCGACAACGCCTTGTCTCATCCCCTTCCGGGTTATCTCTTCAGCCTCCGCATCGAATACCTTCATCATCCTGCCGTCAAGAAACGTATATGCAACGGGCCACAGGACAAAGGCCCTTACCTGCCGTTCGATCTCTTCGGCGCTTTTTGACCAATCGATCCGGCCCATCTCCTTGGTGATGATAGGGGCATATGTTGCGTCTTCGTGCCTCTGTTCAACGCCCTCGATCATCCCCTGTGCATCTATATGATCAACGATCCCGGGGAGTATTTCGGCCACCCTTGACGAAAGCCTGTCTGAGAGGCCGGCCATGTTCTCTCCCTTTTTTATAGAGGCACGCTCCTGGTACATGATCCTTCCCTCATCCATCTTCTCGTTCATAATGATGAGCGTAATGCCCGTCTCTTCGTCGCCATTCAGGATAGCCCACTGCATGGGTGACGGCCCGCGGTACAAAGGGAGGAGCGACGGATGGACGTTGACAGGCCCTATCGTCGGCAGATCCAGGACCCACCTGGGGACGATCAGCCCAAAGGATGCAACGACAAAGAGATCAGGCTTGAAATCCCTGATCCTCTGCGCCTCTTCATCTTTAAAAGAATCTATCTCTATGAGCGGCAGGCGAAGATCCAGGGCAGCCTTCTTCACCTCGTTGTCATCGAGAAGGTATCCCCTGCCCCTGGGCTTGGATCTTTTTGTAACAACGCATGTAACGCTTTCGCTAATCGACCTCAGGGGAGACACTGAAAAACCCGAGGACCCGAAAAAGACGATATTCATTTATTTCCTTTTTGGTATTTTTTCTTAAAGAGATTTTTTTTTACAGGGCTCAAATGATCAATGAAAAGGATCCCGTTCAGGTGATCGATCTCGTGCTGCAGCGCCCGCGCGAGCTGGCCTTCGCACTCGATCTCGATCGTTTCTCCTTTCAGGCTCACGCCGCGTGCGAGGACCTTCTTCGCCCTCTTCACGTACTCATAATATTTCGGTACGCTTAAACACCCCTCCTCGGCAGTCTCCTCGGAGTCGGTCTCAACAATGACGGGGTTGACGAGGACAATGTGCCGGTTCTCCTGCTTGTTGATGTGCTCATCTATGGTAATCAGCCTGATCGGAAACCCGACCTGGTTTGCGGCAAGGCCTGCCCCGTTCGAGAGCCTCATGGTCTCGATCATATCCCCGGAAAGCTTCAGGATCCCGTCGGTAATGTCTTTAACAGGTTTGGCAATCTTCCTGAGCACCGGGTCGGGGATTGTCCTTATCTCGATAAACGCCATATAGTATTTTTAAAATATATTGAAAGGATAGTCAATGCTTACTCAGCTCATAGCTGATGGCTCATAGTAAAATCAAGCACGAGATCCTAAGCACCAATCTCTAAACAATATCAAAATTCAAATATCAAATGTTCCAAACGAATGTGTGCTGTTTATGTTTTGAATTTTGGACATTCGAATTTGTTTAGGATTTAGATATTCGAATTTAGAATTTTATCTTGCCATGAACTATCAGCTATGAACCATGAGCCGCTTTTATTATTCTGCGCTTCTGTACCACGGAAAATGGGTGACCATCTTTTCTTCAATGTCCTCGATGATCAGCAAGGCCATCTCCCGTTGGTCCCTTGCCTGTTCCCAACCGTCGGGGCTGTATTCTTCACCGACGGCAACCATGAAAAAATTCATGATCCTCTCAGGGCGCCACGTCATCATGGCCCTTATCGTCTCATCAACATCATGCTCCGCCACGAAGTGCCCCTTGTCAATTGCCCAGCGGGCAAGCTGAACGCAATACAAACAATCATTTTGAAGCTCTTCGCCCGACTTCTGAAGCATCCGCTTTGCTTTCTGATTCACCGCCATCTTGTTTAAATGTTCCATGCCTTTTTTCATATCCTTCCCTTCCGGCTGCCTATTTTTTACAACGGCGGGTAACCACAATCAAGGATATTTTTCCTGCAGGGTCTTCAAAAAACATTGACTCAGTAAACGGGGAAGTGGTATTGTTAATTATGTTTGGCCTTGGATTA
Organism: Deltaproteobacteria bacterium UBA6106; assembly: GCA_002428485.1. GTDB lineage: Bacteria > Desulfobacterota > Syntrophorhabdia > Syntrophorhabdales > Syntrophorhabdaceae > UBA5609. Next base: position 101,243 of record DIWM01000023.1, read on the forward strand.
CCTGAACTTATTATCATCCTTGTCATTGTGATAATGATCTTTGGGGCAGGCAAACTGCCCGAGATCGGCGGTGCGATCGGAAAAGGCATCAAAAGTTTCAAAAAGGCATCCCAGGAACCTGAGGACAAAAAGAACCCTCCGTCTAAGGAAAATTCCGACAAAGAAAAACCTGCCTGACAGTACGCCGTGAAAAACAGTGTCTTCATAGGCATCGGGTCTAATATCGGCGACAAGGCCAGGAACTGCCTTGACAGCATCAAGGCGATTGCCGTTGACAAAAGGGCACACATACGCTCTGTATCCTCGCTGTACGCCACCTCTCCTGTCTCCGGAATAGCGCAGGAAGATTTTGTGAATTGTGCCCTGTCAATTGATTGGGATGGCACGGCCTTCGAATTGCTGCACCTCCTCAACAAAATCGAAGCCGGGATGGGGAGGGAACGCGTCGTCAAAAACGGCCCCAGGACCATTGATCTTGACATCCTGCTTTTCGGCAATGCCCTTATCGACGAAGCCTCCCTTACCGTCCCGCATCCGGAGCTTCACAGGAGAAGGTTCGCCATCGTGCCCTGTATCGAAATAGAGCGGGAGGTCATCCACCCTTTATACAACAGGCCGCTGAAGGAGTTCCTCCCGCATATCGATGACAGCCAGAAAATAGTATTGCTGAAGGACAGAAAAGAGTTTCCGGATTTCAATTGACAAAGGACTGATGCAGGGCTAAATTTAACCATAATGCACAGTATGGCAAACCAAATACCGGATGCCCGATCACATTTCACGTTTCACCTTTCACGTTTCACATTTCACTTTTAAGGAGTAATGAACCATGCCTGAAGTCGACGAATCGGAAAAAGAAAAACAGTTTTACACAGACATACCCGCAAAGAGCAAACCCTTCTTTCTCAAGGGCTGCAACTCGTTGGACTGGGGAATGAAGAACCGCCTGTCGAGGATATTCAATCCCAGGTCAGGCAAGACGGTTATGCTGGCCATTGACCACGGATACTTTCAGGGCCCGACCACCGGGCTCGAGCGTGTCGACGTCACCATCCTGCCGCTTTTGCAATACGCCGATACCCTGATGCTCACCCGTGGCATCCTCCGGACGATCGTCCCGCCGACCTACAACAAGGGCATAGTCCTTCGGGCAAGCGGCGGGCCAAGTATTCTCAATGAGCTCTCGAACGAACAGATCGCGATAGACATAGACGAGGCCATACGCCTGAACGTCTCGGCCATGGCCGTCCAGGTTTTCATCGGCGGACAATTCGAGACGCAATCGGTACACAATATGACTCGCCTCGTCGATTGGGGAAACCGTTACAATATCCCCGTGCTCGGCGTAACAGCCGTAGGCAAGGATATGGCAAGGGACGCAAAATACATGAGGCTCGCTTCGCGTATCATCGCGGAGCTCGGCGTTACCTATGTGAAGACATATTACGTACCGGAAGGCTTCGACACGGTAGTGGCCTCCTGCCCTGTCCCCATTGTTATCGCCGGCGGCAAGAAGATGCCGGAGCTTGAGGCGCTAACCATGGCATATAATGCCATTCAGGACGGAGCCGCGGGCGTCGATATGGGGCGCAACATCTTCCAGTCGGAATCGCCTGTCGCCATGATAAAGGCCATAGGAAAGGTTGTCCATGGCGGTGTAAAACCGAAGGAAGCCTACGACTTCTTCCTCACAGAGAAGAACAGGGCAAGAAAAGGATAGCACCGGCATGCGCGTGGGGATGTACTACAGCAACAGTAAGGTCGAAGTGGAAGAGATGCCGGTCCCCATCGTTGGCCCCCGTGACATCCTCGTCAAGGTGATCGCAAGCGGCATATGCGGCAGCGATGTCCTTGAATGGTACCGCATCAAAAAGGCCCCTCTCGTTCTCGGCCATGAAGTAAGCGGTGAGGTAGTTGAGGTCGGGAAAAAGATCATAAAATTCAAAAAAGGCGGCCGGGTCTTCACAACGCACCATGTCCCCTGTGATGAATGCCGGTTTTGCCTTACGGGCCACCAGACAGCGTGCCAGGTTTTCCAGACAAAGAATAATTTTGATCCCGGAGGGTTCTCGGAATATCTGAAAGTATCCGGCAAAAGCATCGATACAGGCACGTTCCTTCTCCCTGACGAAATATCCTATGAGGAAGGGTCGTTCGTTGAACCTCTGGGGACAGTGGTCAGAGGATTGAGGGCAATCGGCCTGAAACCGGGCAATACGCTCATGGTGATCGGGTGCGGGATAGCAGGCCTGCTCATGATCAAGCTGGCGAGGGCGCTGGGCGCCGGCAGGATCGTTGCGACGGACATCGATCACTACAGGCTGGAAGCGGCGCTGAGATTCGGCGCTGAAAAGGTTGTCCCTGCTGACTCTGATGTACCTGATACGATAAAAGCAATAAACCACGGCCGCTTAGCCGACAGGGTAATAGTATGCGCAGGGGCATTGCCTGCCGCGAAGCAGGCATTGCTGTCAGTCGAACGGGGAGGAACCATCCTGTTCTTTGCAGTGCCTAACCCCGGTGAGACCCTCGATATCGACCTGAACCCTTTCTGGAGGAACGACGTAAGCTTTAAAACCTGTTACGGGGCAGCCCCCCTTGATAATATACAGGCTATCGAGCTTATCAGGTCCGGGAATATCGACGTCAAAGACATGATAACGCACAGGTTCGGCCTGCAGGATATCGCAAAGGGATTTAAGGCCGCCTCCGACGGCAAAAACTGCCTGAAGGTCATCATCAAGCCGCATGGTTAAAGCCGTGAGGCGTGAAGCGTTAGGCGTTAAGCGATTTTAACCCCTTACGACTTACGACTCACGACTTACGGATAGAGAACATTCGATTATGAAAAACATCTCGGAAAAAACCCTTATCAGGCAGTTCTCGGAATTCGGGAGGGATCTTTTTGTACGGGGATTGATCAGCTCACATGCGGGGAACATGAGCGTGCGGCAGGGCAACAGGATCTACATTACAGGAAGGGGCGCCATGCTGGGGCGGCTGAACCGGACGAACATCATCAAGATCGATATTGATAAAGACGATCCGGAGATCTCCCGCAGGGCATCAACGGAAACGCCTGTTCACAGAGCTATCTACCGGGAGACCGATGCGCTCGCGATCGTGCACGCACACCCGCCTTATGCGACACTCCTGTCGATGACGGAAGACTTGCTCGTCCCTGTAGACTGGGAAGGTTCGTATTTCTTTAAGAAGATACCGGTGTTAACCTTCAAAAAGACAGGCAGAAGAAAAGATTCCACAAGCCTGGTTAGCAGTCACATGAAGGAATACAAGGTCATACTTATACGCGGGCACGGCTGTTTTGCGCGCGGCGATACGCTTGAAGAGGCATATATGCTGACGAGCAGCCTTGAGGCATCGGCATTTTTTCTCTGGCACCTGAGAGGCAAAAGACAAAGAAAGGGATAAACTACCATACACTATAAAAAAACCGGCAGGAGGTAAATCATGAAATTTTTTATAGACACGGCAAACGTTGAAGAGATCAGGAAAGGGATTGCCATGGGGCTCGTAGACGGCGTTACGACAAATCCCTCGCTCCTCTCGAAAGAGAAAAAAGACCCCGATGCGGTCATAAAGGAGATACTCTCCGTCGTTGACGGACCTGTAAGCCTTGAGGTCATTGCGACAGATGCGAAAGGCATGTGCGAAGAGGCGCGGAAGCTCGCCGCCCTTGGCCCTAACGCCGTCATCAAGATCCCTATGACCGAAGAGGGGATCAAGGCGGTAAGGACGCTCTCGCTGGAAGGGATCAAGACGAATGTAACCCTGATCTTTCAGCCTGTCCAGGCGCTCATTGCCGCAAAGGCAGGCGCCACCTATGTAAGCCCCTTCATCGGCAGGCTCGACGATATATCGGAGAGAGGGATGGGGATCATCGAGGAGATCTGCCTGATCTTCTCCAATTACGGCTTCGAAACAGAGGTCATCGTGGCAAGCATCAGGAATCCCGTTCACGTACTCGAGGCAGCGCTCCTCGGCGCAGACATAGCGACAATACCGTTCAATGTGCTGAAACAGTTGATGAACCATCCTTTAACGGATATCGGCATCGAGCGGTTCCTGAAAGACTGGCAATCCATCAAGAAATAAAGCTCATAGCTCTTAGCTCATGGCTCATGGCAAACCAACCTTTGTGTTGCTTTTGTTTCTTTGCTATGAGCTACTTTTCTCGCCTCACGACTTACAAATTATGATTGTTTCCGCCTAACGCCCAACGTCGAACGATCAGTATGTTCTTGCTGCTGCTATGAGCTATGAGCTAAGAGCTATTATAGGTTTTTTCTGTTATCCAGCGAGCTTTTGATCGTCAGCGGGTCGATGTAGACAATGTCACCTCCGACAGGGACGCCGGACGCGATCCTCGTGATCTTCACGTCGAGGGGCTTGAGTATTTCGCCGATGTAATGAGCAGTTGTATTTCCCTCAATGTTGGGGTTTGTGGCTATGATGACCTCTTTTATGTCTTCCTTTTCTATCCTCTCTCTCAACTCTTTGATCCTGATCTCATCAGGGCCTATCCCCTCGATGGGGTTTATGGCACCGTGAAGGATGTGGTAGCGAAAATAGCCGGGATAGGACGATTCTATCACCATCATGTGCGAAGACTCCTCCACCACGCAGACCGTCGAACTGCTCCTCCTCGCATCCCTGCATATCTCGCAGGGGTCCGTATCGGTGATATTGAAGCAGATGCTGCAGAGGCGTATCTTCTCCTTGATATCGATAAGGCTTGTCGAAAGCTCCGTTATATAACTATCCCTGGCATTTAAAAGGAAAAAGGCAAGCCGCGTGGCGGTCTTCCTGCCGATGCCGGGGAGTTTTGTAAGGTTTTCGATGAGCCTTTCTATGGGCGCGGGATAAAACACGTTCACATCCCAAAAGGCATCTGCATGCCGCCTGTTACCTTCGCCATCTCTTCCTGCAGCATCTCCCGCGATTTATCGAGGCCTTCGTTGATCGCTGCCATGACCAGATCTTCAAGAAGTTCCTTGTCCTTTTCTTCCCATATCTCTTCGGAGATTTTCAGGGAAAGCACCTCCTGTTTTCCGTTTACCACACAGGAGACCATCCCTCCTCCGGACTGCGCCTCAACGGTCTTGTTCGCGACCTCTTCCTGTATCTTCACCAATTTTTCCTGCATCTTTTTTGCCTGCTGCAGGATCTGTCCGAATTGCTTCGACATAGAGCCTCCTCTTAAACGTTAAATAACGACTCAGCCTCTTTCACAAAATCATCAAGGATATTTTTTTTTACCTGACCGGCATCTCTGATACGTACCGCCATGTCTCTGCCAAAAAATTCCCTGAGAAGACGCTCGATCTCGTCGCCTTCAGTCTTCAGAATGCCGCTGTATCTTCTGTCCATAAAGATAACGAAGGTATCCTGCTCAACCTGTACCTGGAGGTTTTCGAACACACCGCCGATAAAGGGCTTCTTTTTCTTCACGTATTCCACAAAACCCTGCGCGCTCAGTTCACGGGGCGGTCCGGCCGCCTCTTTTGCTACAATGTCCCCAACGATATCGTGGGCTGTTTGCCCACCGGCATAATCGCGTTGTTCGAGGTTATCAAGGACCTTTTCAACGTCCCTCAGCTTTGACAGGTTGTACAGGTTGATGTAGAGGATCTCCAGCGCAACTTTCGGAAAGAGCCCCTTCAGAAGGTCTTCAGCCTTTAACATATAATGGAGCATGTTCTGGATCTCGTAATATTCCACACCCTGCAGCAGACCTGAAACCCTCTTGAATTCTTCTTCGCCGATATACAAAAAGGATGGTATGCCCTCACAGACCTTGATAAGCATCATGTTTCTCAAAAATGATACGAGGCCCCTGTAGATCTGGTGTGCGTCGTATCCTTCGCCAAGCGTCTTCTCGATCAGCTCAAGCCCTTCCTTCAGGTTGCCGTCTAAGATCGATTTGATGATCCTGTACAGTACGTCCCTTTCGACGATCCCGATGATATTAATGACGTCCTTTTCTGCAATATGCTTTCCGCCAAACCCGATGATCTGGTCCAGCATCGATTCCGCATCGCGGAGGCTCCCGTCTGCCTCAACGGCAATATACTGGAAGACTCCCTCATCATATCCGATCCCCTCCTGGTTGCAGATCTTCTTCAGCTGTTCGACAATATCCTTTTCCGGGATCCTCCTGAAATCAAAGCGCTGGCATCTCGACATGATCGTATAGGGGATCTTCTGCGCCTCCGTAGTGGCAAGGATAAAGATGTTGTGACCGGGCGGCTCTTCAAGGGTTTTCAGCAAGGCGCTCACTGCGGATCTCGACAGCATGTGGGATTCGTCGAGGATGTAGACCTTGTAAATCCCGCGCATTGGCATATAATGCACGCTCTCCGTAAGCTCCCTCATTTCATCGACGCCGGTTTTCGAGGCAGCATCGATCTCTATGACATCGACAAAATTTCCACTGTTGATCCCTTTGCAGTTCTCGCACTCATCGCAGGGTTCTGCCGATGGCCCGTTCTTGCAATTGACGGCCTTTGCGAGGATCCTCGCCATGGATGTCTTGCCGACGCCTCTCGGGCCTGTGAACAGGTAGGCGTGGGATATTCTTCCTGACTGGATAGAGTTCTTCAGCGTAGTTGTAATGTGGGGCTGTCCTACGACGTCCTCAAATTTTCTGGGTCTCCACGTCCTTGCAATAACCGTATAGCTCATATGTTGGCTCATGGCTCATAGCTGATGGCTCATAGCTGAGAAACTTACAGACAACCGAATCGGCAAACCGATTTCTGACAGCTGATGGCTGGAGGCTATATGCCTATATTTTAGACCAGGCTACCTGCGGCACACGGAACAGCTACTACCGCTGCTTCCTTCCGGATCTGACGGGGTTCATAACATTCACGTTGCGCAGGGCCTGGTTATGGGGATATTATACATGACATCATTGCACAAAGCAAAGCAATTACCCAACTAATATCCATGAGTCCGGGATCGCCACACCCTGCAGGCTCGCAATGATGCCAATAAATCCTAATATCGAAGCACGAAATCCTAAACAATTGCCCACGCCGCGCTTCTCGCGGTACCCTCGAAGAATGAAATTGATGTATCCAGGACCTTCCTCCATAAGGATGAGCATGGCGTCGGGACATCCCCCGCAAACACGCTCATTACGCTCCTGCGGCTTCATTCGCTCGCGTTCGGCTTCGGAACTTTTGCTTCGCAAAAGACCGAGCTTCCTCGCCTCACGACGGTTTGCTCCGGGATATCCCGACGCCATGCTCTCAATTAATGATCAGAGGTAGACTATTTTCTATGTAATATCAAAATCCCAATGTTGCATGCTCCAGACAACTGTATGTTCCTTGCGTTTTGAATTTTGCCACATTCGAATTTGTTTAGGATTTCGATATTCGAATTTAGGATTTGCCATGAGCCGCTTTTCTTATTGAGCACAAAAGCGCCTTGACCTCGGGATAGCCCATAATAGGCTCCCTGCATTCGGTGTCGGTCAGAAGGTTTGCGTTCGCCTCTCCGGACCATCCATGGGGGACGAGTACCACCCCTTCTGAAACCCTTTCACTCACATGGGCCTTCATCCGGACTGACCCCCTGTTCGTCTCAATGACCACATCGTCTCCATCGCCGACACCGCAGGCCTTTGCCGTTTCAGGCCCTATCTCTGCTTGCGGCCCCGGGCTCTTTTCTTTCAATGACCCGATGCCCCTGAATTGTCCGTGTGTGTAATAGCGGTTCCTGTTGCCCGTAGAGAGGATCAAAGGATATTTTTTCAATAACTCAGGGGAGCTGGCAGGGCTTCTCTGCGGTTCAAGATATGTGGGGAGAGGGTCAAAACCGATCTTCTCCAGCACGCTGCTGTATATCTCGATCTTGCCGGAAGGCGTCAGGAACCCTCCTCCCTTCATCCCGTAGCTCTTCTCTTTAAAAAAAGCTCCTTCCGGTTTTTCTTCAAGGAGCTGCCCAAAGGTTAATCCCGTACGCGCCAGTTCATGTACCACAAGCTCTTCCTCTGTCTGCCATGGAAATTTCTCTCCAACGCCGATCTTCTTCGCAAGCTCTGTAAAAAGCCTCCATTCCGACCAGCTTTCATATAGCGGGTCTATTGCCTTTTTTCTGAGCATGAGATAAGGCAAGCCGTGACAAACATTGTACGTGTATGCAAGCCCCCACTTTTCGAGGTGTGAGCAGGCAGGAAGCACATAATGCGCAAGTTCCCCGGTCTCTGTCATGAAAAGGTCGTGGACAACAAGGAGTTCCAGCCTTTTAAAGGCCTCCCTGAAGGCATTGGAATCGGCCATTGACACAACGGGGTTCCCTCCTATTATTAAAAAGGCCTTGATCTTCTCCGGGACGCTCTCCGGAACGCAGGTGACCACGCCGAAATGGCTCTTCTTGCCTTCTATCTCGTAGAAAAGCGGGTATTGGTCGGCGCCAAGCGGCTTTTCTCCCACATCGAGGCCGATATTCGCCAGGGGCAGCCCCGGGTTGATCACCCATCCGCCCGGATTATTTATATTGCCGGTGATGGTCTGGAGAACTGCGAAGGCGCGGCTGTTCTGCGTCCCGTTCGCCGTCTGGTCCTGCGTGCACGTCCCCTGATAAATGCCCGCGCCCCTGGTACCCGCAAACAACCTTGCAAGCTTGCGGATATCAGAAGCCGGCACAGATGTGATCTTCTCTGCCCATTCAGGAGTATATTCCATGGCATGGGGAACAAGCCTGTCGAATCCGTATGTGTATTTATCGATGAATTCACCGTCGTAAAGCTTCTCGTCAACAATCACATGTATCATGGCAAGCGCAAGGGCTCCGTCCGTTCCAGGCCTTATCCTGATATACATCTCCGCGCTGTCGGCGAGTGAGATCCTCTTGGGATCGACAACGACGATCTTCGCCCCTTTTTTCATATTCTTTTTTATCGCAAGCAGCAATGGAAAATCTGATTCCTGTGGATTATGTCCCCATAGTATGTAGAGGTTTGAGTCAAGCTCCTCTGTCGGATATTTTCCGAAAGTGATCTGCCTTGTCCTGATCCTCATCCGGTAGCAGATGCTTTCTACTGAGAAAAAATTCGGCGATCCGTATGCAGCCTCAAACCTGTGGGTCAAGCCTGCCATCTCAAGATTTTCAACACCGATGGATCCGCTGAATACGCCGAGTGCGGCAGGGCCGAATTCTTCCCTGAGCCTTAAAAGCTTCTCGCCTATCTCGGTGATGGCCTGGTCCCAGGTTATCCGCTGAAAACTGTTGTTTGTCCTTTTTAACGGGTACTTCAGGCGGTCAGGGCTATAGACATTATCAAGTGCCGCCCTTCCCTTCGGGCAGAGCATGCCCCTGTTCAAAGGGTGCGACTCAAGCCCCTTTATCTTTACTGCCCTTCCATCTTCCACGGTTACTACGGTGCCGCAACTGTGATAACACAGTGTACAATCGGTGATAATTTCTTTAATATCCTTTGCCATCTCTTCTCCCATTGTGAGTAATTGCAGATTTATTGTATCAGAGGAACGGTTCAACGTTCAAGGTTCAATGTTCAACGTTCGAAGGAATATGAGATACTCGATACTGGATACTGGATACTGGCGAAAGTCTCGTAAGTCGTAAGGCGTGAGGCGTGAGGTGAGAAAGACAAAACCAGATGACCGTGCCCCCTCACCCTACCCTCTCCCGCGGGGGGAGAGGGAACAGCGTTGCCCCGCAGCAAGCTGCGGGGGATCATCCGGATTGAACAGGCGTTGTTGTCTCTCCTCACGCCTCACGCCTTACGCCTTACGGAATTTCACGCCTTACGGATTTTAACGCTGACGGCTAACAACTGCTCTTATGGTGACTGTTTTTCAGGTCTTCTGGGCCATGTACTTTTCGAATACGGCGAGGTGGGATTCGAGGGCCTTCACTTCCTTCTGGAGGCGCATGGCCTTTTCGGCCAGCTCTGTTCCCTGCGCCATCTGCTCTATCTGACGGGAGAAGCCGCCTATTACCACAATGCGGTTCCTGAAGTTGTGGGTTGTCTCCATCAGGATCGACTCCTGCCTGCCGCAGGACGTCATGAGCTGCTCAATAAGCTTCGCCCTCCCGATGATGGCGCTAATGAGCTGCCCGATCACCTGCAGGTACTGGAAATCCTCCGCCGAGATCGGGGCCTCCTCTTTCCCTGAATCAACGATCAGGACCCCGAGCTTAGTCTCCTGCTGCGTCATGGGATCAACATAGCTCAGGGGGACAATGGCCTTGACCTTGATCGGAGCGCTCAACGTGTGCTTGTAGCCGTTCGTCTGGTGAGGGTCCGTGAGATTGACGGCTACGCCTTTCTTTAAGGCGTCCCAGACAACGCTGTCTTTATGTATCTGGAGTCCTTCTATAGGGCAAACATGGTCGCCGGCCCAGAACCTGAGCTTCAGGTCATCTCCTTCGAGGAAGGCGCATCTGGCCCTTTTCCCGAGCCGCTCACGGAGATCGTTGAGTACCATCTCAATGACCTTCCCGGGAACCGTGCTCGAGCCCAGGAGGCTTACGGCCTCAAGGATATCCTGAAAATGGCCCTGCAGGCCCTTTTCCGTTTTTGCCTTTTTCACCGCCATGCTTATTGTACTATGGTAGCATCTTTTTAATCAACAGACAATCCCCTGTCAACTGCCGTCTGAAGATGCGGCCCTACTTTTTGATCAGTGCACCGGCTTCCTTCACGATGAGGATGCCGCGCGCCTTCATTTCTTCCAACGCCTTCGCCGTTGTCTCAGGCGCCACGCCTTTGCATAAACCTTCGACGACGACCACGTCGTAGCCGTGGTCAACCGCATCCATCGCAGTGGCCTTTACGCAGTAATCCGTGGCGAGTCCGAAGATAATCAGCTTCCTGATCCCTGCTGCTTTCAGGATAGTATGCATTTCTGTTTTTGCTCCCCCATCATCCTGAAAACCGGAGTAGCTGTCGAATTTGGGGTGTTGTCCTTTTTTGACAATAGCCTGGAAGAGATTGTTGTCGACAAGGACCCTCGCCCCGTCTGTTCCGTGGACACAATGGAGCGGCCATAGAATTTGAGTTCTCCCTTCAAAGCACACTGTCTCGAAGACTTTTCTGCCAGGATGATTGACTGCAAAAGAGACGTGGTCCGACGGATGCCAATCCTGGGTCCCGTAAATGACGATACCCTGCTTCTTCAACCTTCTGATCGCACGGGCCGCCTTCCTGAGGAACTTCTCATCCGTATCCGGGACCGCGAGGGCGCCTTTCTTCACCGTTGTAAAATCGCCCTGAACATCAACGACGATAGCAGCAGTTTTCCCCCTCATACCGCTTTCCCTTTGCGGCTTTTCGCCGCCTCTCTGTAATAAATGAAGCAGGGATCAAATATCGAAAGATGCGGACCCGGCTATCTTCTTTCCAGCGCCTTGTTCCATTGATCGAGCTGGGCCTTGTAGCCCCCGGCTAACTGAGCGTCGTCACCTTCAATAACAATGGCGATGATCGTGTCTCCAGTCGCAATGCTGTCCACGACCTTCTGGTCTGTTTTGTCAACGACCGCGCCGAAGATGCTGTGCCTGTTGTCCAGCCACGGGGTAGGAACGTGGGTGATGAAGAATTGGCTTCCGTTCGTGTCCGGCCCTGCATTCGCCATTGAGAGCATTCCTGGTTTGTCATGCTTCAATCCCGGTGAGAACTCGTCTTTGAACCGGTACCCCGGGCCGCCGGTGCCTGTGCCCAGCGGGCATCCTCCCTGGATCATGAAATCCTGGATTACCCTGTGGAACCTGAGGTTGTTGTAAAAACCTCTTTTCGACAGGTTCACAAAGTTCAGCACAGTAAGCGGCGCCTTATCAGGAAAGAGCGTGAGCCGTATATCGCCTTTGTTCGTTTTGATCGTTGCCGTGAGCGAAGGATATGCTGTAGCTGCCATGAGAGTATTTAAAACCAAAAACGATAAAATTGAAAGGATAATAATTAGCTTTTTTATGATTGGCATTTGAAGATGCGACACGCAAACCTCCTTGCGGGCATTCAGGAACCCCGGCGGCTTTAAACCGGGGGTCTCGTTTTATTCTGTATAGCAGGTCTTTGGGGAGTACGCAAGTGCGGGATGCAGGAAAAAATGACTATTCTTGACAAGTCTTATCACAATGATATACTGACAATAAAAAGGGAAGGGGCAACGAGGATAACATGTTGAGAAAAAGACCGTCTGTTTTTCATGTAGTAATGTTCGGGATCAGCGTTGGCATAGCCGTAGTTGTTATCGGATATTTTGTCATCTCTTTACAGCATAAAAGGTCGCTCGAAGCATCGAGAAAAGGATTGTTCCCGAAAATGCCGGAGATAAGCGAAGTCCGGCAATACGCCTCCGACAGTGAGGGAGATTATTATTACGCTGAAAACCGTACCGCAAAAAAGACGTCCCCTGAAAATAAAATGATCTGGGGCAGGCTTGTCTATTCGGAAAAAGGCAGGAATTCCTATATTGCCATACGGAAACAGAGCGGCCTCTTTACGGAAGGCCTTGAGAACCTGCACCAGCGGAACATCCTTTACGAGTTCAGGTGCGAAAAAGATAAAACGGGGTACGCCGTCGTCGAGATCTTCGAGATAGGAAAAGACGGCAAGACGCTTGACTACGGGAATACCGGCAAAGACAGGGAATGGGGCAGCGCCTCGCCCGGTTCTCCTTTGGAGAAGCTTGCCGGGCTAGCATGCCCTCAGACATAAAGGATGGAAGCAGCCCATGCAAAGTCACGGTTTTTTTAAATTAACCATCCCCAATCACATATCGTATCTTCCTGTTGCGCAGGCTTCTGTTAGAGAGGCGGCAAAGATGTTCGGGTTTACCGTCGAGACCATATATCAGATCGAGCTTGCCCTCGAAGAAGCGTTCATAAATGTCATAAAACACGCCTTTGAGGCCGGTGAGGAGAACACTTTTGACATCATCTGCAGACAAACCTCCATGGGCATAAAAATCATCATAAAAGAGAAGGGAATGCCTTTCGACCCCGGCAAGATCACCCTCTATGACCCTTCGAAAGATATCCTTGAAGCAGGATCCACGGGGCTCGGCACATTTCTTATGAAAGAGATCATCGATGAGGTCTCCTTCCATAACCTCGGGTCTAAAGGCAAAGAGATACACCTCGTCAAATATCTCCCCGGCAAGAACATAGAAGGCTTCCTCGACCTTTCCGAACTGGAGCACGTTGAAGAAGAAAAACCGGGACCTGTCGTTATCGCTGCGAGGATCGAATACGACGTGAGGAGGATGAAGGCCTCGGAGGCGATCGAGATCTCAAAAGGCGCCTATAAATCACACGGCTTCACATTCTTTGATGAGGTCATCTACTATCCCGAACAGATAGTGGCCTTAAACGACTCAGGTGAAATGATTTCCACGGTCGCGGCAACAAAGGATGATGTTTTTATGGGGCATGCCGCCCTCCACTACCCCGAACCCGGCGCAAGGATCGCAGAGCTGACATTTATCTTTGTCAGCCCCGAATACAGGGGCCAGGGATGCATGAAGATGATGCTCGACTTCCTTTTTGCGACACCGAAGCGATACGACCTTGAAGGTGTCTATGCCTTTGCCGTCGCGAACCACATCTATTCGCAAAAAACAATGGTCGGCCATGGTCTGGTCGACTGCGGCGTAGAGCTGGCGACAAGTCCTGCCACCTGGATTTTCAAGGGTATTTCAAAGGGTGAATCCCAGAGAATAAGCGTGGTGTTGAGCTTCAAATATCTTCAGAAACCGGAACCGCTCACCCTCTACCCTCCTGCCCGGCACAGGGCAATAATAGAAAAGCTATACGGAAATTTGGGCGCCGAACACGATTATGCTGTTCCTGCCTTCGCGGAACCCCATTTCACGGATGATCATTCGGTCATTTATACGAAAGTGTATGCCTCTGAAGGAAATGCCGAGATCTTTATTGAAAAATACGGATCAAATGTGGTGCGTGAAATTAAAAAAATATTGAAGAATCTCCTGTGCGTCGAACAGATAGCCGCGATCAACCTCTATCTCGGCATGGAGGACCAGCTCACTTATTTTGCTTCTCCCGCTTTTGAGGAATCGGGCTTTTTCTTTTCCGGGATAATGCCCAAAACAAGGGTGGGCGATGCGATCATATTGCAGTTTCTTAATAATATCTCCTTCGATTACGACAAGGTCATCGCCTATTCCGACAACGCAAAAGAGATCATCGCCTATATAAGGGAGAACGACCCCAACGTTTCACTGTAATGTACCTGCTCTTTCATTTCCACGCCCTTCTCTTTCTTCCTTTTTCATTGTTTTACCATCTGTTGTTTGATATTCTTTACATGGCAGGTGATCGCTGATATGAATTTCCGCACTGCAACTGCAAGAGTTTTTATAAAAGGTATGCTGCTTCTCTCGCTCATGCTCCTGCATGGATGCGCATCGTATACTGTCAGAGTGGACGGCTTCCGCAATCCGGACAGGCCGCTGATGATCTCTCCGGGCACGACCATACATGTGGTTGAAGATAAGGAAGCGAAAAATCCCCTGCTCGACAAGGAAGTTGCAAGGAAGCTTGAAAGTATGTTGAAGCTGAAAGGCTATGCGATATCGCAATTCGACAGCCCCGTTTATTATGTCCTCCACGGATACGGCATTGGGCACGAAAGGACAGTTACCCGCACAATGCCGGTGTACCAGCCGGGAGGAACCGCAACGGTAACAAAAACCGGGCCAAAGGGAACGTCCTACTCGACGGTCCAGCTTCCCGGTTCAACCACCTATGTCCCCTATACGACCTCGGTATCCGATAAATGGCTCTCCCTTAAGATCATCGACGGAAAAGATTACAGGGATACGGGCGGGACAACGGATATCTGGATCGGCGAGGCCTCGGTGACCGGGGAAGGCATGGACCTCAGGGATATGATCAATTACCTGATCGTAGGGATCTTCGACCATTTCGGTGAAAATACCGGGAAAAGGCTTACCGTCGATATAAAGGAAGACGATCCGAGGGTAAAAGCCCTCTCGGCACGATAACGGCGAACAAGCAGGCAGAAAAAGCTGTTCAACGTTCGCCGAGAAACCTTTGCCTCTCGCCCGCTACGCTCGAGCACATAGAGGGCGCGGGGAAATTTTTTCTTTCCACGTCCGGTTTTGTGAGAGATACTGTCTCTCCCTGCATTTCATTCCTTACTTGCAAGTCTGCTCCCTGTCTGATATAATTTTTCATGCCTTAATATGACAGGGGGTAAACAATGGGAGACAAAAGCGGAAAGAAAAATAGAGACAAGGATCAGAAACAAAAGGCTATAAAACACGCACAAAATATAAAAGAAAAGAAGGACAAAGAACCAAAACGCGCACAGAAATAGTTTCAACGGGCCTATTGGGGTTCGGGCCTGTCTATTGTCTATCTATTGAGGTCAGGTCTTTTATTATCAGTTTTTATCTTTATCATGATTCCTGATGACATTACTTGCCGTTGTATAATGAATACCAAGAAAATCGGCAACCTCCTTCAGGGTATAGCCGTGTTGCATGCAGGCATCATAAAGAACTTTGTTTCGTTCCTGCTTCCGCTGTCTTATGTCATCCGTGAAATGTCCTCCAACGGAGGTCTGCCGACAAATCGTTGTGACCTCGGCACTTCGTGCAACGTATCATATTTCCCCAGGGCCTTTTTACATCGTTCGATAAATTCCTTCTCCCCCGGTTTTTCCTTTCCTGTCATTGCATGATAACTGCTCCATTTCCAGGCATCGGGGATTTCAACTATTTTTGCCCGTACGGGATTGAGGAGCACATACCGGCAGAGTTGAAGGCGGTAGCTGTCCTTATCGACGATGATCGCCTTGAACCTGCCCTGCAGGACATGTCCTGTTCTCTTGTACCGCCAATTGTATTTCTGAGTATATACGCCGTTGAGATGCTTCATTCCGCGGGAAAGGTTTTCTTCGGGGGTCTCGATCACCAGTCACTGAACAGTCTTTTTAGGTATGGCGGAGAGAGAGGGAGTTTAAATGAACTATATTAATATAATTATATTGATTAGTTACAAATTATTGTTTTCTCAGTTACCCCAATAGTTACCCCTAAACTATCTTTTTCTGTGTTTTCAGAAATTGCAGTGGCACCATTACACCATTATACTTACAACAAGAAGGTGATAAACGTCAAGGCTTTCAGAGAACGACGGCGGCACTTGTTACCTTGCCGCACTGTCCTTCTTTATAGTTGCGTCGATGATGCGGGGGGACTCTCCTTTCCGCCATCTTTGTCCTGATCCTGCTCCAGAGGTTGTCAATGTGTAAACCAATTGTCCCTGCTCCATAATCCTCCAGGACGCCCTTACGACCATGCTTAAGGTAGAGATAATAACGATCACGAAGCAAACTTATTGTACAGAATTAAATACAATATGAATTACCGATATAAAAAAGGTATAACAGGATAACGGCCACAGAGCTTCTTAAAATCATTCTGGTAAAGCTATGTCATACTTTAAATATGTATTTTTTTAATTTATTTTGAATACTTACATGTATATACTTATAAGAAGTATCTGGTTTCATCTCTATTTCTCAAAAGAATAATGATGGAACAATATTTGCGGTTGAAAATAAATGATGTAATGTACAAAGAATCGATAACCCTGGGGCATGATAAAAATGCGTATTCCGATGAAGTCGGCC
>DIWM01000039.1 GCA_002428485.1 Deltaproteobacteria bacterium UBA6106
TTATTAAACAAATAATAGAGACCATAATTAAGGATCCCGGACGCATTGAGACGGCCGAGAAGAAGAAGCTGCGAGAGCTGCGCGATATAGACGATCGTATCGGAACAATCAGGGAAAGACTTATCCAGGGAAACCTGCGGCTCGTGATCACAATTGCCAAGAAATACCAGAACAGGGGGCTCGACCTGATGGATCTGCTCCAGGAAGGCAATATAGGGCTCATGCGGGCTGCAGATAAGTATGATCATCGAAAAGGCTACAAATTTTCGACATATGCCACCTGGTGGATTAGGCAAAGCATGGTCCGCGCGATCTCGAACTCGTCGAATATCATCAAGATCCCGATCCACGTCATCGAGAAGAAGACGAAGATCAACAATACCGCAGCAAGGCTTTTGCAGGAGCTTGAGCGCGAGCCCGACGTCAGGGAAATATCCAAGAGATCAGGATATTCTCAGCAGAACATCATGGATATAATGGCCGTCCCGGATCCTGCTATATCCCTTGAAGCGATTGTCGGGGAAAAGGACACAACCATCGGGGAATGCGTGGCAGACTATAATGGACGGTGCGCCTTTCAGGAGCTCGTCAATGAATCACTGAAGGAAGAGATAGGGAAGGTGCTTTCTACCTTGACCACGAGGGAAGAGAAGGTCGTCAGGATGAGGTTCGGCCTTAACAGGCAAAAGGGCTGCACCCTGTCGGAAATCGGTGACACTCTCAACATCACACGCGAATACGTCCGCCAGATAGAACTAAAGGCAATGAAAAGGCTGCGTAATCCACTCCGGAAAAGAGCGCTGGAAAGCTTCCAGGGATAAAGAAGGGATGAATTATCTCGGATGCTGAAGGGGCCGAGTATTGAAAAATACCCTTTCAGAAAAACACAATAGGAGGCGCCCACAATGGGAGACAAAGGCGGAAAGAAGATCAAGCATAAGCAGTCAAAGCAGAAGGCCAGCAAACAGGCCAAACAGGTGCAGCAGAAAAAGGACAGGCAACCCAGCACAGAAGAAAAGGTTGGGTTAGGTAAAACAGCCGGAAGTGCGCGGTCTTAAAGAAGGCTGGTGGAGATAGTTATGGGTTACCGGTCAGACGCTAACGTGGGAAATGATACAACTAGTTGGAAAATCAAATAGGATCTCATGCCCTCTTCTTATAGCACAGGCGACCCCATTCATGTACATAAGGGAACGGCAATAAAAAAACTCTCCACGTACCAACGCGTTTTTCAATACACGCTCCCCCATACCCTGACTCAATTGTCTGATCACTCCACCCACGGGGGAGCACTTTTTATAGCCATTCCCATCCACGCCCCCCACGGTAATTTATCCTCCCGATAGATACCCTGAGAAGCAAACTTAATGCTACCGCGGTCAGTACAGACTATTCTCGAAAAGACAGGCGGCGATAAGGCACGGGCATCCGAGATACTCGGGATCAACCGCACCTCGCTCTGGCGCATGATACACAGGCTCAAGATCGCGCAATCGAAACTTGAGATTTCAAAATGTAACTATGTGTTCAATAATACAACATCCAAGTTTTTAAAACCCCCTTTTATAGCCCACCGACCTTTCGAAGTCTTAGTGGCATACTCTTTGCTCCCATATAAGATAACCCGGAAGGTACCCCGGTCCTGGACCTTTTTTCTCGGATGTCCACTTCCCCTATGGACCCCTGGGTTTACAAACAAAGCAAAGAGGAGGATATTATGAGACAACGCCTTCCGAACACAGTTCGCGTTTGTTCAGGGTGCGGCGAGAAAGTGCCGAACTCCCTGTCGGTGAGGACGCACAGGTGCCTGTTCTGCGGCTTGGTCCTCGACAGGGACCACAATGCTACCATAAACATACTGAGAGGATCTACCGTGGGAACCACGGGAAGTCACGCCCGGGGAGAGGTGGTGCTGCCAGGCGCCACATTGGACCAGGAAACCTCGTCCGCAAGAGCGGGGTAGTTCACCTTCAAGATGCGAGCCTCCATTGCCTGCGGTAAGGACACACGGAATCGAGCTGAGTGGGGTTAGAGTATCATAAACCGGTTTTCCTCAGTGCTTCTCGCAGGAAATTGTGGATATGCTTTTCGACTAGTTGCCGCGTGATCTCACCTATCCGATATTCTCCGGCGTTACGCTCCCTGTTGTCCTTTGCGACTATCTTTTTTTCGCGAACCCATACTATCCTTTTCTCACTGTCTGCCACGAAAGCAATGACTGGGTACTTCACAAGATTGCAGGCAGGCTTCTTATCCCCGGTGAATATGATCAGGCTGATATGGCGATGATGCAGTGTTCCGCTTTTGCTTAGGGTCTGACATTCTTTG
This sequence comes from Deltaproteobacteria bacterium UBA6106, assembly GCA_002428485.1. Lineage (GTDB taxonomy): Bacteria > Desulfobacterota > Syntrophorhabdia > Syntrophorhabdales > Syntrophorhabdaceae > UBA5609. Next base: position 2,329 of record DIWM01000039.1, read on the forward strand.
ATAATGGCAGATTCGTGCCCGCGGGACTGTAATTCCTTCGATATTTCCTTCATAACGGGCTCGATCACAACGGTCATCCTGTGGTCGGCATTCTTGAGAAAGAAATACTTATCGATAGCCTGGTGCATCGTCGGTGTGGTTTCCTGTTGTCTATCATTAAATCCTTCGTGAAACACGATATCTCAGCCTTTGACTATTCTCATTACAAAACAGATGATCAACAAGATACCCGCTGAGCAGGCTATTGCTCCCATCGA
>DIWM01000013.1 GCA_002428485.1 Deltaproteobacteria bacterium UBA6106
TTTGCCTCCTTTTTCATTCTACCTGATAATAATGTATTGCTTGCCGGATAAAGCTACAAGATGTAAAAAGAATATACAGGTAATACAATTATACAGAAAGAACACCATCTCCTTGTTGTTTTATATTTTAGTCATGTATATCATCGTATTACATTAACCATTTTCCTTGATAAAGTCAAGTGACATATACCATACCTTCCCTTCGCACAGGCACACTTGGTCGCACATGTTATTATATGCCACAATTGAAGTATATTTGTCAAGTAAATTAATATGTTTCGATTATTATCTGATATTATTGTTGAAGGATGGTATGTATGAATTCTTCCTCGCTGAGAATTTTTATCCCCAGCTTTTGTGCCTTCTCAAGCTTCGAGCCTACTTCTTCTCCTGCGACGAGGTGGGTGACCTTTTGGCTGACGGCATTCGTCGTCTTTCCCCCCAGGTCCTCAATCTTTCGCCGCGCCTCGTCCCTGGACATGCTTTTTAATGAGCCAGTGAAGAGGAAGAGGGTGCCGTAGAGCCCCCCTCTTCCTGTTGACCCGTACTCTATCGTGACGCCGCCTGCCAGTATCCTGTCAATAGTCTCCCTGTTCTTTATGTCTTTGAAAAACGATAGGATACTATTCGCGACCTCGGGACCTATCTCGGGTATCTTAATGAGCGTTTCCGTATCCGCCTTTGTCAAGGCATGGATATCCCCGAAGCGCTCGGCGAGGAGTCCCGCGATGTGCTCGCCCACGTGCCGGATACCGAGCCCGTAGATGAACCTGCCGAGAGGCCGCCTCCGGGAGGCGTCGATGGCATCGATGATATTTTGGGCGGACCTGTCAGCCATCCTTTCAAGCCGGGCGAGGTCTTCTTTCTTCAGGTAGTAGAGGTCCGAGACATCCCTGATGACCTTTTTGTCGACGAGTTGTTCGACGAGCTTTGTGCCGAGCCCGTCGATATCCATCGCCCTCTTCGATGCGAAATGCTCGATGCTGCCTTTTATCTGTGCGGGGCAGTTGATGTTGACGCACCGCCTGATCGCCTCGCCGGGCAGACGCACGACGTCCTCGCCGCAGACCGGGCACTGTCCCGGCATCAAGAAGGGCCTCTCGCTTCTATCCCTTTTTTCTTTCACCACCCGCACGACCTCGGGGATCACGTCGCCTGCCCGTGAAACCATTACCGTATCGCCGATCATGATGCCCTTCCGCTGTATCTCGTCTTCATTATGGAGTGTCGCCCGTGAAACCTCGACACCGCCGATTTTCACAGGCTTGAGGATCGCCACGGGAGTCAGGGCGCCGGTTCTCCCCACGCTGACCTCAATGTCTTCAACGGTGGTGAGTTCCTCGTGGGCCTCGAACTTGAAGGCAATTGCCCACCGTGGTGATCTCGAGACGGTTCCCAACCGTTCCTGGTAATCCAGCCTGTTTACCTTTATGACTGTACCGTCGATCTCGTAAGGGATCTTCTCCCTCATGTCCCGGATATGCTGGTAATGAGCAAGGGTATCGTTAATATCCTTGAATAGTTGTATAAAGGGATTTACGCGGAACCCCCATCGCCTGAGATGGTCGAGAAATTCCATATGCGTTTGAAAGCGGATATCCGAGACCCGCCCCGGCGCGTAGCAGAATATGTTCAGCTTTCTTTCTGCTGTTATCTTTGGGTCAAGCTGCCTCATGGATCCGCTTGCCGCGTTTCTGGGGTTTGCGAAGAGCGGTTCCCCGGTCTCTTCGCGTTTTTTGTTCAGCGCCTGGAACTCTTTCCTGCCCATGTAAACCTCGCCACGCACCTCAAGGTGTCCGGGCCGCGGGATATCAGACGTCTGAATGAGCCTCATGGGGATGGATTGTATGGTCCTGAGATTTTGGGTAATGTCCTCACCGACGAATCCGTCGCCGCGCGTAGATCCCTGCGTAAACTCCCCGTTGACGTAGACAAGCTCTACGGCAAGCCCGTCGATCTTTACTTCCATAACGTAGTCCACGGCTTCGACATTGAGGATCTTTTTGACGCGCCTGTCGAAATCTATGACCTCTCCGGCGGTCATAGCGTTTGCGAGGCTTAGCATGGGGACGGCATGGGAGACGGTGTTGAATCCCTCGAGCGGCTGGGCACCCACCCTCTGTGTGGGTGAATTGGGAGAGATGAGGCCAGGATGCCGGCCTTCGAGCCCTTGCAGTTCCCTCATGAGGGCGTCGTACTCGCCGTCGGAGATGACGGGGTCATCGAGGACATAATAGCGGTGGTTGTGGTACTCGATCTCCCGCCTGAGCTCCTCTATCCTTTTCTGGGCCTCGTTCCTGCTCATTTTTTCCTCAACCTCAACCTTTGTTTACGATAAGTATCGCATAGTTGGCAGGATAATTGTAGAGAAAACGGCATTTTCTCTCGCCCACTCCCTGCGGTCGTTCGAGATCGCAGGGGCGCAGAGGAAATCTTATATTTTTTGCCATGATTGCGAGAAAGATGCAATCATGGCAAACTATAAACGCCTTGCGGTACGGAGCATAATTTACTTCTGCCTTGGCACGGGCAAGAAGTGTGGACAAAATTACGAGAAAACTCAATTTTGCCCACAGGCATATTTGTCTTTCTCTGCGGGCTCTGCGAGAAACAAGGCTTTTTAGAGAAGTTCGCCGGGTTTTGGCTCTTCCCCTTTTGTCTCATTTGTGACGGCGGCTTCAGGTGCGCTTGCAGGTTCTTCAGGCTGAACCTTCTCTCTGGACTGCCTCTTTTTTTGTTCCTGGCGTGATTCAGGAAGAGGTTCCTGTTTTTCTTCGAAAGGTGAAGGTTCTTCGGCAGGCGCCGGTTGTTCTGTAATTGCCGAATCCGATATGACACCAGCTTCCCCTCTATCCATTGTGCAGGCGCCGTTAAAGACTGCCCCTCTCTCGATCATGATATAGGGGGTCTTTATGTCGCCGGTATGTGTTGAGGTCTCCCTTAAGACTACCTGCTCTTCGGCGAAGACGTCTCCCGTAATCTCTCCGTGGGAAACCAAAGTTTTTGTATTAATCGTTGCCGTGGCCTTTGCAGTAGGTCCAACTACCAGGAGCCCTTCGGAGAAGATCTCCCCCTCGAAGATGCCCTTCAGCATGACAGAGGTCTTGAACCTGATGGTCCCTCTGATCTCGAGATCGTCAGCTATAACAGTTACGATATTTTCTTCTGCCGGTTCGTTAATGATCGGTATTCCATTCCCCATCACTCCCTCCTTTTTGTGGGCTTACAGATGTGGTGAGTTTTTATCGCTACTTTACCGTTATGTCCTTTGCCCTCATCGCACATGAGCCATTGAACACGGCGCCGTTTTCGATAATAATGTTCGGAGTGGTGACATCGCCGTTATGCAAAGAAGTATTTTTAAGGGTAACCTGGTCGGTTGCTGTGACATTGCCGGTAATCTCGCCGTGGGAAATCAGGGTTTTTGTGCTGATGGTGGCGGTGACCTTTGCGGTAGGACCAACGACCAGCAGCCCTTCGGAGAAGATCTCCCCCTCGAAGATGCCCTTAAGCATGACAGAGGTCTTGAACTTGATGGTTCCTCTGATCTCGAGATCGTCGGCAACGACGGTAGTAATGTCCTTTTCCTCATATTCCGTACTGCTGGTTTTCTTTTCCGGTATCATTTCCTTCTCCTTTTATTATGTATGATTTAGGTCATGCCTATGCATATTTTATTCTACTTAGAGAAACTTGCAAGATATTTTTTTCACTTTTCACCATCGATGCACGAAAAGAATGCAAAAGAAATGCCATGTCAATAGAGCGAAAGGTAAAAGGTGAAAGGTAAAAGGATTTAAACATTTTTTACATCTTACGCCTCACGACTTACGACTCACGGGTGTTTGTATTTTGACTATTGTGGCCATAAACATGACATTATGAGGTTGACTTTTGTGAAAGCGGTTAAAATATAGAGATTGCCTTGAAGAGCTTCTTGACCTTGTTTTTGGCAGGTCCGTCCGATTCATCCTGTTCCGGCTCTTCCTGCCGGGCGTCCTGCGGCCTCTGCATCGAGGAACGTCCAATGAAAAAGGCGCCTTCGGAGATGATCAGCTTGAAGGTCTGGATATCGCCCTGCACCTTGCCGTCGGTATTTATCTCAATGATCTCTTTCGCGTTGATGTTTCCTTCGATATTGCCGTCAACCATTATCTCGCGGGCCGCCACATCTCCTTTGATCTCGCCGGTTTTTCCTATGATAAGGCCGTCTGCCCTGATAGTGCCCTCAAAGTTCCCGTCGATCCTGACAATTCCCTCTGTGGTGAGTTCGCCCTTTATTGTCACATCTTTGCTTATGAACGTTTCCAGCGATGAGTTTTTTTTATGGAACATTATCGCATCTCTTTCAGATAAAGGCCCGGATTGATCTGCCTGCCGTCTTTCCATACTTCGTAGTGAAGGTGCGGCCCCGTTGTTATTCCCGTGGAGCCGGAGCTTGCGATGAGTTCTCCTTTTTTTACCTTCTGACCGACAGAAGCATGGTTTTTCTTGTTGTGGGCGTAAGCGGTACTGAACCCATGGCCGTGCTCCACAACAATAATGTAGCCGCTGTCGTTTGTCCAGCCCGAGAAGCTGATTATGCCGGGGGCTGTCGCGTGTATCGGGGTACCGGCGGGCGCCCGTATGTCGATCCCCGAGTGCATGCTCTTTTCGCCGGTCACCGGGTGTAGCCTTTCACCGAAATATGAGCTTATAGTTCCCTGGACAGGCCATCCGGAGGGGGTTGCGAGATAGAGATCTTTTTGTTCCGCAATATATTTTCTGATGGAATAGACGGACTGGACGGTTTCGTTGATCTGTTTCTTCAGGGATTCGATATCGGGCGAACCTGTATCCTTAAAATCGACAGACTTGAGGATGGTGTTCCTCGATTTCAGGGAGAGGAGCTTTGTGAGCTCTGTATCGGCCTTTTTCAGCGACGAGATGGTTGCTTTCAGGTTATCAAATTCTTTCGCGAGGTAGGAAAGCTTTTTTTTCATTGCGTAATATTCTATTGTGTCGACACCGATAGATGTTAAATAACCCGCCCCTGTCAGGCAAAGGAAGCCGCAGGCCAGCAGCGTTACGAAAGACACCCTGACCCGGAAGGGCTGAGACTTCGAGTGGGGGACGATAAGGATGGTAATAGGGGTAAAGCATTTTTTCAGGAAGGGTTTTACATTGCGCATCTAAAATCCTTTTGATAACGGAAAATATATAATGGACAAATTATATTTTCAAGTATTATGATAATCTTTTGCAATAATAATATCCATGGAACGATTTTTGCTTACTAAAAGAGAAAATATACTTATAATAATACCATATCGGGGATGAAGAATAATATGAAAAAAATATGGATAGTATTTATTGCCCTCGCACTCCACGTGCCGTTGAGTATCTATGGCGGGGAGATAGAGGTGAAGAGGGACAAAGAGGCGACAACGTACTCGATCGGTTCGTCCCAGGAAAGAAAGGATGGAACCACAGAAGAAGAAAAAGACAAGGAAAAGGCCTGGGATATGCTCAGGAATTCGAATATAATCATCGACAAAAGAAAAAAATAGCAAAGAGGCAAGATGGAAAAGGGCAGGATAATCATCGTAGAAGACGAAGAAGATATACTCATGATGCTGAGCGAATTCCTGAGGGGCAACGGCTATGCCGTCGACCCTTTCAATGACAGCAAGAAAGCCCTCATCGCCCTGAAGAACAACAATTACCAGATCATGATTACCGACCTTATGATGCCGAAGATCGACGGCCTTCAGCTGATAAATTTTATTCAAAAGGAATATCTCGATACCCTGGGGATTGTCATAACCGGGTACGGAAGCCTTGAAACGGCTATCGGTGTTATGAGGTGCGGGGCATTTGACTATGTATTGAAACCCTTCAAGTTCGAGGAGGTGCTCGCGACGGTAGATTCCGCGATGTACTATTTCAATCTCATTAAGGCTGATAATATCCCCAAGGGGCTGCGGTTAAAGTCCAACCTGCTGAGGAGGTACGCGGAGAACAAGATCGTACGCGAAAATACGATACTGAGAAGCTGTCTTAAAGACAAGTATAAGTTTGAAAATATTATCGGCAACAGCTTTCCCATGCAGAAAGTATTCGAGCTCATAGAAAAGGTTGCAGACACGAATGCTACCGCGCTTGTTACAGGAGAAAGCGGTGTGGGGAAGGAGCTTGTTGCGAGGGCGATCCATTTCAATTCATCGCGGCGCGACAGCCCCCTTGTCGTGGTGAACTGCGGCGCCATACCCGAGACATTGCTCGAGAGCGAGCTCTTTGGATATGAAAAAGGGGCCTTTACGGGTGCTGCCAATACAAGACTGGGAAGATTCGAGATTGCAAACGGCGGTTCTATCTTTCTTGACGAGATCGGCGATATGAGCGTAAATCTGCAGGTAAAGCTTCTCCGCGTTCTCCAGGAGAGGTCCTTTGAACGCATCGGAGGATCGAAGACAATAACGGTGGATCTGAGGATAATCGCTGCCACGAACCGGTCCCTCGAGGATCTTGTGAAACAGGGAAAATTCCGGGAAGACCTCTACTACCGGCTCAACGTAGTGCCCATCCACATACCGCCGCTGCGGGAGAGAAGGCAGGACATACCGTTATTGCTGAATTATTTTCTTGAGCGGTCAAACCGGCTGAATAATGCCAATATCGAAGGTTTTACAGAAGAGGCGATCAAAACGCTTCTTGATTACCAATATCCCGGCAACGTGAGGGAGCTGCAGAACATTGTTGAAAGGATGGCGGTTCTTAAGAGAAATGGCTATATCGATCTCGAAGATCTGCCTGAAAAACTTTACGCCAATGAGGGCGTGGGAGAAACGGCCCCGCTCAATATGGAAAGAGGGTACGACACGCTTGTCTCAGAGTTCGAAAAGACCCTGATCGCGAAGGCGCTCCAGGAAACACAGGGCGTGAAAAGCAAGGCAGCCCAGGTATTAAGCATCAACAGGACCACGTTGATCGAGAAGATGAAGCGCCTCGGCATCGACTGACACCCTTCTGTCAAATTAATGACAACCTCGCAAAGAAAGTTCATGGAAAAATCAAGCACGTAAGGTTTCATTCTGACGAAGGAAGAACAATTCTAAGCACCAAATCCGAAACAATATCTAAATCCTAAGCACGAAGCACGAGACAATATCGAAATTCAAATATCAAATGCTCAAAACGAGTTCGTATCGCTTACGTTTTAAATCCGGATGATTCCCCGCAGCTTGCTGCGGGGTAACACTGTTCCCTCTCCCCCCCGCGGGAGAGGGTAGGGTGAGGGGGCATTATCATGTCGTTTCTATCCTCTGATACCCCGCTGCTTGCGGCGGGGTAGTTCATTTTTGAACATTCGAATTTGTTTAGGATTTCGAAATTAGTATTTCGTGCTTGGCCTTGCCATGAGCCATGAGCCATGAGCCTTTTGTCGCTTTGGTATACAACTTGCAATTAAAAAGGCATGCCTGTTCCTGATGTAAAACTTCTGGAAAATGCCTTTAACGAATTTTCGAGGGCCTCTGATTCAATAATCAGCTACTACGGGATGTTGGAAAGCAGGATACGGCAGCTTACAAAAGAGGTGGAGACAAAGAACGCTGAGCTCGAAAGGGCGGGCGAGTACCTCAATAACATCCTGAATTCATTGCCTGTAGGTGTTGTAGTGCTCGATAAAAGATCGGTTGCGTTCCAGAACAGGAATGCGGCAAAACTGACCGCCGGGGGCATCGTTTCGCACCTCAATGTGGACGGGGAGAAGACCGGCGAGATCAAAAACGGCAAGGAATGCTTCAGGTGGAGAAAAGAAAGATTGACCAATGGCTTTGAGGGCAAAGAGGTCATTGTCATCGAAGATGTAACGGAAGTCGAAAAGATGAAAGAGAGGAGCGAGAGGGACGAACGCCTGAGGGCAATGGGAGAGATGGCGGCGAGGATCGCCCATGAGATCAAGAACCCCCTGGGAAGCATGGAACTGTTCCTTTCTATGATCCAGGAAGGCAGGTTGCGGGCAAAGGAGAAAAAGTATGTTGACTATGTCCTGTTTGGTTTAAAAACGATCGACAGGATCATCAATAATATACTCTCCTACACGCGCCCCAAAACGCTTGTCCTGAAGGAAGAGAAACTTTTTCAGATCGTCAGCGATACCCTCGATTTTATGAGTGTTTCCATCATGGGCAGGGAGATAGAAGTGGAGTTCAACGCCGCTTACCAGGAGCCGTCATTATTTGACCCCGATCTTATAAAGCTTGTCATTATGAATCTTATCAGCAATGCGATAGATGCCGTCGGTGAGAAAGGGACCATCAGGATAGAGGTAAAGGAAGAAGGAGGATACGCCCTTCTCGTTGTCAGCGACAACGGCGTCGGGATGCCGGAGGATGTGAGGCGCAATATCTTCAATCCTTTTTTCACCATGAAGGATAAAGGGGTCGGTCTTGGATTGTTTATCGTATACAATATCGTTCAGGCGCACGGTGGTTTCATCGAGGCAGAGTCTGCAGCAGGGTCCGGTTCATCTTTTTTTATGTATATTCCTAAGGATAGACAATGAAAACAAATGTGCTGGTTGTAGATGATGATGATCATATGAGGATAGCGCTGAAAGAATCCCTGACGCAGGCCGGGTTCAACGTCTCCCTCGTCGATGACGGGATGAAGGCCGTATCGGAGATCAACAAGCAGGCCTATGACCTTGTGATTACCGATGTAAAAATGCCGCGTCTGGGCGGCATTGACCTTCTTAAGCATATTAAGGAAGAATCGCCCCTTCTCCCCGTTATCCTTATTACCGGATACGGGACGATACAGGATGCCGTTACGGTTATGAAAGAAGGCGCCTTCGATTATATTCAGAAGCCCTTTAACACGGACACCTTGTACAGCGTGCTGAAGCGGGCGCTTGGCGTCAGCAACGGGAAGATTATCTACGCATCGAGGGCCATGAGGGAGGTTTTGCAAAAGGCCGAGAGGGTTGCCAGATCGGACGCCACGGTTTTGGTGCTCGGCGAGAGCGGTGTCGGAAAAGAGCTTGTTTCCCGCTTTATCCACGAGAGCAGCGCACGGGTCGACAAGCCGTTCGTACCGGTTAACTGCGCTGCCCTGCCGGAGAACCTTCTTGAAAGCGAGTTGTTTGGGTATGAAAAAGGCGCTTTTACAGGGGCGTTGTCAAGGAAGCCGGGAAAATTTGAGATCGCGGAACGGGGGACGATCCTCCTTGACGAGGTTACCGAAATGGATTTTCGGCTTCAGGCAAAGCTTTTGCGGGTTCTGCAGGAGAAGGAGGTAGAGGTAGTGGGGTCGAAATATCCGAAAAAGGTGGATGTCCGCGTGATCGCAACGACAAACAAAAATATAGAAGCCCTGGTCAGGGACGGCAAGTTCAGGGAAGACCTCTATTACAGGCTCAATGTATTTCCTGTCCTGGTGCCGCCGCTCAGGGACCGGAAAGAGGATATCCCGCCTCTGGTGGCGTACCTTTTGAAGAAGCACTCCATGGGCATGGACGTCGGCATCAGCGATGATGCGTTAGGGTTTCTTTCGGAGAAACAATGGAAAGGGAATGTGAGAGAGCTGGAGAACACGATCGCGAGGGCGTGCATATTGTCGAGTAGCTCTGTCATAAAACTGACCCATTTAAAAGACCTGGAATGTTCTAAGAGCACGGCGCTGGGATCCGTCAAGGAGATGGAGACAAAGTTGATCCTTGACGCCTTGAAGTCGGTAGGGGGAAACAGGACCAAGGCGGCGGGCATCCTTGGCATTACCGTGAGGACGTTGAGAAACAAGATCCATGAGTACAGGTCTGTGGGATATGAGATCCCGGCGAGGGGGTATTGATGACAACGATGAATCTCATCGAAAAAGCCCTTAATATACGAGCATTTTACCACAGGGTAATAGCCGGAAATATGGCGAACGTAGACACCCCCGGCTATAAAGAGAAGGACATTGACTTCAAGGCCGAGCTTGGGAGAAAGATGGGCGGCACCGGCAGCATCGAGGTCAGGGAGAGAGCAGAGTGTGATGGTATAGGCACGATCGACGGGAACACGGTGAACATGGAGAATCAAATGGTAAAGCTTACCGAAAACCAGCTCATGTTCCACTCGCTGGTCCAGGTCGCGACAAAGAAATTTTCTTTAATGAAATATCTCATTAGCGAGGGAAGGAGATAACATGGGAATGCTGGATATCATGAAGATTAGCGCCTCCGCATTAAAATCGCAGCGGACGAGGATGGAGGTAATAGCCACGAACCTGTCGAATATACACAGTACGAGGACCGAGGATGGAGGCCCGTATAAAAAGAAAGAGGTGGTCTTCGGTACGGCAGACGTGTCCGACGATAAGGAGTTCAACGCCCTGCTGTCGAGGAGGGTCGAGGGCGTCAGAGTGGAGGAGGTCGCGGAAAGCGAGAAGTCCTTTGAAAAGGTTTTTGATCCAGGTCACCCCGATGCCGATAGCGAAGGGTATGTTACATTCCCGAATGTAAACCTTATGGAAGAGATGGCAGACATGGTTTCTGCCACAAGGGCTTATGAGGCTAACGTTAACGTCATGAATACAACGAAAGCGATGTTTTTGAAATCGCTGGAGATCGGAAAATAGGGGGCAGTTTATGAAGATAGACAGCGTTACACTGAGTCGTTTTCCGGAGGCGATAAAGATACAGAACAACGAACAGAACAAGGTATCTTTCAGCGATGTTCTCAAAGAATCTATTCAAAAGGTCACGGAGCTGGAAAAGGAAGCAGACAAGGAAGTGGAAAAGCTGGCGAAGATGGAAAGCCAGGACATCCACAATACAATGATTGCCATGGAAAAGGCTGACATGACTTTTCAGATGATGATGCAGATCAGGAACAAGATCATCAGCGCTTATGAAGAGATCATGAGGATGCAGGTATAGTCATGGGATCCATGGATGGTTTTTTCAATGGCTTCAGGAATTACCTGAAAACAACGCCTAAGAACAAGCTCTGCGTACACCTTTTTGCCCTTGTCGCGATCATAGGGGGATCTATTATCGGCCTGTCCTTTATACAGAAAGAGAGCTACAGCACGCTTTTCTCCGGGCTTTCCACCGAGGACGCGTCGATGATCGTCTCGAGACTGAAAGAGCTGAAGGTCCCATACAAACTGGGCGTGGGAGGCACATCAGTTCACGTGCCCAAAGAAAAGGTTCATGATGTCAGACTTTTGCTGGCAGGACAGAACTCTCTCCCCGGAAGCGGAGGGATGGGTTTTGAGCTTTTTGATAAAACAAATTACGGCATGACGGAGTTTATGCAGAATATCAATTATAAAAGGGCGGTGCAAGGTGAACTGTCGAGGACGATCAACCAGATGCCGGAGGTCAAGGCATCCCGAGTGCATATTGCTATACCGGAAAAATCGCTTTTTGCCGATCGCGAGAGGGAGGTCACCGCTTCTGTATTCTTAAAGTTGAAACAGGGAAGGAACCTCGCAAAGGAACAGGTCGCAGGGGTTGTGCATCTTGTCGCAGGCAGCATCGAAGGCTTAAGACCGGAGAATATCACTGTTGTTGATTCTTTCGGCAAGATCCTCTACAAAAACAGCAACGCCGGTTCGACGGTTGCCTTGTCGGGGCAGCATTTCGAACTGCAGAAGAACGTTGAAAGGACGATCGAAGAATCGGTCCAGTCGATGCTCGACAAATTCATACAGTCGAGCAGGTCTATTGTGAGGGCAAGCGTTGAGCTCAACCTGAGAAAAGTTGAAAAGGTTGAAGAGGAATACCAGCCGAACAAGGCTGTCGTGACAAGCGAGAGGAAAAGTAAAGAGAAGACCGTCAACAGAAGCGAAGGAAGAATAGGCGGAGGCGTACCGGGAGTTGCGTCCAATGTCCCGAACATTGGCAAGAAAGGCGATGCCAGGGCGGATAGCCAGAGCGGCCGTTCCAATGAGTCAGAGCGGGAAGAGGCGCAGACATCCTACGAGGTAAGCAAGACCGTGAGCAAGATCATAGAGCCTTACGGAGACATCAGGAAGATGTCCCTTGCGATCGTTGTCGATGGTAAATACGAGAAAGTAAAAGGGCAGAAAGGGGAAGAATTGAAGTATGTCCCGAGGTCGCAGAAGGAAATAGACAATATCAAAAACGTCATTGCACGGGCGGTAGGGTACAACGAAGAGAGGGGCGATAAGATCGAGGTGCTCAACGTCCCCTTCGAGGCTGAAAGTTTCGCCGATGAAAGGGCGCTCATGGAAAAGGCTGAAAGGAAAGAGCTTATCATGAGCGTCAGCAAATACGTTGTCTACCTGATCATGCTTGTGGCGATATTCCTGTTTGTGGTCAAGCCATTTCTCGGGATATTGAAAAGAAGGGAAGAGACGCTGCCGCTCCAGCAGATACGGGATGTATATGTGAAGAACAGCAATACCGCAGGGACAGAGGCCATCGAGGACAAGGCAACCGCCGCCCTGGCGAACGTCATGAAAGATAAAGCGCTTGTCGGTTCGATCATCAGGGAATGGGTGAAGGAAGGGACATGATGGAACAGGAAGAGATGCCCGGCATAAAAAAGGCGGCCATCATGCTGTTGACGCTCGATGAGGAGATGACCAAGGAGATCATCAAGGAGCTCGATGAGACGGAGATCGAGGCCATCGGGCACGAGATCGCGAAGCTTAGGCTGATCCCTGACAATGTTGTAACAAAGGTTCACGAAGAGTTCATGTCGAAATTGAACAGGAGAAACAAGCAGGTTGTCGGCGGGGAACAGAGATTCAAGTCGATTATCAAAAAGAGTTTCGGTGATGACAGGGCGGAAGAGTTTATCGGCAGCATGGAGACAAAAAAAGGGGCGCCAGGCGAATTTTTAAGGAAATGCGACCCCAGGATACTGGCAAATGTGCTGCGGGGAGAACATACCCAGACAATTGCCCTGGTGCTTTCCACATTGGGGTCCAAAAAGGCTGGTGATGCCATTATGGTCCTCCCCGATACTATACAGACAGATGTGATGATGAGAATGGCGTTTCTCGAGAAGGTGGACAACGATGTCCTTGCAGAGGTAGAGAACGTAATCAAGGAACAACTGGAGACCGTCAGCAACGCTGAGGGCCGACAGCTCGGTGGAGTGGAGGCAGTTGCAAGCATACTGAACCAGATGGACAGGACCGTTGAGAGCGAACTGCTGGGCAAGCTGGAGGAACTCAATCCGGAGCTTACAGAAAGGATCAGGCAGCTGATGTTTACCTTCGAAGATCTTCAGAAGGTCGATGATAAGGGCATCCAGGTCCTTCTCAAAGAGGTCACTTCAGAAGATATCGGCATTGCACTGAAAGGCTCTTCCGATGGGATGAAAGAAAAGATCTTTTCGAACATGTCCGAACGTGCCGCAGCGATGTTGAAGGAAGACCTGGAGGCTATGGGGCCGGTGCGCTTATCTGATGTCGAAAAGGCACAGGTCAGGATCGCAATGGTTGCGAAGAAGCTTGAAGGTGAAGGAAAGATATTCCTCTCCAGCGGAAAAGAACAGTTTGTCTAAAAAAAGGCAGTGAAAAGTGAAAGGTGAAAGGTGAAAGGTGAGAGACCAAAGAGACAATTCGTCGGGAAGTTTATTTCTCAGCTCTCAGCTCTTCGCTTTTTACTGCCTTTCTCTCAAGATGGTTTGCTACAGGAACGGTTTAATTGCGAGGTTAGTATCGAGCAACAAGCCCGACACCGATGCCCCAAGAAATAGTTTATAGCCCGTTCTCGGGCGAGAGGAGGAGGCTCCGGCAGCTTTGCTGCTGGAGGGGGCGACGTGAGCCCCAGGAAATGACTAAACCGTACGTATTATATGATCTTGAGAGGGAGGTAGAGAGCGCGCAGTCTGAATTCGTAGGGTTTTTCGACGCATCACCGGAAGCTCAAGGCGGGCATGGACAAAGAGATATCGAAGAAGAGGCAAGGAAGGTCTTTGAAGACGCCTTTGCGCAGGGCGAAAAGGCCGGTTATGAGATGGGAATGAAGAAGGTTGACCCCCTTGTCAAGAGGATCAATAACTACATAGCCGGGCTCACTTCTTTCAGGGATGAGCTGGTAAAAAAGAGTGAAAAATTATCGGTGGAATTGGCGCTGATCTTTGCAGAGGCGATCGTGCTGAAAGAGTGCGAGGAGAGGAGAGAAGTTGTCATGGAGATGGCGCGGAGGGCTGTCGAGCTTTGCGAAGATAAAGGCCAGATCCTGATAAAGATCAGGGCTGAAGATGCACGGCACATCCCTGAGACGAGCATCGGTTCCCTGAAGGTTGTTCACGACGATACACTTAAGGAACCTGGTTTTGTCATTGAAACGGCGTTTGGCGATATTGACGGCAGGATCTCAACGCAAATCGAAGAATTGAAGAAAGAATTGCTGAATGGACACTTTTAATACCGAAAAGGTCCTCGCTGCTAAAAGTGTCATCCACGGGATCTATCCGTACAGGGTTTATGGAAAGGTCAATCAGGTCGTGGGCCTTGTCATAGAGGGCAGGGGCCCCATATCTTCTGTTGGCGATTCGGCGCTCATATTCCCTATTGATGGGACTTCCCCCATTGATGCCGAGGTCGTAGGATTTAAAGACGGCAAGACATTATTGATGCCCCTTGGAGATCTCCGCGGCATAGGCATAGGTTCCAGGATCCTTTCAAAAAGGCATACCGTAAGGGCATCTGTGGGCGATGGACTCCTCGGCAGGGTGATCGACGGCTTTGGCAACCCTATGGACGGCAAAGGTCCCGTAATGTACGAGGAACAGATCCCGGTCTACAGGCAGACGGTGAACCCGATGAAGAAGAAAAGGATCACAGCGCCGCTTGACCTCGGCATCCGGAGCATCAACGGACTTCTTACCTGCGGCAGGGGACAGAGAATAGGTATATTCGCCGGATCGGGTGTCGGCAAGAGTGTCCTCCTGGGCATGATAGCGCGTCATACCGAGGCGCAGGTAAACGTCATCGGGCTCATAGGCGAGCGCGGCAGAGAGGTACGGGAATTTATCGAGAGAGACCTGGGTGATGGCATTAAAAATTCCGTTGTTATTGTGGCGACCTCGGATCAGCCGCCGCTTATCAGGGTAAGAGGGGCCTTCCTGACGATAGCCATCGCGGAGTATTTCCGCGACAGGGGAATGGATGTCCTCCTCCTGATGGATTCCCTCACCAGGTTTGGCATGGCACAGCGGGAGATAGGCCTGGCGATCGGAGAGCCCCCTACGTCGAAAGGCTACACACCGAGCGTTTTTTCTCTTTTGACGAAGCTTCTTGAAAGGGCCGGGAACGGGGACGGAGAAGGCACCATGACCGGCATCTATACGGTACTTGTTGAAGGAGATGACCTCGATGACCCTATCGCTGATTCTTCAAGGGCGATCCTCGACGGGCACATCGTCCTTTCCCGCAGGCTGACCGATATGAACCAATATCCGCCGGTCGATGTTTTAAGGAGCATAAGCAGGGTAATGAAAGACATCGTATCGAAGGACCAGATAGAATATTCGAGCAGGATCATAGAGATACTGTCTGAGTATGAAAGGGCTGAGGATCTGATCAATATCGGGGCATATATACCGGGAAACAACAAGAAGATCGATTATGCCATGTCCATGATCGACCGCGTAAGGACCTTTCTGGCCCAGAATACCGATGAGAAGGTCACCCTCGAAGAGACGCTGAACAGCATGAAGATACTTTTCTATGTGTAAAACAGTATTTCGTATATAGTATATCGTATATAGCAAAACCCTCTAAAAAAAGAGAGGAAACGGATGTTCTACGATATACGACCTACGATGTACAATTTCTCTGCGTAACGTATTGGAAGACCATGCTGAAAAATAAGATCGATAAGATTATCGAGCTGAAGGAGACAATGATCCGCGATAAAGAGAGGAAGATCGAGGATATCACGATCGAGATCAAGAAGATCGTTCTCAATATGCATATGACAGAAGAAACTATACATAAAAGCCACAACAGCCTCGGTGCAGTGACGATGACGGGGAGCGATTTTTCTGTCCTGAAAGATTACATCATTCACCTGGAAAAAAGAATAGAAACCCTGATCGGAGAAAAAGAAGAACGAGAAGAGAGGATCAGCAGTTTAAGGTCACAACTTTTTGAACTGGCAAAGGAAAAAAAGATGTTTCAAAAACTGAAATCAAAGATAGCGGCAGATATCAAGAAATCCTTCAACAGAACGCAGCAGAAGCTTCTCGACGACATTGCCCTGAGGATCGACCCCCGGCTTCATTAGTCTGCGAGGGAAATATTTTCCCCAGAGGGAAATGTTTTCCTGAAAATATTCCCGAAAAACAATTACGCATATTTGTAACACATTGATATTACTTAATTGTGCAATATGGCACGGTTTTTGTTCTATGTTTTGTCATGGACATTCTCATAAATTGCTTATTCATGAACACCGCGAAGCCCTCTCAGGATTTTTCCATGCAGGAACAGCAGGGTATGGACCAGGTGATCCCGCAAGATTTTCTGGCGATCCTGCTTGATAGACTGTCCGAAGGCAGCAATGCCTTTCTTGTGAACCCGGAAGGGCGTGAGGACAAACAGCAGGGATTAGAGACGATGCAGGGCGATGAGCCTTCGGGCGATATGGACAATAAAAAAGACCTTATGTCGCTGCTGCAGCCGTGGCTCTTGTGGGAGCAGGAGCCGGCAGGCAAGCCCCCTGTCCATATTGATGGTATAAATGACGCCAATGAAAAAGAGGAAGATGCAACTGCACATCCTGAGATGGCCGAAACATTGAATGCCCTGTACAGCGATGCCAAAGCCGGCGGAGAGCCGCTGATCTGTTTTTCCGTTCAAAGGGACGACTGTGCAGACAATGGGAAAGCAGATGGCCAACCGGCTATTTCCCATGAAACAACAGAGGAGCCGGCCACGATGTTCCAGACAGCGTTGACTGATAAAGGCTTGTTTGTGCCGGTACGGGACAACATGACCGCAAAAGAAAGACAGGACAGCGTCCATGTTGATAATGGGCCGGTAAAATATATTATTCACGAGAAAGAAGGCGACCTCTCGCTAAAACCCTCTGAACCTGTTGTTGGGGAAGAAAGGTCGTTGTTGTCCGGCGAAGACAGAGACGAAAAAGAACTGAACGGGAATTACCGCATACTCTTTCAGAAAAGAGATGCCGGGACGATGGACCGAAAAGATATTTACGGGAAGGGCATCGTTCGGGACGAGGCCATTTTGCCGCCACGCGAGGTCATTGAAGAAGATCAGAATATAACGTTGTTGACGGTAAAGAGAACGTCGGCGCCGATCTCTCCCGAGGGAACTACGGAAAAGGTCAAAGCTGTACCGGGAGATGAACAGGAATCAGCAATGGCGAAGAAGGAGACAAATCTCTTTCAGCGGGGAGAAGATCCCCGGGCAGATAGGCTTTACGGCAAAGAAGGGACAAAGGCCTTTGACAGGGCTTTCGGTTCGGCCATCGCGGACAGGGTGGCTCAGGTTGTCGAGCAATACGCAAACAAGGGCACATCGATGGACATGGTGATGCGGCTGAAAATAGACGAGAAAGAAACGGTCCTCGTCGGGCTGAAGGACGACGGCCAGAAGGTTACCGTGCAGATCAAGACGGGCAGCGAAGGGGTCATGAATTTTATCCAGTCCCAGAAAGATACGATCATGAGGCACCTGGAAGGAAAAAACATATATGCGAATATTATGGTCGATATCAATGACCAGAGGGAATTTGAGAGACGCGACAGGCATGAGCAAGAGGAAAAAAATGGTCAGTACGAGGAAGGGGAGGATTTCAGCGCCTTCCTTAGCGAGCTGACTTAAAGGAGGCATTATGGCAATAGGGAGCGTAAGCAGTATTCTCCAGGCATCAGGGATAAGCAAGGAGGCAACAAGCGCCGCTCAATCAACGATCTCCATGGGCAAGGAGGATTTCCTGAAGATACTCATAGAGCAGATCAAGTACCAGGACCCTTTAGAGCCCCTGAAGCCGGAGCAGTTCCTGAGCCAGCTGTCGCAGCTGACACAGGTCGAGCAGCTGCAGAATATTGCCGCTTCCCTCGACGAGATGAAATCCTTGGCAGGCACAGGCAATATCACGCAGTGGCTTTCGGTGATCGGGAAGAAGATCAACGTTGACGGCAATACCCTCTCGGCGGGCGACGAGGTGGCCCTTACGCCTGCAGGAGATTACGATCAGGTCATATTGATGCTTAAGAATGTTAATGACGGCAGCATTACAGAGGTGAGCTTCAACAAGGGAGAGAGCCTGTCGTATACGCACCAGGGCGCCGGTGACGTGGCCATTGCGGCCACGGCGGTCAAGGACGGCAAGACGGTGGGCTGCACGACAAGCCTTTACCGCGTTGTAAGGGGCATGGAGACAGGCGACAGCGGCGTTGTGCTGGTTGCCGGCAACGGTGATAAGTATACAGTAAATAACGTCAAACAGATTAAAAATTAAAGGAGGTTTTTATGTTAAGTTCCTTTTTCTCCGGCATCAGCGGTTTGATTTCCAACAGCCATTCGATCAATGTCGTCGGCAACAATATCGCCAACGTGAATACGGTAGGGTACAAGGCGAGCAGGGCAACGTTCCAGGATGTGTTGTACCAGTCGATATTCGGGGCATCGGGGACAAGCCAGGTTGGAAGGGGCACAGCGCTGAGTTCAGTCGATACCCTGTTTGCACAGGGATCGTTCGAGAGCACCAGCGAGCCCACGGACCTCGCCATCGGCGGAGACGGATTTTTTATCGTGAAGTCCGGTGATAACGATACAAAATATTATACCCGCGCGGGGCAGTTCAGGTTCGATAAGGACGGGAACCTTATAAACCCTGCCGGTTATCTCCTGCAGGGCAGGGAGATAGACAGGACAACGAATGCACCCTTCGGCGTTGATACAGATATCGTGATCTCTCCTGAACCGAGCCAGCCGAGGGCCACAGAGTTTATCGGCATGAACGTGAACCTCCAGTCAAATACCACATGGGCCGGACATATCGATGCGAGCTTTGGCGGCGCGGGCACCGCTATCGCGTCTGCCACGTTAAGCGAAGGCGGTTATCCGCGGGTCGGTGACTATACCTTCACGGTATCAGGCACAACGCTTACAGTAGCAGTTGCAGAAAGGGGACCTGACGGCGCCCTGACGGGTGATACAACGACCTATACCGATACGGTAGCAGCCGGGACGACATATACGAACTGGAAGGGATCCGGTCTCGATATCACCACGGCGGCAGCGCTGGCAGACGGCTCGCAGACGCTGGGGGTAGACGGTTTTGCCGTCAACTACGAGACCGCCACCCGCAACCCCACGACAACCTCCAACTATTCATCGTCCATTACGGCATACGATTCATTGGGCCAGGCACATACGGTGACCGTCTATTTCAGGAAGTCCTATGAGACGACCACGCCGCAATCCAGCGTCTGGGAATGGATGGCGCATCTTGATGCTGCTGACTCGGCAACCGGCGCAAACGCATTGGCCGGATCCGGCACACTCGTGTTCAATAACAACGGTGCCCTTACCATTGGCGGCAGCGCAAACACGGTAAATTTTAATTTTTCCCAGGGGGCAAGCGCTGACCAGGCGATTGATATCGTTTTCGGTTCAGGTTCAGGGGGCGGGACCACAACCCAGTATCCGATAGCCTCGACCACCAATTTCCAGACACAGGACGGGTATCCGCCGGGAGTCCTGCAGAACGTGACCGTAAACAGCGAGGGGGTCATATCAGGTCATTATTCCAACGGCCAGATCCTCAGCCTTTACCAGATCACACTCGCAAACTTTAATAACCCGTGGGGGTTGAGCAGGGAGGGCAGCAACCTTTACTCCGAAACGCTTGAGTCAGGTGTTGCATATACCAACGCCCCGGGCGAGGGCGGCCTCGGGAAGATAAACCCCAACTCCCTTGAGCAGTCAAACGTTGACCTGGCCACAGAATTCGTCAAAATGATCGTTGCCCAGAGAGGGTTCCAGGCAAATTCAAGGGTTATCACGACAACGGACGAGATCCTCGCGGAGCTCATGAATCTCAAGAGATAAGCGGCAGTGTAAGCCATGTCTTAAGGGGCTCAATTGCGAGCCCCTTTTTTGTTGTCAATTCAATGACGATCATGTGTCATCGAACGATACCCCGAGGGCCCACTTGTTTCATCCATTGACCGCTTGCCCTGCGCGACCCGATCCGTCATCCTCCGCCGTGCACGCCAACACACTGATATAGTTGAATTATTATCTTTAGAACTTTTTTAAACTTTTCACCTTTCACTTTTCACCTTTCACCTTCTTCCATGGCACACTTATTGCTTTTTCATCAACGACGGAGGATCGGGTATGGATGAGGAAAAAAAGGAACGGAAGGCTGAAGAGAAAACCGGGGAAAAACCGGAGAAGCAAAAGAAGCCAGAAGCGAAACCGGCAAAAAAGGGAAAGATGAAGCTGATATTTTTCATCATTGTGCTGGTCTTCTGCGGGGCGATCGGCGGCGGCTACTTTATGTACGGAGACGTGATAATGAAGAAATACCTGGGCGGGCAGGAAGAAGGACAGGCAGAGGCGAAACAAGAGAAGGACAGCAAAAAGAAGAACGGCGGCGTAGGCCCCATACTGGCACTGGAGCCGTTTGTCTTTAACCTCTCAGGGAGCGCTGTTAAATTTGCCAGGGTGTCCCTTGGAATAGAAGTAAAAGACCCGAAGATCATGGAAGAGGCAAAAAAGATGGTCCCGGCGATCCGCGACAGGACATTATCGGTTCTTGGTACAAAGGTGCCCGAAGCGCTCATGGATGTTGGCCAGAGAAACGAGATCAAAAAAGAGATTTACAGCAGCCTGAAGGACCTGTTTAAGAACGGTGAAGAGCTCAGGTCTGTATATATAACGGATATTATTGTCCAGTAAGGAGCTTGTTATGGAACAGGTACTGTCTCAGGAAGAAATAGATGCGTTGCTTCATGGAATATCCGAAGGCGAGATAGAGACGCAAAAGGTAGAAGCGCCGCAGGAGCATAAAGAGGCCAGGACCTTCGATTATATAAGGTACACGAGAGGGAAAAAGGAAAGGCTACCGGCGCTGGATTTCATTTATGACAGGTTCTCGAAATCCTTCAGGTCGGCGCTCTCGCTTTTTATGGAGAAAGAGATCGAGGTCGAACTCCAGCCGATCCAGTATGTCGGATACGAGGATTTTATCAAGACCCTGCCGCTGCCGACGAACATGAATATTGTTGTCACGGAGCATTTGAAAGGATTTTACATAGTGATCTTCGATGCGAAGATGATCTTTTCAGTACTCGAAACAGTCTTCGGCAGCACGAACATATCCGTTCCGAAGATAGTGGGCAGGGAATTTACGAAGATAGAGTTCAATGTCATTAAAAAGCTGATCGATCTGGTCTCTATTGAGATGGAGAAGGCCTGGGCCCCCGTTTATGAGATAAGGTGCAAATACTCGAGGTCAGAGATAAATCCTAATTACATCACCATGGTGGCGCCGGAAGAGACGGTGGGGATAACTGAATTTAATATCGAGATAGGCGATATGACAAGCTGGATGAAGATATGCATGCCCTACGGGATACTTGAGAGCATCAAGGGCCACCTTACGACCACGCCGTCGAGAGAAGACATGGAAATGAGGGAAAAATGGTTTGGAAAATTGAAAGAAAGGGTTCTGGAGGTGCCCATCGACGTGAGGGCGGTTCTGGGAAGAAAGAAGATGCCGCTGGAAGAGTTCATCAGTATGTCCGATGGGAATGTAATAATCGTTGACAAGTATATAAGCGACCCGGTGGATATTGAGGTCCAGCAGAATGCCAGGTTCAGGGGCAAAATGGGGATCTATAAGGGAAACAAGGCGATAAGGATCGAAGAATCCGTCAACTAAGGAGGCGCAATGGAAGAATTTGCAAAAGAAAACAATACCCTCTCAAGTCCAAAGAAGTTTGAGATCGACATCAGCAACCTTCTGGATATATCCGTTGAGATGTCCGTTGAAATAGGCAGGACAAAGATGCCGATCGGTGAGCTGCTGGCACTTTCCAAGGGGTCTATCATCGAGCTCAACAGGATTGCCGGCGACCTTGTTGACATATATGTGAACGAAAAGCTGCTCGGCAAAGGGGAGATAGTGGTTGTCAACGAGAGGCTCGGCGTAAGGATCATTGAAATAGCAACACCGAAGGAAAGGGTGCAGGAACTGGGATGATCGAGACCTATATCGGGATGCTCAAGGTCGTTCTGGTGATGCTCGGGATAGTTGCCGGCATCTATGCATTGAGCCGCTACTCCGGTAAGCTTAAGTTCCGGCTTCGCCCTCCCGATGAAGGCTGCGGTTTAAAAAAAGTGGATTCAATCTATCTTGGATATAAGAAGTTTGTCTCCGTTGTGGAGGTAAAAGATTACATCCTCGTTATCGGCGCAGGAGACAAAGAGATCTCCCTGCTCGCGAAATGGAAAAAAGAGGATAAAGGACTATGAAGTATATCCTTATCGCTGTCCTCGTGATCTCCTTCCTCATCGCGCCTGCCTTCGCTGATGCAAAAACAGCCTCAAGGGAAAAAACCCAGACACAGATAGGAAGCCTCATTACATCATTCACCGGAGGCGATGGAGGAAGGAATCTCATTAATATTGTCCTCGTGCTGACGGTATTGGCTTTTGCTCCTGCAATACTTCTTCTCATGAGCGCCTTTACGAGGATCGTAATTGTCCTCTCATTACTTAGGCAGGCGATGGGCATAACGCAGCTGCCGCCGAACCAGATCATCATCGGCCTTTCTTTATTCCTCACGTTTTTTATTATGGCCCCTACCTACGAGAAGGTGAGCGCCAACGCGCTGACACCCTACCTGAACAATAAGATCGGCTTTGAAGAATTTCTCGATAAAGGGTCGAAAGAGATGAGCACCTTCATGTTGAAATACACAAAAGAGAAAGACCTGGCGCTTTTCATGAACATTGCCGCTCTCAAGAGACCCCAGGGCCCACAGGAGATACCGATCCGCGTCCTCGTCCCCGCCTTTGCGATCAGCGAACTGAAGAGGGCCTTTCAGATAGGATTCCTGCTCTATATACCTTTTCTCATGATCGACATGGTTGTTGCCAGTGTGCTCCTGTCGGCAGGCATGATGATGCTTCCGCCCATATTCATATCGCTGCCTTTCAAGCTGATGCTCTTTGTGCTTGTAGATGGATGGAACCTCCTCGTCGGTTCCATTATAAAAGGATTTTAATTAGGAGATGCCCCATGAGCCAGGACCTTGTTATCCAGATATTTCGCGACCTGCTGAAATCAACACTGATCCTCATGGCGCCCATGCTTCTTGCGTCCATCGTGGTAGGCATGGTCGTCAGCATTTTCCAGGCAGCGACGCAGATACATGAGATGACCCTTGTTTTTGTGCCCAAGATACTCGTTATCGTCGCCTGTTTGATGGTCCTTTCCCCCTGGATGATAAACTTTGCGGTTACGTTTACGGCAAACATCATAACGAACATACCCTTGTATATACGATAGCCATGGCGGATATAGGAACAGAAGCTCAAAAATTTATGCTTGTATTCTTCAGGGTCGTATCAATGCTCTGGATGATACCGCTCCTTTCATCGAGATACGTCTCCGTAACCTTCAAGGCAGGAGTATCGCTCCTTATAGCCTTTCTCCTCTATGGAACTGTCGATGTTGCAGCAGATGTCCTTGGGGACCCCTTTGCCTTTTTGCTTATTATCGCCAAGGAGGTATTTATCGGTATAACTATAGGCTTTGTTGTAAAGATTGTCTTCTCGTCGATAACAGTAGCAGGCGATGTTATGTCGCTCCAGACCGGTTTTGCCTTTGCGCGGTTGATGGACCCCTTTACCATGACCCAGGTATCTGTGCTTGAGCAGGTAAAGTACCTCCTTGCCGTTATGATCTTTTTTGCTATCGAT
Organism: Deltaproteobacteria bacterium UBA6106; assembly: GCA_002428485.1. Lineage (GTDB taxonomy): Bacteria > Desulfobacterota > Syntrophorhabdia > Syntrophorhabdales > Syntrophorhabdaceae > UBA5609. The sequence goes on from DIWM01000013.1 coordinate 23,929, forward strand.
GCCCATTATATTGTGTTTAAGGCCATATCGACGAGCTTCAGGGAACTGCCCATCGGGTCTGCTGCATTGAGGGAGCCGCTTGTTCATTATGTTGTAAGCGCCACCGCAAAGATCTTCTCTGTGGGGCTGAAAATAGGGGCGCCGGTTATCATCACGCTTTTTCTCGCCGAGCTGGCATTCGGCATGCTCTCGAGGATGATCCCACAGGTAAACATATTTATTGAAGGGGTTCCGGTGAAGATCCTTATCGGAATAAGCATGCTCACGCTTTCCCTGGGTTTTATAGCGCCGTGCATGGCGAGCTTGTTTAAAGGCATGGATGGGGACGTTTTAAGAATATTGCGGTTAATGGTGTAGAAAATGGCCGAGAACTACCAGGAAAAGACAGAGCAACCGACCGATAAAAAGATCGAAGAGGCAAGGAAAAAGGGGCAGGTAAGCCAGTCAAAGGAAGTGCCGACATGCATGGTGATCCTTTTTTCCACGATCTTTTTATATTTTTCCGTAACACACGGATTTAACGAGATGTTCAAAGTCTATGTCAGTTATATGCGCAACATCAACCTGGATATCAATACAGCGAATATTTACAGTATTCTTTATTTTGTCGTATACCGCTGGCTTTGGATTGTCGTTCCTGTTTTTGCCATCCTGATAGCCGTTACCCTTTTTGGGAACATCCTGCAGACAGGCTTCATGTGGAGCCCGGAGGCATTAAAGTTCGATGTGGAGAAGCTGAATCCTGTATCCGGCATTCAAAAGCTTTTTTCAAAAAGATCGGCTGTTGAAGTCTTAAAATCACTTCTCAAGATATTTATCCTGGCGTATATATCCTATTCGCTTATCATAAACGAGCTGCCGTATATCTTCTCGCTTACAGGGCAGGACACGAGATCCATCGTGGGATATCTCGGCAATGCATCCTTTAGCCTCGCGCTGAAGATAGGAATCATATTCCTTTTTATCGCCGGCCTTGATTACCTGTACCAGAGATGGCAATACAGGAAAGACCAGATGATGACCGTCCAGGAGGTGAAAGAAGAGCACAAAGAGAGGGAGGGAAACCCTCTTGTCAAGTCGAGGTTGAGAAGCCTCCAGAGAGAGATGGCCAGGCGGAGAATGATCGAGGACGTAAAAACCGCCGACGTGGTGGTTACCAACCCTACAACCTACGCGATAGCGCTCAAATATGCGGCAGGAGAGATGCCCGCCCCGAAGGTTGTCGGCAAGGGGGCGGGGTTTGTCGCCGCAAGGATCAAGGAGATCGCCATGATGCACAGAATACCGCTGGTTGAGAACCGGCCGCTTGCGCAAGGGCTCTTTTTTGCCGTGAAGGTCGGCGACCTTATTCCCGAGAAGTTCTACCTCATCGTCGCGGAGCTGCTGGCAGAGGTTTACAAGAGAAAACACAGGATGTCATTGTAATGGGACAATTACGATCAATAATCAAGGCAAAAAGCGATCTTTTCGTCGCCATCAGCGTTGTCTTTGTGATCCTCATTATGATCGTGCCACTCAACAGTTTCTTCATCGATATCTTTCTTACCTTAAGCATATCCCTGTCGCTTTTGATCCTTTTTATCGCCATGTATACAGGCAAACCCCTCGATTTCTCCGTCTTTCCGTCAGTGCTGCTGATCGTGACCCTCTTCAGACTTTCCCTGAACATTGCTTCAACGAGGCTGATCCTCGTACACGGAGATGAGGGCGCACAGGCGGCAGGCCTTATCATCAAGGGTTTCGGCACTTTTATTGTGGGCGGAAATTATGTCGTAGGGGCCGTGGTCTTCCTCATTCTCATGATCATCAACTTTGTGGTCATCACAAAAGGCGCAGGAAGGGTAGCGGAAGTTGCTGCGCGGTTTACCCTTGATGCAATGCCGGGGAAGCAGATGAGCATTGACGCGGACCTCAACGCCGGGCTCATCGATGACGCCGGCGCGAGAAAACGGAGGGAAAAGGTCGAACTTGAGGCTGATTTTTACGGCGCCATGGACGGTGCGAGCAAGTTTGTCAGGGGCGACGCGATAGCGGGAATAATAATCATCTTTGTGAATATCATAGGCGGATTGATCATAGGCGTTGTGCAGAAAGGATTGCCGGCGACCGATGCCCTTGCAGTGTATACGATTTTAACGATAGGCGACGGTCTTGTTAGCCAGATACCGGCACTTCTGACGTCTACCGCCGCGGGCATTATTGTCACAAGGGCAGCGAGCGAATCGAACCTCGGCAGCGATATGGTAAACCAGCTTTTTACGCAGCCGAAGGCGCTGAGCCTCGCTTCGGTAGTCATATTATCCATAGGGATGATCCCCGGCATCCCCCTTGTGCCCTTCCTTGTTCTTTCCACCGTTACCTTCGGGATAAGCTATTTTTTAAGGAAGGCGGCGCGGGAAGATATAGTCAGCGTACCCGATCTGATCCCGGAAGAAAAAGAGAAGCCGGACTTTATACAACCGCTGGAGATACTTGAAATAGAGATAGGCTACGGATTGATACCGATAGTTGACTCCGAGCAGGGCGGAGAGCTTCTTGACAAACTGCGGGCCATACGGAAGCAGATGGGGATGGAACTCGGTATAGTAGTGCCTCCGATGAAGCTGAGGGACAACCTCCAGTTGAAGCCTTTTGAATATCTGATCCTTATCAAGGGCATAGAGATGGGCAGAGGAGAACTGGTGCTCGGCAATATCCTTGCCATGGGAGGTGATGACAAGAAGGGGGTAAGGGACGGATTGCCGACAAAAGAACCGGTATTTAACCTTGACGCCTACTGGATCAATGAAAAGGACAGGGACAGATATATAGCAGAAGGGTTTACCGTTGTTGACCACCCGACCGTCATCGCTACGCACCTGACAGAGATATTGAGGAATAACGCGCACGAGTTGATGACGAGGCAGGAGACTCAGAAGCTCGTCGATTCGGTGTCGGCTGTTCATCCGAAGGTTGTTGAGGAATTGGCCCAGAACCAGATAAATGTGGGGGTCATCCAGAAGGTTCTGCAGAACCTCTTAAGGGAGCAGGTTTCCATAAGGGACCTCGTAACCATTCTTGAATCGATCGCCGACGCATCGACATCCTCGAGGGACACTGAGTTGATAACTGAATTTGTGAGGCAGCGCATGTCGAGAAGCATATTGAAGCCCTACCTGGTGGACGGAGTGCTCAATATCCTTATTCTGGAAAAGTCTCTGGAAGAGAAGATGATCAATAACCTTCAGCAGTCAGACCAGGGATCGTTCCTCGCCCTTGACCTGTCCTTCAGCCAGCGCCTCATAGAGAAGATAGGGAACGAGGTAAGAAAGGCGCTGATGCAGAACATTCAGCCTATGCTGCTCGTCCACCCTGTCCTGAGAGGAAAATTGAGGAAGTTTCTTGAACGGTACATACAGGGGATTACCATTATTTCGCATAATGAGATCCCGCCGCAGATAAAGATGCAATCAGTGGGGGTAATAAGGATCAATGAGGGTTAGAACCCATAGCTACGAAGACATCAGGGAGGGGATGGAGAAGATCAGAGAGATCTACGGCCCTGATACCATTATTGTGGATATTAAACACAACAACCATAACGGACACGGCTGGTCGAAAAAGAGCTGCGAGATATCCGTGGCGCTCGAAGGCGACCCGGAACTGCAAGAAAAGGACCTTGGCGAGCTTAGGAAAAAGACAGAATCCATATGGAGCGATGCGGCACAGTTTTTGAGCGGGAAATTGATCTCTGTGGAATCCGAGATGATCATGGACAGGGTCAAGACTTACCCGCTGCCGCTGAAAGTCTTATATGAAAAGATCGTAAAGAACGGCGTGGATATGCACCTTGCCATGTCCATGATCTCCGAGGTCTACGGTGAGATTGGGCAACTGGCGGGGAACAGCGTTAAAGCCACGTTTTTTCTGAAAAACATTATTGCAAGGCGGATTGCCATATCAGATATAACCGGTTCCGATAAGCCCCTGATGCTTCTTGGCCCTACGGGCGCGGGAAAAACAGAGACAGCAAAAAAGCTGGCGAAGCTGCTCTCGGAAAAGCACGAACAGGCTACCGTGGTAGTCTTCGATCCCATAAAGAGGGGAAGCTATGAGGATTTCAGGGCCTTTTCCGGGAGCACCGGAATACCTTTTGTGTATACCACCAGTATCGACGACCTTTACCTCAAGATCGTCAATGGCACAGGGAGAAGGATCATCGATGTTACCGGGCATCTTGATTTTCAGGAAAAGATCGCCGCAAAAGCTCCTGCGATAGAAAAGGTCATCGTATTGCCGGCAGGGGCGCGCGACGAGAAGATGAAGAATTATCTGAATAGATTCAAAGGCAGGAACAACATCGCAGGTGTAATCTTTACAAAACTTGACGAAGAAGACTCCCTCGGCCATCTCTGCCACAACCTGATCAATTTAAGCCAACCTCTTTGCTCTGTGACTACAGGAATTCATCTCGGGGATATTGTCATACCGAACACCGAAATACTGGGAAAACTATTTATAGAGGGCAGCCAATGGAAAAGAGAAGAAAGCGCATTATTGCAGTAACGAGCGGAAAGGGCGGGGTCGGAAAGTCGTCCATTGTTTCGAACCTGGCCTACATGCTGGGCAGCATGAAGGAGCTTACGTTTATACTCGACGCCGACCTTTCCCTGGGGAATATCGATATCATGTTCGGCATGGTTCCGAAATACAATATAAAAGACCTGATCAAGGAAGGCAAAAATATTGAGGAGATATTGATTGAAGGCCCCTGCGGCATAAAGATCATCCCCGCGACATCGGGGATATGCGAATTTTCCGCCCTGAGCGCTGAAGAGAAAAAGATACTCTTTTCTTCTCTGCAGGAACTGCCGGAATACGACTTCCTTATCGTTGATACCTCTGCTGGAATCTCGTCGAACGTCATCTCCTTTAACGCCATGAGCGAGGATATTTTCGTTGTTGTCACCCCGGACCCCTCCAGCATTACCGATTCCTATGCCGTCGTCAAAGTGCTGGAAAAAAAGACTGGAAGAAAAAATTTCAATATCGTCGTCAACATGGTGAAGGACGAAGAAGAGGCGTTGGAGATTTTCCGGAAGCTTGTTAATGTGTCCGACAGGTTTCTGGACGTCTCCCTCAACTATTTCGGCCATATCCCCCTTGACGCGAATATTAATCAGGCAATAAGGAAGCAGAAGCTGTGGGTCGAGCATTTCCCTGAGACAATGGCAACAAAGGCACTTTCTCAAATATGTGACAGGCTGGTATCTTAGACAATGTGGAAAAGGGCATACGCACGATCGATGACGGAAAAAGAGAAGACGATAGAGGAGTTCATCCCTATCATCAAACATCTTGCCTATAAGGTCTCAAAAAGGTTTGAGGACGACAATATCATCGACGACCTGATTTCCGCGGGCATTGTCGGCCTCCTTGAAGCGATGGAAAAGTTCGATACGGGCAAGGGGACAAAGCTGAACACCTTTGCGTACCTGAGAATCCGCGGCGCAATGATAGACGAGCTAAGATCGCGGGATTGGTTTCCAAGAAGCGCCCGCACCAAGTCAAAAAGGATCAGCGAGGTAATAAGGAAGCTGGAAAACAGGCTCGGAAGGATCCCAAAAGAAGAAGAAATAGCAGAAGAGCTGAACATGGACGTTGATGAATACCTCGCTATGCTCAAGGACTACGGCAACCTTTCTGTCCTGAGCATAGAGGACCTCCACGAGATATCAGGAGAAGACCGCGAAGCCCTTATGAGATATGTGACAGATGAAAAAGAAGATCCGGAGAGATGCGCAGAGCTATATGAGATCGAAAGGATCCTCGCAAAGGAACTCGACAGATTACCGGAGAGGCAGAAGCTTGTGCTCAGCCTTTATTACCATGAAGATATGAACATGAAAGAGATCGCAAGGACGCTCGGCATAACCGAAGCAAGGATATGCCAGATCCATTCCCAGGCGGTCCTGAATCTCAGGTCCCTTATGAAAAAACATCTGAAGAATTAAAGTTTGTCCGCAGCATACCGATAATATTGGTAGAAATTGTATGGATACCGATCGCATACTGCATAAGCTCAAGGAAGTCAATATGTTGCCGACCTTTCCTGCCACTGTAGGGACTGTGATGAACCTGATCCAGGACCCGATGAGCTCCGCGGCAGACCTTGCAAGGGGGATGGACCCGTCGATGGTCAGCGAGGTCTTGAGAATAGCAAACACGGCATATTTCGGGACAAGGAATTTCAGAAACATAACTTCCATTGAACATGCTATCGCCATTATCGGCCTGGAGCATCTATCGTCGATCATACTTCAAATGCCTTTCATAACCATGGTAAAGGGGGATAGCGGCTTCGACCGCGAGAGGTTCATGGAGCATTCGATCATGTGCGGCGTTCTGTCAAAGACGATCAGTTTATCGACAAGGCTCGGGAATCCCGGCGAGGCCTACATCGGCGGGATGATGCATGACATAGGGACTATCATCATCTACCGGTATTTCAGGCGCGAATGGGATCAGGTGTGTTCGCTGGTGCGGGAAAGGGACATCCCATGGCCTGATGCGGAGAGGGAGGTCTTTGCCATGGATCACGGTTATATGGGTGCGATCCTGCTGGAATTATGGAATATACCGAAGGTGGTTACTGACAGCGTAATGTTTCATCATTGCCCCGACGAGGCAAAAGAAAACAGTGGAAATGCATTAGCCGTTCATCTCGGAAACAGATTATCAAAGCTGGTCAATGCCCAGGGCATTGTTTCGGACTTTGATGTCTTTTTAAAGAGGTGCAGATCTTTCCTGGATATCGGCAATGAGCCTGGTCTTGAGCGTTTGCCGGGCGATGGAGTGATGTTCTACGAAAAGATATACGCTGCGGCAAGGCAGACGCAGCATTATATATATGAAGAAAAAAGGGAAGAGAGATGATCAAGGTGCTCGTAGTCGACGATTCTTTTGTTATGAGAAAGGTGATAACGAGGATACTTGAAAAGGACCCGCAGATAGAGATTGCGGGAACGGCCGGCGACGGCAGGGAAGCGCTCGAGAAGATCGAGTTGCTGCAGCCCGATGTTATGACCCTTGACATAGAGATGCCCGTAATGAACGGCATAGATGTTTTAAGGCAGGTTATGGCAAAAAGGCCTATGCCGGTAATCATGATGAGCGCCCTCACAAAAGAAGGCGCCGACATTACTATCGAGGCACTCAACCTGGGCGCCTGCGATTTTGTCACTAAAGATCTTTCGGGCTTTACATCGGCCGCAGCGTGCATTGAGGGCGAGCTTATCAATAAAGTAAAAAATGTGGCGAAGAACAAGGCAAAATATTTGCTAAAAAGGTTAGATGCAATGAAAAAGCCGGTTGCATTAAACCCTGACAAAAAGATCAGGCACGAGATCCTCTCCATCGGCGCTTCCACCGGCGGCCCTCCAGCTCTGCAGCACATACTGTCGAGCCTGCCGGGAGACTTTCCCATACCGGTGGTGATCGCCCAGCATATGCCGAAGATATTCACGCAATCTTTCGCGCAAAGGCTGAACGCTCTTTCACGGCTGGAGGTTAAAGAGGCAGAGGACAAAGAGGTGCTCAAAGCCGGCGTTGCCCTTGTAGCACCGGGGGATACACACATAAGCCTGAAAAGAAGGGGAAGGGATGTGGTCGTGGAATTTGTCGACGGCGCCCGGTTTATTTACAGGCCATCGGTCGATCTCCTCATGTCAACTACCGCAGAGGCATATGAATCGCTGTCGATCGGGGTAATCCTGACGGGAATGGGGAACGACGGACTGGCAGGTATGAAAGAACTGAAATCAAAAAATGGCTATGTGATAGCGCAAAACGAAGAAACATGCGTGGTATACGGAATGCCAAAGGCGGTTGTAAACGCGAACATTACCGACGCGGTACTTCCTGTGGATAAGATACCGGAAGAGATCATGAGGGTGCTATGAACCAGACTGCAGAAGAATCGGCAAAAGGGAACACAATGGACCAGCAAAAATTGTCCTATTTGGTTGGGCTATTGAAAAGCGGCGACAATTACGAGAAAGAAAAGGTTGTCGAGACGTTAATATCGGCGCCGGGCAAGAAGACCGTTCAGTCGATTGTGCCCTTGCTATACGAAAATAATACTGGGGTCAGGATGGCGGCCCATGAGGTACTGAAGAAGACAGGCTCCCATGATCTGGATAGCATTGTTGCACTCCTCGAAGATAAAAATGAAGATATAAGGGTATACGCATGCGAAATCCTGTCAGGAATAGGCGACAGCCGGGCTATCCCTTCGATCATAAGAAAAATATATGAGGATGAGGAAAACGTGAGGAATGCGGGCTGCATCGCCCTCGGGGAATTCAGCGGTAAACAAGCGGTGATGGCGCTTCTGGACGCCTTGAAGGATGATGAATGGATCGCTTTTTCAGCTGTCTTCAGCCTCGGGAAGATAGGCGATCCGGAAGCTGTCGGTCCGCTTTTTGAACTTTTCAAAGATGGGTCTGAAGAATTGTCTGTTGCCGCCTGCGAGGTGCTCATTGGTTTCAACGACACAAAGGTCCTTGATGAGATGTTCGAACAGATGAGGCAGTGGGATGGCAGAAAAAGGGATATGTATCTGAAGGTTATCCTGGAGAAAGGCAATGAGGATACCTTCCAGAGATTGAAAGAAAAGATAGGGGATGAATTATTCGAGCATCTTCTGAAGGTTTTGCAGAGCGAGGATGCGAGCTCGGTCGAATTCCTCAGGATGTTGAGCAATTTCAGGAGCAAGAAAGCCTGCGACGCAATGCTGAGAGCGCTTAGTGTTATGGACAGGGAGACAGAGGAGTTCAATGAGGTCCTTGAGCTGTTTGTATCGCTCAAAGGCGTCTGGGAAGAATACACAGAAGAATATATGGGGCATGCAGAGGAAAGCCTGCTGCCTTTTGTACGTGCCTGCAGGGCTGCGCGTGTTCGGGTTGCAGAGCCTATGCTGCTGCAGGTTTTTCTTTCATCTTCCGTTGATGTAAAAAGAGAGCTTATTGTCAGCCTGCCCGACATTGTTGATGGAAGCGGACGGTCAATCATTGTAGAAGGAATGAGAGACGTTGACGGACACATCAAGGGCGACTCTGCTATCGCTGCGGGGCTTATGGGGTTGAGCGACCTGAAGGGCGCAATCCTCGATATTGCAAAAAAGGGGTTTGTGGACGTGAGGATAAAGGCATTGAAAGTATTGATCGCTCTTGACGTGGAGGAGGCGAAGAAGGCCATAGATGATTTTGTTTATAACGGTACGAATGAAGACAAGAAGATATACCTTGCCGGCGCATGTCTCCTGAACAGCGATATGAACCTGCCGTTAACGGAACATCTGCTGCGAGACTCTGATGAAAATGTTGTCAGAGGCGCTTTGGGCGTGGCGGGTAATTTTATAAACGACAAAAGATATCTTGATTTTCTCGAGGCCTTTTTGGCGTCTCAGAGCATCCCGCACGAGGTGCTGAAGATTATTAAAGAAAAAAGGCTTCATCAGTTCAAGGGCCGCCTGATCGATATCTTTACCGACAAGGATAAAGGTCTTTGGACCCGGTACTATGCGCTCTCGGCGCTCGGGGCCCTTGAAGACCCTTTGCTGTTTGACATTTTTGCCCGCGGGCTGAATGAGGACAACAATCTCATAAAGATAGGCTGTATAAAGGCGCTGGCCGACTTCAAGTATAAAAAGGCATTGGCCCTCATCGCGCCGTTTCTCGATGACCCCGATGAGGACGTGAGGTCAGCGGCTGCCTTTGTATTAAATGAACCGGAGAATGCTCAGGAAAGAAAACGATGATGACCAAAGAAGAGTTTACGATGCTGAGAGATTTTGTCTATGAAAAGACAGGGATCTATTTTGCAGAAAATAAGATGTATCTCCTGGAGAGCAGGCTGACGAACCGCCTGCAGGAACTTGGCTTTAGTTCATATGAAGATTACTACTACAGCCTGAAGTTTGGCAGCGAAAAGGCAAAAAACGAAATGGCAAACCTTTTCGACGTCGTAACGACAAATGAAACAAGCTTTTTCAGGAACCCCCCGCAGCTGGATGTTTTCAGAACTATGATCAAGAAGGATTACTGCAATGGGAACATGCTCGGCAGCCCTATCAGGATCTGGAGCGCCGCGTGCTCGACAGGCGAAGAGCCGTACACACTTGCTATCATTATCCTGGAGATTATTGAATCATTAAAGAAAAACATACCCTTTACGATATACGGTACGGATATCAGCTCGAAGGTGATTGAGTCGGCGAGGAGGGCTGTATTCAGCCAGTACAGCGTACGGAATACGGATGAAAGAACGGTAAAAAAGTATTTCGCCGGGGAAAATAACCTTTATGCGCTTAAGGAAGAGGTAAAAAAATATGTCAAGATAGATTTCATGAACCTTATGGAGGAAAATGCGTACAAGATATACAGGCAAATGGATTTTATATTCTGCAGGAATGTCCTCATATATTTCGATGAAAAAATGAAGAAAAAGGTTATCGATTGCCTCTATGAGTGCCTCAGGCCGAAAGGGGTTCTGATCATAGGGCACGCGGAGTCGCTTCACAACATATCGAGGGCGTTCAAACCACTGGTTTTTCCGGGGACCATAGCGTATCAGCGAGGGTAGGACATGAAAACGGTATTGATTATCGATGACTCACCAACCATCAGAAAGCTGCTGGCATACATCCTTAAAAAGAAAAATTACATCATCGCGGAAGCGGAAGACGGCATGGACGCAATGGAGAAACTGAGCCACGTCCAGGTCGACCTCGTAATCGTAGACCTGAATATGCCCAATATGGACGGGATAGAATTTGTTAAGGGGCTCCGCGATAATTATTATTATATGGATACGCCCGTTATCATGCTTACCACGACGAAAGACGAGAAGTTGAAAAAGGATGCCTTTGAGGCAGGCGTAAACATGTTTCTCAATAAACCCGTTCAGCCCGGGGTATTGCTTTACAAGGTAGAAAGCTTCTTACAGGAGGGGGAAGGCGATGGGAGATGATATTTTTAAAAATGACGAGATGCAGGAGATCATCGACGAGTTTGTTACTGAGTCCGGCGAGCTGATAGAGAACGTCATACAGGACGTTGTCATAATCGAAAATAACCCCGATGATGAGATGATCAACGGGATCTTCAGGGCTGTCCACACGATCAAAGGGACCTCCAGCTTTCTGGGCTTTAATGCCCTTTCACAGCTCGCCCATAAGGCTGAAGATGTGATGGGCGCGATACGCAAGGGGGAGATGAAGCCGGATCAGGCGATCGCCGACGTTCTGCTGGAGGCCTTTGACCTTATCAAGCTTATGATAGAAGACATACGGACAAAATCACCCGGAGAGCGTGAAACGGTCGCTACAATTATCAAGCTTGAGGCGCTCCTTAATGATGACAGAAAAAAGATCGGCGAGATCCTTGTTGAAGAAAAGGTGATAACCAGGAACGAACGTGACGAGGTCCTGGAAAAACAGAAACAGGATAAGGAAAAAAAGTTCGGCGAGATCGTGGTCGAGGAAAAGCTGATCACAGAGGCGCAACTGAATAATTTTCTGACGAAGCAGAAGGCAGTGAAAGAGGAACAGACCATAAGGATCGACGTGAGGAAGCTGGATGAGCTTATGAACCTTGTCGGCGAGCTTGTGCTCGGCAAAAACAGGCTCATCCTGCTGGACAGCCTTGCAAAGAAAGGATCTGAAGCCGACGGCATGCTGGAAAACCTTACTGATGTGACCAGCTATATTGAAGGAATAACGAACGAGCTGCAGCTTTCCGTCATGAGGGCAAGGCTGGTTCCCATCGGCAAATTATTCAACAAGGTGCCGAGGCAGGTGAGGGACCTCTGCGGCGAATTTAAAAAAGAGATAGAATTGAAGGTTGAGGGAGAAAGCACGGAGCTGGACAGGTCGCTGATAGAGGCGCTCCAGGACCCTTTGGTGCATATTATAAGAAACTCCGTGGACCACGGCATAGAATCTCCCGAAGAGCGCACAAAGAAGGGAAAACCTTCCAAGGGTTTTCTTTCCATAAAGGCATATAACGAAGGCAACCATGTCATTGTAGAGATTTTTGATGACGGCAAGGGGATCAACGTCCAGGCGGTCAAGGAAAAGGTGAAAGAGAAGGGGATAATGAACGACGCAGAACTTAACAACCTGTCCGAAAGGGAGACGATGAACCTCATATTTATTCCAGGCCTTAGCACGGCAAAAAAGGTCAGCAAGGTCTCCGGCAGAGGGGTGGGCATGGACGTCGTAAAAACAAACATAGAAAAGATGAACGGGCAGGCGTATATAGATTCCGAGGAAGGGCAATGGACCAGGCTGACGATCAGGCTGCCCCTCACGCTGGCTATCATGAGGGCGCTCATTGTGAAGATAGCCGATGAACTTTTTGCGGTCCCGTTGAATACGGTTATGGAGTTGGTAAAGGAAAGGAAAGGGCTTGTCAAATCTGTCGATAAGAATGAAGTGTTCGTGTTGAGGGATACGGTAATACCTATTGTAGACCTTTCAAGGGCATTTTCTGCCGGCGGCAGCAACGGGAAAAGCGGCTACCTTGTTATCTGCAGCATTGCAGACAAGATTGTGGGGATCAGGGTTCATTCGGTGATAGGGCAGGAAGAGGTAGTTATCAAGCCGCTGGGCGAGTTTTTAAAGAACATAAAAGGCATCAGCGGGGCAACCATCAGGGGAGACGGGAAGGTCATACCCATACTGGATATACCAGGCGTGATAAGCCATTTTAATATTCAGCGAAGAATGGCAAACCAGCAGCAGACGGCCTTCAGCGCTGCGGCAAGCTGAAAAAAACAGTATATCGTATATCGTAGATCGTATATCGAAAAACCCTCTCCTTAGGATGTTTTTTTGCAGTTAACGAAATACCATATACGATCTACGATATACTGTTGATAGCTGACAGCTGTGTGCGTTAGATATTGAATTGTTCGAACTCGACGATGGCGCTGTGCTCGATAGCAAAAAGGTCGTTCATGTCCATGTCGAGGTCCTTCAGGGACGGTGCAATGTTCTCGTACCTTTCCTGTTCAAGGTTCTCGATAATTGATATGAAGGTTCCCCAAATGCCGTCCCTGTTCAGAAGAGCGTTATTGATCTCCTGAGAGATATTGAGCTCCTTCAATATACTTTCCAATGAAGTCTGGAAAAGAACCCCTATGAGCGATAATACCCCTGTGATAAACGCCATATCGGCCTTTGTCCTGTCATGGGTGACTTTCTGGGTCAGAAGCTCCATCATCCTTCCACGCACAGCAGCCCTTTCGAAGATAGGCGTTGATTTCACATCATTATTATCTCCTGCGTACAAAAGAAGCGTAACCCATTTCTGGAGGTTCCGGTAGCCAAGCAGCGCGATCGATTGCGGTATAGATGTGATCTTGTTGGGCATATAAAATGCAGCCGAATTAATAAATTGAAGCAGCTTGATATGTAGTTCCGGGTTTTTTCTGAAAAGCTGTTCTATTATGTAGAACTCTTCTTCCTTTGTGAGTATCTTGGAAAGATTGATCAGCACGATCTGTGCAGGCGAGATCGATTTCCCCGTTATGATGGAAGGTTTCGCGAAGAAGTATCCCTGGAAAAGATCGAAGCCGAGCGAAAGGCAGAATTCGAAATCCTCTTTTGTTTCAACCTTCTCTGCAAGAAGCTTCACATTATACCGCTTCAACCTTTTGACCGTTTCAGGGAGCGCTGCCTTATCGTTTAAGAGGAGGTCGATCTTTATGTAATGAACCATGTCGAAGATCTTTATGTATGACTCATCATAGACAAAGTCATCCAATGCGAGCTGAAACCCTGCCTTTCTCATTTTGTTACACAGGCTCAGGACTGCATCATTGATCTCGACGGTTTCAAGAAGTTCAAGTATCGTTGTGTTTTTCGGCAGCAGGTCGATGATGCCGCTTTCCAGGACCTCGGCGTCAACGTTAATGAACCCTTTCTTCTCCCCTATCAGGTTTGCGATCCCTATGTTGTTCAGGGCGTTGACCATAACGCTTGCCGTGGCCTGCCTGTTATCGACAAAATTTGCACACGCTGCGGCGCTGTTCCTGAAGAGCAATTCATAGCCGAAGGTCCGTTTATGTCTGTCCAGTATGGGCTGCCTGCCGATGTATACCTTGTTCAATGCTGTTATATTTTGCGAAGGGTCCTGAGAGTTTGGCAGCGATTGTGCAATATGATTGAGCATGGTTGTCCTCAATACTATATCTAGTATCGGCAGGGAGGTGATTTTCTTAAACAGGAAAGGCAGCTCATAGTTCATAGCTCATGGCAACAGCGAAGATTATGCGAGACAACATGAATATTATTGCTTAAGTTTTCAGTAAAACCTCCGATGAAATGTTCAAGGAGGATGAACTTATGGACGATGGGAGGATATTACAGCTTGTTACCTTTAAGTTGGAAAACGAAGAATTCGGCGTGGACATCTTAAAAGTCCAGGAGATTAACAAGATGATGAACATAACCAAGATACCTAACGCGCCTTCGTTCATTGAGGGTGTCATCAACCTGAGGGGGAAAATAATACCTATCATCGATTTGAGAAAAAGGCTCGGTTTTTATAACAGGGGATACGACAAATCGACAAGGATCATTGTTGTTGAACTCGACGGGCTTGTGCTTGGATTTATCGTAGATTCTGTGTCTGAGGTACTCAGGATACCCGGCAATACGATAGAGCCGCCGCCGTCGATCGTAGCCGGGATAGAATCAGATTACATTGAAGGGGTCGGCAAATTGAATGACCGTTTACTCATCCTGCTTGAGCTAAAAAAGATATTTGCCTCTCCTGAGCGAAAAGAGATAGAAAACATAGAGATGAATTAATGAATGAAACAGGAATGTTATGAGCGAACCATTTGATGTGAACTTACTCAGCAATATCCAGGGACTGGATAAGAAGTCGTCCATATCAAAAGAATTCGTCCAATTGAAAAGAAAGAGCGTATCCGACAGGAGAAAAAGACCCGGGCACTACCAGTCAAAAGGGTTTTTTATAGAACCTGACAGGGATGAGCGGGATGACGGCAGGGCCGATGAAGTCGACCCGAAAGGCGCAATCGACATCACGGTGTGAAAAAATTGCCAGGGTAGGAAATATTTTCCGCTGAATCAAGCCGTATTTCGTATTTAGTATATCGTATATAGTACACTGCAAAAGATCCCCCAGGTTTATTTCGATATACGATATACTAAATACTATTCACTGGTTTTTTTACTATCCACTGCCTTTCTTGTGGCTCCCATCATTGTCGGCATCCAGTATCGAGCATCCAGCATCGATTTTGAAGTTCACGATCTACTATATACTATCTACTATATACTATGTATGGCTTTCCTGGCATGCATATTGCAAATTAATATTCCATGAGTTTTTTCGGCACCGTAAGCGGCAAATTCATTAACGAGAGAAGGTTCGAGGTTATCACCAACAATATGGCCAACGCGCTCACTGCGGGGTATAAGGCGTCGAAGCCTGCATTCAGCATGGTAGCGAGCGAGAAGGCGGTAAATACCGGCAACAACGAACTGAGGAATACCTATGTCGGTGTTTATGACACATTTACGGATTTTTCTGACGCTCCGATCATTGAAAGCGGTTCCACGTTCGACTGCGCTATCGACGGAGCTGGATTTTTTGTAGTATCAGGAAAGAACGGCGATATGTATACGAGAAACGGTCAGTTTACGCTTGACCGCAGTAACAGGCTAGTAACGATGAGCGGCGACGCGGTACTGGGAAAGGGCGGGGAAATCATCATTGATGTTGACAGCGCCAAGGATAAAACAGTAACGATAGAAAAGGACGGCTCGATATTTGTCGGAAAAGACCCGGTAGGTACCTTGAGGATCGTGGATTTTGACGACAAGCAATATCTGCGGCCGGCCGGAAGAAGCTTGTTCGTAAACGTGAACAGCGAAAACCAGGAGAAGGCGCCGGAAAACGTTTCCGTCAAACAGGGCTCGTACGAATCGTCAAACGTCAATATATTTAAAGAAATGATCGAGATGATCCATACGCTGCGGGCATATGAATGCTACACGAAGGTAGACCAGTTCTTCAGCGATATGTATACGAAGCTCGTGGATCTGGGAAAGTTTTAGGAGGTATCAATGATAAGGGCATTATGGACGGCCGGTACAGGGATGAACGTGCAGCAGGTGAACCTTGACGTCATAGCGAACAATATCGCGAACGTCAATACCAACGGTTTTAAAAAATCGCGGGCAGACTTCCAGGACCTCATGTACCAGACATTGAGGCTCCAGGGAACCAAGACGGGCAGCGGAAATCAGGTCCCGACGGGAATACAGATAGGGCTCGGCGCCATGCTGTCATCGGTTCAGAAGATCTTTCAGCAGGGCGACTACCAGAAGACAGACAATGAGCTTGACATATCTATCGAAGGGAACGGCTTCTTTCAGATCACGCTCCCTTCAGGGGACAAAGCCTATACACGTTCGGGCGCCATGAAAAGCGACTCCGAGGGGAAACTGGTTACCGCGGATGGCTACCTGTTGGAGCCAAACATCACGATCCCGCAAAAGACGCTCAATATTTCCATTGAAGCGGACGGCACCGTATCCGTTCTTGTCCAGGGCCAGTCGAGCCCGCAGCAGATCGGCAAGATCGAGCTTGCGACCTTCGCGAATTCAACCGGCTTAAGGGCAATCGGGAAAAATCTCTTTTTGGAGTCAGATGCGAGCGGGACTCCCACAACGGGAAAGCCGGGGGAAAACGGAATGGGAACGCTTCTCCAGGGGTACCTGGAGATGTCAAATGTGAATATCATGCAGGAGATGATCAACCTTATCATAGGGCAGAGGGCGTACGAGGTGAACTCGAAGGCTATCCAGGCCGCCGATGAGATGCTCCAGATGGCAAACAACATAAGGAGATAACGTGAGCAGCAGCAGAGAGCAGAGAGCAGAGAGCAGAGAGCTAAAAACGAAAATCGAGGATCGAGGAGCGAGGAGCAGGAGGCGCGCTTTCCTGAAATTGTTCTTTTTCTGCTTCTTGCTATCAGCTATCAGCTATCAGCTATCAGCTGTTTTTGCGTTTGCTCTGGACCGGTCGGTCGTTGAGGCAAGGCTTACACGGTTTGTGAAGCAACTGTATGGCGAAAACGATGATGTACGTATCAGGTTTAACCCCGTAACCATTTCGCAGAACGAAAAGATGAAGATCAAAAATATCAGCTTTGTCGAGATGCCTGACGCGAACGGTGCGGGTATTTGTTTGCTGGAACTGGAACAAAATGGCGGCAGGACGAGGAGCGTTCAGGTGCCCTTTAAGGTATTCGCAAAAAGGAAGATATTCATGATGAGGAACCCCGGCAAACAGGGAGACATTATAAGAAAAGCCGACATTTCCGTGAAAGAGATACATCTCACCGGCAGAAACAGCGAGTATCCTGCGGCCGCTGAAGACATCACCGGAAGAATATTAAAAAGGGATATTGCCGCCAATACGGTCATTACCAGACAGATCCTCGAGGATCAGATCGCATTGCAGAGAGGGGATTCGGTCAATATTGTTTTAGAGGGAAATGGCCTGCTTGTGCGGACGAAAGGGAAAGCGGTTGACAAGGGGAGGATTGGTGATACGGTAAGGGTCAAGAATATCACCTCCGGAAGAGAGGTCATCGGCAAGGTTGTGAGCAGCAGCGCCGTTGTAGTTCAGTTTTAGGAGAGACCATGAATAGGTATAAAATAATCATTTGCGTTTTTGTTGCAGTGGCCGTTCTTGCCGGCTGCAATACGCTGCAGCAATCACGGATAAAAGACGAGCCTTTTGTGATAGAGGATACGCATAAATACGCGAAACCAGCGCAGGCAGACCTTAAGCCCGGAAGCATCTGGAAGGGCAATAACAGCAGCAATAGCCTATTCGGAGATCAAAGGGCAAGCAGCATCGGCGACATCATAACCGTCAGGATCGTTGAGGTGTCGCAGGCAACAGAAAAGGCAACGACAGATACGAAAAGAACGGGTGCGGTTCAGCTTGGCGTTCCCAACTTTTTCGGGCTGGAGACGAATAACATACCGTCGAGCATCAGCACGGATAAATTTGTCAAGGCAGATACAAAGAATGATTTTAAAGGTGAAGGAGAGACGACACGGACAGGCTCTCTGAGCGCCACTATCACGGCGAGGGTGGTCGATGTTATGCCTAATGGCAATCTTGCCATAGAGGGAAAAAGAGAGATCAGCATAAACGAGGAGAAAAAGGAGATATTGTTCCAGGGGATCGTGAGGCAAAAGGATATTGCCTACGATAACTCTGTCCTTTCAACCCAGGTTGCTGACGCAAAGATAATATATACAGGGATAGGAGTGCTTGGTGAGAAACAGAGTCCCGGATGGCTCGCGAGAATATTCGATCTCGTCTGGCCGTTTTAGAGGCGAAAAGCATGTTCTACAGGCATAACGGAAGGTGGATACAATGAAGAAGATGGCAGAGACAACTGAATACCTCATACGCAAACGGAAGAATGAAGGCATTCTGTGCTTCCTGCTGTTTTTCCTGTGCTTCATGGCCGTATTTTTCATCTTCTCAGCGAAGGAAGCTGGTGCTGCCCGTATAAAGGAGCTTGGTTATATCAACGGAGTAAGGTCGAACCAGTTGATCGGGTATGGGCTGGTTGTGGGGCTGAACGGGACAGGAGACAAATCGAATACCCTCTTTACGTTCCAATCACTGGCCAACCTGCTTGACAAGATGGGCGTCAAGGTGGACCCGCGCTCAACAAAGGTGAACAACGTAGCGGCGGTCATGGTTACTGCCGACCTCCCTCCGTTCGCTAAGACGGGCAACAAGATAGATGCCGTGATCTCCTCGATAGGGGATGCGAAAAGCATAGAAGGGGGCGTTTTGCTCCTCACACAGCTCAAAGGGGCAGACGGCGAGGTCTACGGGATCGGCCAGGGCCCCATAGTGGTCGGAGGGTTTTCGGCCGGCGGAGCGGGTGCGTCCGTGCAGAAGAACCATCCCACCGTAGGAAGGATCGTGAACGGGGTATCGATCGAGAAAGAGATCTCTTATGATCATTTAAAAACAGAAACGATCGTTGTCTCGTTGAAGACGCCCGATTTTACAAACGCGAGGAAGATCGTTGACCGCGTTAACGATATTTTTGCGGGTTCAGCGTATGCAAAAGACGGGGGGACAATAAACATCACGGTCCCGGATGCACTGAAGTCAAACCCGGTAAAGTTCCTCGCCATACTTGAGGGCCTTGAGATAAAGCCTGATACTATTGCCAGGATAGTCGTTGATGAAAAGACAGGGACTGTGGTCATAGGTGAAAACGTAAGGATATCGACGGTTGCGATCTCCCACGGAAATATAAGCGTCCAGATCAAAGAAGACCAGAAAGTAAGCCAGCCCCTGCCGTTTTCGAGCGGCACAACGGTTGCTACGCCTGACACGCAGATGAAGATCGAGGAAGAAAAGGGCCGCTTCATGGTCATGGAAGGCGGCATTTCGATAAGGGAACTGGTGAACGCGTTGAACGCGATCGGCGTATCCACCAGGGATGTTATAATAATACTGCAGACAATAAAGGCAGCCGGCGCTTTGCACGCCGATCTGGAGGTAATTTAAAGGTATGGTGAATAAGTGAGCGACGCATTGAAGACAATAGCTGCAGACAGGTTGATCCTTAACGATCCGGCGACAGGCCTTACAAACCTCAGGCAGAAAATGGATAAAGCGGAAAAGGCAAAGGTTTGTGAAAATTTTGAGTCATTTATGATATTCGTTATGTTGAAGAACCTTGAGAAAACGGCACAGATTGAAAAAAAGGAATCCCCGGAGCAGACTTACATGTCTTTCGCGTATGAGAAGGTGGGCGATTACCTTGCAAAGAAAGGGATCGGCATCAAGGAGATGCTGATGAGGTATGCCGACAGGGAAAATGCTAAAGTTTTTAAGTAAAATGACGATAATCAGGGTACGTGAAAGAGGAGGTGCTCTATGAAGATAGAGAATGATAAGAAGTCACTTTTACTTGATAACCTCGTTAATGCCGGACAGGTAAAGCGCCAGAAAGACCCCGGTATCGCAAAAAAGGGAAATGAAGAGTCCCTTGACAGGGTAGAGCTGTCCACGAGGAATCAAGAGGTAGAGAAACTGAAGGAAAGGGTGAAGGCGGCTCCGGCGATCAACCAGGAAAAGATAAATGCCATTAAGGATGCTATCAAAAATGAGACCTACAATATCAGGGGAGAACTCGTGGCCAGGGATATCGTAAAAAGCAATATCCTTGACGAGATATTATGACATGGATAGCCGTATTGTGCTGGAAATAATGAAGAAAGAGGTCAAAACCCTGAAGGATTTCCAGAAGATACTTCAGGAGGAAAGGGATGCCATCATCTCCTTTTCGCTGGAAGGCATCATACAGGAGAACAACAGGAAAGAGGAGCTGATCCGGCGGATGGAATACCTTAAGGCTGAAAAAGAAAAGATCATATCAGCGTCTGACCAGGAAAGCCTGAAGCAAAGCGAGAACTGGCAATCCCTTTCACGGGACATGGAGCGCACCATGGAAGAGGTTAGAATGGCAATGGAAAAGAATATGAAGCTCCTGTCTTTCTCGATAGATCATGTCAGGTCGTCAATAGAGCATATCGTCGGTTTTATCAATAACACCGGCTATGGCAGGAAGATGGAGCAGATGCCGCTTTTGATATCGAAGGTCATGTAATGAGCATTTCATCAATAATGAACATTGCAAAGAACGCCCTTTTTGCAACGCAGACGGCTATACAGGTAACTTCCCACAATATATCCAATGTCAATACGAAGGGTTACGCCCGGCAGGAGGCTGTCCTGAATGAAGCAACGCCGCTTCCGACAGAGATAGGCCTTCTCGGCAACGGCGTAGTTGCGAGCAGGGTCATCAGGTATTATGACAAATACCTTGAAAAGCAGATCATGGGTCAAAACATGGACCTTGAACAGCAGGTGGTCTACCAGAAGTATTTTGAGAGGATCGAGGGCGTACTGAATGAAGACAATACGAAGCTGACGAAGAATATCGTCGATTTTTTCAATCAATGGCAGGAGTTGTCCGTTGACCCTCAAAGCGTTGCTGTCCGGGAGGGCATCGTTGCCGCAGGAAAGAACCTTTCTTCTTCAATCCGCAATATCTATACATCGCTGAAGAACCTGCAGATAGAGCTCGACAGCGGCCTCAATGAAGAGGTTACGGAGATAAACGGGATCCTTTCCTCCATCGCCTCGTTGAACGGAAGGATCTTTGAGGGCGGCATAGGCGGGAGCGAAGCGAACGATTATATCGACCAGAGAAACGAACTCCTCAAGGAGCTCTCGGGAAAGATGGATGTCACAACATTCGAGGATCAGTATGGAAGAACCACCGTCCTGACATCAAAAGGAAAGGCGCTTGTCGACGGAGAGAGATGCTGGCAGCTTGAAACTACGAAAAACGAGGATACAGGCTTCTGGAACGTATCGTGGAAAGACTCATCGGGAAATCTTACCGATATTACGGATTATATTCAAGGCGGAACGCTGCGGGGCCTGATAGAGATGCGCGATGAATATGCCGTTGATTTTATCAATGACATCAACGACCTTGCCCAGGGCCTGATAGAACATGTCAACAATATCCACGCTACCGGCGTTGACCTCTACGGCGACAGCGGCATACATTTTTTCAGCAACATCAACGCCGATTACGCAAAAGATATCGACCTTTCCGCTGATATCAAGTCTGATTCCAAGCATATATCAGCCTTTTCAGACCCTGCAAATCCCACCGATAATGATATTGCCCTCCTGATTGGGGCGCTTGTTGATGAAAAGATCTTTGACGGCGGAAATGCAACGGCCGTGAACTACACGGCATCCCTCGTGAACAAAGTGGGCCAGTTGACAAAAGGCGCAAAGGACATGGCCCAGTATGATGAGGACACGATGTCGATCCTTGAGAAGCAGCGGGAAGAGGTTTCCGGCGTATCCATCGATGAAGAGATGGCAAACCTCATAAAATTCCAGTATGCCTACCAGGCAGCGGCAAGGCTCATCAGCGTTGCAGATGAGATGTTCCAGAGCATTCTCGGGATAGTGAAATGAGAGTTACCGATAAGCTGAGATACGATCTTTTTAAAAATAACCTCGCCGACCTGAAAGAAAGGCTTGATAAGACCCAGAACATCATAGCGTCAGGCAAAAAGATCATGGTCCCCTCCGACGACCCTGTGATAATATCGAGGGCCGTCGAGCTGGAAGCGCAGAAGAACCAGAATAACCAGTTCAGCAGGAACCTGGGGCAGCTCAAGACCTTGAGCGGCTTCTACGATACTTCCCTGACAAAGATGCAGGAGCTGCTGACGAGGGCCAAAGAGCTGGCAGTATCGCAGTCTTCAGACAATATGAGCGGCTCAACGAGGCTCGCCGCCAGCGAAGAGGTGAAGGGCATCATAGAACAGCTTGTCTCTATCGGGAATACAAAGGTAGGCAATACCTATGTCTTCGGAGGCCAGCGGGCAAACAGCATTCCTTTCTCTCTCGATGCGGATTATAACGTTACTTTTAACGGCACTGCCGGCGTGCCTTCCGTGTACGTTGACAATACTACCAAAGAGAACGCGGGAATCTCAGGGCAGAAAGTCTTCAATTCAGACACCGATATCTTTTCTTCGCTTAAGGCCTTTAAGGAGGCCCTCGAAACAAATGACATTACAGGGATCCAAGGCGCGATGGATGACATCGATGGTGCGCTTGATCTGACAGAAAATAACCTGGCATACGTAGGAACATATATGAAAAGGATCGAGGACCTGCTCGGGGACAACGAGATCAAAAACTACAACCTCACAGAGACAGTATCGGCAATGGTCGAAGCGGATATTACCCAGGCGATTGCCGATTTCAATACCCTTACGACGACATACCAGGGGTTGCTCTACAGCATGGCAAAGGTGCAGGAGCTGTCCATAATGAACTACCTGAAATAAGGGGATGAATGCTCGTTCTTTCGAGAAAGAAGAATGAAGGGATCCTGATCAAAGGAGAAGACGGCGACATACGGATCGTTGTCATTGAAGCAGACAAGGGGAAGGTCCGGCTGGGGATAGAGGCGCCCAGGGGATGTACGATCCTGAGAGAGGAGCTCCTCACAGAGATAAAAGAGGCGAACAGGGAATCTGTCCTTCACAGCCTGGAAAAAATAAAGAAATTACTGGATGGGAGAAATGGGTGATATCGCATTGAAAGGCACAATAATCGGGTTTGAGGATTGCGAGAACTATCTCCTTCAGGATGCCTTCGGCGAATCATCGCCTTTCCGTTCCCTTGTATGTGCCGACGCGCCGGTGTCTTTCGTGGTGGTAAATCCCTTTTATATCGTGGAGGACTATACCTTCGAGGTCGAGGATGCCGTGATGAATGGGCTTGGCCTTGCCGAAAGATCCCCCGGCGACATTGCCGTGATGTGCATTGTAAGGCCAGGTGAAAAGGCGCTTGCCGTCAATCTCAGGTCCCCACTTGTGATCAATACGGAAAAGGGAGTTTTTGTGCAGACCGTCCTTCAGAGCGAGGCGTATGGTGTTGCAGTCCCCTTTACGGCAAAGAGGGGAGGAGAATAGCATGTTAAAAGAACCTTCCATCTCGGTGTGCATGATCGTAAAAAATGAAGAGAAAAACCTTCCGTCGCTTCTTGCATCCATCAATGGGTTTGCCGACGAGGTCATCGTCGTCGATACAGGTTCATCCGATAAAACGGTCGGGATAGCGGAGCGATCGGGGGCAAAGGTCTGCAGCTTTGAATGGTGCGACGATTTTTCCGCTGCCCGCAATGAATCGATCCGCCACGCAACAAAGGACTATATCCTCTGGCTTGACGCGGACGATGTGCTGGAGAAAGAATACCACGGCGTCATTAAAGACCATTTAAGGACGAACCCCGGGAAGGCGGTCTTCCTGAAGCTCGTCAACATAGAAGACGACAGCATTTCAGAGGCGGTGCAGCTCCGGATATTCCCCAACATCAAGGGACTGCAGTTCGCCGGAAGGGTCCACGAGCAGATAGCGATCGCATTGAAGAAAAGGAATATCCCCACAACCCTGTGCGGTGCGAAGGTAAAGCACTACGGATATTGCGAAAAGGAGATCCTCAGGGAAAAGCTTGAGCGGAACAAAAGGATCCACGAGATTGAGATCGCAGAGGACCCCGATAATTTTTACGCCCTTTTTTTCCTGGGGCGAACGCTCAAAGGGCTTGAGGAGAGAGATCGTTCCCTGGTATGTCTAAAGAGAGTGCTTGACCTCTGCGTAAGATATGATGACCCTGACGTGATGGCTGTCGCGATGCTCGATGCAGCCGTTATTCTGTGCGAGCAAGGCAGGGAGCAGGAGGCGGTGTCGCTTCTCGAAAAACACCTGTCCATGTTCCGCAGCTCAAACCTAATTGCATTCACACTCGGAGAGCTTTACTTTAAATTGAAGAGGTACGAAGAGTCATACGATCTTTTGATGCCGATCCGGAACGCTGAATTCAACAATGAGATCGTACCCGTTAACGTCCGGACGACAAGACAAAGCCTTTTCAGATACCTTGGGGTATCAGCGCTCTTTGTGCATGATTACCCGACGGCAGAGCATTGTTTCAGAGAGATCCTTGCCGTCAGCCCTGAGAATGACGAGGCCTACCACTACCTGTCTCTGACAATGGAGAAGAAAGGCGATATCGAAGCTGCTATTGCCTCCTGCCGTGACGGGCTTAAATATTCTGGAGAGGACCCTTATCTGCGGAAAAGGATATTTATCCTGAGCATAAGGGGAGATGACCTGGAAGGCGCCCTCGTGGAGCACGAAAGGCTTAATGGCCACGCCGCAGACGTCGATGTTCTGGCAGGCATGTTCCTCATCGGGTGCAGGTCCCTCAATATGGCAGACATCAACGATTATTATCACCAGATCCAATCGTCCATGTCTTTGATGCCGCAGGATTTCCCCGATGGCCTTGACACGGTCAAGGAGCGCTTCGTTGCCCTTGGGGAATGCCAGGCACGGGAAATCTTTGAGTCAGCGATCTCCCACCTTCTGACGATCAACGCGTAATATTACATCTTCATACAATCGACGCTTAAGATTTTAGAGGACCTGCCGATAATTGGTGTATGGGAACGAAGGGAGGTGCAAAATACATAGTATCCCAAAAAAAAGGCATGAAGCCAAAAAAAACAAAAAACATGGAGGTTCAATATGGCTTTTAGGATTGCAACAAACGTATCGGCATTAAACACACAGAGATGGCTGGGCGTGGCAAACGCCGGCATGTCAAAATCCCTCGAGAGATTATCAAGCGGCTACAAGATCAATAAGGCATCCGACGACGCGGCAGGCGTGGCTATTTCCACAAAATTGAACGCAAAATATGTGAGCCTGGCAAAGGCGATCGATAACGGCAACCAGGGTCTCGCCATGCTGCAGACCGCAGAGGGAGGCATCGAGCAGATATCCAACATCCTGATCAGGCTTAAAGAGCTGGCAACCCAGTCCGCATCAGGCAACACTACTGACAGGACCGCTCTGGATGAGGAAAGATCAAACCTCGAAACAGAGATCTCCAAAATTGCATCGAACACAAAATTCGGCTCCACAGCATTGCTTGCAGGATCGAACACTGTTTCGGCATACGGCTCATCGATCTCAGCTACATATGGCGTAACGAACATTGACGTTACCGGCGCTGCCCTTACGGGAACGACAAACTTCACACTTACCGTGGCCTCAGGCGCTACCACAACGCTGACCCTCACCGACGGGTCTACCACGCAGGTCGTTGCTGTCACGAAACCATCGGATCTCAATACGGCAACAGCGAACTTCACTGACCTTGGCGTCAAGGTAACGGTCAATGCAGCCGTAGCTTCTATTTCTACCGGAAACAGCTTCTCGGTTACCGTTGGCTCATCTTCCTTCACCTACCAGGTGGGCGACGAAAACCAGACATACAACAGGATCAGCGCAAGCATCAAGAACTTCGCCTACAATTCAAGCGCCGTCCTCAACTTAAGCGGCGATCTGTCTACGGCGGCAAAAGCGCAGACTTACCTTGATACCGTCGATACAGCTATCGGCAACCTCACGACCGAAAGAGGCAAGATCGGCGCCGCGATGAACCAGATCGGCTACCATGTGGCAAACCTCGAGTCCATGTACGAAAACACAAGGGCTGCCAATGCGACCATCAAGGATGCCGACTTCGCCCTGGAGATGTCAGAATTTACAAAGTTCCAGGTCATAAGCCAGTCAGGCATAGCAATGCTTGCGCAGGCGAACCAGGTTCCACAGCTCGTGCTGTCACTATTGAAATAATGGATCACATCGCCCCCTTCCGGAAGGGAGGGGGCGATGCCCCATAGGGACCGGCTATGGAGATAGGAGCTTTAAAAGAGGCGATCAACAAGGCATTTGTTAAAGTCAGCCTTCCTGAAAAGAAGGTTGAGCTGAAAAGGCCTGTGGTTTCCCATATCAAAAAACCGGAAGTACGCCAGGAGCAGGTGAGCGAAGAGATACGGAAGGCTGTCGAGAAGATGACGCGGGAGCTTGAAACGTCAAAGCAGCTCAGGATGTATTATGACGACGATGTCAAAAAGGTGGTCGTTTCGGTGATGGAAGAGGGCTCGCAAAGGGTCATCCGCCAGATCCCTTCTGCCGAATTTTTAAGCTTTATAAAGAAGTTTACCCAATACCTTGGCATGATATTTGAAAGGAATATATAAATATGGCTGGAACTATTTCCATGGTGGGCCTTTCGAGCGATATCGACTGGACCCAGATCATAACCGATACGATCGATTCACAGAAGACCCTTGCCCTCGCTTCATACAATAACCGCAAGAGCGAATATGAGGCAAAACTGTCGGCATGGCAATCCTTCAATACCTATCTTTCCCTCATTACAGGGCGCATCGATGCGAGCGAACTTGCCGAGGACGCCGGGTATCAACTCTATTCGACAAGCCTTTACTCGTCAGACTCATCTGTTGTCCCTGCGAATGTGTTGAGCGTATCCCTGGGCAGCGTGCAGGGGCCTGCCAATTATTTCCTTGAGGTCACTGCCCTCGCGAAGGCCGAAAAGATAGCGTCCGACGCGTTCTCTTCATACGACACCGCCCTCGGGTTTTCCGGGGATATCGTGGTGAACGGCGAGGCAGTGACCATAGAGGCAACGGATACGTTAATAAATGTGGCGAGCAGGATCAACGATGCCTCCGCAGGCGTTACTGCATCGATACTCTTTATTTCTGATACAGAGTACCGCCTTATCCTTCAATCCGATGCCACGGGGACGGCCGGCATGTCCCTTAAAAACGGTTCAGGGTCTAATCTCCTGGAATCGCTGAACCTCCATACAGGCGCAGAACAACTCGCCCATGCCTCAGGGTCAGATGCGCTGAGCGACCTCTATGCCGATACAACGACCGCTATCGGCACACTGATAGGACTGTCATCGCCCCAGAGCGGGACAGTGCGCATCAGGGGAACAGACGAGGTGTGGACAGACGTTGCGATAGACCTTGCATCAGATTCCCTTGATGCAATAGTTACTGCAATCAATACTGCCGCACCGGCAGGCGTCACGGCATCGGCTGAGGAGGTAACCGAGGACGGGGTCACCTCGTACAGGCTGAAGCTGACCAATGTGGATATCGGCGATCTTGAGGACGCGAGCAATATCCTTGAAACAGCCGGGATCCTTGCGGGGACAAGAAAAAATACCGTACAGGCCGGACAGGACGCCTCGCTGACCATCGACAGCATGTTCACCGTAAGCTCTGCCGGCAATACAGTCACCGGCGTGATAGAAGGCGTGACACTCAACCTCGCAGGCACCAACACAGACAGCCCAATTGAGCTGCGGATCACCCAGGATAACGCCCAGATAGCGGATAAATTCTCCCTCCTTGCAAGTGATATTAATTCTGCCCTCAATTTTATCAAAGACCAGAGCACATATGTGGAAGGAACGGACAAGGCGCTGAAGGGGGATATCAACCTTTCCCTTGTCAGAAACAACATCGCCTCGGCCATCTATACTGAAGTCAGCGGAAACACGACATATAAAACCCCGTCGGACCTTGGAATAAGCTTTCAGTCTGATGGGACGATCTCTGTCAATACGACAACGCTTGCCAATGCGCTTTCGTCGGGCAGGACCGAGGCGATGAGCGTACTGAAGGCGATGAGCGATGCCCTCTACGATACGCTTGATATGTATGTAGACCCCTATACCGGGACGCTTACCTCGATGAAGACCTCTATACAGGACAACATCACCAGGATCGATGCGAAGATAGCGGAGATCGAGGAGAGGTTCGAGCGCCAGCGCGCCGTTCTCGAAAAAAGATACGCTGCCCTGGAAGTCCTTATATCGAGCTCGAATATGACGAAGAACTGGCTCACGCAACAGATCAATTACATGACCAATGCGAACAGCGGAAGCTGAACGTAATGAGGGTGAAGGTGAAAGGATATAGCGCCTATGCCGATGCGAATGCCATCGTAGATGACGAAGACAAAGGGAAGCTGCTCATAAAGGTATTTCAGGCGATCCTGGCTAAACTGGACCTTGTGAAGCAATATATTGAACGCAGGGAATACGAAAAAAAATATGAAGAGCTCTCCAGGGTCATCACCGCCATCGAGGTTCTTAACAGCTCGCTCGACATGTCCTACGGGGAGATACCTCATAACCTCTCCCTTGTCTACGAGTATCTGATGAAAAGACTGAGGGAGGTCCACAGAAGCCCCGACGCGAAGTCCATCGCGGAATGCAGGAAGATCCTCTCCGAAATATCCGACGGGTTTATTGCCGCCTATGAGTCTGAGAAGAAAAAATCATTATCGGGCAACATCCCGCAAGGTTTCTCCCCACAAAAGAATTCCTGGGTATAATATTTGCATTAAAACCCTGTATGGACCAACCCGCATACAGGGGTGCAAACACGAGCTGTCATCTTCAAAAGATTAAGAAAAATCCCCGCCTCTGCCCTGATGCGCCCTTCTCGTCGCAGGCTGCAATATTGAATTACTATTATATTCAGCTATTTAAGCAAAGCGATTTCCGCTTCAAGGGGAACCTGATCAGCAGGCAGGAGGCTGCTCATAGATGCCGATAGCGCCGGACGTAAAGCTTGGCTCAGGGGTGAAGGTACACCACCCTGAGCTCGTCAACCTCTACGGGTGTCAAATTGGTGACTTTACCAAAATAGGCGCCTTCGTGGAAATACAGAAGAATTCCATTATAGGTAATACATGCAAGATATCGTCCCACACCTTTATCTGCGAAGGCGTCACTGTCGAGGATGAGGTGTTTGTGGGGCATGGGGTTATGTTTATCAACGACCGCTACCCGCGCGCATCAAACGGCGGAACGCTGCAGACAGAGGAAGACTGGGCGGTCGTGTCCACAAAGATAAAGCGCGGGGCATCAATAGGGAGCGGCGCAATCATCATGTGCGGGGTAACCGTAGGCGAATATGCGATGGTCGGTGCGGGCGCGGTGGTGACGGGGGACGTCCCTGACCATGCCATTGTAGTCGGTGTGCCTTTCAGAGTTACAGGAGATATACGTGAAAAGGAGGAGATGAAATGATCGGTATAGGAGTGGTCGGTTTTGGCTACTGGGGGCCGAATTTAGTGAGAAATTTCTCAGAACTGCAAAAATCGAAGGTCCTGGCTATCTGCGATGCCCGCCCGGATAGATTGAAAAGCGCCCAGTTGCGCTATCCGGGCGTAGAGACGACGAATGATTTCAGGGAGCTTATGGACCACAGAGGAATAGACGCGATAGCAATTGCAACGCCTGTATCGTCCCATTACGAGCTCGCGATGGAATCATTGAAGGCCGGTAAACACGTCCTTGTTGAAAAGCCCCTTACCATGACATCCGAGCAGGGTATCCGGTTGATCGATGAGGCAGAAAGGCGAAACCTTACCCTTATGGTAGACCATACATTTCTCTATACCGGCGCTGTTCGCAAGATCAAGGACCTTGTCGACAGCAATGGCGTCGGAGAGGTCTATTACTACGATTCGGTGAGGGTCAACCTTGGCCTGTTCCAGCACGATGTAAATGTGATATGGGACCTCGCAGTCCACGACCTGTCTATCATGGATTATGTGCTGGGAATGGAGCCTGTCGCGGTATCTGCAACGGGAATAAGCCACGTCCCGGGGAAGCCGGAAGATATTGCCTACCTTACGCTTTTCTTTGACAGCAGCGTAATTGCACACATCCACGTCAATTGGCTGGCCCCTGTAAAGGTTCGCAGCACCCTGATAGGCGGAGACAGGAAGATGATCGTCTATGATGACCTTGAGCCAAGCGAGAAGATAAAGATCTACGATAAAGGAATCACCCTCGGAAATAACGGAGAAGGGATCTACAAAGAGATGATAGGCTACCGGACGGGCGATATGTGGGCGCCAAAGCTTGATGCTACGGAGGCGCTGAAGCTGGAGGCAGCCCATTTTCTCCAGTGCATCGAGGAGAAAAAGAAACCCGTAACAGACGGTGCGGCAGGGCTGAGGATCGTGAGGATACTCGAGGCGGCCACGGAATCGATGAAGGAGCACGGCCGTCCCCTTGAGCTCTATAAAGGAAGGGTAGCCGCATGATACCTTTTGTCGATCTGAAAACCCAGTACGGCTCAATAAAAGATGAGATCAACGAAGCGGTCCTGAGAACGCTCGACAGCGGCCAGTTTGTCCTGGGAAGCGAGGTTGCAGCATTTGAAAAGGAGTTTGCCGCATTTTGCGGGACGAAGCACGCTGTTGCTGTTAACTCAGGAACGAGCGCACTCCACCTGGCGCTACTCGCGGCCGGCATAGGGCCGGGCGATGAGGTGATCACCGTTTCGTTCACGTTCGTGGCAACGGCGGCGGCAGTCCTGTACACGGGTGCTGCGCCGGTGTTCGTCGATATTGATCCGTTGTCCTATACGATGGACGCAAGCGGGATAGAACAAAAGATCACAAAGAGGACAAAGGCGATCCTGCCGGTCCACATCCACGGCCAGCCGGCAGATATGGCCCCGATCCTGGCTGTCGCAAAAAGGCACGGCCTCATTGTGATCGAGGATGCTGCACAGGCACACGGGGCAGAATATAAAGGAAAAAGGGCAGGCGGGATTGGCGATATGGGCTGTTTCAGCTTTTATCCCGGCAAGAACCTCGGGGCTTACGGAGAAGGCGGTATTGTTGTAACGGACAACCCCGCCCACGACCGCACGATCAGGATGCTTCGCGATTGGGGGCAGGCCGAGAAGTACCACCACGTGCTGAGGGGGTTCAACTACCGCATGGAAGGGATACAGGGTGCAATACTACGGGTCAAACTGAGATATCTTGAAAAATGGACGGCACTGCGAAAAGAACACGCCGCAAGGTATGGACGGCTGCTTGCCGGGACCGGGGTAGGGACGCCGGCAGCGGCTCCTTCCACAGAGCATGTATACCATGTTTATGCAATAAGATCAGCAGACAGGGATGTCCTGCAGAAGCACCTTCAGGAAAATCAGGTGCAGACAAATATCCATTACCCGATACCGGTGCACCTGCAGGAGGCCTATAGGATCAACGGATACCGCGAAGGCGACCTGCCGGTGACGGAGCTGGTTGCGCGGGAAACGCTGTCTTTGCCGATGTATCCTGAACTGTCCCCTGAACAGCAGGCGTTCGTAGCGGAAAAGATCATCTCATTTCAAAAGGGCGGCAAATAATGCAGCAGGGATTGCCGGAAAAAAAGATCAAACAGTTCTGGGAGGGGCGGGCGCAGGAGGGAAGAGGGGACAACGAAATTACCCACAGGGATATCTGGCAGCGGTGGCTTGAGATCGAATACATCAAGGCCTTTCTGAACAAGAGGGCAAGGGTGATAGATATCGGCTGCGGCAACGGGTATACGACAGGCCTGATAGCACCTCTTGTAAAAGAGGCTACAGGCATTGACTACAGCGATGCCATGATCGCGAGGGCCAGGCATACATCTCCCGGAATTGTCTTCGGGGTACTGGATGTCGCAAATCTTAAGCCTTCTGACTATGGTATATTCGACATAGCGATCTCGGAGCGCTGCCTTATCAACCTTACGAGCTGGAAGGACCAGAGAAAGGCCATAGGGAATATTGCTTCGGTAATAAAAAAAGGAGGGCTTTTCCTTTTTATCGAGGGGTCTCAAGACGGCAGAGGCCGCTTAAACGCGATGAGAGAGTCCGTTGGCCTCAAAGCGATGCCCCCCGTGTGGCACAATATCGATTTCGAAGAAAAAAGGCTTCTGGCATATTTGAAAAAGTTCTTCACAATCGAAAAGAGGCTGCATTTTGGCATCTATGATTTTATCGCACGGGTGGCCCACCCACTGCTTGTTTCGCCGGAAGAACCGAAGTATGAGGCGAAGATAAACGAGATCGCCGCAAGGATGGCATTACAGAGACAGGACTGCCGGGATATCAGCAGGACGATATTCCTGGCCCTGAAAAAGAAATAACAATGGAGGAGAATGCATGAAGCGAGGGAAGCGTTTTCTGATAACAGGGGGAGCAGGTCTGATCGGTTCTCACATTGCAGATATGTTGATACAGGAAAAGAGGTATTTTAACTGCCAGGAAATTGTGGTCTTCGATAATTTTGTAAGGGGCAGGCATGAAAACCTTGAATGGGCCATTGCCAACGGTCCTGTTACCATCATAGAAGGTGATATCAGGGACAGTGGACACCTGATAAGGGCAATGAAGGGCATAGATGTTGTATTTCACCAGGCCGCGATCCGTATTACCCAGTGCGCAGAGGATCCGCGGCTGGCCCTGGAGGTTATGGCAGACGGCACTTTCAATGTCCTTGAGGCTGCCGTGATGACAGGGGTAAAGAAGGTGGTAGCCGCATCCTCGGCGTCGATATACGGGCTCGCGGAGACATTTCCCACCGGCGAAGAACATCATCCTTATAACAACAGGACGCTATACGGGGCTGCCAAGGCATTTAACGAGGGGCTTCTCAGAAGCTTCCATGAGATGTATGGCCTCAACTATGTGGGCCTTCGTTACTTCAATGTGTACGGGCCGAGGATGGACGTGTTCGGCGTCTATACTGAGGTGCTGATACGGTGGATGGAGCGGATCGCGTCCGGCATGCCGCCAATTATCCTCGGAGATGGCTTGCAGACGATGGATTTTGTATACGTGGAAGATGTTGCGCGGGCCAACATCCTTGCGGCGAAGAGCGCTGCAACAGACCGGTTCTTCAATGTCGCCAGCGGCGTTGAAACGAGCCTCAACGAGCTTGCCGGGACGCTCCTTGATGTAATGGGTTCCCCGATGAAGCCGGAATACGGCCCAGAGAGAAAGGTCAACCCTGTGTCGAGAAGGCTTGCCGATATCAGCAAGGCGCGGGAGATGCTCGGATATGAGCCGCAGGTACATCTGCGCGACGGCCTGGTTCAGCTCGTAGGCTGGTGGCAGCGAGAGACATCAAAGAAGGAAGGGGCGGTTTCGTAAGGTGAACGTTGCTTTGATTAACCCGCCCAGCGGCTCGGTCTATTCCAGGTTTCAGAGGGCCGTTATAAAGCGCCTTCCGCTTGGGCTCTCCTATGTCGCGGCGTATCTTGCCGGGAACGGACATTCCGTGAATGTGGTGGACGCCGAGGCGCTCGATCTGACACCGGATGAGGCGGTCTCGGCCGCCCTTAAGACAGAACCGGAGATGGTGGGCGTCACGGCAACGACCCCGATAATACACAGTGCCCTGCACATCCTGAGCGAGATAAAGGCGAGCAGCAAAAAGGTCCATACGATGCTCGGAGGTCCTCACGCAAGCGCGATGTACGAAGAGACGCTCAGGACGGGAAGGGGGTATCTGGATTACGTCATATTCGGCGAAGGGGAGAAGAGCGCACTTGACGTGGTGAGTGCAATAGAACAAGACGGCCCCTGCCGGTGCGCGATAGACGGCGCCGCATTCCTTGATGGCGAAGGGAAGGTTGTCATGGGGAAGGATCGTCCCTTTGAAGAAGACCTCGATGCTTTCCCGATGCCTGCGAGGTCGCTGTTCCCCATGGAGCGATACCTTGACAAGACAAAGTTCGGAGAAGAGCCCTATACGCTTGTAACGACAAGCAGGGGATGCCCTTACTCATGCACGTTCTGTGGTTCACAGACGACGTGGAAGAGAACAACAAGGTTTCGCTCGCCCGGGAATGTTATTGCAGAGATCCGTGAATGCGTCGAGCAATACGGGGTAAGGAACTTTTTATTTGTCGATGATACGTTCACGCTTCGCAGGAAAAGGACGATCGATATATGCCGCATGATCAGCGAACTGCCCTACAAGGTGCGGATCTTCTGCTCTTCGAGGGCCAACACGATCTCCGAGGACCGCCTTGACTGGCTTAAAAAGGCAGGATGCTACTGCCTTTCCTTTGGACTTGAATCAGGGAACGATGCTGTCCTCGGAAGGATGCAGAAGGGAATAACGATCGACGAGATCAGAAAGGCGATCGCCATGACAAAGAGGGCAGGCATAGCGGCGCACGGCAGCTTCATCATTGGATACGACGGCGAGACAGAGGAGACGATAGATGAAACGATCAGATTCTCCATAGACCTTGACCTTGACCAGGTTCAATACTCCATCCTGGTCCCTTTCCCCGGGACGGAATGCTTTACTATTGCATCAGAGAGAAAGGCATTCCGCTTTCCCCCCGATGATTTCACCTCCTTCTATTGGTACTACTCAGTACCTGCAAACCTCACGCATGTAAGCGATGAAAGGTTGCTGAAGCTGCAGAAAGAGGCCTACGAACGCTGGAACGCTTCAAAGAACGGGCACGGAGGGCGAGCACATTGATCCCGATCACAAAGCCTTTCCTGTCCGAAGAGGAAGCAAAAGCAGCACACGACGCCGTGCTTTCCGGGTGGGTCACACAGGGGCCGAAGGTAAAGGAATTTGAAGATGCCTTTGCACGGTATGTGGGGACAGACCATGCCTGCGCAGTGTCGAACTGTACCGCAGCTCTGCATGTTGCGCTCCTGGCTATTGGCGTAGAACCCGGGGATGTCGTTATAACGGTGAGCCACTCTTTCATTGCCACAGCAAACGTGGTTCGTCACTGCTTCGCAGAGCCTGTTTTCATCGATATCGATCCCCGGACATTCAACATGGATCCCGGCGAACTGGAGAGATGCCTGTCGGAAGACTGCGAGATGCGCAGCGGGGAGCATTACTACCGATATGCCGACGTGCCGGCAACGGGCAATTCGCCAAAAGGGAAACGCGCCGGCAGGGTGGCTGCAATACTTACCGTCCATCAGGTAGGCATGCCCTGTGATATAGCGAGAATTAACGACATTGCACAAAGGTTTCATGTCAGGGTGGTAGAAGATGCGGCGTGCGCCATAGGCAGCGAGATCTCTTTTGATGGCGCGAAAAGCTGGGAGAAGATAGGCAGGCCCCATGGCGATATTGCCTGCTTCAGCTTTCACCCGAGGAAGATTGTCACCACCGGTGAGGGCGGGATGATCACGACAAGGGACCCTGAACTGGATGCGAAGTTCAGGCTCCTCAGACATCATGGAATGACCGTCTCCGACGCTGCCCGCCACAGTGCAGGCAGCGTAATATTCGAAGAGTACGCGATGACCGCCTTTAACTACCGCATGACCGACATACAGGCAGCCATAGGGATCGAACAGCTCAAGAAACTTGACGGGATCATCGACGAACGCCGGAGGCTTGCGAAAGAATATAACAGGGAGCTGGGGCAGATCGAAGGATTTGTGATCCCTGTGGACAGCGAATATACGAAGACGAACCGGCAGAGTTATCCGCTCCGGATATCAGGGATCGGCGCAGACGAACAGGTGTCATTCATGCAAATGCTGCTCGAGAAAGGCATATCAACGCGGAGAGGCATAATGAATTCTCACCAGGAGCTCCCTTACAGGTATGTGGAATGGAAGCTTCCCGAGAGCGAAGAGGCGCGCGACTCTGTTGTATTGCTGCCTTTGTATAAAGGTCTTGGCAAAGACGAACAGGAACACATAATAAGAACAATAAAAGAGTGGGAAAGAAACCGTGGAAAATGATCCTCTTGAAAGCATTGCATCAAACCGGTACACGATCGCAGGGGTACCGGAGATATTTTCAGTCATACAATCCTTATCTTCTTTCAGGAAGTGGAAAGGACTGCCTTCAGGTATCTGTTTTTACGGGTGGAGCCAATATTCGAGGAATATCCAGCTTCATGGGTTTGCAGGCGCCTGCGCAACGCTCGGAATACCCTTTTATGTTATTTATAAGGAAAGGGCGAAGGATATTTTATCATGCCTGAAAAATGTTCATAACCTTATTGTAATCACTTATATCCAGTTCCTCCCTGAACTGGAATCATTTATAAAGCGGGCGAAATGTCACATTGTATTAATGTGGCAGTATTATGATGACACGCCTGATCCCCTTCTTGCCACACCGATAGGCAGCAAGGAAAAAGAGATACTAAAAGGATTCAGAAAGGATATCCATCTGGTCCTTTCAGAACTTTCCCTCGAAGGCAATCAGCGGTTTATGTCAGGCTACGTGAGAGATTTTGGAATACCGGTGATGACCTTTCCGTGGGCAGTGAACATAGACCGCCACTTCCCGGTTTGCGCCGCCATCGATAAGGATGTTTTTTTCATTGGCACGTATTGTGAGAAGGCGGCGAGGATTGAGGAGTACTTTGGAAAAGTCCTTCGCAGATATGCCCATACGGTTATAGGGCCTGATTGGTCTCGATCAACATTACGGTGGATGGAAGACAGCATTATGCAGGCAGACGAGTTTCATACGAGGGCCCCCTTGCTCTATTCATCCCACACCGTGAGCTTGAACATACACCTTCCCTTTGAGGCCAGTGGATACAGTTGCAACGAAAGGGTTTTCAATGCAATAGCATGCGGAGGGTTCGAGGTGTGCGACAACGCGGGGAGGGTGAAGGATTTTTTTGATGAAACAGAGCTCGTTACGGGGAGCTCGCCGGAAGAGTACTTTGAGAGGGTAAGTTATTTTATCGAAAACCCGGAAAAACGTACGGCCTATATGGTAAAGGCGCTTAAAAAGATATACAGGCATCACACATACCACCACCGCCTTGCTGATCTTTTGCACCAGTTTTTTACCGGTAAGCCGCTGTCTGAGTTTTGCCGGGTAATGATGAACTGAGGGCGATAGCAGTGAAGATACTGTTGTTCTTTGCAGAAGCAGATATTCCGGACAATCCCGGCAGTTATTATAAAGATAGTATACGGGCGCCGTTGATCAAGCTCGGGCACGAGGTTATCCATTTTGAATTCCGGGTGGAGATGGAGAGGCTCGGGCGCGAAGGGGTGCATAGACGGCTGAAGGAGATCATTGAAGGGGAAAAACCTGAAATCTTTTTCCATTGGCTCGGAGAAGATGAGCTTGATACCGATTATGCCGATCACATTCGTAATAATACGGCGAGCACTTCAATGATCCTCCTGGGCGATGATGACGGGAGTTTCGACCGCTCCGTACAGCATGCCGGCCACTACGATTTTGCCCTCACAACATGCATGGAGGAATACGAAGAACTTAAAAGGCGCAGCAATAGCAATGTTATCCTTACTCAGCGGGGGTGCAACCCGGATATCTGCTACCCGGTCCCGGGGGAGAAAAGATACGACGTTGCCTTTGTGGGCCGGCCACACAAAGGCAGACCGGAACTTTTAACGTTTCTCAAACAGCGCGGGATCGACATCAGGGTCTGGGGCGAAGGATGGGAGCTTTTTCAGCAATTGAGAGATAGTGCGCACGGACCTTTGCCCTATTTCAAGATGATCGAGGTCTTCGGCTCTTCGAAGATAGTGCTCGGAATGGCAGGGCGCCCTGCAGTCGGGGGAACCCCCCGGATAAAGGGAAGAACGTTTGAATATGCGGCATGCAGGGCATTTCAGCTCACTAACTACGACAAAAGGATCGCCGATTTTTTTAAGAACGGCGAAGAGATCGTCTTATACTGCAGCAAAGAGGATCTGTATGAAAAGATCAGGTACTACCTTGAGCACGAAGAGGAAAGGGAAAGGATTGCAGAGGCAGGGTACAGGAGGGCGCTGAAGGATCATACGTGGGAAAAGAGATTTGAATGTGTCTTTCGAGAGATGGCGCAAAGGCAACCCCGGGGCAAGCTCCCCCTTCACTCCCCCGGAGAAGGCGCCGGGAAGATCGCTGACATTGTACTCACTGAAAAGAACCCCAAGGCCAGCATCATCTCCTATGTCTACAATTATGGCAATTACCTTCAGGAGCTTATTCCGTCGGTGCTTGATCAGAGCTTGAAAGATCTTGAATTTCTCATACTCGATGATGGCTCAACGGACAATACGAAGGGAATCGTCGGCAATTTTCTCGGCGACAGACGGCTCAGATATGTCTATCAGGAGAATATCGGCAAACAAAACAGGTTCGACGAGCTGATCCGGCGTGCCCTTGAGCTGACGAGCGGTGAGCTGGTCAATATTGTCGGCGGCGACGATATCTTTATGCCAAATAAGCTTGAGAGGCAGGTAAAGGAATTTATACAGGACCCCTCGCTGGATATTGTATTTTCTGACCTCTATTTCATAGACGATAAGGGAGATATTATTCCAGGGGATTTCAAATGCGAGGCATCTTATACCTTCAGCAAGCTGACGCTGCCGAGGACCCTCTTCAGCGTAAACCTGATTGCGCACCCGACAGTGTTGATGAAAAGGGATTGCATTGATAAGATGGGAGGATTTGAGCGGTGGTATTGCGGGGACTTCCACTTCTGGCTGAAATCAGCCCCTTTTTTGAATTTTAAGTTTATCGATGAGAAGCTTATCAAATACCGCATTCATGAGAAAGGGGCTTCAACCGGCAATACAAACCGGGATATTACCGTCTCCGAGACAAACGCGATGCTTCAGAAGATGCGATCGAAGCATACGATCATCGATCTCTACCCGGAAGTCCTGTTGTGCAGAGACAAAGACAGGGCTCTGTACAGCGCCTACATCGGTTGCGGTAATACGCACATGATGGCAAGAGTTCCCCAACCGCTCCTCGCCGCAATAGAATATCAAAGGGCCCTTGAGCATAACCCGAAGGGTGTGGAAGCGATCAATAATATCGGGATAGCATTCTTTATGCTCGGCGACAGGAAAAAATTCG
This sequence comes from Deltaproteobacteria bacterium UBA6106, assembly GCA_002428485.1. Classification (GTDB taxonomy): domain Bacteria; phylum Desulfobacterota; class Syntrophorhabdia; order Syntrophorhabdales; family Syntrophorhabdaceae; genus UBA5609. The sequence goes on from DIWM01000013.1 coordinate 63,189, forward strand.
TCGATTTTTTTTGCTACCTGAAGGAGCATGGTGGAAGCGTTGAAGGGGTAAAGCGTAATATCGATCTGATGGAGAAGGTATCGGCAGGAATGGAATGCCGGCTAAATTTTGCCCTTCTCCATGAGCTATCCCCAAACAGAGAATTTGTCGCAGCGAGCCAGGCAATAAAAAATATGCCGCCCTCTGCCGGCTTATTTCAGCTTCGGCAGGTCCGCAATAACCCGTTGAAAGCAGAAGAAAAAAGAGAGGCCATCTACAAGGAGGCCGAAGAGTTATCGGCAAAGGGCATGCACAAAGAGGCAGCATATGTTTTGGAAGGGCTGCTTGACCTTTATCCTGAGGACAGTACTGTTTTCAACGACCTCGGCGTCCTCTACTATTGTGCGGGTGAGGTGGGGAGCGCCGTCGGGTGCATCGAAAGATCGATAAAGATTAACCCTGCGAACAAAGAGGCGATGAAAAATCTTGCCGGCATCTATCTTGAAGCAGGCAGAACGGAAAGAGCAATGTCTTTTTACGAAGAGATCATGAAAGACGATCCCAATGACCTGGAGGTACTTTTTACCCTCGGCGATATATGTATTGAAACCGGGAGAAGAGATGAGGCAATGACATTTTATGGTCAAATCCTTAGGCTTGAGCCGGACAATGGACGGGCGCAGGAAGGTATGGCGAGGATCGAAGGCGGATGAGTTGATACCGGAATGTAATCACACGGCAATTACATTTGATATTGATTGGGCGCCTGACTGGTGCATCGAAAAGTGCATTTCTCTATGCAGAAAACATGATGCGAAGGCAACCTTCTTTGTCACTCACCCGACCTGTCTGCTCAATGAGCTTTTGTCTGACCCTCTTTTTGAGGTCGGCATCCATCCAAACTTTCTCAGCGGCTCTTCCCAGGGGAGCGACCCTCTTTCGGTGCTTGAATTTTGTATGAATCTGGTCCCGGATGCCGCCTCCATGAGAACTCATTCGCTGCACCAGTCAACTGAAATATTCCGGCTTATAGCGGAGACCTTTCCGTCGATAAGCACGGACGTATCGCTGCTTCTTCCTCTCCATGCCCACCTTATGCCGACAGACCTGTATTTTGCAGGCGGACATAACAGAATAACGAGGCTGCCTTATTTCTGGGAAGACGATGTATTTGCTGAATGGCCGGGCTGGGAATGGGATCAACCGCCGCCGGAGTGCCCCGGGCTGAAGATCTTCGATTTCCACCCGGTTTATGTAGCATTGAACATAAAAGATATGGACGGGTACAGGACAATAAAAGAGAGGTTGTATCCCAGGAAATTACATGAAGCCGACTATGAGGATTTTTTTCCTTTTCTCAACGGTTCTGAAGGCGCCTGTACCTTTTTGGAGAGGGTTCTTGGCAAATATGGAAGAGGGTGTAGTTCAACGGTGTCCGAAATGACCCAGTGCTACAGGGGCGCAATAAACGCATGAAGGTCGCGATCATTGGCCGTACAAAATTTTTGCTGGAGTCAGCCAGATATCTTCTGAAGCACGGCCATTCTATGCCTTTAGTATGGACATGCCCCGGAGAGGCGTATTATGGCGTTGACGGAGACGATTTTGAAAGCTTAGCGAAGGCGGCGGGCGCTATTTTTATCAAAGATACCAGGATTAACAACCCTGACAATATAGCATTTATAAAGGATACCGGCTGCGATGCCGCTGTTTCTGTCAATTGGCCGACAATTATCAGCGAAGGGGTTATAAGATCTTTTCCAAAGGGAATCCTCAACGCCCATGCCGGCGACCTGCCTCGATATCGGGGCAACGCTACCGTTAATTGGGCGATCCTCATGGGTGAGCCGTTTGTTGGCGTATGTATTCACTATATGGTACCGGAACTTGATGCCGGCAATGTTCTCGTGCGCAGGCACATTCCTCTTGAAGCGGATACGTATATTGGAGAGGTCTACGACAGAATGGCTGAATTGATCCCTGAAATGTTTTTAGCCGCTGTGGACGGCCTCGAACATGGAATGACCGCGGAAGAACCTCAATCGACCAGGCCCTCTGATATCCTGCATTGCTATCCCCGGCGCAAAGAAGACGGCAGGATAGACTGGTCCGGACCGGTCGAGAAGATTTACAGGCTCATCAGGGCATCTTCAAGGCCATTCAGCGGCGCTTACTCGTTTTTCGAAGGGAGGTTGAAGGCGACCGTATGGCGTGCGCAACCGGTATTGTCACGATGGAAATTCCTTGCCGTCCCGGGACAGGTTTGTCACAGGCTTGAAGGGGACCCGGTTATTGCATGCGGTGACGGCATGCTGCGGCTGACCGATATCGCAGTAGAAGGCGCTGAGAATACGGAAGAGGCGAAACATATAGTATGCAGGAGCACGAGGTCAAGGCTTTTATAGCAATATTTTTATAAAGGTATAGGGCATTCATTCGAGGTGGTTGATTTAAGTATTTTTACGATCGTTCGATAAAGGATAAAGGATGCGGACAAAGGACGCAGGCATTGAAGATACCTTCCGGGAACTGACAAAAAGGGCTCTTTCAGAAGAAGATAGGGATAAATTTATCGATAATTTAATGGAGAGGGAGCCTGTATTGGAAGATCTGAAAAAGAACAACATTTCTTTTAAGGTGGAAGAGGCAAAGGAAGACCTTTTACGGGAAACAAAGATCGCGGAAAGGCTTGAAGATGAGTACAGAAAATTGATGAGAGAGATGGAAGAGTTTTCAAGGAGCAAAAAGGCGATGAAAAAGTATTCCCCTCAATTCCCATTCCCCTCAATGCCGGTCTTTTTCGATAAAAAGGCATAATTCGTAGAACAATTTACTTAAGTACAGGCAGGATTGTCCGATAAGGTAATAAGGGATAGCAATATGACCATATCGGACTACCAGATAAGCAACGTCATCAGGACCTACATGAAGAACATGAAGGTAAAAGTGAGGCAGGTTGATAACGAACCTGATGATGTGGTCAGAAATGATGAGGTGGTCATTTCGAAAGAAGGGATGAAAAGGATGCTTTTCGAAAGGATAGGGGAGCAGATGACGGAAAAACTCAGGAAATATGAATAAGAACAATGAAAACATTCGGATCCTGATAGTAGATGACAACAAGGACCTGAGGGAGATACTCGAAGAATATCTTAAGGATGGGGGTGATATAACAGAGGGCGCAGATAACGGGAAAGAGGCCTTGCTGAAGCACAACCGAAACCCGTATGATCTTGTTATTACCGACCTGAATATGCCCGAAATGTCAGGCATAGAATTGATGAAGACGATCCGGAAAGATACGGATATGACCGAGTTTATCATTATTACCGGTTACGCCTCTATCGACAGCGCCGTAGAGACAATCAAAATAGGCGCATACGACTATATCGTGAAGCCATTCAGGATGGAAGAGCTTAAGGTAGTTGTTAAAAATGCAAAGGACAAAATAAAGCTGAAGAAGATCAACACGCAGCTATTTGACAAGCTGAAAAGTTTTTATAATGAGATCGAGCGCTATAAACAACAGTCCGGCGACACAGAAACATTCAGCGCGGAAGTGGAAAACCTTAATCATACGGAGAAGCTCGTAAACGAGATAAGGAATCTCGAGAGGCTTCGGAAAAGCAGGCTTTTCATAGATTAAGCAGGTGTCGCTAATATGTAAAAACCAAAAATCCGGGGAAGTGTTAATAAAATGATTGAAGGCTCAAAAATACTTTTGGTTGATGACAGTCCTGAGATCATCGAAGTCCTTGGTGATTTTTTAACGTTGAACGGTTGCCGTGTCGACAAGGCTTATAACGGCAGGGAGGCCCTGGAAGCACTTGGCAAAAAGGACATAGAGATTGTTATCCTCGATGTGAACCTGCCCGATGTAAGCGGCATCACCCTTCTGGACACGATCAAGATCAGCGCACCCGCTACTGCGGTTATTATGGCCACCGGCTATTATGACCCTAATTTTGTTGTCGATGCAATGAAGAAGGGGGCATCTGATTTCCTCATAAAACCCTTTGAGCTGGACAAGCTTATGCTGGTCATGATGAGGGTTTTAAGGGAACGAAAGCTGCTGATAGAAAAGGAGAACATACTTTCAAGCCTCGAAGATAAGAAGAAGATCGAGATGCTGAACAGGGAATTGCAGAAGAAGATCAAAGAGCTTACGACAATGTACCACATATCGAATAAGTTCAATTCGCTGAACATTTTCGATGATGTCTATGAAAAGATAATTATGATGGTAAAGGAGATCCTGGACGTAAGGTCTTGCGGTTACTATATAATGGACAGCGACAGCAAGGAGTTGATCTTATATAAAGGTTTTTCGGAGAACGGAGATGTCATTGACAGCCAGCGGGTTGTTATAACAGACGATTTTTTCAATGATGCGAGTGTGTTCAGAAAGCATGTGGTAAAGGACAGCAAGATATTCCTGCCTCTTATCATTAAGAACGAATGCATCGGTTTCATCATGGCCAATTGCAAAAACGGCAGACAAAACGGCCACATAATGGATAGCAACATATTTTTCCTCAAGCTCGTGGCAGACAAAGCATCGACACAGATAGAGAACAAGATGCTTTATGAGAGCCTCTTTGAAAGCGTGATACATACCCTGCGATCCCTTATTACGGCTATCAACAAGAGGGACCTGTACACGGAAGGCCACTGCAAGCGCGTGACCGATATGAGCCTGCTGCTGGGAGAAAGGATCGGGCTGGCCGATTATGAGAAAGATGTCATACGGGTTGTCGGGCCCATCCATGATCTTGGCAAAATCGGCATTCCCGACGCCATCCTGCTGAAGCCCGGGAAACTGACCGACGAAGAATATGCAGTCATGAAAGGTCATTCTATGTATGGTGAACAGATCATGAACCGGTTCGAGATACTTTCAAATGAAGCAAGGATCATACGGCACCACCACGAGCGGTATGACGGCAGGGGCTACCCTGACGCCATGCGCGGCAATGAGATACCTGTATGTTCGAGGGTGCTGGCAGTCTGCGATACCTACGATGCCATGGCGACGAACAGGCCATACAGAAACGCCCTCGTAATGGATGAAATCCTCGGTGAGATCGATCGCTGTAAAGGAGGCCAGTTCGATCCCGAAATAGCAGATAGCTTTATAGGCATGCTGAAAGACGGTGGTTATGACAGGTACTGAAAGGAGAGAATATTTCAGGATCCACGATCGCTTGCCCGTAGAGTTCAGGAAGATAAGCGCCGATGAGTTTTCGAAGCTCCAGGATTTCATAAGGTACAACGCGACGCAGGTTACGGACAAGCTCAACGAGGCCTATTTCCTTAAAGAGCGGATGATCCAGACAGAAAGTGACCAGACAAGCATTTTTATGGGCATCATCAATAAGAAGCTGGACATGATCATCGACCTTCTTTACCGATCCAGGAAGAGCGATACCCACCATAAAAGACTTGTTGATGTGGTTATAAGCGGTTCAGGCATCCAATTTGAATCGGACATCCTGATAAGTGAGAATGACTACGTGGAATTGAAGGTGGTGCTGCCTGTTTTCCCTTATCCGACCATCACGGCGCTGTGTCGGGCCGTAAGGAACGTAGCCCCAGAGAGAGGCGGATTTCATGCGTACGATACGGCGATGAGATTCCTTGTCATCAACGAGAAAGACAGGGACCTGCTGATAAATTATGTTTTCCTTAAAGAGAGGGAGCGTCTGAGGCTCTTGAAAGAAAGTGCGAGTTGATGAACCATGGACATAGCAACCATCTTAGGGCTCATATTGGGGATCGGTTCTGTCATTGTCTCCTTTCTTATGGAGGGAGGGCACCTCTCCGCGCTCATCCAGGCCCCGGCGATGCTGCTGGTCGTTGTCGGCACATTCGGCGCAGCATCTATAACGACCTCTGTCAGACAGCTTATCAACCTTCCAAATCTCATAAAAGTCGCCCTATTCGAAAAGAAGATGGACCCTCAGGAACTTATCGAGCTCATCTTCGATCTTGCCCAAAAGGCAAGAAAGAACGGGCTTTTGAGCCTTGAAAAGGAGCTTGAACAGATCAGGGAGCCCTTCCTCAGGAAGGCCGTACAGCTTGCCATTGATGGGTTCGAGACGAACAAGATCAGGGAGATACTGGAAATAGAGATGGCTTATATAAGTGAGAGGCACCGGTCGGGCGCAGCCTTTTTTAGTAAGTTGGGAGGGTTCTCGCCGACACTGGGCATTATGGGAACCGTCCTTGGCCTGATACACGCCCTTGGCAGCATGCAGGACAGCTCTAACATGGCTTCAGCGATTGCCGGCGCGTTTATCGCTACCCTCTGGGGAGTTGCGCTGGCAAACCTTATCTATCTGCCCATATCGGATAAATTGAAGAACAAACATCAGGACGAGGCTCTCTATCTGGAGATCATAAGCGAAGGCGTAATATCTCTCGCAATGGGGGACAACCCGAGGGTTATTCGAATGAAGCTTGTTTCGTTTTTGCTGCCAAATAAAAGGCAAGGTGACGAATATTGAGGAAAAAACGAACCGAAGAAGAACAGGAGAACCATGAAAGATGGCTTATTACCTACGCCGACCTGATAACGCTTCTTCTTGCCTTTTTCATTATGATGTACACATTCTCCAAGCAGGACTCCCAAAAATACCAGGAGCTCACGGGGCACTTAAAGACGATATTTACCGGTAATTCCGGCATCACAGGGAAAGGGAACGGCGTGTCCGTAGCCCCGGTTGATGCGCAAAGCCATCTGGATATGATGCAGAACGGTGATGTAAAAAGACAATTGGAGGATGAGATAAAGGGGCTGATAGGCAGCGAGGAGATGAAAAAAAATATCTCCGTTCTTTCAGACGAGAGAGGTATTGTTATCAGAATACTCGACAAGGCCTTTTTTGACGAGGGAAAGGCAGACCTTAAGGAAAGGGCGCGGAAGGCGCTGGGAAGGATCGTACCTGTCGTTAGAAAGATAAATAACCATATCAGGATCGAAGGGCATACCGACGATGTCCCCATTAAGACCAGCGAGTTTAAATCAAACTGGGAGCTCTCCGTAAGAAGGGCCACAGAGGTGGTCAGATATTTTGTTGAAAGATACGATTTCCCTCCGCAGAGGATCTCCGCCGTCGGGTATGCCGAGTACCGCCCTGTTATATCGAACGATAACCCCGATAACCGTGCAATGAACAGGCGTATAGAGATCATCCTCATGAACTGACCATGCCCCCTCACCCTGACCCTCTCCCGCCAGGGGAGAGGGAACAGTGTCGCCCCGCAGCACGCTGTGGGGAATCACCCGGATTGAACATAACAACAAAAAACTGTTTACCTCCTATTGTTTTATCTGGTATTGTGTAATCAAATGCATGACGATGAGAAAGGGGTTTCCCCGTCCGCAGATGAGCGTCCGTGGGGTTACTATAGGGTTCTTTCCGAGGGAAAGGATCACAAGGTAAAAAGGATCGTTATCTATCCCGGCGGGCGTTTAAGCCTCCAGAGGCATAGATTGCGTTCCGAGCACTGGTATGTTCTGTCTGGTGAAGGCATTGTAACTCTCGGGGATCAAGATATATCTGTGAAAGCAGGCCAATCGGTCGATATCCCTGTGTATTTTTTACATAGGATTGTGAACACCGGCGGGGATGACCTTGCGGTTATAGAAATACAGTCAGGCGATGATTTCAGCGAAGATGATATTGAACGGATCGAGGATGATTACGGGCGAATTACGGAGAAAATACAGATTTAAAAAATTTCAAAAAATGTCCGTAAAAATGTAAATAAATGTTGAATATTCTGTAGAATAGGGAGTATAAACTATCTATAAGGTGGTTGTTGTGGGAACTGCCGTAAATTAATAACCAAAAAAGGAGGGGTGTGTATGACCAAAATAGAATTAATAGGCAAGATGGCAGCCGACTCAAAGATATCAAAGGCTGCCGCGGGCAAGGCGCTGGAAGCCTTTCTTGATGGCGTCAAGAAGGCCCTTAAGAAGGACGAGAAGGTAACGATTGTCGGCTTCGGGACATTTTCCGTATCAAAGAGAAAGGCGAGAAAAGGAAGGAACCCCAGGACAGGGAAAGAGATCAAGATCCCTGCGCGTAAAGTGCCAAAATTTACAGCCGGCAAGGCCTTAAAGGATGCAATGTAATCGGATCTAATAATGGCTGCTGATCAATGCCCCCTTGCAAAAGGGGGCATTTTTTATCCCATAATGAAATAAGGAACAATATCGAATTTCTAAGCACGAAGCACAATGCAAGCACGGAATTCTAAGCACCAAATCCTAAACAATTATCAAAATCCAAATATCAAATGTCCGAAACAAATGCAAGTTTCTTGGTACCCGCTCCCCTTGCGGGAGAGGGTCAGGGCACAGGCAGCACAGCAGTATCATTATCCCCGCTCCCCTTGCGGGAGAGGGTCAGGGAGAGGGGGGAGGACAGGAAAATAGGTGAACGCCCATCAAACAATTGACATTTGAAGAGCGGACCCCGCGGGAGACGAAATTCGAATTTAGGATTTGTTGAGAAAGGGTTTTATTTTGTCGAGCGCTTCCTGCACGGCGCGGTCGGCCTGTTCCTTCGGGTAGGTATTCTTCTCGTGCACGTACATCCTTCCGTTCTCCTCACCCATGGAGACATACAACGTCAGCGCCCGATCGGAGATATTCCCGTGGATGCCGAGGGGTACCTGACATCCGCCGCCTATCTTGCCCAGAAGCTCCCTCTCTATCGAGATCTCTTCAGCGCTGACAGGGTCATTGATCGGCCCGAGAAGTTCCATAACCTCGTCCTCATTGCGGACCTCTATCCCGATGGCCCCCTGACCGGCGGAAGGCACCATGATATCGGGGGATATGATCTCCCTGATATGTTCGGTGAATCCCATTCGTTTTACCCCGGCATAGGCGAGGATTATGCCGTCCAAGGACCGGGCCCTAAGCTTCCTGATCCTGGTATCCACATTTCCGCGCAAGGGGACAACCTCTATCTCTTTGTTGAGACGCAGGATCTGGGCCTTTCTTCTCAAACTGCTTGTCCCGATCTTTGATAGTGCGTGAACGGCCTCGAGGGTATTGTATGCAAGGGAGATGAAGGCGTCCCTCGGATCCTCCCTCTTCAGGACAGCGCCGAGGATAAGCCCATCCTCAAGCTCCGACGGCATGTCTTTTACGCTGTGGACCGCCATATCGATCGATCCCTTCAGAAGCTCGTCCTCGATCTCTTTTACGAAGAGGCCCTTTCCGCCGATGAGATGCAAGGGCCTGTCCCAGACGGTATCACCTTTTGTTCTGATCGTTTTGACGGGGAACTCCGTGCCGGGATAGAGCGATGCGAGCGCCCTGACCACGATCTCTGTCTGTTTCAGGGCGAGCTTACTGCCCCTCGTTCCTATTGTCCAGGTCTTTTTCATCTTCTTCATCGGGTGTAAATAACCTTTTTATTGTTTCAGATATCTCCCTGTCGCTGTCTTGTTTAATGAGCGTAACGTGGGGGTGGACCAGCTTGTTGACGATCGCCTTGGTGAGCGCTTCTATGTTCCTGATGGTTTCTTCGTCTGCATTTTTTAACTTTTGAGAGGCCTTCCTGAACTCTTTCACACGGATCGCCTCTGCTTTATCAATAACGTAGGCTATAAGTGGATTTTTTTCTGATTGTCGCAGCCAGGAAGAAAATGCGGCCACCTCTCCGTCGATGATCCCGAGCGCCAGCTCCGACTCCTTCAGCCTGTCGGAAAGATGTTTTTGGGAGAGGTCCTTGAGATCGTCAATATCGTAGAGATAGACGTTTTCGATATTATTCACCGAAGGGTCAACATCGCGGGGCATTGCAATATCGACAATGAAAAGGGGTCTGTTCTTTCGCCTTTTCATGATCTGGAGGACGAGGCCCGCTTCGATGAGGGGCTTCTCCGCCCCGGTCGAAGCGAGAACCATGTCGACCTGCCCGAGGAGGTCGGACATGCTTTCAAAAGGGTAGGGGATTCCCGCGATGTCTTCAGCAAGCTTCTTTGCATTCCCGAAGGTCCTGTTAATGATAAAGATGTTACTGAGGCCCTCTTTTTTCAGATGTTTCAGGGCTGTTTCGCTCATCTCACCGGCGCCGATAACGAGCACCTTCCTGTTGTGCAACTCCCCGAAGATCCTTTTTGAAAGCTCGATGGCCATAGAACTGATGGAGACAGGGTTATACCCTATCCTGGTCTCGGACCTCACGCGTTTTGCCACATTGAAGGTTTTGTGGAATAATTTGTTCAGGAGGTATCCTGTCGTGTTGCTGTGCACGGCCATCCTGTACGCATCTTTTACCTGTCCGAGGATCTGGGGTTCTCCCACGACCATCGAATCAAGGCCTGAAGCGACAAGAAAGAGATGTTTGTACGATGATTCATCCCTGAAAGTATAGGTATACCCTTCGAGGATCCGACGGTCCACATCAAAATGTTTTTCAAGAACTTCCTTGATTGCCGCCAGTGATGAATCTGCGTTGTCCGTGCAGAAATAGACCTCCGTCCTGTTGCACGTCGACAGCACCGCAGATTCCCTGATGCCCCTGTCCCGCAGCGTTTTGAGCAAGTGCGGCGCCTGAGATTCGGCGAAAAAAAGCCTTTCCCTGATCTCGACAGGGGCCGTGTTATGGTTCAATCCGAATACAACGATCTGCATATAACCTCTATTTGTGTGATGCCAGCGCTCACAGTTATCAGAAGCTGGTGATCTGCTTATACTGTGAAGCATGAAAATCTCGTCAGGCGTCAGGCGTAAGGCGTAAGGCGATTAAACCTTTTACGATTTACGCGGTTTTTGCCAATATCCAGCATCCGGTTTTATTGTCTTTCATTTGTTTCCTCGCCCTTCGGTTTTCCCCCTCACGCCTCACGCCTGACGGGTTTATTACATATACGAATGCAGGCCGCCGATCAGGAAATTTACCCCGAAGAACGTAAACAGTATGGAAATAAATCCTGCTATCATCAGGTACGCGGTCTTTCTCCCCCGCCAGCCTATCGCAAGCCTGTTGTGGATCAGTATGGCATAAACGATCCATGTTATAAGCGACCACGTCTCTTTCGGATCCCAGCTCCAATAGGACCCCCACGCAAAGCCTGCCCAGATCGAGCCGGATATGATGCCTACCGTCAGAAAAGGAAACCCGTAGGACATGCACCGGTAGTTGATCGAGTCAAGGGTCTCGAGGGAAGGGAAACGAGCTGAAAAGAGAAGTGACTTTTTTCTTTTTATTTCACGCTCGGCGATGACGTAAATGATCGACACGAGAAAGCTTACAAAAAATATGGCGTTGCCGAGAAAGGAGAATGTCGTGTGCACCGGCAGCCAGTAACTTTTAAGTATCACGGGCAGAGGCCTTATGTCTGTCGGATATGAGAGCGCCCATATGAGCAGCAGAGAGACAGCGGGAAGCACGATGCAGCCGAGGGAGCTTATTGCATATGCCCTTTTCAGGTAGAGAAAGAACCCTGCGATACAGAGCGCGAAGAAAGAAAGGGACTCGAACATGTTCGTTATCGGCGTGTGCCCTGCCTGAAGGTATCTGAAAACAACGGAGGCGAGATGGATGAAAAAGGCTGCCAGGAGGGTGTAGTGGCCGAATCTTTCGACGGTCTTTTTATTATAGATGAGGTAGACGAGATAGGAGAGGGCGGATAAAAGATAACAGAAAAGGGCGCTGTAAAAGATCAGGACATTCATGTGCGTGGCCGGAGGAACATGCGCTTTATCTCTTTCAGCCCCATGCTGTTCAGCTCTTCCATGGACATGCTGCCGATCTTCTTCATCATCTCCCTGCGTGCCTTTTTATCCTCTACATTTTCAATGATAAACTTCCTGAACCTGCCTATGGTATCGGCGTATCTGATATAATCCTTTGTGACGATGGTTTCCATCTCCTGCCTGAGCTTTTTCGAAAGAAGAGGCAGCAACCCGGAGGTGGAGATGGCGATAACGACAGGCCCCTTTTTGATGATAGAGGGAACGATAAAATCGCAGAGGTCAGGGTTATCGGCGACATTGACGGGGACATTCGCCCGGCGGGCGTCACCCCTGATCCTGTTATTTATTTTTTCATCGTCCGTGGCGGCAAACACGAGAGAGGCATTGCGAAGGTCTGTTGCCCTGTAACGACGCATGGCGATATGGATCTTTCCCTTTTGCGCGAGAAGCTGCAGGTCATTCGTAATGTCGGGGCTTATCACCTTCACCTTCGCACCGAATTTAAGAAGCATCCTCACCTTTCTATCGGCAACCTTGCCGCCGCCAAGCACAATGCATGGTTTTTGAGCGATATCAAGAAAGAGAGGATAGTAGCTGTCTTTAGCGGATGATCTCGAAGGATTCAAACTCTCCCCTGTATTCTTCCCAGGCAGTATCTATTTTTCTGACATTGGAGCCGGGAGGCCCCTGCCTGCACCATTCGATCATTTTTTCAATGTCTCCTTCCGGGCCTTCGCAGACAATTTCCACCCTGCCGTCGCGGAGATTTCTTACCCATCCCTTTATGTTGTATGCAGAAGCCGTCTGAACGGTATAATGCCTGAAAAAGACACCCTGTACCCTTCCTTCTGCGAATATGTGGACGCGTTTCATCCGGCCTGATCAACCATGGAATAATTTGTAATGGGCCGCACTACATTTTTGTTGATTAGAACCCATTTTTATTATAATTATCATAAGCATACTGTAAAATCAAAGCCTTTGTACAACACGGAGGAAGGCATGTTCAGGATTGGGATCGATATCGGCTCTGTGAGCATCAACCTGGTCGTTATGGATGAAAAGGGGACGATTGTCAGGGATCAGTACATACGCCATAAAGGCAAGCCCTTCCACATAGCCGGCGATCTTCTCCGGGAGTGCGCCGGCGCCTATGATGTTGATTTTATTGCAACAACAGGGACCGGCGCGAGCCTGTTCGCTTCGCTCATCGGTGCCGCTTTCGTCAACGAGATCATAGCGATAGAGAAGAGTTTCAGCTATTTCTACCCTACGACAGGAAGTGTTGTCGATATCGGTGGAGAGGACTCCAAGCTGATCATCTTTGAACCCGGCGGGAAGAAAAAAGGGACATTGCGGGTAAAGGATTTTTCCATGAATGCCCTCTGTGCTGCCGGAACAGGTTCTTTCCTGGACCAGCAGGCCTCAAGGCTTTGTTTCACCATTGAAGAATTCAGCGAAGTTGCATTGAAATCGAAAAACCCGCCCAGGATAGCCGGCAGGTGCACCGTTTTCGCAAAAACCGACATGATCCATCTCCAGCAGATCGCAACGCCTGATTACGAGATCGTGGCAGGCCTCTGCTATGCACTGGCAAGGAATTTCAAAGGAAACATCGCAAAGGGAAAGGACATGAAAGGCCCTGTGGCCTTCACCGGCGGAGTTGCCGCAAATGCAGGCATGAGAAGGGCAATGCAGGAGGTCTTTTCGCTCAAGGATGAGGATTTTTTCATTCCAGAACATTTTGCCTCCATGGGGGCCATTGGGGCAATCTATGCGGTGCTCGATGACACTTCATTAAAAAAGATATTCGCCGGCCTTGAAGGATTAAACAATTACCTGAAGAATGACAAGCCCGAAACCTCCCTGGAGCCCCTTGTGATCTCCCCGGAGAATCTCAACATTCAGTACGCGATGAAAAAGGCAGCGGCCAAAACGAAAGTGTATCTCGGAGTCGATGTGGGTTCCATAAGTACAAACCTCGTCGTAATCGATGAGGAAAGAAATGTGCTTGCCAAGCGCTACCTGATGACAGAGGGGAGGCCGCTTGAGGCGGTGAAGAGGGGTCTTCTGGAGATAGGCGAAGAGGTCAGAGACATTGTTGAGATCCTCGGCGCTGGAACAACAGGCTCAGGGAGGTACCTCACCGGTGATTTTATCGGAGCCGACATCGTAAGAAACGAGATCACTGCCCAGGCGGAAGCTGCTATAGCGATAGATCCCGAGGTAGATACCATATTCGAGATCGGCGGGCAGGATTCAAAATATATCAGCATCGACAACGGGGTGATCGTCGATTTTGAGATGAACAAGGCGTGCGCTGCCGGTACGGGATCATTCCTCGAAGAACAGGCAGAGCGCCTCGGTATATCGATCAAAAATGAGTTCGGCGACCTTGCTCTTGCCTCCAGACAACCGGTCAAGATGGGAGAGCGGTGTACGGTCTTTATAGAATCAGATCTTGTTCACCATCAGCAACGGGGTTCTCAGACCGAAGATATTGTGGCCGGACTTTCATATTCCATTGTGCAGAACTATCTGAACAAGGTCGTCGGCGACAGGCGGATAGCCAACAGGATCTTTTTCCAGGGAGGAACAGCGTTTAACAAGGGGGTCATCGCTGCCTTTGAAAAGGTGCTAAAGAAACCGGTAACGGTCCCGCCGCACCACGACGTGACCGGGGCCATAGGCGTGGCGATCCTTGCCATGAAGGAAAGGACGTGGGAAAAGAGCAGCTTTAAAGGGTTTGATCTGAGCAGAAGGGGATATGAGATAGAGACCTTTGAGTGCAAAGGGTGCGAGAACCTCTGCGAGATCAGGAAGGTCACTGTAGAAAAGGAAGCCCCGCTGTACTACGGGAGCAGGTGCGAGAAATACGATGTCGTGAGAAAGGTGAAGAGAAGAGAGTCCCTTGATCTTTTTAAGGTCCGCGAAGAACTGCTGGACTCAACCTATGATCAGAAGATCGATGGCGAGCAGATGGGGGTGCCGAAGATCCTGTACAGCCACGAACTTCTCCCGTTCTGGAAAAGCTTTCTTGCAGAGCTTGGTTTTTCCGTTATCGTCTCTGACATGACAAACAAAAAGACGATCCGCGACGGAGTTGAGAATATTATTGTCGAGACCTGCTTCCCAATCAAGCTGGCGCACGGACATATCCTTAACATTCTTCAGAAAGGAATCAAGCGGATATTCATTCCCAGCGTTATCAACCTCAAGAAGCCCTCGGAGGACATTGCAAATACCTTTGCCTGTCCATACGCACAGTCCATCCCCTATACGGTAAGGGCATCCATCGACTTTGACGCGATGGGCGTAAAGGTTGACACGCCGGTCATTTATTTCGGTGCAGGAAAAGAAGGGGCGCTGCGCAATCTCGTACAATACGGCAAGGCAATAGGAAGGTCCAAGAGGGACATAGAAAGGGCATTCAATACTGCCATTGAGGTTCAGGATACATTCTACAGAAGATGTCATGAGGAGGGCAGGGAGTTTCTCTCCAGGCTTGACAGGAATGAAAAGGTGATGGTCATCGTCGGCAGGCCCTATAACAGCGCTGACCCGGGGGCAAACCTGAATGTCCACAAGAAATTGATCGACCTCGGCGTCCATCCGGTCCCGATGGATATGCTTCCCCTCGATGCGTCCGGGGAGATCGACGATGACCTGAGAAACATGTACTGGGGCTATGGACAGAAGATCCTGAGGGCGGCGAGGACCATACGGGAGAGGGACAACCTGTACGCGGTCTATGTCACGAGCTTTGGATGCGGGCCGGATTCTTTCATAACCCACTTCTTCAAGAGGATCATGGGGGGGAAGCCATACCTGCAGCTTGAGATCGATGAGCACAGCGCAGATGCAGGCGTCGTCACAAGGCTGGAGGCCTTCCTTGACAGCATCAGGAACGCGAAACCCCGCAAGCAGGCAGCGGCAAAAAAGATAGCCAAATTCTCAATGGACGGGAAGCGCAGGAAGATCTTTGTCCCCTATATGTCGGATCACGCGGTCACATTGGCCGGTGCCTTCCGGGCATGCGGCCTTGACGCCGAGGTTATGGAAGAATCAGACGAGAGAACCGTCAACATCGGAAGGAAATTCACAACCGGAAAGGAATGCTACCCCTGCATATTGACGACGGGGGATATGGTGAAGACGGTACAGAGAGAATCCTTTGAGCCGGAAAAGAGCGCCTTTTTCATGCCTTCAGGGAGCGGACCCTGCCGCTTCGGCCAGTATCACAGGTTTCACAGGATGGTGCTGGACGAGCTTGGATATGGCGATATACCGATCTATGCGCCGAACCAGGATGACAGCTTTTACAAGGAATTGAATATTGTGGGCGGAAAGTTTTCACGGCTTGGATGGAGGGCCTTCATCGCCGCCGACCTTCTCATAAAGATGCTCCACGAAACAAGGCCGTATGAGATAAACGAGGGAGAAACCGAAAAAATCTATCGTCAGGCAATATTGAATGCAGCAAAATCGATTGAAAGAGGCAGCGAGGATATCGGCAGGGTGCTCGATGAAGAGCTTCAGAAATTTTTGAACGTAAAAAAAGAAAATAAAAAAAGGCCTCTTGTAGGGATCGTTGGAGAGATCTACATCAGGTCGAACAGGTTCAGCAACGACAGCCTTGTGAAAAGGGTGGAGAAGATGGGCGGAGAGGTCTGGCTCGCCCCTGGTTCCGAATGGATCGCCTACGTGAACCAGATGAGCAAGAAAAAATCCGTGAAGAACAACAGCGTGTCGAATTTTATCACCATCCTCCTCACGCAATATATACAGCATAAGGATGAGCACATGATGGAGAAGATCTTCGAAGGCCATCTCAAATACGGGAAGGAGCCGAATGTAAGGAGGATACTCGAGAAGGCGAGCCCCTATATCCATGAAAGCTTTGAGGGAGAGGCCATCCTGAGCGTCGGCAAAAGCATAGATTTTATAGAAAAGGGCACATCAGGCATCATCAACGCCATGCCCTTTACCTGCATGCCGGGGACCATCTCCAGCGCGATCATGCGGCTGATACAGAACCGTTACAATATCCCCGTCATAAATATCGCCTACGACGGCCAGGGGTTGACCAACATCATGACAAGGCTCGAGGCCTTCATGCACCAGGTCAAGGAGCACCATAAAGACAGACAGTAAAGACGTGTGGGACTAACCCGGATGAAAGGCAAGGCGGCTTATAGCAAGATCAAATTCTAAATCCGAATATCTAAGCACTAAACAAATTCGAATGTTCAAAATTCAAA
>DIWM01000014.1 GCA_002428485.1 Deltaproteobacteria bacterium UBA6106
AAACCGGTTATGCCTTCTGTGCCGCCAAGGATCTTTGTCGCCTCAATAAGACGCATGAGCATCAGGGGCAGGATGAAAGTTACCATGGCAAAGTAGATTCCCCGAAGCCTTACGACGGGGAGAAGGATCACGGTAGAGATGAACCCGCCCATTATTGTAGCCACCGGTATGGTGACATAAATAGGGAGGTGAAGGTAATGATCGAGGCCTCCTGCAGTATAAGAGCCTATTCCGAAGAAAAGGGCCTGACCGAGGGACAAAAGCCCGCAGTTCGAAAGAAAATCCCACGACACAGCAAGCATGGCGAANNCCTACAATGGGGACAAACCTTGGGAACAGGAGATACCACATCTCCTTGTAAGAAGTGAGGGCATATACATCATCAGAACGGGCTTTGATACCTCTTGCAATACGTTCCTTGCGGTAATTTTCTCTCACACCCTCTCCTCCAGTTCTTTTTGGTGGCCCAGAAGTCCCGAAGGCTTGATCGCCAGTATTATAAGGATAGCAACAAGACTTACGATCATGGTCCAGTGTGCAGAAACATAAGTGGCGGTAATTGTTTGGGCATAACCGATAATAAAACTTGCAATGATCACCCCGAAGGTGCTGCCGAGGCCCCCTACTATGCAGACGGACAGGGCGCTGATCAGAACGTCATATCCGCTGTCCACGGTAATTGTGCCAAGAGGCAGGATGACAATCGCAGCCAGGGCGCCGAGGGCTGACCCCATACCCATGCTCCACCCTGCTATCCTGTCGGGATTGATCCCGAGCGAGAGCGATGTATGCTCTTCCTGGGCGATCCCCCGGAAGGCGAGGCCGATCTTTGTGTGATGGGTGAACAGGTAGAGGCCCGTGATGAGGAATATACCGAAGGCAATGATGAGAAGCCTCTGGATATCCACGTAGGTGTCAAAGATCTCAACAGAGCCCTTGATGAAAACGGGAAGGGAGTACTTAAAGCCGATAAAGCCGACGTAGCGGAGAAACTCAAGGATTACGATAGATATACCGAAGGTCGCTATGACCTCCGATATCACGAGCCCCCTGATCCTCCTGATGATGAACTTGTATATGAGCCCTCCGAAGACGCCGATGATACCGATGGTAAGGATTGCCGAGAGGGCGTATGGAAGCCCAAGGTGGTTGATGAGCGTCCACGTGAGAAAACCTGATACCACGTATATGGCCCCATAGGCAAAGTTTGCCACACCGCTTATGCCGAAGGTGAGGTTGAAGCCCAGGGCCATGAGGGCAAGGACCGCGCTGTTTATGAGGCCGTATACGAGCATGCCGCTACTTCATCCAGGAAGGCTTCACTATTTTTGCAGATGCGATAGAGTTGGGCCATACAACGGCCATAGTGCCCTTCTGCCACTGGAAGACAGCGCCCACGGCAGCGGTCTTCGGGTCATCCCCGAATATGAGCTGGTGGCCCTTATCGAACTTGATCCTGCCCACAACCCCCACCATATCCGTTTCCTGGAGGGCTTTAACAACCTTATCGGGGTCAAGGGTGCCCGCTTTCTCGATCGCGTTGACAAGGACGTAGACCGTGTCATAGGCCGGCGCTGCGCCGTGACCTGACTGGATATCCTCTTTCCACCGCTTCATGTATGCCTCGGAGAACTTTACCGTCGGCGGGTACGCCTTTACAGGGAAATATCCGATCTCGAAAACGACGTTCATAAGCCCGTCGATGTCTTCGCCGAAGGTCTTCCACGCCTTTGTGCCCATGAGAGGAGAGATGAACCCAGCCATCAGAGCCGGTATCTTCATGCTTTTCCATTGTTTAACAAGGATGCCGCTCGTCGGCATGTCGAATATGGGAAGGATGACCTGCACGCCGGCCGATTTGGCCTTCATGAGGCCCGCTGAAAAATCGGTTGCGCCTACGGGATACTTGTCAAATCCTGCCACTGTCCACCCGTTGTCCTTGAACCACTTCTCCATCATGGAGCCTGTTGCGCTTGCCCACAGGACATCCTGGGTAGCTATGAATACTTTATTGTACCCGAACTGGCTCGATACGTGCTTCATCATGTTCTGTATGTACCCGGCAAGATATCTTGAGTCAAGGCAGTTGCGGAAAGAATATTTGTATTTTTCCGGATTGCTCAGGACCTTCTCCTGGAATTTCGGCGTCATCGCTATGGTCCCGATGTTGATTATCTTGTATTTTGAAAAGATGTCCATGGCTGCCAGCAGCGCCTCGGATCTAAAATTGCCGACAACGGTGGCGTAGATCTTCTTATCGAGTATAAGCTTTTCGATGCCGAGCAGCGCCTCAGATGTGGGGACGCCGGGCTCGCCGTCCCGGATGTCGAGCGCCTCGATCTTCAGGAGCCGTTTTTCATTCCCGACCTTTACCCCTCCTTTGGCGTTGATCTCCTCGATTGCAAGCTGGGCGGCCTTGTGGCCCTCGTATCCCTCGATGAGCTTCAGCGATGTGGGTACGCCGAGGGTGATATACTGCTGGGCAGATGCAGGGCAAATAGAAAGAAAAAAGATTGTTGCGAAAAACAGACACAATACCATCCTATTCATCATAATAACCCCCTTACTTTATTTTTACCGCTTCTTTTTATCATGCCTGAGGGCATGAATTGCGGCAGGCCCTCACAGGAGAAGGGCCGTCAATCGATTTCCAGCATTGACAAATAATTAATTACATTGTATCCCCCGGCGAAAATATGTCAAGAAAAATTCTTTGATGGTAAAGACAGGACTTTGCATAAAAAGAAATAAACCATTATAATATCAGGAATATCTCTTGCAGATGGATGATCAGACATGAAAACTGAAACCAGCATAGGTCAAAATACCCTCCGGTTTATCCTCAATTCAATCCCGATCGGCATCTATATTATCGATAGACAACTGAGGATCAGCTGGGCAAATCAGAGAATGCTCCGCTGGGTAAAAGAAAAGAAGATCTCCCATGCCGGGGACAAGCACTGCTATTCGGTCATATTCGACGGCAAAGCCCCCTGCACCGGCTGCCCCGCGATCAAGGCTTTCGAAAGCGGCAGGACAGAATATGCAGAGATAAAAAGGGCCGGTAAAAAAAGGAGCAACGCCCACTACCTCATCACATCGACCCCCCCGGACAGAGACGCGGATAGCGAATCCTCCTTTTTCATCATGACGATCCAGGATATCACGGAGTATAAGATGGCAGAAGATGAGCTGCGGCGCCTCAATGAATTCAACAAAGAGATCATCGAGAACGCACCGGTTGCGATCTTTACCGTCAACAAGCAGGGGGAGTTCTCGAGCGTGAACCCTGCCCTCGCGGTCTTGTCAGGCCTTGGCGAGAAGGCCGGCGAGAAGCTGCTCGGATTCAACTGGCTGAAAAATCCATACACGATCAAGTGCGGCCTTGCCCAGTACATCAGGGAGGCGCTCGAAGGAAAACCCTTTCAGCTCTGGGATTTTCCTTTCATAACTTACTGGGGCGCCCCCCAGTACATATATTTCAAAGGCGTGCCGGTGCGCGGAAAAGACGGGAACGTCGAAGGGCTCCTTTGTATCATTGAAGATACTACAGAGATAGTAAGGACAAGGGCGCAATTGATACAGGAGGCAAAGATGTCTTTTGTGGGGCGCCTTGCAGCGGGTATCGCCCACGAGCTGAACAACCCCCTTGCCACGATCACTGCCAATGCAGAACTCGCCAAGGAGCTTATTGAGCACGCCGGCGAAGTGCCTCTGGGCGCGTCCGACCTGGATGAGCTGAAGGAGCATGTCGATACGATTGAAGAACAGGCTTACCGGTGTACCAGAACCATTAAAAATCTTCTGGAGGTAACAAGGAAAAAGGATTTTGGAGCCGGCCATATTAATTTTAACGATTTTATCTCCGAGGTCATCAACCAGATAAACTTCAAAAAAATAAAGGTAAAGCTCGTCAAGGAAGTTCCACCCGGCCTTCCTGAGATCAATGGCGACCCCGAAGCGCTGCGACAGGTGTTCCTGAATGTGATCAGCAACGCCGTCGATGCAGTCGAAGGCACGGAAAATGCAACAGTGTGGATCAAGACAATGTTGAAAAGTGATAACCAGCTTGAAGTGGCGGTCGAAGATAACGGCACCGGCATACCTGAAGATATGGCGGAGCTTGTCTTTGAACCCTTTTTTACTACAAAAGAACCAAAGAAAGGGACCGGGCTCGGCCTGACGCTCTGTTACGATTTCCTCCAGAGAATGGGCGGAAGCATCAGGGTCAGACAAAGACCCAGAGGGGGAAGCATTTTTACAATCATGCTGCCCGTATATGACCAGAAAAAGGCAGGGTATCAAGGTGCCTGAGATCAGGGTTCTTGTAGTTGACGACGAAGAGCAGCTCGCAGAGGCCTTCAGGAAAAAATTGTCCAAAGAAGGCTACGCGGTGGACACCGCTTCGACCGGCAGCGAAGCCATCTCTCTCGTGAAGCAGCGGCCTTTCGATGTATGCGTCCTTGACATCAGGCTCCCCGACGCCGACGGGGTGAACCTGCTGGAGACGCTCAAGGAGATGGAACCGACCCTTGAGATCATTATGCTTACCGGCCACGCCTCGATCGACACGGCGATACAATCGATGAAACGCGGCGCTTACGATTACCTGAGCAAACCCTGCAAACTTTCGGAACTAAGCAGCGTTATCCTTAAAGCCTATGAGAAAAAGTCGCTGAAAGAAAGGAATATCGTTCTCCAGGAGCAGCTCCAAAGGGTAGAGACGCACGACACCTTCATCGGCGAGAGCAAACAGATGAAAGAGATCCAGAGGCTTATCTCTCTCGTTGCGCCTTCTGATGTCCCCGTGCTTATCCTTGGAGAAACAGGGACCGGAAAGGAGCTGGTGGCAAGGGCTATTCATGCCATGAGCCCCAGGTCGGCAAACCAGTTTGTGGCGGTTAATTCGAGCACGCTCCAGGAGAGCATACTTGAGAGCGAACTTTTCGGATATAAGAAAGGGGCCTTTACCGGCGCGCACAACGATAAGATCGGGCTTCTTGAGCTGGCCAACAGGGGGACATTCTTCGTTGATGAAGTGGGCGATATGGGCATCAACATTCAGGCAAAATTCTTAAGGACCCTCGAAACAGGCGTCTTCAGGAGACTCGGCGATACCCGCGAATCCAAGGTAGACGTAAGGTTCATATTTGCAACGAACAAGCCCCTCGAAAATGAGGTAAAAGAAAAAAAGTTCCGCAAAGACCTCTTCTACAGGCTCAACACCTTTATTATTGCCCTTCCGTCCCTTCGGGAACGGAAAGACGACATCCTTTTGCTGGCGGACTACTTTCTCAGAAAATTCGCCCGGGGCGGGAATAAAAAGGCCTTGTCTGATGAGGCGATGAAGCTCCTTTCAGACTACTGGTGGCCCGGGAACGTACGCGAACTTGCCAATGTCATCGAGCGGGCCGTCCTCCTCTCTATGGCGCGCACGATAATCCTTTGCGATGACCTGCCGCAGACCATGATGGAAAGCCGTCCCGATAATGCTCAAAACGAAAAAAGGCATGTACAGGGTGAAACCCTTGACCTCAAGAAGGTTGAAAAAGAACACATCAGGCGGGTGCTGAAGCTTGCCGAAGGAAATAAAAGCAAGGCTGCCCGGCTTCTGGGCATAAGCAGGAAAAAGCTTTATCAGAAGTCCGGGGGCGATGGCTAACCCCTTCGCTGCCCATGTGTGTATTTTGAACACACCTGTTTCCTTTTGCTCACCGTGTTTTCGTAAACACGCAATAAAAACCAACTCACGGCTCATGGCAAATACAAGCACTAATTATCTAAGCACCAAATCCTAAACAATATTAAAATTCAAATATCCAATTTTAAAAACAGATGCATGCTTTTTAACGTTTTGTATTTTGAGCATTCGAATTTGTTTAGGATTTAGCCCAGATTTTCCATTAGGATTAGCACAGTGTCAGACTTTTCCCCGCAAACACGCTCATTNNCGTTCGGCTTCGGAACTTTTGCTTCGCAAAAGACCAAGCTTCCTTGCCTCACGACGGTTTGCTAAAGGAAAGCCTGACACTGCGCTAATGACTTATCCGGGTTTAGATATTCGTGCTTCGGATTTCGCTTTATTTCGACATACGACATATGCACATGGCATAACAATTGCTTTTACAGTTGCTTGGTACTCGGCTTTCTGAAAATTCGGAAGGCAGAAGCAGACATATCCTCTGGAGGTTTATAGATGGAGCTTACACCGGAACAAAAAGACATAAAAAATGCAGCAAGAGAGTTCGCAGAAGGGGAAATGATGGAGATAGCGCGCGAACTGGATGAGAAGCAACAGTTCGACGAGAGGCTCTGGCAAAAGGCAGCGGACCTGGGTTTTCTCGGGGTTTTTGTCGACGAGAAATACGGGGGAGCGGGGCTCGGATATCTGGAACACAGCCTCATATGCGAAGAGTTTGCGCGCATAGACTGCGGCATTGCACATGCCATAACATCAACATTTTTCGGCACGCAGCTCATAAGCCTCATTGGGACCGAGGAACAGAAGTTAAAATACCTTTCTTCGGTGTGCAAGGGCGAGGCCAAGATGGGTGTTGCCATTACAGAGCCTGATGCAGGAAGCGACGTATCTTCCGTAAAAACAACGGCGAAGAAAACAGACAGCGGGTACGTGGTATCCGGCAATAAAACGTTTATAACAAACGCCAATCGCGCCGATTTCCTCATAGTCCTTTGTATCACAAATCCTGAAGCGAAAAAGAAGTATGACCGGTTCAGCACCATAATTGTAGAAACCGACAGGCCGGGATATGAAGCGAGCAAGCTGAAGAACAAGCTTTCGATACGCTGCTCCGATACAGGCGAGGTTGCCTTCAAGGATGTAGAGGTGCCTAAGGATAATCTTCTGGGCAAAGAGGGAAGGGGATTCTATAATATTATGGAGTTTCTCAACCGTTCCCGTCTGGAAGCAGCAGGGTTGGGGATAGGAACGGCTCAGGGGGCATTGGAGAAGGCCATAAACCATGTGCGCAAAAGAAAACAGTTCGGTGCTCCCCTTGCCGATTCGCCGATAGTGCAGACAAAGATAGCTGAGATGGCCACGCTGGTTGAAGCCGGAAGGAGCTTCCTGTATTCCACCAGCGCAAAGGTAGACAGGGGTGAATTAGACCACGCGCTGATCGCCATGACGAAATGGTATGCCGCAGAGATAGCGGTAAAGGTTTCCGACGAGGCGATACAGCTCCACGGAGGATACGGCATACTGGAAGAGTATGATGTAAGTCATTACTGGCGCGATGCAAAGGTGCTTGAGATCTTTGAGGGAACGAAAGAAGTTGAGAAATTGATCATCGGCAGGAGTCTGCTGGGGCGGTAAACGATGTACCGATATGGCACAATTGTATCCAAAATATACATTGGTGAAAAAGCATCTCTTTACAAACATATGGAATAGAAGAAATAAAAAGAGAATAAAGGCTTTTATAACATGGCATCAAATTTGCTTTATTGTAAAAGGATAAAGTATCAATAAAAATCAAATTCAGAAGGGGGCTCTATGAAACACAGAGGCACAATCAACTTTTTTGTAATCCTGTTTTTTGCGATCGCATGCATCGCCGCTACAACCACAACCGGCCTTGCACAAGAAAAGACCATTACCATCAAGGTTTCGAACTGGTTCCCTGTGGGCGCCGGCCAGGATAAGCTTTTAAAGGAATGGGGGGCAGACCTCGAGAAAAGGACGAACGGCAGGATAAAGGTGAACTATTACGCTGCAGGTACGCTCATCCCGGCGCCGCAGTCCTATGATGGAGTGGTAAAGGGCATAGCGGACGTGACACAGCACGTGGCAGGCTATACCGTAGGGAGATTCCCTATGATGGAGCTTATCGACCTTCCCCTTGGTTACCCGAGCGGCGTAGTTGTAACGAGGCTCGCCAATGATTATTACAAAAAGTTTCAGCCAAAAGAGATGGACAAAGTAAAGCTGCTCTGGTTCCATGCACAGGCGCCGGGGATCCTCCACACAAAATCAAAACCCGTCAACAAGCTTGAAGACTTAAAGGGCCTGAAGATAAGGACCTTCGGGTCGAACGCAAAGCTTATGTCCAGCCTTGGCGGCACGCCTGTTGCGATGCCTATGGGCGATGTCTATGATGCGCTTTCCAAGGGTGTGGCAGACGGGCTTCTTGCAAGCTATGAGACCATGGAGAACTGGAAATTTGCAGACTTTATAAGATACTCGACAGAGTGTTATGATGTCGCGTATACCGCTTTGTTCATGGTGATAATGAATAAGAACAAGTGGAACTCCCTGCCGAAAGATATTCAGGATACCGTTGACAAACTGAGCGCCGAGTATCTTGAAAAGTCCGCAAAGATGTGGGACGATATAGCGGAAAGCGGGAAGAAGGTACTCATCAAAAATGGCGGGAAGATCATAAAGCTTTCAAAAGAGGAACAGGCGAAATGGGTAGAAAAGGCAAAACCTCTGTTTGAGGAGTACGCAACCAACGTGGAAAAGAAGGGCTTGCCCGGGAAAGAGGCTGTCAAGTATATCCAGGATTATGTGGGTAAATTTAAAAAATAGGTCTTAGAAAGAACGATCTTCGGGGGCACGTATGCCCCCGAATCTATTTTAAGGGGGCCCCATGGCAGGTTTTTTCAAATTCGTCTCTCGATTAAGCAGGTTTATCTTCTGGATCGCAGGTGGAATACTCTTTGTAATGATGATGCTCACAGTGATCGATGTGATCTTGCGGTACATGGGAAAGAGCGTTGCCGGGACATACGAGCTCGTATCATTCGCGGGAGCGCTTACGGTAGGTTTTGCCATTGCGCAGACCTCTCTCGACAACGGTCACGTCTATGTGGATATCCTGACAGATCATGTGGGACCGGTATTGAGAAAGGCCCTTATTTTTTGCACAAAGCTCGCCGGCGCCCTGGTTTTTCTCCTTCTTGCCTGGTCGTTCACGTTGAAAGGCGTTGAATTGTACAGATCCCAAGAGGTTTCCATGACGCTCCACGTCCCCTTTTACCCCGTGGCATACGGGTTGTGTGTGTGCAGCATCATAGAGTTCTTTGTGCTTTTTTCAGAGGCAATAAAAACGGCCTTCTTTCCGGGGATCAGCGCAGGCATCGTCGAGGTGAAGAAAGATGAGTGAAGTAACCATTGGAATAATCGGGTTAGTGGTCCTGCTGTGCCTTTTTGTTACAGGCATGGAGATGGCCTTTCTTATGACTATTGTCGGTTTTATCGGCTTCGGCATCCTCAACGGATTTGAGACTGCCATCGGCCTGCTCGCAAACGATTTTATGGATTCCCTCGCCTCCTACGGTTTAACTGCCATTCCTCTCTTTGTGCTTATGGGCCAGATCGCATTCAATGCGGGCATTGCAGGCAGGCTCTACGATTCGGCGCATAAGTTCCTTGGGCATATCCCCGGAGGATTGGCCGTGGCAACTGTAGCAGGGGCTACTGTTTTCAAGTCCATCTGCGGCTCTGTGGCCGCCACTGCTGCAACCTTCGCGAGCGTTGCCATCCCCGAGATGGACAAATATGGCTACAGTAAAAAATTGTCAACAGGAATAGTTGCTACCGTGGGCACCCTCGGAGTTCTGCTGCCGCCAAGCGTAATCCTCATCGTATTCGGTATTGCAACCCAGCAGTCCATCGGAAAGCTCTTCATGGCCGGCATACTGCCTGGTCTTATAATGGCATTCTTTTTCATGGTCGTCATCTTCGGCTGGGCAAAGATCAACCCGAAAATAGGGCCGAAAAGCGAAAAGTACCAGTGGGACGCGAGAATAAAGACCATTCCAAGCGTGATCTGGCCCATCGTTATCTTCCTTCTCATAATCGGCGGGCTCATGAAGGGAATCTTCACGCCTACCGAGGCGGGCGCTGTCGGGGCATTTGCCGTGATGCTGCTTTGTATTATGAAAAGAGAAATTCGTTTTAACGGTCTCAAAAAGTCCCTCGAAGAATCTCTCCGGACAACATGCATGGTCCTCATGCTCATAGCATCCTCCACGGTCCTCGGCCATTTTGTCGCTCTTACAAACATTTCTCAGGTAACCGCCGAATGGGTAACCGGGCTGCACGTGCACCGGGCAGTAGTCATGATAATCATATTTTTCATATATCTTCTCGGCGGTTCTTTTATGGATGACCTTGCCTTTTTGATCCTTGCTACCCCTATATTCTATCCTATTATTACGAATCTCGGTTATGACCCCCTGTGGGCAGGCATTGTGCTATGCTTCACCGTATGCGTCGGCTCCGTTATTCCGCCGGTGGCAATGTGCGTCTTTATTGTAAAAAACATAACGAAAGTACCCATGGGTGTCATATACAGCGGCGTCTACCCATTTCTCATCTCCATGATCGTGGTGCTTATATTGCTTTTTATATTTCCTGAACTTGCCACGTATCTGCCTGGCGTCTTTATGAAGTAATCAAAAAAATGTAAAAGATACAATAGGAGGCAAAAGATGGTTTTCGGAGATATCCTTAAAAGGAACGCAAACAAATTTCCTGCAAAGACGGTGATTGTTTCGGGAGATGTAAAGCTGACGTTCAGGGAATTCAATGAAAGGGTGAATCGCCTGGCGAATACGCTTTTGAAAAAGGGACTGAACAAGGGCGACCGCATAGGCGTGCTCGTGCATAACTGCCATCAATTTATCGAAATATATTTCGCCGCAGCAAAGACCGGGGGCATCTTCTGTCCATACAACAACCATCTGAAACAATGGGAGATGAAGGATATCATCGATTATTCTACCCCAAGGTTTCTTTTCGTCGACGCCGACTTCGGCGGCATGGTAAGCGCTCTGAAGCCTGATCTGACATCCGTGGGGCACTTTATTTCCATCGGGCCATCAGATCTGCCCTTTATGGAGGACTACGAAGCGTCTCTGGTAAAGGGAGGCAGCGATGAACCTGCCGTCAAGGTGCTCGAAGACGATGTGCTCAGCATCATCTTCACTGCGGGTACAACGGGCAGGCCGAAGGGCGCCATGAGAACACACAGGCATCTTATGTCCGACGCCGCTGCATCTGTAATTGACCTGCGTGTCGAATATGATGAAAAGGTGCTCATTACCTTTCCCATGTATCACGTGGCCTGTGAGGACAACATTGTGAGGCATTCATTTATGCCAAACACATTCTACATCAAGAGAGAAGGGGGGTTCAACCCTGAGGAGATACTGGAATACATCGCACAGGAGGGGATTACCAGGTGCCAGATGGTGCCCACGATGGTCCATAGTTTCCTCCAGGTGCCGGATATAAAAAGATTCAACCTGAGCAGCCTGCGGCTGATCTTATACGCAGCTGCCCCTATGCCGGTAGAACTCCTGAAAAGGGCGCTAGAGGTCTTTCCCTGTGGTTTTGCCCAATTATATGGTCAGACCGAGAGCGGGCCCTTTACTACGTGCCTGAAGCCTGAAGACCATATCATGGATGGTTCCGAAAAGAAGCTTGCCAGGCTGGCCTCTTCCGGCAGACCTGCAATCAATTACGAGATCAGGATCGTTGATGAAAATGATAATGATGTGCCCCTTGGCGAGGTGGGCGAGATAATCGGCAGAAGCGAAGCGATGATGAAAGGCTACTGGCAGATGCCGGAAGAGACGGAAAAAAAGCTTAAGAACGGCTGGCTGCACACCGGTGACCTCGGCAAACTCGATGAAGACGGCTATGTGTATATCGTTGAGAGAAAGAACGACCTGATCATCTCCGGCGGGGTTAACGTCTATCCGAGGGAGATAGAGGAGATACTCTATCAGCACCCTGCAGTGTCAGAGGCATCGGTGGTAGGGTTGCCCGATGAACACTGGGGGGAGGTTGTGAAGGCGATCATTGTCCTGAAGGCAGGCGCCAAGGCCACAGAGGATGAGATCAAGGAATTCTGCGGCAAGAAACTGGCAGGCTACAAGAAGCCCAAGTCAGTGGAGTTCTGGAAAGAGCTGCCAAAGAGCCCCCAGGGAAAGATCCTGAAGAAGGAGATAAGAAAGGCCTTCAAGTAAAAATGCTAATATCGAAGCACGAAGCACTAAACAATATCAAAATTTCAGATATCGAATGTTCTAAACAAAATACAGGATCGTTTACGTTTTGAATTTTGAACATTAGGACATTTGAATTTGTTTAGGGTTTCGATATTAGGATTTAGTAACAGTAAAAAGGGCTTCCAGTTTGGAAGCCCTTAATGTTTTAGTTCTTGCCTATATGATGGTTTTCAGCTTTTCCTGAAGGTTCTTTGTAAATGCCTTCTCAGTATCCTTTGCCTTTGCCCTCATGATCCTGTCGCCGAACATGGCAAGCTTCCCGACGATGTTCACGTCTGACTTATATGAAACCTCTACCTTGCCCGGTGACACTTCTTTCAGGTCCACAGTAGTCTTGCTCTTGAAGTGGCCAAGCTTTGTCATGTCTTCGCCTTCGCCTTCGATCTCCATATGGGTGGGCCGCTCGATTTTTGTAAGCTTGTTCACGAATTTCAGCTTTGCCGAGATAGGGCCGACCTTCTGTTTCACCACGCACTCATATGAGGTGTCATCAATCATTTTTACCGATTCCGCGCCGGGCATACATGTCATGATGGTATCCGGCTTCAGCAAAAAATCAAACAATTTATCGATGGGTGCGCTTAATGTAAATCCTCCCTCTATAATCATACAAACCTCCTATGTTTGAATTGCCCTTTATAGCCCTTGATCTTTACAGCTTATCCTGGGCCTTCTCGATCAACTCTGCCACGGTGACATAGCTCTTGTTTCCGGGCGTTGTGGCCTGTTCGATCATAAGATCGATAAATGTAAAGCCCTTGTCTTTGCCTCGCTCGTCTATCCAGGCCTTATGTGGCTTATCGCCTGTTCCAAACATATGGCGTGCGACCTGCAGGCTGCTGTTCCATTCTTTTTTACATACAGGACATTTGAAGTTCACGGTATCCCTCCTCTTTATTTTTTCCCTTTTTTCTTCTCTTGTTCTTTTTCCTTCTTTTCTTTCAGGGCTTTCAGGATCATTTCAGGCTTTATGGGGTTTTCTTTCATCTGGATACCAAAGCGGTGAAAGATGGCGTTGCCTATTGCAGCAGCTGTCGGGTTGGTAAGCCCTTCGCCTGCTTCCTTTGCGCCGTATGGTCCTTCCGGCTCATAGGTGTCAATCTCGGCCACGGCTGTTGGAGGCATCTCTGTGGCCCTGATCATCTTGTAATCCACTAAGTTCGGGTTCATCAATTTGCCGTCCTCAAAGGGCATATATTCGAGATAGCCGTAACCTGCAGCCATAGAGAATGCGCCTTCAAGCTGGCCGATGAGGCCGAGGTGGTTAATGGGCTGCCCGCAGTCGTGGGCCGTTAAGCTGTCGATGAGCTTGATCTTGCCTGTCTCCTCATCAATTTCCACCTCCACTCCCTGGAGCATGTAGCTGTACGCCGGGGAGATCATGCCTTTTCTGTGAGGCGTGTAGTAGCCTCTTCCCATTATCCTCTGCCCGTCCTTGGCGCGGAGCGCCTTCTTTACAAGATCTTCGTATTTCATTCCTCTTTCCGGTCTGGCAACAATATGCGCCCACCGGTCCTTGATGTCGAGGTCATAGACGATATTGATGCCCATCTCTGCGTATGCAAACTCGAGGAGCTGCTTCTTGGCGTCTTCGCATGCCATCTTCACCGCGTTCCCCGTCATGAGCGTCTGCCTTGAACCCCAGGCCCCCAGGTCTGCAGGGCATTGGTCCGTATCTCCGGAGTATACCTTTATGTCCTCTATCTTGACGCCAAGGGTCTCCGCAGCAATGATTGCCATCGTGGTATTCGATCCCTGGCCGAGTTCCTGACAGCCCACGCGAAGCTCAACGGTCCCGTCGTAATTGATGGTGACAACTGCCGAGGAAAATGAATACGGTGTGTCAAACCAGTTAAAAATTCCGCCGGTCATGAAGCCGCAGGCAGAGATTCCGATTGCCCTGTTTGCAGGCAATTTGCCTTTATCCTTAATCCATTTCTGTATCTCGTCGTAGCACTGGTCGATGCCGCAGCTTGCGATCGTTGCCTGCCCCGGCACTTCATAGCCTTCGTAATGGGAATTCTTCCGCCTCATCTCGATGGGATCAAGGCCAAGATCGGCCGCAATCCACTCTATCTGCTGCTCTGACGTAAACATTGCCTGCGGTGCCCCGAATCCCCTCATCGATGTTGACGGCAGTGTATTGGTATAGACCCTGTAGCCGTCATAGCGATAGCCCTTCCATCTGTAGGGGAAGGAATGAAAGAAGCCGGTGAGATATATCGCTGTCGCACCCATGCCCGTGTATGCGCCGCCGTTGGTAAAGACCTTTGCTTCCCGGGCACAGAAGGTTCCATCCTTTTTCACGCCGGTCCGTACGTAGTAGAGCATAGGGGTCCGGCGCTTCGAGGCGATGAAATCTTCTTCCCTCGTGTAGACGATCTTTACCGGCTTGTGGAGCTTCCTTGAGAGCACGGCGCTGCAGAATATTGCCCCGTCGAGCTCAAACTTGCCGCCGAAGCCACCGCCGGTGTAGGTAGAGATAACACGCACATCGCCTTCCCTCATGTCGAGCACGCCGGCCATGAGCGCCTGCAGGTAATAGGGGGACTGGTTGGAATGGTAAATCGTCAGCTTGCCGTCAGTGTAGCTTGACACTGCTACGCGGGTCTCCATACACATATGGGCCTGGCCACCGCATTTGAACCAGTCTTCCCGGATGTAATCTGCCTCCTCGAAGGCCGCCTCTACATCGCCCCACTCGATATGCCGGGTAATGTTGATATTGCGCTCGAAGCCTTCGTGTATCTCGGGCGCGTCTTTCTTTATAGCATCCATCGGTTCAAAAACCGCTGGAAGCACTTCATAATCAACATCAATATAATCAAGGGCCTTCTCTGCGATCTCTTCGGTTATCGCCGCCACTGCCGCAACGGGCTCGCCGATATAACGCACCTTATCGACAGGGAGTATCTGTTCATCGCAGAGGTCTTTGTAGCGCCTCCATATTCCCTGTTTGATGCCCAGGGTGTCTTCCTTGCCTGTTACAACGCCCACAACTCCGGGAAGCTCAAGCGCCCTGCTATAGTCGATCTTCAGGATCTTCGCATGAGGGTGCGGGCTTCTCAATATCTTGCCGTAGAGCATGTTGGGCAGCTTCACATCAAAGGTATAGGTTGCCCGGCCTGTTACCTTCGCTACGCCGTCTACATTATGAACATGGGTGTTAATCACCTTAAATTCTGAATGTGGGTTGATTACGGTGTACTTGTTCATGATCTATCCTCCTCGTATTTCCCTTTAGCCGTGGCATCTATTGCCCTGACGATGCTGTTGTAACCTGTACACCGGCAGATATTTCCTTCAATACCTTCCCTTATCTCCCAATCTGTCGGGTTCTTGTTCTCGTCAAGAAATGCCTGCGCCGTCATGATCATGCCTGATGTGCAAAAACCGCACTGGAAAGCACCGTGGTCAATGAATGCCTTCTGGATAGGCGCCAGCTTACCGTTTTTTTCCAGCCCTTCAACAGTCGTTATCTTAGTGCCTTCGGCTTGCATTGCAAGCACAGAACATGACTTCACAGACGCGCCGTCGATCATTACCGTGCATGCACCGCAGGATACGGTATCACAACCTCTTTTCGTGCCTGTCAAACCTATATGGTCTCTTATCGCTTCTACCAGAAGTGTTTTCGGGTTTATATATAACTCATACTCTTGTCCATTTACCGTGAGCCGCAACAATTGCTTTTCCATATACAAGACCTCCTTTCTCTATTAAGCTTTCGCTTGTTCAAAGGCTTTCTGCAGCATCCTCTTTGTAAGAACGCCCAGTATGTGCCTTCTATGTTCCTCAGACGCATGGATATCTGCTACAGGTTCACAGTCTTCCGATGCTATTTTGCCTGCCTCGGCAAAAAGACTCTCCTTCAAAGTTTTTCCAATCAATAGCTCCTCAGCCCTCTTCACCCTTCTCGGCGTTGAACCTGCATTACCGAGAACAATCCTTGCGTCCTTACATTTGCCGTTTCCGTTCAGTGTTACTGAGGCTGCGGCGGCCACTATACCCATATCGCTTTCGAGGAGATTGAACTTCTGATAAGCTGCTCCTGTTTTCGGCTCAGACACCGGCACCTGGACTTCCAGCACCAGCTCACCTTTGTTCAAAGCCGTTTCAAAGTAGTCAACAGAAAAATCTTCAAGAGGCATGGTCCTCTCGCCTGCTGCGCCGCCAACCTTTATGTTCGCTTTCAGCGTGATCAAAACCGGCGCAGGATCTCCGGCAGGGTCGGCATGGGCAAGGTTGCCGCCAATGGTCCCCCAGTTTCTCACCTGGACCGATGCAAGCTTGTTCTCCATTGCCGTTAGCACAGGATAATTTTTCTTGATCACATCGGACTTTTCAATGGCACGATGTATGGTGGTAGCGCCAATCCTTAAGCCCTCTTTCTTGTCAAATTTGATATAATCAAGCTCCTTGATGCTTTTGATGTCGAGCAGGTATTCCGGTGAGATCATCCCCTGCCTCATGACGATCAGCAAAGACTGGCCGCCACAGATCACCTTACAATCGTCGTGCTCCGCATACATGGCAAACGCCTCTTTAAGCGTGCCAGGCCGTAGGTAATTAAAATCGTTTATCATAGTCCTCTCCTTTCTATTAATTCTTCAACATTGCTTATCCACTTTGAGCTCTTTTCCATATCGTCAGGTATCCCGAATTTCCTGTCCTTGGCATGATCATGTTCAGCCTTGTATAGCGCCTTTAGTTCCTCAATCTGATCTATGCCGAGTGATGCACCCTGATATTCCTTGGAAAAACACATACAAAAATGTCTTCCCCTATAGATAGCACACTCAACACAGGGTCCCTTGGTAATCGGACAAATCATCTTTACCTTTGCCATTGGCCAACTCCTTTAAGCATTATTTTAACTCTTTTTTCAATAAAGAGATTCCTGAACCCATTATGAGAGTTATAAGGGCTAAACAATTTTATATAGCGAATAATAATATTAGCATGTTTTATCATTTCATTACCACATACTTCCACGTATGTATATCTCTTTTGTGTCGGTTTTTTGATTAGATTATTATAAAGAGGCATAATGGATAACCCTTTATCAGATGTGTTCACTATCAAGAATAGTATATGTATTGTATATTAATTCCTTCATTCTGTCAATATATTTATTAAAATTATTTTTTACATTATTGTTCATCATAGTAAACATACATATATTCCACTGCATTCCCTGAGCGTCGGGATTCCATGTGGCTTCTTCCGGGCTATAAATCATTGAGAAAATCCTCCAGCAGCCTCTTGATGGCCGGTACCAGGTACGAAACATCTCTGCAGGGAAAGCCGTCCCGCTGCCAGACGTATCTGAATTTTTCAATGTCAGACTTGCCAGACTGCCCTATCTGTACCGCCTTGGCGATCACCCCTTGATTCACAAGCCTGTCCTTGGCCTCTTTTGCCAGAGAGACATCATCGCTTCCCCCATCGGTGATGAGGATGAGCACCTTCCTGAGGTCGCCATTTTCAATCTTTCGTTTTGTTTCTTTGTCTATCTCTGCCGCCACTTTGGCAAGTGATTTATAGTCCGCAGTCCTGCTGCCCGTACAATTCTCCAGCCTCCGGGCAATCCTGACGCGGGTGGCGAAATCTATGGCGTCGCTGAGAGGCTTCAGCTCTTCATCCCGGGCATGAAATCCCCGTATTTCCGTCAGAACGTGGAGATCTACGGACCTTTCGAGCCGCTCCTCTTTCAGTTTTTTCTCGAATTCATCCAGGGCCTCGGTGATCAGGATGGCCGACAGCTTCTGCTCATAGCTCTTCCCGCCGGGCCGGTTTTCGTTCATGGACCCGGAAAGGTCGCAGATCAAGGTAAATTCGACCTCTCTGAGCTTGTGCTCATCAAACTCCTCTCTCCGGACCTTCAACTGGGTGCGGGAATTGAGAATGCCGCCGCTGATATCAATGTATGACTGGGCGATCATGGCAGGGTCGAAGATCACGCCCTGGTCGGTTCTCTCTTTCAGCCGGCGCTTTATCTCCTTCCGGGTAGCGATGATCCGCTCGAATACGCCCCGGAGCGGCTTGATCTGGTACTCTATCTTCCTGTATTCGTCCGCATAATCCTCCACCTCTTCAGCGGAAACGCCGTGGCATGATCTGAACTGCTCCTTTGCGATCTGCTCCGGCGATTTGTTTTCTTCCCTGCGGCGTCTTACCTCCCTCTCGATCTTCTCCCTTGCCTCTTCCGGCGAAAAGGCCTGGGGGAGCTTCTCCTCGGATTCATCGTATTCGCGGGCAAAATAGTCTTCATCCCTGATGATTTCTTTCTCGATATATCCCCTGTCAGAGCTCCGTGAACCTCCTTCCATGCTCTCCCCGGTCAGGGCATCCGCATCCTCATCCCCGTCGCGCCTCTCCTTTTCTTTCTTCTTTCGTTCTTCCACGTCCTCCCGGAAAAACCTTTCATAGACAGGTTCGATATAATCCCGGATCACATCAAAACGGTCCCTGGGTGCTGCAGCAGGGTCGGACACCAGGAGGACAAGGTCGGTTCCCTGGCCGTCAATATCCTTAAGTTTCTCTACTGCCGCCCGCACGTCAGGCGAAAGGATCACCTCCTCTCTGGGCAGCATCTTTTCCCGGAGCATGGCGTAGATGAACTGGAGGTGCCGTGGGGCCTTCGCATAATTGATGCGGGGAAATAGCTTGTCCTCATAGAGATATTCGCGGGTCTCCCGGTGGGCAGGAAATCTTCTGTCTTCCTCCCTGTTTGCCAGGATGTCGTTGATGTAATGATAAAGCAGATCGAGCCTCCGCTCTTTCTTTGTTCTGGCATAAAGATCTGCATAGGCTTCCGGATCTTTGCGCCAATCCCGGAGATGTTCGATCTCGTGGCATGTGGCCCACATGCTTTCTGATGCTGTAAATCCCCTCTTCACAAAAAAGTTCGGATCGAAAGTTCCACGTCCGGTTTCCATGTCGATGGCCCAGCGATCCCCCGGTTCAAAAATGAGGCCGGCCTGCTGGGCGTAATCGCAAATGGCACGTTCGTTCTCAAGGAAAAACTTTGCTGCCTTTCGCGTTGCCCTGGAATCGGCCGCGCTCTTTGCTTTTTCTCTCTGAGAGATGCCTCCTGTCATACCTTTATCGCGGCTCCTTTGTCCTCTCTTCTGCCGGGGGGAACCCGCAATGCCCTGTTCTCTCTCACCGCTCGTTATCATGGCTCGCCGCCCATAAAGAACGCATCATCCAGGATGTCTTTCACATAGACATAGTTATTTTTGGCAATAACATATGCCCGGCCATCCTCAAGCGGCTTCAGGCAGTAAACCTCATCGTATTCCCGGTCGTCCCTGTCCCCTCTTTCATTGACTATGAAATATTTTCTTCCCCGACGGGCCCAGAAGGCGATCCTGCCATGGATATTCTGCGGCACGCCCACCTGCTCGTACTCGCCCGGGATCTTTTCGCCCTTCTCGTTGATTACAAATTGCTCCTTTATCTGTTCGGCTTTGAACGCTACCCGGCCGTTGATGTCCCGGGGATTGCTCACGGCCGTATATCTTCCGCCCACAGGAACGCCCTTCTCGTTTACAACAAAATAACGGCCGGCCTGAAATGCCCAGAAGGCTATAGCATCGCCAATACTTTCGGGGTCGCGGACTGAATCGTATGCTTCACCTATTCTGGTCCCCTTTTCTGTAACAATAAACCACTTGTTTTTGTGTTTTGCCCGGAAGACGATCTGGCCGTTGATGTACCTGGGGTCGCCGATTGCATCATACTCTCCTCCGATCCGTTCTCCCTTCTCGTTGACGACAAAATATTTCGTTCCCTGCCGCGCCCAGAAGGCGATCCTGCCGTGTACATCCCGGGGGGCGCTCACATACTCATACTCCCCTCCGACCCTTTCGCCTCTCTCGTTTACGATGAACTCCTTCTTGCCTTTGACGGCACGGAAGGCGATCTTGCCGTTGATGTTCTGCGGGTCGCCAACGCCATCGTACTCTCCTCCGACCCTTTCGCCCTTCTCGTTTACGACCAATTCCTTGCTGCCTTTGACGGCACGGAAGGCGATCTTGCCGTTGATGTTCTGCGGGTCGCCAACGCCATCGTACTCCCTGCCGATGATCTCGCCTCTCTCGTTTACGATGAACTNNCGGAAGGCGATCTTGCCGTTGATGTCCCTGGGTTCGTTGACAGCCTCGTAGTCTCTGAGATCAATGCGATATGTCCGCACATTTTCAGGAAACGTGACCGCCTTCACAGAAACAGGCTTTTCGATCTGCTTTTTTCGAAAGGCATCAATGTTTTGCCGGCCCCGGGCGCTGTTCGGCGGACCGTACACATCGTCTACGATCTGTCTGGAATCCAATATTATGAAGTTCTGTGCTGATGCCATATTGTTATCGGGCCGTCTGATCGGCCTGTTTCCCCTGGAAGGCCAGAACCTTGGCTTCCGTCAATCCGGGAATTCCAAACTCATCCGGTTTCCAGGTCTTAAAGAAACGAAATCGGCAAAAGAGCTGCACAAGGTAGACCTGGTCCTCGACCACCGCAGGCTTGATAAACTCATTCAGGATATAGGATTCAAGGGGCCTGTCAAAATTGCGGGCCTTCCAGGGCCTCACAATATTCCACAGGTGACGCAGCGAAAGAACCGATTTTTTAAGGCTGGCCGGTATCTCGCGGGCTGCGTCCGCCCCTTCACCGAAATAATCTACCTGTTCCCCGGTGAATATTCTTTGAATCTCTGCCGCCGCTTCCGTCAACCGCTTCAGGTCGTCCAGGGCTTCAGGGCTCTCTATCTGGAGGTTCCCTCTTCTGTCCAACAATGAAGCGACCAGGATCTGATACGTTTCGTGCTGAGGAGTGTACCTGATGTCGTTGGACCACCAGCGGGACAGGAAGGCTGCATCAAGTTCTTCCCGTTTATAACGGACCGATTTGATATTGCCGGTAGCCAGAACGGCAAAGCCCTTCTTCACAATTATGTCGCCGCCCCCGTTTTCCTGGACCTTTACCGTGTCTCCTGGCCTCCTGGTCAGAACGTGGTTCAACCGCATGATGATCGAGTGGGGGATGCCGTCCATCTCGTCGATGATAAGGGGCTTCCCCTCCCGCATGGCCCGCACCAACGGCCCGTACTGAAAGAAACTGATGGTCAGTCCCTTTACCACAATGGCCTGATAATACTGTTTCTCGACCTCTTTCAGCTCTTCCTTCGGGGCATCGGGGTTCCACCTCACGTATTCACGCATGTGGTGCTCAAACTCACGGATCCTGTCCTTCTGGGGCCTCACGCCTATCTGCGTTCTTCCGTAGATGTCATATTTGGTCGCCTCCTCGGAACCGGAAATAAACTCCGGCTCGCAACCGAAGTATTTGCGCGCCACATGGAGCGCAACCTCTGTCTTGCCTGCCCCCAGATGGCCCCGAAGCAAAACAGGAATACCAAGCTGCGAGTGGCTCACTATCTTCATCACCTCGTCCCTGATGCTCGGCGTCTCAACAAAACCGCCGTTGAGAAGCTGCCTTCTGTACTCCAGAAGCTCCCGTCTCTTTGTCTCGTAGTAGACCTCCTCATGGCCCATAAGCTCATCTATCTTGCCGAGGGCCTTCGGGCGGATCGATGCATATTTTTCTATGGTCTCATTATCTGCCCTGGTCAGCGCCGCGTTCTCGTTGTTCCGTCGGGCCAGGAGTTCCATACGGGCAAGCTCGCATTTCGCGATGAGCGCCTGCAGCCCCTCCACGTTTCGCGCGGACCGGACGACTGCAACCTTTCGTGCTATGTGATCCTCAAAGGCCTCCGCTATCTGTTCGTGGGCAATCAGTCCGGCTATTCTGGATTTGACTTCCGCCAACCTGCGCTTTGCCTCTTTGACCGAACTCTCAAGACCCTGGGTTGACCGCAAGGACCGCGTCAGCGACCTTATGTCAGCCCCGTCAACCAATTCTAATCCGTCAAGGGCCTCCAGAACTTCTTCCTGGGTAATAGATGCTTTATGTCCATCCAGGACAGTTTGATCTGAAATGATCTGCTTGAGGAGATCCTCTTTTTCTACAATGGCATCAACGAGCCCGGAGACGCCCTGTTCGATCTCCAGATGACTTACCCGCTCCTTGATCCTGCCCCTTTTGCCTCCCGGGTAAGACCTTTTCTCCGCCTTCATCCGTTCGGTCAGGTACCTCGCAATTCTCTCAGCCGGAAACCTGGTTACCTTTCCCATGAATCCAGACCCCTTTTCCTGCTTCTTTCAATCAATGCACTACCCCGCACCGCAGCAAGCTTCGAGGTATCAGAGGATAGAAACGGCATAATTATGCCCCCTCACCCTACCCTCTCCCGCGAGGGGAGAGGGAACAGTGTTACCCCGCAGCAAGCTGCGGGGAATCATCCGGATTGAAAAAGCGCCTTTCCCCTTTCGGGAAAAGGCGCTGGTCATATATTGCAGGTTTACCACTTTGGCATGGGAAGTTTTTTCGGGCTTTCCCAGTCCTTAAGCGGCTTCATCCATTCCGCACGCTCTACGAACTCGTCGTGGGCCAAAGGTACCGGCGGGTGGCAGACCCATAGCGGGTCAAACTCATCTTTCACTTTCAGGAGCCACTCATGATAGTTCGGCCCGTACATCGGCCCGGTCAGATAGAGGGGCTGGTGAGGCCCGAGGAGCGATGTGTAAAACCGCTCCCGTATATTCATCTTTGCGGTCTCCAGATAGAAGTGGTCAACGCCGGTGGTATCCTCATCCTGATCCCAGTATATGAGAAATTCGGAATAACCCTGATGGCCCAGCTCGAAGCTCTGGAACCAGCCGGGGTCACCATTGTCAGGCATAAGGGGCGGTGTATATTTTCTCTTCAGGTCTGCATAGGACTCTCCATGCTGTGTTGCCTGCGAGAGCGACTCGATGATGTAGTCGACAGACACATAGGATCCGCACATGAGCCACATACCTGCCGAGTCGGCATTTTTTATCCATGACTCATCTGACGGTTTCGTGGGCCGCGCAATGCCGCCCAGCTCGGTCATAATGTCATTGAGCACGTTCTCGTCATACCGCATCTGTTCCTCGGAAGTATAGCCTATAAGAAGCACACGGACGATAAAAAAGTTCTTGATCGTCTCCTCGGTCTCCTTGCCCCAGATCTCCCAGAATTCCTCCTTGCACTCAGCCTTTGCAATGGCCCGCCAGAAAAGAGGTACCTTGGTTGCCGCACCGGCGATCTCTGCCTTACCTATCTCGAACATGGCCTTTACCTGGGCTGCCTTGCTGGGCATCTGAAAATTGACCCATTTGACGCGCTTTTCCGGCAGGGCAAGGGCGGTGTTCGGCGCGATGCCTGTGGGCACAAGCGGTTCAGGCTGGAAAGGAAGGGTCTTGATTGCCATTTTCGTAACGATGCCGAGGCAGCCGCGAAGGCCCGTGAAGCCCCTGAGAAGGCCCCTCAGGTCAGGTCCCGGACCGTCGCCCCAGAAGGGGTCGTTGCCGTCTGCAAGAGACCCCATTTTAACGAGTTCCCCGTCCGGAAGCACAAGTTCGGTTCCCAGTATACGCCTGTGAGGGAGGCCGATCCGGTGGCTCAAGGGTGACCAGCCGTCGCCGATCAGATTTGCAATTGCCGATGCCTGAGCGCCGCCGCCGCCGATGATCACATAAGCGCCTTTGTTCATGGCCTCCTGCTGGATAGGTGAATATATGACGCCTGAGCCCACAACAATAAAAAAGTGTTTTTCATCTATCTCGAAAGAGTTCAACCGTTTTAAGTCGATGAGCAATTCATTCTCCACGTGGCAGTGGGAACGGGGGCCGTAAAAGCCTGTGCTGTACGGTACGTAAGGGACCTTGTACCGGTTGCATATCTTAACGATCTTCTGCACCTCTTCCGTTGTCTTCGGCATGACCACAGCGCCCGGGATCGTGGTCATCACCCGCTCGTATCCGAGGCCGCTTTCATATCCGCCGGGCCCCGACCGGTAGCCCTCGCAGATGGCCGGATCATCGGAGATATACTTTGCGCCGCCTACTACCGCCTCTAATGCGTTATATGCTTGTTTTTGTATACTCATAGTCCGCCTCCTTATAGTTCAACTGCAGCACTGATAATTTCTGCTATATCCATTACCTGCACGTTGTCTCCGTTCTCTTTGACTGCCTGGCTGAAATTGCTTTTACACCAAGGGCATGCAGATACGAGAACTTCAGCGCTTACCGACTTTACCTCATCCAGCCGGTGTTTTGCAGAAAATGAAGCGAGATCAGGAAATGCCTCTTTTGTGCCCCTACCCGCTCCGCAGCAGAAGGCATTTTCTCTCTTCCGGGGCATTTCAACAAACTTGGCGCCGGGGATGGCATTCAAGATATTCCTTGACTGTACGTACAACCCCGTTGTGCCGCGCCTTCTCTTAAGGGCAGGGCTTACCGTGCCCATCCATCCGCGCTCACCGCTCCATGGGGTCCAGGGGTCGCACAGCCTGCTCACGCCGCAAGAGTCATGGTAGGTAAAGCGGACATCGACAGGTTTTGTCAGCTTAAGATCGCCCTTCTTCATTGCCTCATCGGCGATCTCAATGAGGTGTACGACGTTAAAACCGAGCTCGGATGTGGATATGTTGAGGAGCTTCGGATAATCGACCTTCCACATGCGGTATCCCTCGGCGCAGCTTGTCACGAGAGTCTTGGCCCCCGTTGCCCTTACCGCTTCGATATTGCGCTTCGCCAGCTCACGGGCCTCATCTACCATGCCGACGGAATAAAGCGTATTCCCGCAGCACCACTCATCGGGCAGAAGCATGAATTTCCTGCCGGAGGCATTGAGCACCTTAGCTGTCGCCCCGGCTATCTCAGGGTTCACATATGAGGCGGAACATCCGACAAAATAGACTATGTCCGCCTTTTCTGCTACCTTCACATCCTTTGTGATCCATTTTTTTCTGTTTTCATGTGGTGACCCAAACTGGTTGTGCTTTGCATCAATATTCTTGGCTATTTTCTTGTGTGCCGGCATCGGGCCTGCGCCATCCTTTACTGCCTTTACTCTCAAGGCCTCAAGGCTCAACCCTATTTCGAGGTCAAGGTTGCGCTTGCAGCCCACATCGCAGGCACCGCATAACGGGTCGGCATAGATGATCTCAAGGAGTTTGTCGGTCCATTTCAGCTTGCCTTCGTTGACGGCCAGGCCAATCCTCATCTTGCCGAATGCGCCATAGGAATCAAAGTCGTTCCAGAGGTTGCTCGGGCACCGCACCGAGAACTCCACGCCCGGCATATATGTATGTTCAACCCAATAGCACCCCTTGCACTTAATGCAATGGTCCATATCGTAAACAAAGTTGTCTAAATTTGTTACATCCAAAGCCACTTTCTTTTTTGGCGTATCAAACATCTCATCTTTTCGCATTTTATCCTCCTTAGAAGCACAAATTGCCGGGGTTCATAATATTATTCGGGTCAAACACCTTCTTTACCCGCTTCAAAGCCATCGTATAGCCGGCGGCGCGATCGTATATTACCGGCGCGAGGTCGCCATAGGGTCTTGTGAAGAAAGCCCCCTCATTCATCATGGCCGCTGCGGCATCGCGGTAGATATCCGACACAAAGGCCTTCTCTCCCGCATCATCAGGGTAATAGAAAAAGCTAAACTCGACCTGGCAGGCCCTGTTATGCTCTATGGGCTGTATGTAGCTTCCTATCTCGCTGACAGGGTAACTGTACCTGGCTGCCACCATCTCCATAATATCCATAAATACCGGCGCCTTGTTCGGCTTGGTAATAAAGAAAAGGTTCTGGCAGCCGCCTTTTACACGGTTCTTCCAATAAGGAACATTCGAAGGCCACGGTTTTCTCAGCATGGGCAAAAGCTTTCTTCCAAGGCCCGGAAAACCCGGAAGGTTGTCTGTAAGGGCCATCTTCTGAAATTCTTGGCTCAATACCTGTGAAAGGAAATTCTCCTCATAGGCTATCTTTTCTTCGGGTCTCCTGAGGAGCCCGCTTATCACCAGGACAAGCGTCCAGGGTGGTAATGTCGCACAGAGCTTGTCAAAATCGTCAGGCATATTCTCCGCCACGATGGCAGCAAGGTCGATGTTGTTCAACAGAAGGCATTCCTGGCCGATCCTGCGGGGCAGGATCCTGTAAAGGAAGTCCATGGCGTAGGGCAGGTCATCGACAGGAGCAAAGAGGATCTTGTCCATCCTTGGAATGGACTCGATCTTCAGGCTTGCCCATGTGACGATGCCCATTGTACCCTGGGCCAGCTGAAAAAACCTGTAGAAGTCAAGGCCCGGTCCCGACGGGTTTGCCCCTCTCGACTTTGACTCGGGGAAACCGTTTACGCTGGCTGAGCCGCAGCGGAACGCCTCGCCGTTCGGCCAGACAACCTCGATCGACTGCATGGGTTCGCCGTAATCATATACGACATTTGTCGGTACTTCCCGTTCCAGCGTGTCGGTAACCACAGAACGGTCTCCGGGCGGCAAAAGCGGCATTATCGTCCTCATACCCTTTTTTTCCAGCTCAGAGACAAACTGATCCCAGGTCACACCGGCTTCAACCCTCGCCAGGCGGTTGTCCAGATCAATTTCCAGGATATTGTTCATTCTTTTAAGATCGACCACGACGCCGCCCTGTTTTGGTATGGTGCTCCCGTGGAAGTGCACCTTTGAGCTTACGGGCACTACGGGGATGTTCTTTTCGTTGCACCATGTTACGACTTTCCCTACCTCCTGCGTATTGCCCGGCCACACTACCGTATCAGGCATGCCCGGAGGGAGAAGGCTGTAATCGTGCGCATACCCTGCAAGATCCTCCTTCTTGTCGCTTACGTAATCCTTGCCCAAAATCTTTGCAAGTTCATTCTTGATACTCATTTTGCCTCCTTGTTCTTTTACTTTATATTTCTTTTATATACTCTTGTTGCCGACATTTTTTGACCGAGGCCTGCTGTTTCCATACACATATTTCCAATGCTGTAACGAAAAAATAAAATATCAATATATTAATTGTCAATACATAAAATGTCAATACATTTATTTTCTTGTATATAAGC
Source organism: Deltaproteobacteria bacterium UBA6106 (assembly GCA_002428485.1). Taxonomy (GTDB): domain Bacteria; phylum Desulfobacterota; class Syntrophorhabdia; order Syntrophorhabdales; family Syntrophorhabdaceae; genus UBA5609. The sequence goes on from DIWM01000014.1 coordinate 27,058, forward strand.
CGGCAAGTTGATATAATTTATCTTAATAGTTATTATATCTGTCGGGGTGAAATTATGGGTAGGATCAATTATCGAAGCGACTTGAGCACCGATGAAAAATTACTTATGGCAGTCGTGAGGGCGGCGGAGACCTTTAAGAGGGTGGTATCTGTCCTTTACAGGAAGCGCGCCCTTTCCTTCCCGCAGTATAATGTCCTGAGAGTCCTGGACGCTTCGCAGGACGGCCAGTGCAGGATCAGCGATGTAAGCCGTATCATGCTTGTACCCGGCGCCAACATGACCGGCATAGCCAAGAGACTGGAAAAAAGCGGCTTTATTGCAAGGAAATCCGACCCTCTTGACGAGCGGGTGACCATACTCAAGCTCACGCCGAGGGGAAAGACAACCCTTAAAAACATAGAAAAAGAGCTGGACGAGAACACGCACGCAATGCTGAAGGGTTTTTCTTCACAGGAAAAGCACGAGCTTCTGGATAAGGTCAAGCGGCTCATCAAGAACAGCAGGGAGGTAGCATAAACATATCCCCCTCAAGGCAGCTCATAGTAAATCGTATATCATAGTTCGTATATCGTATATCGAAATGCTAAATCCGAATATCGAAGCACCAAACTCTAAACAATGTCAAAATTCAAATATCAAATGTTCAAAACAAATTTATCCTGCCTTTATTTTGAATTATGAACATTGTAACATTCGAATTTGTTTAGGATTGTCCCTCCTTCGTCAGGATTAAACCTTGCGATATCAGGAATGAGGATTTGTGTATGAAGACGTTCCGTTCAATATGGATCGTGAGGATTTGGGTCCTTGAGGCCGAGACCTTGGAGAACAAGCCGGAGGGCCAGGTCGGCGATTTGATCGATTTCATCCTGCCTGTCGTATTCAAACCAGTATGTAACCCATGTCAGCATGCCTAGCACAAAAAGCGCCGCCCAGGATGGTGTCATCTTAGCGTTTGCCTTGCCCTCTGACTGAAGTTGGGCTATCGTATCACGGATAAAAAGATAGTGCTTCTTCCACTCTTCCCTTACTCCCCGAAAATGCTTATCCTGCATGGTCAGGGCGTCATGGATAAGCACGCGCAGCTCAGGATGCTTGCAAATGACCTCCTTCGTGAAGGTCCTTACCATATACTTAAGGCGCTTCAGGGGGTCATCTATGGAAGTTGCCTCATCCAGATAAGGCTTCAGAGTCTTCTCGATAGACTCCATGTGGACAGAATAAAGGAGGTTGCGCTTGCTCCCAAAGTAGTGGTACAGGGTCGGCCTCGTGAGCCGTGCGACAGAGCAGATATCCGTAGTTGATACGGAAACAGAACTGCCCTTTTTGAGAAGGAGCTGCATGGTGGACTGTATGATCTTTAACCTTTTTTTTTGAGATGCCTTTTCTCTTTTGCCAGATGCCATTTTCCCTCTGTCGACAATAACCGGTTATATAAATTAAAGCAACAAGAAAATTTTAATTTTATATCAACCAATATATTTTTTGTCAATTTTTATCGCTCCGCGCAGATCATTATCGCTATCTTCCAATATTGTTATATTAAGCTGATAGTGCGAAATAATTAATAAAATACTTGACAACCCTGTAAACTTTTATTTATATTTATTTATATTTATTTTTCATAGATATACAGACTTGTATGTCTACTAATATTACCGAGACTTTGCGGTTGTAAAAGTTATAAGAGGAGGCTTAACATGGCTCAATTTTACAAAAGATTACCAAGATTCCAGTACCTCTTGCCGAAAACCATCGAAGAGGCCCTGTCCTTTCTGAAGGAGCACAAGGCAGCGGCAAGGCTCTTCGCGGGAGGAACCGACCTCATCCCGCAATTGAAAAAGCGCGAGGTCGATATACCCCGCTGCCTGGTTGACCTGAAGGGCATACCGGGGCTGGACAGTATTGCGTACGACGAAGAGGCCGGCTTGAAAATAGGCCCCTTGGCGACGATCAATGCCATTAAGGACTGTCCTTATGTGCGCGACCATTACCCATCCCTTCTCCAGGCAGCATCAAGCATGGCATCCCCCCAAGTAAGGAACCGGGGAACTTTTGCGGGGAATATCTGTAGCGCTGTTCCCTCTGCAGACAGTGCCCCGGCCCTCCTTGCCCTTGAGGCATCGGTCAGGCTTCTGGGACAGAAAGGGGCGAGGGAGGTCCCCATGGACAAATTCTTTACCGGTCCACGCAAGACAGTCCTCGAAACGGATGAGATGCTTCTCGAGATAAGGGTGCCAAGGCCGAAACCGGGGAGCCGGAATGTATATCTGAAGCTTTCACCGCGCCACTCGATGGACCTCGCCATTGTTGGCGTCGCTGTCGTAGCGACCTGTGAGGATGGAATATGCAAAGATATCAAGATCGCCCTTGGGGCTGTTGCGCCGACACCGATAAGGGTGCCGGCAGCCGAAAGGATCCTTGAAGGAAAGCGCATAACGCCAGAGATCATTGAAGAGGTGTCGCAAAATGTAGCTGCACAGTGCAGCCCCATAGACGACCACAGGGCATCGCTGGAATACAGGCGCGATATGGTCTACATACTGGCAAGGCGGGCGCTCAATAATGTCTTAACGAAGTAGGAGGATATAATGGAACAGATAAAACTAACTGTAAACGGCAAGGGATATGAGCTGCAGGTAAGGCCATGGGCTTCGCTCCTGGAGGTGATCCGGGATGACCTGGGATTAACAGGGACAAAGGAAGGATGCGGCGAAGGCGAATGCGGGGCCTGCACGGTCATTATGGACGGGAAGGCAGTGAACTCATGCATTGTACTCGCGGTGGAAGCCGATGGAAGGCAGATCACGACCATAGAAGGGCTCGCGGAGGGCGACAAGCTCCACCCTGTACAGGAGGCGTTCCTTGAAATGGGCGGCATGCAATGCGGCTTCTGTACTCCCGGAATGATCCTCTCTACAAAAGTTCTCCTCGACGGGAATAAGAACCCCACCGACGAGGATATCCGCAAGGGGCTGGAAGGCAACTTTTGCCGCTGTACAGGCTACACAAAGATCTTCGAGTCCGTCAAGGCAGCTGCACAAAAGATCAGGAGGTAAGAGAAATGAAAGAATATACGGTTATCGGGCAAAGGGTGCCCAGGATTGACGGCAGGCAAAAGGTAATGGGCCAGGCAAAGTACGCTGCGGACTATTCCTTGCCGGGCATGCTCTTTTGCAAGGTGGCAAGGCTTCCCGTGGCGCATGCAAAGATTCTCAATGTCGATACAAGCAAGGCAGAACGCCTTCCGGGGGTAAAGGCCGTAGTGACCGCAAAGGACTTTAACGGCTGGACATGGGGCTTTATGGCAAACACCAGGGACGAACCACCCCTGGCCATGGACAAGGTCCGCTACTACATGGAGGCCGTTGCAGCCGTGGCGGCGATCGACGAGGACGCTGCCGAAGAGGCATGCGACCTCATTAAGGTGGATTATGAGGAACTTCCCAGCGTCTTCGATCCAGAGGATGCAATACGGGAAGGCGCCCCTGTCGTCCACGATTACCGGCCGAACAACGTAAGCGTTGAGTACCACTGGAATTTCGGCGACGTGGAGAAGTCCTTTGCCGAATCCTACCTGGTCAGGGAAGACCGCTTCAGGACATCCCGGGCTACAAAGGGCTATCTGGAGCCTCCCGCTTCGCTGGCCTGGTACGATCCTGCAGGCTATATCACTGTCTGGGCCGCCAAACAGAGCCCCTACTTCCACTACCGGCATCTTGCGGCCTGCTTTGGGCTCCCCCTGTCGAAGATTCGGGTGATACAACCGTTTATCGGGGGCGGCTTCGGGGGAACAAAAAACGACTCCGTCGCCGGCGATTTCTGCGCCGTGATGCTCTCAAAAATGACAGGAAAACCGGTCAAGTTTGTCTACACCCAGGAGGAGGAACTGACTATCTCCAAAAGAAGGCACTCGATGATCGTCTACAACAAGATGGGCATGTCAAAAGACGGGCTCATCACGGCCATTCAAAGCCGTGTCATAGCAGACGGAGGCGGCTATACCGCCGTAAGCCCCCTTACGATGTACCTTACCGGATGCTGCACGCCGCTGCCCTATAAGCTTCCCAACTATAAGTATGACTGCTACAGGGCATTTACCAATAACCCTATTTGCGCTGCCATGCGTGGTCACGGGGTGACTCACACGCGCTTTGCCTGCGAGATACAGATGGAGATGATGGCAGAAGAGCTCGGCATCGATCCGGTAGAGATCCGCATGCAAAACGCCATTGACAACCCCAAACCGGGCGAGATATACCGTACTATAAACGACATGACCCTCAAGACCTGCGGGATCAAAGAGGCGATCCAGACCCTCGTCAGGGATCCGCTCTGGGCGCAAAAAGATAAGGCCCCCAAGCAGGACGGCAGCGTGTCCTACGGGGTGGGCATGTCGGCTACTTCCTACCTGGGCGGCGCCCGTCAGCTTGGCCACCAATCCTGCGCCGCTATTGTCAGGATATGCGAAGACGGCACGGTGAACCTGATCACCGGCGCCACGGACTGCGGCCAGGGGTCTGATACGGTGCTTGCCATGATCGCCGCGGAAGAGCTGGGGGTAAGATACCAGGATATCGATTTCAAGATGGTTGACAGCGCCTATACGCCGGTCGATCCAGGAAGCTACGGGAGCCGCGTGACGGTCCTGGCGGGCCAGGCCGTGCAGACCGCTGCCGCCGATGCAAAAAAGCAGCTCCTTGACATCCTCGGCCGCGAATGGAAGGTAAGCCCTGAGGAGATCGAGATCAGGAACGCAGAGGTCTATCATAGATCGAATCCTTCGCGTCGGATCCCTTTTGACAAGCTGGCCAAGATCGCCTGCTATTCCGGTTCGGGGGCTGTGATCATAGGAAAGGGTTATTCGGGCTATGGAATCGAGCCGCTGGGCTTCGAGAACGGCAGAGGCAATGCGGGCACATCGTTCAGCTTCACGGCCCAGACGACCCGGGCCGGGGTAGATATGGAGACCGGGCATGTGACGATAAGCGATTTTGTGATCGCCCATGATTGCGGGAGACCGCTGAACCCGATTGGGGCAGAAAGCCAGAACGAAGGGGGCGCGGTACAGGGCATGGGGCAGGCAATATATGAGGATTTTATCATGGACAGGGGCAAGACGCTCAACCCGACATTCCTTGATTATAAGATGCCCCGCTCCACTGATGTGCCCGATATCAAAGTGATCGACATCATCACCGACGACCCTGACGGCCCCTTCGGCGCCAAAGAGGCCTCTGAAGGAAGCCACGTGAGCGCGCCGCCTTCAGTGGTCGCCGCAATCCACGACGCCACCGGCATCTGGTTCAAGGAGCAGCCCGTCACAGCGGAGAAAATTGTGGCCGCGCTGAAGGAAAAAGGTAAATGGCCAGGGAAACAATAAGTATAGCCCATTCTTGGGCGAGAGCGGAGAATGAGAAGCATAAACCCGTAAGGTGGGAGGGGTTTAATCGCCTAACGCCTTACGCCTCACGGGTTTTTTTACGGTATCAGTAGAAGGGAGTGAAAAAAACCTTAGGGGGTTGAAGCATGGAATCTTATTTCTGGTGGACTGAAGAACAGAAAAGATTCGCAGAAGAGGTTCACGCATTCGTCAAAGAGGTGATGCCGCGAGACGCCGAGACGCGATGGACAAGGGAGTTCCCCTGGGACATCTTCCAGAAGATCGGCGAGAAAGGGTTTACAGGGGCGGGCATCCCGAAAGAATACGGCGGCCTCGGACTGGGGGCAACCGGTGCATGTATTGCAGCGGAGGCGTTCAACCGGATGCCGGGCCCAGGAAGGGTCTTCGTCGGCAACATGCTTGGCGGCTTACGGCAGCTTATTGAATACGGCACCGAGGAACAGAAAAAAGGCGTTCTCCCGCGCATCGCGAAAGGAGAGCTCGGAGCAATCGTTATCACCGAGCCCTTTGCCGGCACTGATGCGGCCGCGATCGAGACAACGGCAAAGCGCGAGGGGGATGTTTACATGCTGAACGGCAAGAAGCGATATATCGTTTCTGCCGGTGTCGCGACGAGGCATATGGTCTATGCCCGCACGAGCGACAACCCGGAAGATATCCGGAGCTACCGTCACCTCACCGCATTCATCGTCGAGAAAGGGGCCCCCGGATTTTCCGTTGAAAAGATCAATGAGATAATCGGGTTTGAAAATATCCAAAACGGCGTATTGAACTTCGACAAGGTACCCGTGCCCGTAGCGAACCGCATCGGTCAGGAAGGGGAAGGATGGCGGGTAATGACAGCCGGGCTCAACTTCGAAAGGACCCTCATCTCCGCTTCAGTGGCAGGGTGGATAGGAGAGCTTTTGAAGAATGCTGTGCCTTATGCGCAGAGGAGGGTTCAGTTCGGCCGGCCCACGATCGATCTGCAGACGAACCAGTTCAAGATCGCTGACCTGATCATCAAGACAAAGATGGCACGCCTGATGACATACTACACCGCCTACCTCTGGGACCTCGGGGTGGATATCACCGTCGAATCGAATGTGGCCAAGGTCTTTAACTGCGAGTCGGCAATGCAGGCAAGCATCGACGCGATACAGGTAATGGGAGGCGACGGCGTGACGCCTTTTTATCCCCTTGAGGAGATCATGAACGTGGCCAAGGTTGAAAATATCGCCGGCGGCACCATGGAGGCCTGCAGGCTCGTCATTTTCAGGACAGCCTTGCGCCAGATGGCCGAAGACCTCAGGATGCAGCGCCGGGTTATCCATCCGGCACTGGGGGTGCCGGTGCCGGTCTCCGGTACATCAGAAAAAGTGAAAGATATCGACGAGGATAAGCTGCTCGCAGCGATCGCCGAAGACTACCGCATAAACCCGGGCCTTTTCATAAGCCGCGAGGACATCAAGGAACTTTTTGATGCAGATAACGCCGTGCTTGACGACCTTCTCGTCTCGCTGGAGAAGAAAGGCCTTGTCAGGCTCTATCGGGACAAGAAAGGCATCGCTTTGGCAAAGGCAACCTATGAAGGCCTCGACAAGGCCCATCCGCAGGAATACTACAAATGGTTTCCGTCATGGATCGGCAACGGGAAGGACAGAATCTTTTAGAGGAGGTGATGCAGCAAAGGTTCCTGGGGGCAGCGTTCCTTTGGTGTACGGAGGCCAAGGAATGATTGACAAAAGGTATTTTTATCGTGCAATGGACATAGGCAGCAAAATATAAAACAAGGGGGTTAGATATGAAAAGGTTTATTTCTGTGTTGTTTCTTGTTTCAATCTTTTGTTTTGTTTCAACAATTGCATTCAGTGCGCCTTTGGTTTTAAAGGCGGTCACGGCCTTCCCTAAAAACCATGCCAACAACGACACGGTCCAGATGTTTGTTGATAGGGTCAACCAGCGGTGCAAGGGCCAGCTTGAGATACGATGGCTCGGCGGACCTGAGGTTACCGCAGCCTTTGATCAGATCACTGCCCTGAAATCAGGCACCATCGACATGATCCTGTATTATCCCTTCGGCTACATGAAACAATTGATGCCCGAGGCTGAGGCAAAGGGCCTTTCCGAGCTCGCCGATTGGGAAGAGAGAAGGACAGGCGCATTCGAGTTGTGGGGGGAAATATTTGCAAAAAGGGTAAATGCCAAATATATTGGGAGGCTCCATAACCTGATCCCGTTCATGCTCTATACAAATAAAAAGATCACAAAGCTGGAGGATTTCAAGGGAATGAAGATAAGGGTCATGCCCTTATATGTTCCTTTTATAAAAGCCCTGGGGGCCTCTCCGATCTTGATACCGCCGACCGACATTCATACTGCCATGGAACGAAAGGTGGTGGATGGATTCTGCTGGCCAAGGGTCGGCATGACAAGCTGGGGGCTCCAGGAGGTTACCAAATATATGTTGTTGCCCGGTTTTTTTCAAATGGAGCCGGCTACCATGATCAATATGGACAAGTGGAAACAGATCCCCAAAGAGGCACAGGATATAATCATGGAAGTTATGAAGGACATGGAATACATTGCAACCATGCGTCAGATGTTAATCATGGAAAAAGAGGATAATGTCAGGCTAAAGGCGGGCATGGAATTTATTCAACTGCCGCCCGAAGAGGCCAGGAAGTTCTTAAAGATAATTCATGATGAGACATGGAATTTTGTCCTGAAGAGCGCCCCCGACTATGGCCCAAAACTCCAGAAGGCGTCTTCAAAAAAGGCATTGCCAAAAGGGGCATTCCCCTGGCAATAGCAATCTGTGTTAAATGGCCGGATACCCCTCTTCTCCGGTAGAGGGGTATCCGCAAGTTTTTTCCGCGCATATCGTTACCAGGAGGAAACATGGAACGCAAGGGGATCTTTGACTGGATAATAGAAAGCCTCGCCTATCTTGGCGGTATACTGCTTGGTTGTGCAGTAATCATAAAATTTTGCGATATCATTCTGCGGTATTTTTTCAACAGGCCGCTGACCTGGGATATAGAGATCACGGAATATATTCTTTTTGCTTTGGCATTCTTCGGCGCAGCATGGCTTTTGAGGGAGGGAGGGCACGTACGGATCGATGTGCTGGACAACTTCTTGAGCGAAAAGGGAAAAACGTATTTACACCTCGTCCATTCCGCGGTCGGGGGTTTGGTTTCAATAATATTATGCCTGATGAGCTTCGTGGCGGCAGCCTACAGCTATCGTGACGGTCTCACAGTGGTAAAGATCTATACGATCGGCAAATACTACTTTCTTTTCATCGTTTCCCTTGGATTCTTTTTACTGTTTGCAGAATTCCTTCGTCAGTTCGCCGCCGGCATCCGCAAGATCAAAAGTAAATCCACAGAAGAAGGAGCCGAATAGAATGGAATGGTATATACCCTTTGCAATAATACTGGGCAGCCTTGTGCTCCTCATGATTGTTGGTTTCCCTATTTTCATTTCATTTACGATCGTTAACATTGTCGGGATATATTTTTTCTGGGGCGGCGCTGACGGCCTCATGCAGCTCACCCATACCATCTTTTCATCTATCAGTAATTTCGTGCTTTTGCCTGTGCCCGTGTTCATCCTGATGGGGGAATTGATCGCACGATCAGGCATTTTTAAATATGCCATTGAAACGCTGGACAAATGGATAGGGGGGCTCCGCGGGAGGCTGGCGCTCCTTGGTGTCGGCAGCGCTACGATATTTGCCGCCTTGAGCGGTTCCGCGCAGGGCACAACGGCCATGCTGGGGAGCATACTGCTCCCGGAAATGTATCAAAGGGGATACAAAAAGTATTTTGCAGTCGGTTCATGTTTTGCCGGCGCCTTAGCGATGATCATCCCTCCAAGCGCCTTTGCCGTGATCCTCGGGGCGCTGGCAGAGGTCTCCATAGGCAAGCTCCTCATAGGAGGTATCATCCCCGGTTTGATACTGGCGTTCTGTTATGTGGCCTACATCATTATTGCAGTCAAGGTGAACCCCGATATCGCCCACGATTATTCCGCGCAGAAGTATTCATGGCCGGACAAGATCATGAGTTTTCTCAAATACGTGCTGCCCTTCGGCAGCATTATGTTCCTGGTGACCTGGCTGATCTTCTTCGGTTTTTGTACCCCCACGGAATCGGCCGTGCTCGGCACGGCAGGAAGCGTGGTCCTGATCCTCTGTTATCGAAGGATGAGCTGGGGCATCGTGAAAGAGTCCTTCGTGAATACGGTAAAGATCACAGTCATGATGTTCATGATATTGACCGGCGCCACCGCCTTTGGCCAGCTTCTGGCGTATACGGGCGCAAGCCAGGGCCTCTGCGAGTTTGTGGTGAGCTACAACCTGTCTCCGCTTTCAACCGTTTTAATAATGCAGGTATTATTTCTCATCTTAGGGTGTTTTATGGAGCAGGTCTCGATCCTTATGGTTACCCTGCCCATCTTCATGCCGATCGTACGATCCCTTGACATCAACGCCCTATGGTTTGTCATCCTCATATTGCTTAACATGGGCGTGGCAATGAAAAGCCCTCCCTTTGGATTGACGCTTTTTGTGATGCAGGGGGTGGCGCCAAAGGGGACGAGCATCAGGGACATCTATCTGGGCGCGACCGTGTTTATTATCTGCGATCTCATAGGCCTGCTCGTTGTCTTTTTCTTTCCTCAACTCGCATTGTTTTTGCCGGGCTTCATGAGATAAGAGGAGAGGAAGCTCGGTCTGATGACAGTATGTCGTAGTTCGTATATCGTATATCGGGATTATAAAGAGATCATTACTCCGTATTGGCCATGAACGTTTTTGCGGGGATATCCCGACACAAATAATGGAAGATTCGGTTTTAAATGCGAAGAAAGGAGAACACATGTCAAAAAAATTCGTACTTAGGGAGCTGTCCCGCTACAATACGGGCATTTACGCCGACATCATCTACCGGAACGCGCTCCTCTATGCCGATGAGATGGCGATCAAGTGCGGCGGGAAGTCAATAACCTTTGCGCAGTTTAACGACCGCGTCAACGCGCTGATCCATGCCTTGCAGTCTATGGGCGTGAAGAAAGGCGATGTTCTCGGCATCCTCTCGTGGAACTGCCTCGAGTACGCCGATGCCTATGGCGCGGCAATGAAGTTCGGCTTCATCTCCTCACCCTTCAACCCGAGGCTGCAGGATAACGAGCTCGACTACCTCATCAACTACTCCGAGTGCAACACCCTCTTCGTAGGCCCGGAGCTTGTCGGGCTTGTCAACCGCCTGCGGCCGCACATACCAAAGGTTAAGAACTTCATCTCCTTCGGTGCCGCTGATGTTCCGGGAATGGTCTCCCATCCCATGCTCCTTGAAACCTTCCCGAAGGATGAGCCCGATGTGGATGCCTGTGAAGACGACCCCGTCTTCCTTTTTTATACAAGCGGCACTACGGGCGTTCCGCGCGCCGCCCTTTACACCTTCGGGCGGGCCATGGATGATACCAGGCGGTTCCCCACGGCCATGAGCTTAGAGCAGGGGGACAAGCACGTCCAGATCATGCCCTTGTTCCATATCGGGGGCACAAAAAACTTCTGGGGATACTTCTACGCGGCCTGCAGCAACATCATCATGCCCCAGATATCCTTCGATCCGGCAGCAGCGCTTCAGGCGATCCAGGACGAGAAGGCTACCGACATCCACATCGTGGCCACTCACCTCGCTGCCTTCCTTGCCCTGCCTGATGTTGACAAATACGATCTCTCCAGCCTGAAGCGCATGTTCTACGCTGCCTCTCCGATGCCCGTGGAGCTCCTGAAGCGGGGCATGGAGAAGTGGGGCCCCATCTTCATGCAGTTCTATGGAGGGACCGAAGACGGCCCCAACGTCACCGTGCTCTCGAAGAAGCAGCACGACGTGGTAAACAAGTCCCCTGAAGAGCAGAAGATCCTTGCGTCATGCGGTTTTCCCCACATCGGTGTCCACGTGAGGATCGTCAATGATCACGATGAGGACGTGGAGCCCGGAGCGGTTGGAGAGATCATCGTGAAAAGCAAAGGGATCCCGAAGGAGTGGTGGCACAGGCCTGAAGAGACCGCTGAAACATTCCTGAACGGCTGGGTGCACACGGGCGATATGGGGCGTTATGACGAAAAGGGCTACATCTACATCGTCGACAGAAAGAAGGACATGATCGTCTCCGGGGGCGAGAACGTGTATCCACGCGAGGTGGAAGAGGTCCTTTATCAGCATCCCGCAGTGCAGGAGGCCACTGTTTTCGGTATCCCTGACGACTACTGGGTAGAAAAGGTCCACGCTGTGGTGGTCTTGCGACAAGGTGCTGAGGCATCTGCCGGAGAGCTGATAAACTTCTGCAAAGAAAGGCTTGCCAAGTATAAATCCCCAAAGTCGGTTGAATTTGCCGGCTCTCTCCCCAAAACCCCGTCAGGAAAGATATTGAAACGGGAGCTGCGGGACAAATATTACGCAGGGAGGGAGAGGAAGGTATAGGTTCAGACAGCGGTATGCTGATCAGGATCAAGACGGCTGTGAATATCCCGGAGATACCGCCTGAAGTGGAGATGGAAACGGGTACGTTGCGGGATGTCGTTAGAAAGGCCTTTGGCGGCACTCATTTTGCAGATGACGTCATTGATCCCCGTACGGGCGATATAAATCTGGACAGCCTTTTCGATGTACGCCTGAACGATGTCTCTTACCTTGCCCTCTCGCAAGGACTTGATGCCGTGCTGTGCGACGGAGATACGGTCACATTGTCTTTGACCCTGCTCGGCGGCGGATAACCACGTTAGTATTTCCTCTTTCTGTGCATTTTGGATACAGTTGATGATTTTGGGCATAGCGGCGGAGATTCCTATCTCAATAAATCCGCATTTGTCATTACCCCGCGGAAACGCTATAAACCCGGATTTTCCATTAGGATTAGCACAGTGTCAGACTTTTCCCCGCAAACACGCTCATTCCGCTCCAGCGGCTACATTCGCTCGCGTTCGGCTTCGGAACTTTTGCTTCGCAAAAGACCGAGCTTCCTCGCCTCACGACGGTTTGCTAAAGGAAAGCCTGACACTGTGCTAATGACTTATCCGGGTTAAACTCTATAAACACAATAAACGCTATAAACGGCTTCAATTGCTGATGGCTGATAGCCGACTGCTTGCGCCCCCGGCTTTTGGCATGTTAATTGCTTTTTAAAGTACCGGTTTTATCATAGCACAAGCCCTATGCAGGAGGATGCCATAATGAGCACAGAACATCAATTTCAAACCACGAGAACCATGATAAACAGAAACGCCTCGTTGTATCCGGACAAGATCGCCATGAAAGAGTTCGAGACCGGAAAGCGCAGCACCTTCGGTGGACTGAAGAAAAGAGCCATGAAGATCGGCAGCGCACTCTTCGGCCTTGGCGCGAACAAGGGCGATCGGGTGGGCATCATGAGCCAGAACAGCTACGAATACGCAGAGCTGATCCTGAGCGTACCCTCATCGGGGCTGATATTGGTGCCTGTCAATTTCAGGCTCGCAGGGCGGGAGATGGCAGGCGTCCTTTCCGACGCAGAGCCTGTCATCCTCTTCGTCGAAGAACAGTATGTCAAAACTGCGCAGGAGATAAAAAACGAGATACCTTCAGTCAGGGAATATATTCATATCGGGCCGAAGGAGAGCAGGCCGGAGGGATGGCGCGGCTACGAAGAGCTCATCCGGGATGCCGGCGAGGCCGGGTGGGAAGCACCCGTTTTCGAAGACGACATCGCAATGCTCATGTACACAAGCGGCACAACGGGATCTCCGAAGGGGGTCATGCAGACCCACCGCAACCTGTACCACTGCGGCCGTACCTGCGGGTTCAATAACCGTGTTCTCACAGAGGATGTCGGCTTCACGGTCTGTCCGATGTATCACGTGACAGCGGCAACCTCTCTTTTGGGCCCCTTTTATATGGGGGCGACAAGCATCCTTTTCCAGAAATGGGATGCAGAGGCCCTGTTCCGGGCCGCCCACGAGGAACGTATCGTCGCGGGGATGCTCGCGACGCCTATGGTCAGAATGCTCCTCGATGCCTGGCCTTCACTGAAAGGGAAATACGATATTTCGAGCATGAACAAGCTCTGGTTCGCGGGGGCAGGCATCATCCCTTCAGTTTACAAGAAGTTCATCGATACCTTCGGGAATATCCTGGGAGAGCACCACGGAACAACGGAGACAACGGGCCTTACCACAAACCTTTCCGTAAGGGACATCGCACATGAACTTACCGATGACAACCTGAGGATACTCGAGTCCTGCGGCAAGGACGGCTATGACTGCGAAATAGAAATCGTCGACGAGAACGACAACCCCATTACCCCACCGGGCGAAGGCGAGATGAGGGTGCGCGGGATGGGCACATCCCTGGGATACTGGCGAAAAGAAGGACAGACGAAAAAGGCCTTCAGGAATGGCTGGTTCTACACGGAAGACATCTGCCGCGTCGATGAAAAGGGGTATGTCTACATTATCGACCGCAAGAAGGACATGATCATCACCGGCGGCGAGAACGTCTATCCTGCTGAGATCGAAAAGGTGGTCAACGAACACCCCGCAGTAAAGGAATCGTCGGCCATCGGCGTTCCCCACCCTGTGTGGGGCGAGGCGGTCGCCGCGATCATTGTATTGAACGAAGGGGCGCAGCTTTCCGACAGCGAGGCCATCAAGTACTGCAAGGGAAAGATCGCAGGCTACAAGGTCCCCAAATTCGTCTATTTTATCCCTGAAATGCCCCGCAATTCCGCGGGCAAGATCTCAAAACCCGAATTAAGAAAGCAATTCGGCTCATAGGAGAGAGAAGGCCGTGGCCGAAACACCCTTAGTTTTTTTCAACAAATATGATATAATGAACGCCGGATCTATCCCATATAAGCTTCATATGTAGTAAACGAGTACAGTTGTTTCATTTTGATACAATTTTTGTTCAGCATGTGTGGGGGCGCCTCTTTGTAATACACAATATTTACCCAAAAAACGTGTGTTTCAACGGTGCCGCAAAATGGTACTTAAATTGCATAATATTGTCCGTTAAGATAAAAGGTAAAACCGAGGTGCGAAGAACATGTTGACACAAGCGAGCCACAAAGCTTTGGTGTGTATCCAGTGCGGCAAATGTACCGGAAGTTGTCCTGAGTCCGGCAAGACGCTTTTTAATATAAGGATGCTCGTACGGAAAAAACAGTTTCAGGCTGTGGTTGAGGAATCGCTTCCCTGGTACTGCACATCCTGTGGAGCATGCACGATCAGGTGCCCGAGAGATGTGAAGCCTTCCGAAATAATTATTGAGATGAGATCAGCGCTTATAGAAAACGGATCGGTGCCCCTGGCGCTCCAGAAGGCCCTCGAGAACACCTTTGTACAAAAAAACCCCTGGGGGCGTTCCCGCAATAAACGGGCGGCATGGACAGAGAAGCTCGATTTTGAGGTCCCCCACATATCAGCAACAGAATCAAAACGGCTCCTTTTTGTTTGTTGTATCCAGGCATATGACCCGCGATGCATGGTGATCCCCGTGAACGTTGCAAAGATCCTTAACAAAGGCGGGATCGAGTTCGGCATCCTCGGCGAAGAGGAGGCATGTTGCGGCAATGAGATCAGGAGAGTAGGAGAATTTGGTCTTTTCGAAGAACTTCAAGAGGAAAACATCGCAAATTTCAAAGAATACGGCGTGAAAGAGATCATCGCCCTATCACCCCATTGTATGAATGTGCTTAAAAAAGAATATGGCGACCTGGGAATCAAGGTGTCCCACTATACAGAACTTTTAGCTCCAATGATCAAGGAAGGCTCCATTGTTCCCAAGGGGTCCTATAATAAAAAGGTCATCTACCATGACCCCTGTTTCCTTGGGAAACAAAACGGCGTCTTCGATCAGCCAAGGGAGATATTAAAATCTGTCGAAGGCCTTGATTTTTTAGAATTTTCAAGATCGAGAGAAAACTCGATGTGCTGTGAAGGCGGCGGCGGAAGGATGTTTTTCGAGGTGGAGACCATGTACCAGAGAAACGCTGAAGTGCGTGCCCAGGAGGCGGTGGATAAAGGCGCTGAAGTGATTGCAACGAGCTGCCCTTTCTGCGTTATGACCCTTGAGGATCCTGCTACGGAAAAAGGCATACTTGTGAGAGAACTTTCAGAGATACTGACGGAGGTGTTATAAGATGAATCTTATAGTTTTTACCAAAAGAGTACCTGCAACGCAGGAGGAAGAACTCCGGATCACAGATGAGGGGAAGGCGGTTGACCTATCAAAAGTGCCTTTCAAGGTAAACGATTGGGACAATTACTCAATAGAGGAGGCCGTGCGCGTTGTTGAAAAGTCGGGGGGCGCCGTTACGGCAGTATCCGTCGGAGATGCCGAATCGGACGAAGTCCTGAGAAGGTCTATTGCCATGGGCGCCAAGGATGGTTTCCTTATTGAGACAGGAGATGTTCTCCATGACCCGAATGCGCGGGCAACGTTGATGCAGAATTTTCTGAAAAAAGAAAATGTTCCTTTTGATGCGATCTTTACCGGCGTACAGTCTGAGGACGATCAGTTTGGAGCGGTTGGCGGCATTCTTGCCGCCAAACTGGGGCTTCCCTTCGTGTCTATGGTTATTGGTATCGATGCGTATGAAAGTGACCATCTTATAGTAAGAAGAGAGCTTGAAGGCGGCCTCCAGGAGAGGGTGAAGGTCATGCTCCCCTGCGTTCTTTCAATACAGACAGGGATCAATGAGCCCAGGTATGTCTCCATCATGGGGGTGCGAAAGGCCTCAAAGGTTGAGCGCAAGGTCTTTAAGGCAGCAGACTACCAGGAGAATGTGGTGAACAAGATAGAAGCGGTAAAATGGGTATATCCGCCGAAAAAGGCCGGGGCTACGATCTTAAGCGGTGAACTGGATGGCATGTGCAAAGAACTGCTTGGAATCCTGAAGGAGAAGGGGGTGTACCAATGAGTTACGTACTCGTTGTAGCAGAAGTAAGGCGGGGAATATTTGAAGAGAGGAATCTGGATTCTATCGGTTTGTGCACCCTCCTTGGGAAAGACGCAATCCTTTTAATCCCGGAAGGTGATTATGGAATTAACGAGCAACTTGTCAACGGGCTGGTCAGGGTAAAGACAGAAGAAACTTTATTTCTCAACCCCCTTAACATGGTGAATATCCTTGAAAAGATTATGGCTGCCCGCGGAAAACCGGATATGATCGTTTTTACTAATTCCGCTTCGGGGATAGAGCTTGCTTCTTACGCTGCCGGGTATTTTAATCTTCCCGTCATTACCGACGTGAACGGCTATGACAAGGAACGGGGTATTTTCTTCAAAAGCTATTATTCAGACAAGATCTTCGGCGAGTTCCGTCCATCGGGAGAAGGAACTTTTATCATTACCGTGCGAAGCGGCAGCTTTAAGGAAAATGCAGCCGAGAAGGGCTCCGCACCTCCCGCTGAGGCGATTGAGGATGTTGCTGCGAACACCGCGCGCACCTTTGTTGAGTATGTTGAAGAGGAAAAAACTGACGTCGATATCACAAAGGCTGAGTTCCTGCTCTCCCTGGGAAGAGGGATCGGCAACAAGGATGAAATACCTGATTATGAGGAGCTTGCAGGGCTTCTCAAGGCCGTCATCTCCGGTTCAAGGCCGGTTATCGACAAATTGTGGCTTCCCAAGGCAAGGCAGGTCGGTACATCGGGCAAGACGGTAAAGCCCAAAGTATACCTCGCCATGGGAATAAGCGGTGCCTTTCAACACATTGCCGGGATGAAAGATTCAAGCTGTATTATAGCGGTGAACAAGGATCCTGAAGCGCCCATATTCCAATACGCCCATTACGGGATTATTGCCGACATCCACAAGGTAAGGGACGCGCTGAAAGGAATACTGAAGGGTTAGAAAACAGTTCTATGTTCAAGGTTCAAGGTTCAAAACACTGAACGTAGAACATTGAACATATAAAAATGGTTGAAAGTAAAATGGATGATCATCAATCGCAGGAAAAACATGTTCTCGTAATAGGCGGCGGCATCGGCGGCATCACCGCAGCCCTTGAGCTTGCCTCATGCGGGGTTAAAGTAACCATGCTCGAAGAGGGCCCCTCGATCGGTGGAAGGATGATACAGCTCGACAAGACCTTCCCCACCCTTGACTGCGCCACCTGCGTCCTTTCACCCAAGATGGTAGAGGTGTCGCTCGACAAAAATATTGAGATCCTCTCCTGGGCAAAACCGCTCGCGGTGAAGAAAAAAGGGCAAGGATTCCAGGTTACCATCTTCAAAAAAACACGCTATATCGATACCAAGAAATGTACTGCCTGCGGCTCTTGCTCCACGGGCTGCCCTGTTGTCATGAAGAGCGAATTCAACATGAACACGGGACCGCGAAAGGCGATCTATATCCCTTTTCCCCAGGCCATACCCAACAAGGCAAGCATCGACAAGCGTGAAGATCGGCCATGCAAGGCAGCCTGCATTGATGCATGCCCGATACACACCAATGTTCTCGGATACCTGAAGCATATCAGCGAGGGCCGTTTTAAAGACGCCTACATGCTTATCAGGGCGACAAACCCCTTTCCCTCAGTGTGCGGGAGGGTTTGCTACGCACCGTGCGAAGGAGCGTGCAACAGAGGACAGTTGGACGATCCCCTTGCGATCCGCGACCTGAAGCGCTTTGCAGTGGATCAGTTTGATATGGATTCCCTTGAGATACCCCAGATAACGAAGACAGAGAAAAAGGTGGCTGTCATCGGCGCCGGGCCTGCAGGCCTTTCCTGCGCCCACGATCTTGCCGTAGAAGGCCACGACGTAACGGTTTTTGAGGCCCTTCCTGAGCCTGGCGGCATGCTGCGCTATGCCATACCTGAATACAGGCTTCCCAAAGAGGAACTGAGGAAAGAGATCGGCTATATTGAGAAGCTCGGAGTCAAAATACAATGCGGAACCGAGATAGGTAAAGATATAACCCTCGATACAATCAAAAATGATTTTGATGCCGTCTTTATCGGCACCGGCGCGCCGAAGGGGCTGCCTCTTGGCGTGGAAGGGGAAGACCTCCCCGGCGTTATCGATGGTATTCGATTCCTCCGCGCAGTCAATAGCGGTGAACCAGTGAAGACGGGGAAGAGCGTGGCCGTTATCGGCGGAGGCAACACCGCCGTTGACTGCGCAAGAACAGCGAAACGCCTTGGTAGTGAGTCCGTAAAACTCATCTACCGGAGAACCCGCGATGAGATGCCTGCCGCCCACGAAGAGATAGAGGCCCTTCTTCACGAAGGGATAGAGATACAATTTCTCACAACCCCGGTACATTTCCATGGAGAAGGCGGGAAGCTCGCCGGAATGGAATGCATCCGCATGGAGCTTGGCGAGCCCGATGCAAGCGGCCGCAGGCGACCTGTTCCTGTTAAGGGCTCTGAGTTTTCCATGCCCGTTGATTCCGTTATCACGGCCCTTGGCCAGGCAACGCAGACCTCTTTTACGGAAGGGATCGGGGTATCATTGGCAAAGAACGGCACGATCGAGGTTGATCCCTTGACAGGAGCAACCAATATTGAAGGAGTATTCGCGGGCGGCGACGTCTATACAGGGCCTGCCTACGTGGTTGACGCCATTGCCGCGGGCCAGCGGGCGGCACAATCGATAACCCGCTGTCTGAAGGGTGAAGAGATAACGGCAGCAAACGCGGGAAAGGCGCCGGAAAAGCTTACGGAGACGGAAGTGGCCGAGCTGACGGCAAGATACCCCCGGTTGGAACGAATCTCCATGCCGGAGAAAAGCGTAGAAGAAAGGGTCACAAATTTTAGCGAGGTGGCCATCGGATACGGCCCTGCAGATGCAATGGCCGAAGCGTCGCGCTGTCTTGCCGGCCAGATAGAAGGATGTATCCAGTGCGGGGAATGTGAAAGGTTGTGCGAGGTAGGGGCGATCGATCATACCATGAGGGACGAGATCGTAGAACTGGAATATGACAGCATCGTCCTTGCCCCCGGTTTTGACCTTTACGACCCCACTGAAAAGAGAGAGTATGGCTACGGGACGCTGGAAGGGGTTATAACGGGGATGGAGTTCGAACGGCTGTCTTCGGTCACCGGTCCGACAGGCGGCGACATTCTGTTAAAGGGGAAGGTCCCGAAACGATTCTATTTTATCCAGTGTGTCGGCTCCAGGGACAGACAGAGCGGAGCACGGTATTGTTCCAGAGTATGCTGTATGTACACGGCAAAACACGTCAATATAATACTGGACAGGATCAATAACACAGAAATTTATGTGTCATACATAGATGTAAGGGCTTACGGCAAGGGTTACGAAGAGTTCTATAAGACCACCCAGGAAAGAGGCGCCATTTATATACGAGGTGTTCCCGGAGAGATAACGAAAACCGAAAACGGACTCCTGGTCAGGGTGGAGGACATGTTTAGCAGTGAAATACGTGAGATAGAAGTGGATATGGTTATTCTCGCAACCGGGGTAAGGCCCCGCAAGGGAATCGAAGAACTTTGCAGCATCATGTCGCTGGAGAGGGACGAATACGGTTTCATCAGGGCGGACTCGATCAATCCATCGAGGACGAACGTGGAAGGCATCTTCGTTTGTGGTATGGGCTGCGGACCGAAAGACATCCCCGATACCGTTGCCTCCGGAGGAGAAGCGGCGGCACGATGTCTTGAATACATTGCCGATTGCCGATTGCCGATTGCCGATTCTAAAATTGGAAATTGGAAATTGGAAATTGGAAATCAAGAGGGCGATGCATGAAAACGGGTATCTTCATCTGCCATTGCGGGCACAATATCAAGCACACCGTTGACGTGAAGAAGTTGAGCGAATACTTCAAGACATTTCCGAATGTAACCGTTTCACAGGATTATGTGTTCGTATGCTCGGAGCCGGGTCAGGACATGATTAAGGATGCCATTGAAAAAGAAGGGCTCGACCGCGTCATTATCGCATCCTGTACGCCCTCGCTCCACGGGCCAATGTTCAAGGATGTGCTGAGGAAGTCCAATCTTAACCCGTTCCTCTTGAGAAGGGTCAGCATCAGGGAGCACTGCGCCTGGGTCGGCAACGATGTAGAGGCCAACACCGAAAAGGCGAAGAGGCTTATACTGGCGGGGCTTTATTCCTCGGCTCACCACGTACCCCTCGAGGAGAAGATCGTTGATGTGAAAAAATCTGCCCTCGTTGTCGGCGGAGGGGTATCAGGCCTAAGCGCCGCGATATTTCTTTCCAAGATGGGCATGCAGGTCCATCTTGTGGAAAAGAAATCCGAACTGGGCGGCCACGTAAGGACCCTCAAGGGCGTGTGGCCTGCAGGAAGGGACGGCAAAAGCATTGTTGAGGATATGGTCAGGGAGTTGGAAGGGCGGGAAAATGTTGAAATATTCACCTCAACAACGATTACCAACTTTGAGGGTTTTTTCGGCAACTACGAAGTGACGCTTAATACCCCGCAAGGCGAGAAGAAGCTTACCGTCGGCGGAGCGGTTTTAGCCATAGGGTTTTCACCCTTTGACCCAAGTATAAAGCCTGAATTGCATTATGGTAAAGATGAAAGAATTATCACAACCCTTGAATTCGAGAACAACTCAAACACCTTGCAGCTTCCCGAGAAGCCAAGGGTTGCCATACTCCATTGTGTCGGGTCACGCGATGAACAGATAGGAAAGGTTTACTGCTCAAGGGTGTGCTGTGTTAACGCCTTGCGTGTAGGAAATGCGCTTAAAGATAATTACAAGGATTCTTATGTGGAGTCTTTTTACATGGATGTAAGGGCCCATCCCAAAGGCGGAGAAGAATTCTTCGAGGATACCCAGGAAAAGGGTGTTCTCTTCACGAGGGCGAATGTAGGAGAAATAGTCCCTACACCTACAGGTGTTATTATTCGCGGAGAGGACACGCTTTTTGGTGAAACCTTTGAGAGAGAGTTCGATCTTGTTGTTTTATCCATCGGGATGTCTTCTCCTGAGGACTGCAAGTTAATTGCGAATACCTTCAAGATAGCCCTTGACAAGGATAACTTCTTCATGGAGGCCCATATTAAGCTCCGGCCTTTCGATACCGCCGTGAAGGGCATCTTCATTGCAGGGACATGCTCGGGCCCCAAGGATGTTGAGGAGTCGATAAATCACGGAAGGGCCTCGGCGGTCAAGCTTTTCGGGCTCCTTAACCTCGGTTATACTTACGTAGACCCTTTCATCTCATATGTTGATCCCAAGAGGTGCAGCGGCTGCAGGATGTGCGAGCATGCGTGTTTTTCAAATGCAATTAAATATGACGAGGAAAAGAGGGTTGTCCATGTTGAGGAGGCCGCCTGCATGGGCTGCGGCCTCTGCAATGCTACCTGTCCATCATCGGCAATAAGCCTCAGAGGCTATATTGATCCTATGATCGACGACGAGATCAGTGGATTTACTGAGGCGATATAAAAACAGTGAAAGGTAAAAGGTGAAAAGTGAAAGAATGGAGACTAAAAAAAGCACTATTATTAGTTTTTTTTACTTTTCACATTTTACCTTTCACATTTCACCATAGTTATTAGGGAGGTAAGATGGCTGAAGACGAAAAAGATAAGAACCCGGAGATAGTAGGATTCTGCTGCTCATATTGTACAT
The DNA here is from genome assembly GCA_002428485.1 of Deltaproteobacteria bacterium UBA6106. Classification (GTDB taxonomy): domain Bacteria; phylum Desulfobacterota; class Syntrophorhabdia; order Syntrophorhabdales; family Syntrophorhabdaceae; genus UBA5609. The sequence continues at coordinate 49,067 of DIWM01000014.1, forward strand.
TCAAGGCCTCCGAAATGGCGGGAAGCCTGAGGATGAAGTATCCGGAAGGGATAAAGGTTATAGAGGTCCCTTGTTCGAGCAGGGTTGACCCGGCCTTTATCATCAAGGCAATAGTCGAGGGGGCCGACGGTGTTTTTGTTTCCGGCTGTCACCCAGGGGACTGCCACTTTATCAAAGGCAATTTCTATACCCGCCGGAAGATAGCGGCATTAAAAGAGATGTTTGATGCCTTTTCGATGAAGGATAAGCTCCGGCTTTTCTGGGTAAGCGCGTCCGAGGCGCGGCGTTTTATCGATAAAGTAACGACTTTTTATAACGATATAAAGGAAAAGAACAATGAAAGGGAAAAAGCTTAAGAGCGGAGAGATCGAAAATGCTCTCAACCAGTTCCTGAAGGACGAACAACACCTGGTTCTTGGATTCAAAAAGGGTGAAGGCGGCGTCGGCCACCAGATATTCAAAGGCAGCCTCGATCATTATTCTCTCGTAAACCCCTTATTCGGAGCAAATGCGGCATTATACCTTCGCCGGTTATTTTCCAAAGGATTGAAGGTTATGCTCATGCTGAGGCCCTGCGAGATACGGGCCTATGTGGAGTTGCACAAACTGACCCAGGTAGAGCGTGAAGATATCATCGCCGTGTCCATCGATTGTTTTGGCACAGTGTCCTCAAAAGAAAAAAAAGACGATGTGCCTGCCGAGGCCGACAAATTGACCGGCTATTTCCAGGATAAGGATTCCATGCGGTGGGCCTGCAGCGTGTGCCGTGAAAGAAGAGGGGTTGTAGGAGATGCAGGGGTGAGGATCGATAAGTCAGGCAATTACTGGATGGTCCCCTATACGGAAAAGGGGGAAGATCTGGTTTCCGGCATGGAAGGGGAATTTGAAGAGGTCCCTGCGGAGATGCTCATTCCGGAAAGCGCAAAGACGGACAAGTTCCAGATAGATATGGAGACTTTCAATAAAGATTTTGAAAAGTGCATCATGTGCATGAACTGCAGGGATATGTGCCCTGTTTGCTACTGCATCGACTGTGTTTTTAACGGGGACGAGTATCTTCCCAAGGGCGATGCCCTTCTCAACAAGGTTTTCCGGACCGGTTCGACGCAAATGCCGCGGGGGAAAGATCTTTTCCATCTCATAAGAATGTACCATGTATCCCAGACCTGCGTAGGGTGCGGCGCCTGCGAGGAGGCTTGTCCTCAAGGCATACCCCTGACAAAGTATTTTAAAGGCGTATCCGAGAGGCTCCAGGGTGTATTTTCCTATATGTCTGGACGAAGTTTTGACGAGCCCATCCCCTATGTTACATTTCTCGAGGATGAGCTGAAAGACGCAATGGATTGATAACGGAGAGAGACAAAGGGCGACAACAAAAAAGGAATTGAACAAATATTGAGCGATGAATACAAAAGATCATGAAATAGTTTTTAAGTATACCGGCTACCGTCGGGAGGATTTTTCGGTTTGTTTGGGATGCAAGATCTGTGCGTCCGTGTGCACTGTCAACGACCTCTCGCTGAACGTCAACCCGCAGGAGCTCCTTATGAAGCTTTTTGTCGGGGAGAAGATCGAAGGTGATCATCCTCTCGTGCGCTACTGTACGAGCTGTTATCGCTGCACCACGGCCTGTCCCTGGCAAATAAGGATACCCGAAGTGGTCCGGGCCGTAAAGGAATCGCTCGGCGTGGAATCCCGCTTTGAAAAGGCATTCAAGAAATCCCTTAGCATCTGGGGGCGGGTATATGAGCCCTTCGTGGTGGCCATGACGGCGCTCGACCTCCTGAAGGGCGGCTACATAAAGTATATGCCAAAATGGATGGGGTATGCGGGTTTTCACCTCCCCCATAAGGTTAAAAGATTAAAACCTATGAACGCTTCAAAGGGATCGAACCCTTCCGAAAAAGGCAGGTCGTGATGGAATACGGATATTATCCGGGGTGCTCTCTCACCGGCTCAGCGAAAAAACTTGATCAGGGCGTCAGGCAGCTTTGTAAAAAACTCGGCCATGGCCTCACAGAGATACCTGATTGGAACTGCTGCGGCGCTCTGGAATACGGAGACAGAAATGAACTGGTGAGCATTTCAGGGGAAAACCTGGAAAAGGCGCGAGGCATGTGCAAGGAGATCATTGTCCCCTGCCCTGCCTGCTATAAGAACCTGAAAGATGCCGACCACGACAGGTCGTTCAATATCCTGAGCCCCCTGGAGCTCCTGAGTGTTGAGAATCTGTCACAAATAGAACAAAAGAGGGATCTCAAGGGCCAGGTCTTCTTTCCCTATTACGGTTGCCTGCTCATGAGGCCTGAAGGAAGCTCCATCAAAAACAAGAACATCATGGAAGAAGCCATAAGCGCCTTCGGCGGCGATATTAACGGCGAGAATATGAAAGACCGTTGTTGCGGAGGCAACCAGCTTTTCCTCAACAAATGGGCCACTGAGAAGCTTTCAACGCTCATCCTCGGCAAGTCCAAGGGGGCTGTCGTTGTCTTCTGCCCCTTCTGTCACATGGCAATGAAGACCTTTGCCGTAGGCAGGAAGGTCATTTATCTCACGGATCTTCTACTTTATGTCATGGGAGAGAATAATTCCTTATGAATATACTGATAATAGGCGGCGGAATAAGCGGAGTTATGGGAGAGCGTAAAGGTATATGAATATACTGATAATAGGCGGTGGAATAAGCGGAGTTATGGGAGAGCGTAAAGGTATATGAATATACTGATAATAGGCGGCGGAATAAGCGGCATATCGGCGGCGAAGGTTGCCCTTGGAGAAAAACAGGATGTAACGATCCTTGAATCAACCCCGGAGCCAGGTGGGCTTATGGCCCGCATAGCCAATTGCAGGGTAGGGTTCAAGACCTTTTTTGACGAGATTCGGGACAACAAGCGCCTGACCGTGATCAATGACGCAAAGATAGCCAAAGTGGACAAAAAGGACAGGACGTTTGCGGTAACGCTTAACGACGGACAGACGCTGACAGCCGACAGGGTAATCATCGCTACCGGCCTTACTCCTTATGACCCCGTTGAATACAAGGGGAAGAGGGTCCTCACAAGCCTTGAGTATGACGCTGTTATCGATCAGCGGCAGGGCGAGCTGCCTGCCGATTTCAACAAGATCGGCTTTTTTCTTTGCGTCGGCTCCCGTTCGAAAGATTACCCCCTCTGTTCGTCGGTCTGCTGCTCTTACACGCTCCGCGAGGTAAAATGGACGCTCCAGAGGGCGAAGCCTGAGGTCGTTGTCTTTTACAACGACCTCAGGTTCTTTGGCCAGGAGTTCTATATGGAGAAGGCCTTCCGTGACACCGGGGTAAGGTTTGTCAGGGCAAACTCCCGGTACTTCGAAGAAGATGAGGAAGGCGTCACGGTCCGGTATTATACGGGCGGGCAGCTGAAGGAGGAGCGCTTTAATTATGCTGTCCTTGCCATCGGGCTTCGTCCCAACCCGCAGCTCGCAGAGTTGAGCCGAATGTTCGGCTTCTCGTTGAACAAGTATGGATTTATCAACGAAAAGGCGCCACTTCAAACTGATGTTGAAGGTGTATTTGTTTCCGGCGGTGCGCTTGAGCCCATGAACATCAAGGATTCTATCCTCACGGGTTTTGGCGCAGGGCTACTGTCTGTTAAGGGGCCGGAAATCCTCGCAAAGGCCGAAGTACAGGACGAGCGGCTTTATCGTGAAGACGAGCCTGAGTTTGTTCTTTCCGATGGGGATCCCACCATCTGCCTCTTCTATCTGGGAACGGAAGATCCGGGCAACGGCATATTCTATGAATTCGTTTCCTCAAAATTCATTGAGGCGGCGAGGGATTTGAAAAAGTCAGGAAAAGCTGTATATGTACTGACGAGAAACATGGTCACCCCTTCCTACGGCGAGATCACCTATGAGGAGGCAAGGCGGGAAGGGGTTGTGTTCGTCCATCTCGAGGAAGACGAAACCGTTGCCTTCGACGGGAACCAGGTTCGCATAGCAAGGGAAGGACGCGAACTTACCTTCAATGTCGATAAAGTTATCCGTTTTGACGACTATGCAAAACTTTTCAAGGACAGGGAATATCTCTCCCTTTACAGGTCTGAACCCCAGATCAGATGGTCTCCGACAAAATGGGGCAGAACAAAATACCACATAGGGTTCATCAGGCACCCGAGGGAGAAAAGATGGGAGGAGAGGGAGATTCTCGGCGCCCTTGGGGAGATTCTCCTTGATAAGGAAGAGGAACGGATCCTCCCCGAAGTGAACGAGGAGCGCTGCAGCGGCTGCGGGTCCTGCAAAAATGCCTGTCCGCACAGCGCCATCGAGATCCTGATTCGGGAAAAGCAGCTTGCCATCTTCGGGCCCTTTTCGTCCTCAGCGGTTCCTATCGCCCACGTAAAAGAGGACACCTGCGTAGGGTGCGGGCTGTGCGCCTCGACCTGCCCGTCGGACGCGATCGCATTCGCCGAGAAACCACCGGCGTCCTGATACCGTAAAAACTGAGCGAAACACCCGTAAGGCGTGAGACGTAAGGCGGAAACGAACATCTGTTCAATATTCTCTGCTCAATAATGAACTACCCCGCAGCAAGCATCGGGGAATCAGAGGATAGAAACGGCATGATTATGCCCCCTCACCCTACCCTCTCCCGCGAGTGGAGAGGGAACAGTGTTACCCCGCAGCAAGCATCGGGGAATCATCCGGATTCAACGTTAAGACAAAACAGATTAAATGAACCAGACAGACTTGGTTTTCAGGATCGCCGTTAACGCTATACGCTCTGCGCTATGCAGTATTCTAATTACGCTTTCGGCATAAACTATAAATGGCATACCGCGTCACGTCTGAGATGACGCGGTATGCCCTGGTGGTCTTTGTTCAGCAACTGCAGGTACCGCTTCCGCAGCCGCTTCCGGCCTTGTTTACAAGCTCCGATTTTATCATAAAGCCTGCGCCCATGGCAGACTTTACAAAATCGATGCTGACCGGTTTTACTTCATTAAAAAGCCCCTTGTTCATGATAAAGGTAACACCCTTTTCGTTAAAGATCTGGTCATCGTCATGCGGCTCATCCAGAGCCATGCCCAATGAGGGCCCTGATCACCCGCCCTCTGTCATCATGACGCGCACGGATTGCGGGCCGTCCTTGCCTGCAAGGAACTGTTTGATCATCTCGCTTGCCATGTCAGATATCTCGAACATATTACACTCCTTTTCTTTAATCTGTTATTGGCCATTGTGTAATAACAGTATCCAATAGCATATGCATTTCTCTGACAATGTCAACCCCCTTGCAGGTCGTGGGCTTGCAGCAGCATTGTTTTTATTGAATAAATGTCCTATAGTATCTCCTATGGGCATCCTCAAAAGGCTTTTCTCTGTGGAGATGCGTCTCCATGATATGCTCTATGTATCGTACCTCGTCCCTGTGCAACGCCTTTTAACCCGCATACCCCATAATTTCCAGCTTGCCGAGCCGGAGAAAGGCAAGGTCTTCCTCTCACTCGTCATCTTCAGGGGAAAGACAAGCGGCGCGGCGACGGTCCCCACCCCTCCTATCCCCTTCGACCAGGTAAATATCCGCACCTACGTGGTCGACCCCTTGACAGGGCAGCCTGCCGTCTATTTCGTCCATTGCGGCATAAGCGGCGCCCTCATCACCTTTCTCTACAGAATTCTTTCGGGAATGCCCGTGGAACATACTCCCTTTGCGATCCGCACCCGCAGGGATTTGGACGGCAGGTATGGCGCCTATGAAGCATCGGGGATCTGGCACGGCCAATTTTCTATTAAAGCAGAGCAGACGGCAGAAAAGGTGACAGCCCTTGACCCCTTTCCTTCACGGGAAGAGGCGATGTCTTACCTTATCGACCCGCTTGCCGGATTTTACAGCGATACTAAGATCGTCCGCCGCCTTGAGGTCTTCCATGAACCCCTTGAGCCAAGGATCTGCTCGCCGCTGGAGGTGCGTTTTCCCTACCTCTCAAGCCTCGGGCTCGTCGAAGAGGAAGAGATCGCGAGGCCGCACAGCGTCCTCCTTGTCCCCTATACACCCTTTCTCATCTACCTTCCGGCAAGAAAAGCAGCCTAAGAGAGAATCACCAAATAATAACCAAAAAGACTTGCCGGCATTTCTTCCCGTTTGGGTATTCGGTCATTGGTTATTGTGAATTAAATGGTGTTTGGTTATTGGTTATTATCTCGATATACGAACTACAATATACAATTTGCCATGAGCCATGAACTATGAGCCGTATTATGGCTGGGGCGTCTTGACAAGCTTCGTAATGTCATAGCCTTTCTCATTCCTGAGGCGTTCAAGGATCGTGTTGTAGAGGGTTTCGTCCATCCGCGGTTCCCGGCTTAAGATCCACAGGTATTTTCTTGACGGGTGGCCGACAACTGCATATTCGTAGTTTTTGCCAAGGTCGATTATCCAGTAGTCGCCGTAAAACGGCCAAAAGAAGGTAACCTTCAGCTTCGCGTTTGTTGTAATATCAACAACCTTCGCCTTCCCCTTCGCCCGGCTCGGTTCGGCGCCGGGCGCGCCTCTTTTGCACTCGTTGAGGACATCGACCCTTCCATCGTCCAGCAGCGCGTATATAGCCTTCGTTGCCGTGCAGCCCTTCTGAAAACTCGCAGGGTAGCTTGCGATCTCATACCACGTGCCCACGTATCTTTTAAGGTCAACAGATTTTACAACCTCAAGGCGCGGCTGCACCTGCCGGACCGATGGAGAACAGTTGAACACCACGAAAAACACAGCTAACAGCGTAAGGAACATTTTAACCTTTGCCATATATGGATTATAATTCCTCGCCGCCGCCTTGTAAACATATCAGTCTCTTTGCCTATTTGCCATTTCCCTGAAAATATGGTCTTTTTAGTCATGCAGCCTGTTATCCGCGTTACAGACCTGTGGAAATATTACAGTGATGATGAGCAGGGCGAGCCGGCACTCCGGGGAACCAATCTCGAAGTGGCTGCCGGCGATATCGTTGCCCTCTTCGGGAAAAGCGGCTCCGGCAAGACAACTCTCTTAAATCTCCTCGCGGGGCTCGACAGGCCCACGCGGGGAAGGATCGAGATAGAGGGGCAGGACCTTGAGGCCCTGGGAGAACGAGGAAGAACGCGGTTCCGGAGAAACCGCCTCGGGTTTGTCTTTCAATTCTTTAACCTCCTTCCCACCCTGACCGCCTTTGAAAACGTCTTTCTATCCCTTGAGCTTGCAGGGCGGCATCCCGACCATGCTGCTGCCAGGACAGCGCTTGCGTCAGTGGGCCTCACAGGAAAGGAGGATCGCTATCCACACGAACTCTCCGGCGGAGAGCAACAGCGCGTGGCGATCGCGCGGGCCCTCGTCAAAAAGCCCTCTATCACCCTCGCCGACGAGCCAACGGGCAACCTTGATACACACACCGGGACGCATATCCTTGACCTTCTCGTCGACCAGTGCCGCCAGACGCAGACAACGCTTATTATGGTCAGCCATGCAATGATAACCTGCCAATACGCCAAGAGGATCCTGCAGATGGAGGACGGCGTTGTCATGGAAGATCGATCCTGCGAGGCTTCGGGCCCTTGAAGATCGTCACAAAGGCCTTCCTTCGTTATCTTCTCAAAAGACGCAGCTTAAGCATACTTCAACTCCTTGGCATCGCCTGCGGCGTCGCGGCGGTCATCGGGATGGGCCTTTCAGCACAATCGGCACTTTCCAGCTTCAGCAAGGCCGTGGAGTTCCTCAGGGGAATCTCTACGCATCTTATCGAGCGGCCCGCGGGACCAATAGACGAAGGTGTGCTCGCAAAATTAGTGCAGGATAACTCCGTTGACTTTTTTGCTCCCGTTATTGACCGCCGCGTAAGACTCGCAGACAGCGAGGCGATCCGCGTCCTCGGCATAGACCCGTTCCTCGACAGAAACATCCGGCCGGAGATCTCCCGTGCCTATTTTGCTGAAAGGCACCAGGACACAAAAGAAGATCCCTTTTCTTTTTTTACTGACGAACGTTCCGTTCTGATCGACTCAAACCTCGCTGCGCAGCTCAAGCTACAGCCGGGGAGCCGCCTTGAGACATCGCAAGGCGCCTTCAACGTGACCGGCACATTCCCGAACCCTTCAGGCGAGCCGCTCATCATCATGGACATACTCAACGCCCAGAAGATATTCGACCTTAAAGGATCGGTGGACCGCATCGACCTCATCGTCAACGACGAGGCAGTATTCCGCTCCCGCTGGGAGCATGGCTTCAGGATCGAGTCGAAGAGGCAGCGGCAGGAGTCCCTGACCGCCCTCCTTTATGCCTTCAAGCTCAACCTCCAGGCCCTGTCGCTTCTTGCCCTTTTTGTCGGGACATTCCTTATCTACAATACCGCAATGTTCGCAGTGGTCAGCCGCAGGAGGGATGCCGGCGTCTTAAGGAGCCTCGGTGCCCAGCGCTATGAGATCGTCGCCGCCTTTCTCGCCGAGATATTTCTCTTTGGGATACTGGGTGGGGCTCTGGGGGCGGTCTTTGGCCATATACTGAGCCGTTTCCTTACGGAGATCGTGGGAAGCACTATAAGCACGCTCTATTTTTTCCTCAAACCCTCGCCACAGCCATGGTCATTGCTTACCCTTGCCGCCGGCATCGCCTTCGGCTGCATCGCAAGCCTGCTGGGCGCCGTTTCTCCTCTCATTGAGCTTATCCTCATTGAACCCGTTAAGGCGATCAGGGGCAGGGTCGCTTATAGGGGCGGAACAAGGAAGGCAGGGAAGATCGCCCTCATCGGCATCGCGATCCTTTGCGCTGCCGCCGTCTTCCTCGCGTTCTCTTTCTATCACGTGTATGTGGGCTATGCAGGCACTTTTATATTTCTTCTCGGCGTCAGCCTTTTTACCGGGTTTACGGTGATGTCCTTAGCCCCAGCGCTTAGATGGCTCTTTTCAAGGGTTGGGGGTATCCAGGGCAAGCTTGCCGTCGCCAATATCCGTAAGAATATGGGGCGTACCGCTGTCGCCATCGCTGCCTTCATGGTAGCCCTCTCCATGTCCATAGGCCTCGGATCGATGATAGAGAGCTTCCGCCATTCCCTTATCTGGTGGATGAACGGCCAGCTTAAGGGCGAACTATACGTCTCCACAAAAGGTGACACTGAAGTACCCGAAGATTTCTATCAGGAACTGAAAGGGATGCCCGGCATAGGCGGCGTCGACACCTACAGGAATGTTCAAATCACATACCGGGGGACGCCGGTCTATATCACGGCGATCAACGCCTCGATACTCCAGCGATTTACGCAATTCGGCTGGGTAAGCGGCGGCAACGAGAACTGGGAACCGGTGAAGCAGGGATCGGTCATCGTCTCCGAGAGTTTCTCACGGCGCTTCAATGTAAAAAAAGGAGATACCGTAACTGTCGGGGGGATAGAGGGGGCGGTCCAATTTCCCGTAACAGCGATATTCTATGACTACACGACCGAGCATGGCCTGATCATGATGGACCGTTCGACATACATACGACATTTTAAAGACCGCACCATCAACAGCCTCGGCGTCTTCGTCGATCCCAAATATCCGGACCGGGAGAAGCTAATCGCGGAGGTAAAGAAGCGGGCGCGGGGAAGGAACCTGCCTGTTGCGACCAAGGGCGAGCTTCACAACACGATACTTTCTGTCTTTGATAATACCTTTGCGGTCACGCGGTCGATGAGGGTCCTTGCGATCATCGTTGCCTTTTTCGGGATAGCCGGCGCCCTTATGACGCTCTTTGTTGAAAGGCGGCGCGAGTTCGGCATCTACCGCGCCCTTGGTTTTTCTGTCCGCCAGATCGCAGGGATGACGCTTTTTGAAGGGATAGGGATGGGCCTTGTAAGCTTTCTCATGAGCACCGGCGTAGGTACTGCGCTGGCGTTGATACTCATTAAGGTCATCAACCTGCGGAGCTTCAACTGGACGATTTTTTACCACTTTACTTTCGATCCCTATCTCATTGCAGCCATTACAGCCATAGCAGCGAGCGTCGGCGCATCGATATATCCCATATGGAAGGTCTACCGGACCTATCCGCAGATACAGATAAGGGAGGAGTAGGCGGAGCAAATCTCCGCAGTGAGAACGAAAAGTGAAAAGTGAATGGTAAATAGTGAACAGTAAAAAACAAAAAGACAATCCGGAAGAACCTCTTCGCCGAACGCCGAACGCGCTACGCCGAACGGATTTCTCGATAATCACGATATACGATATACGATATACGATATACGAAAAGGTTCTATCCCGTATTCTGGTCCTGCTCATATTGACGGTCTTTGTCTGCACGGCATCGGCCAGCGGCGCCGATTGGAGGCAGGCAATCGGCGAGCGGGCATGGTCTTTCCCCCGGGACCACGGAAGCCATCCTGAGTACAGGACGGAATGGTGGTATTTCACGGGCAATCTTTCAGATAAAAGCGGCAACAGATACGGCTACCAGCTTACCTTCTTCAGGCACGGCATCGAGAAAATGCCAAAAGACCCCGGCAACCCGTGGTCTATACGCGATATCTACCTTGCGCACTTTACCGTCACCGATGCGGCCGGAAAGAGATTCTGGTACAGCGAGCGGACATCGCGGATGGGACCCGGCCTTGCCTTTTCAGATACAAAAGGCCTTAATGTGTGGCTCCTTAACTGGTCAGCGCGTATGATACAAAACGTTATCTACCTTTCGGCCCGTCAGAAAAATTTAGAGATCAACCTGGAACTTGTGCCACAAAAACCGCCTGTTCTGCATGGTCAAAAGGGGCTAAGCAAAAAAGGTCCGGGAGAGGGACAATCCTCTTATTACTATTCCTTCACGGACCTGAGGACAACCGGCACCATCAGGACCCCCCTCTCAAAACAGCCAATCCATGTTAAGGGGATAAGCTGGTTTGACCAGGAATTCGGCTCCAACCAGCTTTCCACGGATCAGGCGGGCTGGGATTGGTTCAGCCTCCACCTCTCCGATGGCCGTGACCTGATGCTTTACTTTTTACGCAGAAAGGACGGGACAATGGAGCAGGCATCATCGGGGACGATCGTCGAAAAGAACGGCACAAGCCGCCATCTCAGGCTTTCTGATATCAGCGTCGATATACTCGGGAAATGGAAGAGCCCGAAAAGCAACGGGACATATCCGGCGCGGTGGCGTATTCGTGTCCCGTCGGCAAGGATCGATCTGACAATCTCGCCATACGTTCCCGACCAGGAACTAATTACCGAAGAATCATCGGGCATTACATACTGGGAAGGGGCCATAGGAGGCAGCGGCATATCGATGGAACGGAACGTAACCTGCGAAGGATATGTCGAACTTACAGGATACGCCGGCAGCATCGGCGGCATCTTTTAAGAATCTCGTGAAATGTGAAAAGTGAAATGTGAAAAGTTAAATACCTTTTACATTTAACATCTTTCTTTTTACAATATCAACAGGTAACCGATATCTATGATGGTGTGATCCAAGCCAAAGGGGGTTATTATATGATGATCGTTATTCCAGGATTGACCGCCGGCATACTGGCAGGTGTTCTAATGGGCCTGGCCTCTGAAGCCTGTTACAGGATTCGGCTATTCAAGTCCAGCCTCATACTCGTTGATGGTGAGTTTCTCTTCCGGACCCTGAACATGAAACCGAATAATCGAACCCGCTACATTGTGGGTAGCGTGATCCATCTTGTAACAAGCGGCGTCTTCGGGGGCATCTATACTGCTGCAATGCATCTGCTCGCGCTCACACCCCTCTCGGCGCTTCTCATATCAACCTATTTCTTCGTACTGTGGCTATCGATGCTCTTCATGGCCCTCCCGATAGCGGGGCAAGGATTGCTGGGAAAAAAGGCCGGTACCGCCACATGGTTCGAACAGCTCATCCTCCACATCATCTTCGGCGCAGGATACTACGCCGCACTAGCGACATGTATCCGTTTTGGACATTTGATATTTGAATTTTGATATTGTTTAGGATTTTGGTATTGTTTCCATTGTTTAAACCTCATGGTATATAATAGCCGCGCCCACCCTCCTTTACAAACCCTTCTCTTTGCATCCGCTCAAGGATCCGGCCAACCCTCTCCGGCCCTTCTTGTAATGCCCCTGCTATCTCTCCTGTAGAAAGCGGCTTCCCGGCAAGCAACATCCGGAGTGCCTCTCCGCGGATCTTCCTGTCGGAGTTCTCAAAGGAAGCTTGCTTTTTATAATGCGCGCTTTTCCTGTTCGGATTCGGCACCTTCTTTTTCAGCATGGCCCCGTAATCCATGAGCGCGTAGTACCATTCACGCGGATTCGTTTTATCAAGGGTTGCTTCAACGAGGCGGAGTACGTCCCTGTCGTGCACGTCTTTGCTGTCCTTGAAGAAGAAATGGATGAAAACCCTCCTGATGTTCGTCTCTGCAAACACAGAGGGAAGGTTAAACGCGAAGGCGGCGAGCGAGCCTGCGGTCGCATTCCCGATGCCGGGAAGTGTCGCAAGTTTATCAACGTCCTTTGGCAACACTCCACCGTGCTCGGCGACGACCGTTTTTGCCAGTTTCATAAGCGCTATTGCACGCCTGTTGTAGCCAAGCCCGGACCACGCGCGCAGGACTACATTCAGCTTTGCCCTCGCCAGGGTGGGAAAATCCGGAAAGGTGGCAATAAACTCCTGGTACTTTCCGCTTACCCTCTCTACCTGGGTCTGCTGAAGCATTACTTCAGAAATAAGAATGTGAAACGGGTTATGCGTATCCCGCCAGGGGAAGCTGCGCCTGTTCTTTTTATAGTAATCGTAAATTTCTTGCCGAAATGACAGTATTTTTTCAGGGGATGGCATCAGGCAGCAGCAGGTCTATCCCTTCTTTCTATTCTCAGGATACTCCCTGATCTCCTCAGAACTCACCTCAGGGAGTTCACGCAGGTACTCGCAGAGGCACATCTTCTGATATCCTTCCTTTTCAGGGTCGTAAACGACGAACGTCTCTTCTATCACCTTATCGTCCGGACATTCTTTCTTTTCAGCCATAGACATTATAATACACCGATATCGTGAAAGGTGAAAAGTTTTTTCTTGAATTTCGATATACGACATACAAACTACGATATACGGTCTATAATGAGCTACCAGTTGGAGCCCCTGTTACTCAACTTCTAAAACGAGTAAAGCAGGATCAGAATGGCTACGCCGATCCGGTAATAGGCGAAAAGGTCGAGCGAATGTTTTTGAAGATAGGCAATAAGAAATTTCAGGCTCAGGATCCCGAAAACGAACGCGGAAATGGCGCCATAGATATATATGTCCATGCCGCTCGCGTGTATATCAAGGTGTTTCATCTCATACAAAGAAGTGCCAAGTATGATTGGTATCGCCAGGAGAAAGGAAAAATCAACGGCCTCCGACCTCTTGAGGCCCACGAGCAGCGCTATGGTAATCGTTATTCCGCTCCTCGACGTGCCCGGTATGAGGGCCAGCGCCTGCGCAATACCTATTGCGATGGCAATGGGGTACGAAATGCTGCTTCTGCTCACATGCAGCCTCTCTGTGGTGATCATCAGGATCGACACTAAGGCAAGCATGAAGGCGGCAACAAAGGGTGTTCTTAAGGAGTGTTCAATGAGATCCTTGCCGAGAAGTCCCGCAATGCCGGCAGGAATGGTGGCAACAACGATCTTGAATAGCAATGCATCCTGAAAAGCCCCCTTTCTGAGGTCAATAAAGCCTTCAACAATAACGGTGACGAACTTTTTGCCATAGATAACGAAAATCGCCAGAAGCGTGCCGAAATGCAGCATCACGTCGTAGGTGAGCTTATTAATATTCCCGTCATCGATGTTAAAAAACCATGGGATCACAATGAGATGTGCAGAACTGCTGATGGGTAAAAATTCGGTGATACCCTGTACTGCGCCCATGATGACACTTTGGAGCGCATTCACGAAAAGTCCCCGGGCAGAAACCTGAAACCGAGCTCAATAGAATCGGTATTAAGCGATGCCGGTATGGGCGGCAGCGGGTCAACGGCCCTTAAAACCCTCAGGATCGATTCGTCATAAATCCTGTTGCCGGATCTCTTTTCCACATTAATGTCCACGATCCTTCCGTCTTTTCGTATCTTGATGATCACAATCGTCTCGAGGTCCTTCTTGTACGTCATGCCAGGGACACCCCAGGCGCTTTTTACCTTATCCCAGATATCAAGGATATACTTCTGCGTCGCCGGATCGAGCGGTTTACCTCCGCCCTCAGACCCGAACGGCAGTCCCGGGGCGCCTGCTCCTGCCCCTGCTCCTCCCTTACCCCCTGTACCGGCAGTCTTTGTCTTCGATACATCGAGGTAATCCGCCCTCTTTTTCATATCACGGATCCTCTCTTCGAGGCGGCTCAGTTCTTCTTTCGTGGTCTTTTCCTTTGCGGCGACCTTCTTTTTTGATAACGAAACCTCTTCTTTTGCAGGTTTTTTTACAGGGGCGGGCCTTTTAACACGTGCCGGAGCTGCGGGGGCGGGCTTTGCTTCGGGCAGGCTCTTTTCAGCTTTTGCTGCCCCCGTTGAACCTCCACCGCCGCCAAGCTGGCCAACAAGGTTCACAGAATATGACGAGAGGGCATCAAACCTCTTTGACGATTTTTTAAAGGGTATGCTAAAGGCAGCGAGAATAAGGATGTGGATCGCACAAGAGATGATGAGCATTTTGTACCAGGCTTCTTCGCGCATCATTCCTCGAGGGGTTTGGTCACAATATTTATCTTCTCGATCCCTGCTTCACGTATGACCCCCATACACCTTACGACAAATCCGTATGGAACGTCCTTGTCAGCCCTGAGAAAGAGCTCTTTGTTGCTTTTGTTGGCAAACAGGAGCTCGATCGCGGGCTTGAGCTCCTTCATGCCGAGCTTCTTCTCATTCAATATAAGCCGCTGTTCCTTTGTGATATTCAATATCTGGGGTTCGTCTTTGGTTGGCAGGGGCTTTGCCGTGACGTTTGGTATGTCGATGTTCATTCCGTGCTGCATCATGGGAGCCGTGATCATAAAGATGATGAGAAGAACGAGGACAACATCAACAAGGGGTATGACGTTTATCTCTGACAGGGGTCCCTTTTCTTGCGATAATTTCATTTTCCGATGAGGTTGATCAGATACAGGGATGCATTCTCCATCCTCGACATGATCCTTTTGAGCCTGCCTGAAAAATAATTATATGCAAGAACTGCGGGGATGGCCGCCGCAAGACCCATCGCAGTGGCAATGAGCGCTTCGCTTATGCCGGGAGCTACAACGGCAAGGCTCGTCGTTCCCCTGACGCCAATCTCCCGGAAAGAGTCCATGATCCCCCAGACCGTGCCGAAGAGGCCGATAAAGGGTGAGGCATTAGCGGTCGTCGCAAGGAACGAGAGCCTTCGTTCAAGCCTTGTCGATTCCTCGGAGATCGTGATTCTCATTGCATTCTCGATAATTGGAATTGTTTCTGGTTTTATATCCGGGTTGTTCTCTTTTTGTCTCTTGGTGATCTCCTTGTAACACGCCAGTATGAGTCTGTAAAAAGAGTTGTCCGGGCTTTCCCTGTATATGGTTATGAGCTTTTTAAAGGAATCAGCCTCCCGTGCAGCATGAAAAAAACGTTCCCCTTCCTTTTCCGTCCTCCCGTACTGACGAAACTTTACGAACATGATTGTCCAGGAAATTATTGAAAAGATTAAGAGAATCAGCATTACGGCCTTCGCTACAGGGCCCGCTGAATAGATCAGGCTGAAGAGTCCGCCGGAGTAAGAATTGAGACTGGATAAACCCATTTCGCAAACATCTTACAACAAAAGGCTACCCTTGTAAAGAAAAACACCTGCCAAAAGAAAACCCCCTGGGTGGGTTCCCAGGGGGAAGGGGGGTTATTATGAGAAGCTATGGAGGTGGTTTTGCTGTTTCAGCCACTTTGTGAAGAAATGTACTTGATGACCTTTCCTGAAAAAGCGTCTTCAACACAAAGCGGAGGCATGTTTCAAAAACCCACAATTATCAAATGCTTCTGAATAGCTATTTTGTGAATTATTTAACATGTCTGATATAATAATAGAGCATAATGGTTTTTTTGTCAATAGTTTATTTAAAGATTTTAACTGAAAAACATAATTGGCAGTCGGTCCGCTATCAGATAGCCACCAAGGGTCGGCAATACCCTTTTCCCTTCAATCCTCACAACCCCGGAGGACGTAAGCCGCGCCAACGCCTCCCTACCGTATGATTGTCCAACAATATCATCTATATCCACGCCATCTTCCGTCCTGAATCCGAGCAGGAGCTTTTCAAGCCTTATCTCATCGGAGGAAAGCTCCTCCCGCCCTGCCACCGGGCGTCTGCCTTCCCGGAGGAGACGGCAGTAGTCCTCTGCAGACCTGGAGTTCCACCAGCGCACATTATCCCTGAAGGAATGCGCTGCTGGGCCAAGACCGAGGTATGGCACGCGTTGCCAGTATTTCATGTTGTGCTGCGCACAATACCCTTTCCCCCTTGCAAAATTCGAGATCTCGTAGTGAATAAAGCCGCGATCTCTCAAAAAATGCGAGGTATGGGTAAAAAACCGTCTCTCCTGTTCTTCGGTGATCTTGTGGAGTGTGCCCTCCGATACCATCCTGCCGAAAGGCGTTCCCTCTGACAGGGTAAGCTGGTAGCAGGACAGGTGGACGGGTTCCCACGCAAGCACCCTGTTGAGGGTGTCGGACCAGCTTTTCCTGGTCTGACCGTAGAAGCCGTACATGAGATCAATACCAAAATTATGGAAGCCTGAAGACTTTATGATCTCGATTGCCCTCTCCGCTGCAACCGCCGTGTGCCTTCGCTGTAAAAAACGCAGTTCCTCCTCCTGTAACGACTGGACTCCTAAGCTCAGACGGTTGATGCCAAGCGCCTTATAACAGGCAAGCAGGGATGGGGTGACATCGTCGGGGTTCATCTCGATAGTTACCTCTGCATCCGGGACAAAAGAAAAGCCATCCCGGAGGATTCCAATCAACCGCTCAAACCCATGCTCATCAAGAAGCGACGGCGTCCCCCCGCCAAGATAGAGGGTATCAAAGACTGAAAACCCTTCCTTATTATATATAAGAACCTCCTGCTGAACCCCGTCGAGCCAGGATTCGATGAGGGAGTCATCCGTAATGGAATAAAAGTCACAATAAGGGCACTTTGTCTTGCAAAATGGTACATGGATATAGAGCCCCGGCAGGTCTTTGTTATTCATTGTCGGTTTTCAATGCGGCCATGAAGGCGCTCTGGGGTATCTCCACGTTGCCGACCATGCGCATGCGCTTCTTGCCTTTTTTTTGTTTCTCCAAAAGCTTTCTCTTTCTCGTGATGTCGCCGCCGTAGCACTTGGCTGTCACATCCTTCCTGAATGCCGAAACCGTCGAGCGGGCTATAATCTTGCCACCGATTGCGCCCTGTATGGCGATCTTGAACTGTTGTTTCGGTATCTCTTCTTTCAGCCTCTCGCATATGGTAACCGCCCGGTCCCGGGCACGTTCTTTATGGACAAGGATCGAGAGTGCGTCGACCTTTTCGCCGTTCACAAGGATATCAAGTCTGACAAGGTCACTTTCCCGGTAATCGATGACCTCGTAATCAAAGGAGCCATACCCCTGGGTTATACTTTTCAGCTTGTCGTAAAAATCGAAGATTATCTCCGCGAGGGGCATATCAAAAGTCACCTCTACCCTGCCGGGTGTAGGGTAATTCAGATGGGAATTGACACCGCGCCTGTCCATGCAGAGCTTCATGACGGCACCCACAAAACGTTCAGGCACAAGGATGTCCGCCCTGATAAAGGGCTCTTCAGAAGCCTTGATCTTCCCGGGGTCCGGGTAATAAAGCGGGTTATCAACAATAACAACCTCGCCGTTGGTCAGGATAAAACGGTACTGGACGCTCGGCGCCGTCATGATGATCGACTGGTCAAACTCGCGCTCGAGGCGTTCCTGCACGATCTCAAGGTGGAGCAGGCCCAGGAAGCCGCACCTGAAGCCCTGCCCCAGCGCTGCCGAGGAATCCTTCTGATAGATCAGCGACGCGTCGTTCAGCTTGTATTTCTCGAGCGCTTCAAGGAGGGACTGGTAGTCGTCGGAGGCGATGGGGTATATTGACGAGAAGACAACAGGCTTGACCTCCTTAAAGCCTGGCAGCGGGGCGTGCACCGGATCTATGTCGAGGGTGATCGTGTCGCCTATCCTTGTATCGCTTACCGTCTTGATGCCCGCGATGATATAGCCGACCATGCCGGCAGCGAGCTCCTTTCTTTGCTCCCGTGCAAGGTGGAAGATGCCGACCTCCTCAACCTTGTACGTCATACCGTTCGACATTAGCCGGATCATGTCGCCTGGCCGTACGGCGCCGTCAAAGACCCTGCAGCTTACAATGGTCCCCCTGAAGGAATCGTAGTGGGCGTCAAAGATGAGCGCCGAGAAAGGCTTTCCAGGATCACCCGCAGGAGGAGGTATCTTGTCAATAATTGCCCCGAAGATATCCTCGATCCCGGTCCCTTCCTTCGCCGAGCAAAGAATGGCGGAATCAGGGTCAAGCCCAAGCTCGTGGTCAATCTCGAGTTTTACCCTTTCAACATCGGCAACCGGGAGGTCTATCTTGTTGATCACGGGGATAATGACAAGATTATGTTCCATCGCAGCATAAAGGTTCGCAAGGGTTTGTGCCTCGACGCCCTGCGACGCGTCCACCAGGAGGAGCACCCCCTCGCAGGAGGCAAGCGCCCGCGACACCTCGTAAGAGAAATCCACATGCCCAGGGGTATCGATGAGGTTCAGTTCAAATTCCCTGCCGTCATTATCCATATAGGGCAGATCGATGGTCTGGCTCTTGATCGTGATCCCCCGCTCACGCTCGATGTCCATCGTGTCGAGTATCTGGTCGCGGAACTGCCGTTCATCGACAAGGTTCGTGTACTGGATCAGGCGATCGGCAAGCGTCGACTTGCCGTGGTCTATGTGTGCGATGATGCTGAAATTCCTGATATGCTTCATAGATTGTCGGTGGCTTCCTTTTGTGAGTTAAGATCAGCTTTGAAATCCTAATTTCTAATATCTAAATTCGAAACAATATCTAAATTCAAATACCAAATGTTCGAGACAAAAACCTTAAGGCACGTTTTGATATTTGGACATTGGAACATTTGTGCTTGTTTAGGATTTAGATATTCGGATTTAGGATTTCCAATAAGCCGCCTTATTTCCCCTTCTTCACCATCTCAATATCCACTTCGCCGCCGAATTCTGCCGCGAGGTCGTCCTGGAGCTTATCAAAATCATCCTGCTTCTCCAGTTCGATAACAAGCTCCCTGTCGTCGAGGACCTTCAGCTTACCATATTTCTTTACCATATCGGCAACTTTAACGGGATCGGTCGTTACCCACCCTTTCATCCGTTTGACGAGCTCTTCGCCATTGAATGATCGCTCTATGGTAAGGTCAACCTTCCTTCTTTTCGCCTCCCACCCCACGAGCGCCGGCTGCGCTACTATGGGCGTCACCGGGTCGTGCATGGCAGCGCACGTAAACCATAACTTTGCCCTGATCATCTGCATCGCTCCTTCTATAATATTTTACACTTAAATTAATGGTTTACACGCCTAAAGTCAAGTGCCGATAGCGCCCCCTACGGCGGTCCCCTACGGCGGAAGCTTCAGCGCTTGTAAAAAGTTTGTTTTCAGTATAATCTGATTAATAAGGCTTTCCTGAGCAAGCGGGATCAATGATGAATATTCAAAGGCAACACCTGATTTTCGCAGCGCTGCTCGCGTGCCTGCTTTCTCTTGTTTCCCTTCCGGCATACCTTTGTTCCCAGGACATTCAGCCTGCACCACTGCCGCCCTTATCCGGCGCTGCACCTGGTGGAGCATATCAAAAAAACGGAATAGAAGATTCCCTCGCCCGGTTCAATGGCTGTGCCTGGTACAAAACCCCGGGTAATCCATACGCTGACGTATACCTCGAGCTAAAAGACGGGACCCTGATACTTTATGAATACCTTAAAAATGAATCCTACTGTTCAATCACCTTCAGTACATGTTTTACCCAGCATGAGATCTGGCGTACGAAGGTGACGGGATGGGATATGATATTGCCCAGCCGGCCCGGAAATGTATACCGGATTGTAATGGACAGGCATGGTGAAACGATCACAATGCACGGCGTGGACAATGCCGGCAGGGATTACGTGATGGGCATATTCGTCAGGCTTTTTTGTTCAGGCAACATCTGATGCCCGGCCCCCTCTCTTTTTCCCCG
This sequence comes from Deltaproteobacteria bacterium UBA6106, assembly GCA_002428485.1. GTDB lineage: Bacteria > Desulfobacterota > Syntrophorhabdia > Syntrophorhabdales > Syntrophorhabdaceae > UBA5609. The sequence continues at coordinate 69,301 of DIWM01000014.1, forward strand.
TATGCCGCCAGGCGAGAAGCTCGTCGCGTTCGTCACCAACATCCCTCATTTCTCAGAAATATTTTGCCATTAATCTGTTTACCCATTCAGGCACCTTAGACGAATCAATTTTATCATATTGCGGGTAATAAGGTTTTATATCGAGCACCGGCGTGTCGTTTACTGCATCCAACCCCTGTACTTCAATGTAATCATCTCCAGCGTTGAGTATTTTTACAGCAGTAACTCCGATAGGATTAGGCCGGTCTTTTGCCCTTTGGGAAAATATTCCTACCTTGGGCATGCTGTCCAGTCCTTGCGGCCGCCGCTGAAGATGTTTTTCTTTTTCGTATTTAGCCTGATGAAGATAGGTAATAATAATTGCGTGTGAAAAATTCCCAAGGCCGGATAGCGCCCCGACATATTCGGGGTGCAACAAAACACGTGAAATTACCTGGCCCCAATTTTCGTCGGTTTGTTCAGTCACCGGGGATGATACGAATCCGATGGGTTTTAATGTTATTTCTTTCATATTTTTTTCTTACATAACGAGCCTGCCGAAAAAGTCTCCAATAAAATGTGCCTTCGAAACCGGGTTTTTCTAGCGGTCGGCTGAAACGACTTGTTCGCTTTAGCGATAAATGTCTTTCCGATGCCCGGCCCTCACTATCCACACGGTGAGCTCTCTGTCCTGAATAGAGTAGACAATACGATAGTGTCCTTGCCGAATCCTGTATCTTTCTTGACCGGTCAGCTTTTCACTACCTGATGGCCTTGGATTCTCGCTGAGGCTCTTAATCCGCTGAAGAATTTTCTTTACATCGGTTCTTGGTATAGCGGCCAAATCCTTCTCAATGGATTCACGGAAATATATTCTATATTCGGCCATCTTTTTTCAGCCTTTTGACCATTTCGTCGTAGCTGACCAAAGGCTCCCTGGCCCTTTCTTCAAAGGCAGCGATATCCACTGCGTCTTCAGCAATGGCTTCTCTCACAGCATTGTTGACCAACTCCGATACAGATACAGATGTCTCAACTGCTTTTAATCGTAATGCCTTACGCAGATCCGGGTCTAAATATATAGTTGCCCGTCTTGTTGCTGTTGCCATGACGTCACCTCCATAGTAGCTAAGTCACTATAACACCATAACTACATAACGTCAAGATACATTTCTTAATTCACAGCGAACGCGATGCTCACCGGCGTGGCGCGGATTCCTGTACTGGCTTGTCCGGCCATCAAAAAATACACGCATCGAGTATTGACAGTACCTCGTCTATCACCTCATCAGATGCTTTTCCGATAAACTTGGCCTTGCGTGATTGGTAATCTATGGATTTAACCTGCTCAACCATGACAAAACCTTTTGTGTGTGGATCGTTTGCTATTGCTACATGAAAAGGGTATCGACGGTCCGTTGTGGTGAGAGAGCACACCATTGCCAGCCCTGTTCGTTGGTTAAACAGGGTATTGCTCACGACAAGCGCGGGACGGCGACCCTTCTGCTCGTGGCCGGACTGCGGATCAAAGGTTACGGCGACAAAATCTCCCTTTTTTGGAATGTAGGGTTTCATTTACCACACTTCCTTGCCAGGCGGCTTGCCCCAATCCATTTCTTCAGAGCGATAGTTTTGGGGTATGCGTGACACCAGTTCCTGCAAACTCACTTTGCCGCGAATACGCCTCGCCGGGGTGATAACAATCATGCCGTCTCGCGCGACCACATCGACGTCGTCCCCAACGGCAATACATGCGTCCTCAAGGACCTGCCTTGCAACGCGCAGCCCCTGGCTGTTTCCCCACTTCTGAATTCTTGTAATCATATCTACACCTCCTGTGGGCTATCCAAAGTATAGCCCACAGGAAAACCTATGTCAACTAAGATTATGGCCGAACACCATGATGAACCACGACTACAAAGAGTCGGCTCCATCAAGTTGTTGGGAAGTTCTTTTCTACCTCATCCTCTCAGATTTCAACATCTCAAGAGCGTCCCCTTCACCCTTCACCCCCTATGAGAAATTAATAATTTAATGGGCGTCCCTAATCCCCTGCTAATCCCCTGTTTCGGGTTCTTGCTGTTGCTATGAGCCATGAGCTATGAACTATGAGCTGCTTTCTGATCTACTGTATGTCGAAAATATTGGTAAAAACGGCTTAATCTATGGTATAGAGATGTTGCGTTATCATGTACTTTCAAGACCTCATACTTGCGCTACAGAAGTTCTGGGCTGAGAAGGGATGCATCGTCCAGCAGCCGTACGACATGGAGGTCGGCGCTGGAACGTTCCACCCTGCCACGTTTCTCCGGTCCCTCGGCCCCGAGCCCTGGAACACCGCCTACGTCCAGCCGTCAAGGCGGCCGGCGGATGGCCGCTACGGAGAAAATCCTAACAGGCTCCAGCACTACTACCAGTTCCAGGTCATAATGAAGCCATCCCCCAAGGACATACAGAACATCTACATCGACAGCCTGAAGGGCTTCGGCATCGACACATCATACCACGATATAAGGTTCGTCGAGGACGACTGGGAATCCCCCACGCTCGGCGCCTGGGGCCTCGGATGGGAGGTCTGGCTCGACGGCATGGAGATCACCCAGTTCACCTATTTCCAGCAGGTCGGCGGCATCAACCTCTCGCCCATCACCGTTGAGATCACCTACGGCATCGAGAGGATCGCCATGTACCTTCAGGACGTGGACAACGTGTACCATGTGAAGTGGAACAAGGATATCCTCTATGGGGATGTGTTCCTCGACCCGGAGCGGGAATTCTCGATCTACAACTTCGAGGAGTCTGACCCTGCGATGCTGAGGGGGCTCTTCGACACCTTCGAGAACGAAGGCGAAAGGCTCGCCAGGGGACGGGGGCTTATTTACCCGTCATACGATTACTGTCTGAAATGCTCGCACATCTTCAACCTCCTCGACGCCCGCGGCGCCATCAGCGTCACCGAGCGGGCAAATTACATCGCGAAGGTACGAAACCTCGCAAAGATGTGTGCGGAGCTATATATACAGAAACGCGAGGAGCTTGGATATCCACTTCTAAGAAAGTGAAACGTGAAAAGTGAAACGTGAAAAGTTAGACAAACCAACATTGCATAACACAATTTCTCAACGCCGATACTTCGAAGCCCGGCGACCTGCAAGCAGTCACTCCGAACTCCGAACTCCGAACTCCGAACTCGCACCGCGAGGTGCGATATGAAAACACTGCTATTAGAGATCGGCACCGAAGAGATACCGGCACGGTTCACTGAACCGGAGAAAGAGGGGCTCCTCAGGCTTCTCCGGGACGGTCTCACATCTGCCAGGTTGTCCTTCGGGGACATCAACATCCAGACGACGCCGCGGCGTATCGCAGCCATCGTGGCGGACGTTGCAGAGAAACAGGAAGAAACTACCACCATAAAATTCGGCCCACCGTTGAACAGGGCCTATGATGAATCGGGCAGCCCCACGAAGGCAGCCACGGGCTTCGCGAAATCACAGGGCGTCGCAGTAGAGGATATGAAAAGAGGCGTCAAGGACGGCGTGGAGTTCATCACCGTTGAAAAACTCGAGACGGGGAAGCAGGCCATCGAGATACTCCCTGACCTCCTCCAGGATATCATCGCAAAGATCCCCTTTCAGAAGAAGATGCGCTGGGGCACAGAGAGCTTTGAATTTGCCAGGCCAATACAGTGGCTCGTAGCCCTCTTCGGAGATCGGCCCCTGCAGCTCTCTGTCGCGGACGTGAAAAGCGGTACCGTTACCTACGGCCACAGGTTCCTCTCAAACGGACCCATTGAGATCAAAGACCCTTCAGAGTATTTTGACAAACTGAAGGCCGGCTATATCATCGTCAACGAAGCAGAGAGGATGAAGACGATCCTCGAGGGCATCGACAGGATCGAGAAAGAGACAAACGGCAGGGCGATACGCGACGAGGAGTTGATCAGGGAGATCCTTTATATTACCGAATACCCTTACCCGCTGCGGGGCAGCTTCGATGAAGCATTTCTTGACATCCCGAAGGAAGTGCTCGTCAATGTCATGAAGAGCCACCAGCGCTATATCCCCATTGAACAGAAAGACGGCAGGCTCATGCCCTATTTCATCTTCTTCGCCAACACGGTCCCCAAAGAGGATGCGAACGTAATCAGGGGCAACGAAAAGGTGCTGCGGGCGAGGCTCGCCGACGCGCAGTTCTTCTTCGAGGAAGATATGAAGGTGAGTCTCCTCGATAGATACGAGCGCCTCTCCTCCATCGTATTCCACGTAAAGCTGGGGACGCTGAAGGAAAAGACCGAAAGGGTCATGGCTATTGCGCGTCACATCTGTGCATCGTTGAACGCCGGGAGCGCAGACAAGATAGAGCGGGCTGCCAGGATCATGAAGGCAGACCTCCTCACCCACATGGTCGGGGAATTCCCTGAGCTGCAGGGCACCATGGGCAGGATTTATGCTTCTATCCAGGGCGAAGACAACGATGTCGCGCAGGCCATAGAAGAACATTACCTCCCGACAGGAGGGAACGGAAACCTTCCCGCAACAATACCCGGGGCAGTCGTCGGCATCGCCGACAAGATCGACTCTCTGGTATCCTTCTTCTCAGTCGGCATAACGCCGACCGGCAACCTGGACCCATTCGCCTTGCGAAGACAGTCGCTCGGTACCATCAAGATCGCCATCGACAAGGGTTTCCACATTCCTCTCGAAGACCTCATCAAGACCGCCTACGAAAACGGAAGGGGCATCGGCAAAAGACTCTCCTTCGAAGAGACGAAGACATCGCTTCTTGATTTCGTTGCCACGCGCTTCAAGTTCGCAATGATCGACGAGAACCACAACCAGGATTTTGTGGAGAGCGTTCTTCCTTTTGTGGCTCGAGACATCTATGACGGGTACCTCAGGCTCATCGCCCTTGAGACCCAGAGATCCATAGCGGACTTTGAAAGGCTCATGGTGGGATTCAGGCGCGTCTACAATATCACAAAGCAGCTAAGCGGCGGGATAAAGGCCGATCCGCATCTTTTCAGCCTGGAGGAAGAGGAAGCGCTCCACAGCCTCTACGAATCAAAGAAAGACGAGTTCTTTGCCCTCATGGATCATAGGGAATATGACGGTTCTCTTTCAGTGCTGGTAGGTTTCAAGGAGACCATCGACAATTTCTTTGACAAGGTCTTTGTCATGGATAAGGATGAGTCGGTCAGGGATAACCGGCTGGCGCTCCTTAAGACCATAAAAGATATGTTCTTAACATTTGCAGATTTTTCCAAAATCCGGATCGAATGAGGAGGGTAAGATGGGAAAAACAAAATATGTATACTTCTTTGGCGGCAAGAAGGCGGAAGGCAGCGCCGGATTAAAGAATTTGCTCGGCGGCAAAGGTTCAGGGCTCGCAGATATGGTCAACCTCGGCATCCCGGTCCCTCCGGGCTTTACCATCACAACAGAGGTATGCACGCTTTTCTATGAGAACGGGATGAAATACCCGGCAGGCCTGAAGGAAGAGGTCATAGAGAACGTTAAAAAGGTCGAGGCGATCATGGGCGCGAAGTTCGGCGACCCTGCCAACCCCCTTCTCTTCTCGGTGCGCTCCGGCGCGCGGGTAAGCATGCCCGGCATGATGGACACGGTCCTCAACCTCGGGCTCAACGAAAAAACAGTAGAAGGTCTTGTGAGGCTGACAAAAAACGAGCGCTTTGCATACGACTGCTACCGCCGCTTCGTCCAGATGTACGGTGATGTTGTCCTTGGATTGAAACCGGTAAACAAAGAGGAACAGGACCCCTTTGAGGTGATCATCGAGGAAAAGAAAAAAGAAAGAAAGATCAAATTCGATACAGAACTGACCGTTAATGACCTTCAGGACCTGGTCAAACGTTTCAAGGCAGCGATCAGGAAGAGACTCGGCGCCACATTCCCGGAAGACCCCTACGAACAGTTGTGGGGTTCGATCGGCGCTGTCTTCCAGTCGTGGAATAACGACAGGGCCATTGCGTACCGCGAACTGAACAATATCCCCGGGGACTGGGGCACGGCGGTCAATGTCCAGTGTATGGTATTCGGGAACATGGGCGAGGACTGCGGAACGGGCGTTGCCTTCACGAGGAATCCCGCAACAGGGGAAAATGCCTTTTACGGCGAATACCTCCTCAACGCCCAGGGCGAGGATGTCGTGGCAGGGATCAGGACGCCGCTGCCCATCAACAAAAAGCAGAAGACCGACAAAGCGGTCAGGTCTCTTGAAGAGGTCTGGCCTAATATCTACGACGAGATAATCAGGATCAGGGGAACCCTGGAAAAGAATTACAGGGACATGCAGGACGTAGAATTTACCATACAGAATAAGAAGCTCTGGATGCTCCAGACAAGGAACGGAAAGAGGACGGCATTCGCTGCCTTCAAGATCGCCGTCGATATGGTGAAGGAAGGCCTCATCAGCAAAGAGGACGCCCTCATGAGGATCGAACCGGAACAGCTTAATCAGCTTTTACGTCCCATCTTCGACCCGAAGGAGAAGGACAAAGCGATCAAGGCAGGCAACCTGATGACCAGGGGGCTCAATGCCGGTCCCGGCGCCGCAACCGGGAAGGTCGTCTACAACGCGGAGGATGCGGAGAGCTGGGCCGGACGCGGTGAACAGGTGATCCTTGTAAGGATTGAGACATCGCCGGAGGATATCCGCGGGATGAACGCCGCACAGGGCATCCTTACCTCCCGGGGCGGCATGACGAGCCACGCTGCGCTTGTCGCGCGGCAGATGGGAAAGGTCTGCGTGGCGGGATGCGGCGACCTCGACATCGACTATAAGAAGAAGACGATCAAGGTAAAGGGCAAGACGATCAAGGAAGGCGGGTATATCTCCATTGACGGGACCACCGGTGAGGTCTTCGCAGGGGAGATGAAGACGATACCCTCGGAGATCCTGAGGGTCCTCATCGACAAGACGCTGAAGCCGGAAAAGTCAGAGATCTACAAGGACTTTGCCCTCCTCATGAAATGGGCAGACGAGTTCAGGAGGCTCGGGATCAGGACAAACGCCGACCAGCCGGACCAGGCCGCTGTCGCGGTCGGCTTCGGGGCAGAGGGGATAGGGCTCTGCAGGACAGAGCACATGTTCTTTGAAGGGAACAGGATCGATGCCGTCCGTGAGATGATCATCGCCGACGACCTTGCCGGCAGGGTGAAGGCACTGAAGAAGCTCCTCCCCATGCAGAAAAAGGACTTCGCGGGCATCTTCAAGGTAATGCGCGGGCTTCCCGTGACGATCCGCACCCTCGACCCTCCTTTGCATGAGTTCCTCCCCCATACAGAAAAGGAGATGAGAGGCCTGGCAAAGAAAATGGGCATTACTTATGACAAGGTCCTCTCCAAGATCGAAAGCCTCCATGAGGCAAACCCGATGCTGGGCCACAGGGGCTGCAGGCTCGGGATCGTCTACCCGGAGATCACGGAGATGCAGGCGCGGGCCATCTTTGAGGCTGCCTGCGAGGTCAAGAAGAAGGGCATCGATGTAAAGCCCGAGGTCATGATACCGCTCGTCGGCACCGTCGCCGAGCTTGCCCTACAGAAGGCCGTTGTTGAGAAGGCAGCAAAAGAGGTCCTTGCAAAATACAAGGTATCCATCGACTACAAGATCGGGACGATGATAGAGATACCGAGGGCAGCCATCACTGCCGACGAGATAGCTCGGGAGGCGGAGTTCTTCTCCTTTGGGACAAACGACCTTACCCAGACGGCCCTCGGCATGAGCCGCGACGACGCGGGGAAGTTCCTCCGCTACTATGTCGAACACGAGATATATTCCTTCGATCCGTTCCAGAGGATCGATGAAGGCGGCGTGGGCAAGCTGATGCAGATAGGCGTAGACCTCGGAAGAAAGACGAGGAAGAACCTGAAGATAGGCATCTGCGGTGAACACGGCGGCGAGCCGAATTCCGTTGAGTTCTGCCACAGGATAGGGCTCGATTACGTCAGCTGCTCACCATACAGGGTAACCGTTGCAAAACTCGCGGCAGCCAGGGCAGCGGTAAAAGAGAAGAGGGCAAAAAAATAGGCCGGATATAAGAAACAGTATATCGTAGTTCGTATATCGTATATAGTGAACTGCAAAAGAACCTGGAATATCCGTAGGACGAGAATTTTATGTCGTAAGGAGATGAACCGGAATTTACGACATACGATATACTGATCAGCTGACGGCAAAAACGAACCGGGTTATTGCTGTTGCCATGAGCTATGAACTATGAGCTGCTTTTCTGCTGAATGTCCTACGCTTCAAGCTTGAATTCGCCGACCGTCTTTTGCAGATTTATTGACAATCTCGACAGCTCTGCTGCGGCCTGCGTTGTATGGCTCGAGCTCTCTGAGGTTTCTCTCGATGCCGATGCGATCTGCCCTATATCCTTGGTTATTTCTTCGGAGGTCGTTGACATCTCCTCGGTGGCCGATGCGATCTGCTGGACCATGAGCTGAAGCTCATCTGCCTTTTCAACAATATTTTTCAGCGCCTCGCCCGCATGGGCTGAAAGCTCCACGCCGACAGTGACCTTGCCCGAGGCGTTTTCCATAGAATCCACCGCCTTGAACACCTCTTCCTGTATCGTCTTTATCATGGCGCTGATCTCCGAGGTGGCATTGGCAGTTCTTTCGGCAAGCTTCCGCACCTCGTCTGCCACAACCGCAAAACCTCGCCCCTGCTCTCCCGCACGGGCCGCCTCGATCGCCGCATTCAGCGCAAGAAGGTTCGTCTGGTCTGCGATATCGCCGATAACATCTACAATTTCTCCAATTTGTCTGGAGCGATCACCGAGGGACCGTACAAATTCTGAAGACGCGTCAACCGTTTCAGCGATCTCTTTAACCTCTGTAACCGATTTGTCCACAATGCCCTGCCCGTCTTTTGCGACCGCCAGGGTTACCTGCGCCGCGCCGGCGATATTGTTCACGTTCTGCGCAATATCCATTATCGTCTGCGACATCTCCTCCGCGGCGGTGGCCACCTGGGAAGACCTCTGTTCCTGTTCCGTCGAAAGGGTTAACATCTGCCCGGCATTTTCGTTGAGCTTTTGGCCGGACGAGGCGACGTTATCCGACGCCTGCTGCACATCCGCCACGACACTTCTCCATTTTTCTATCATGTTTTTCATGGCAGAAAGCAGTTGTCCTATCTCGTCATTCCGCTGTGTTTCGATCCGGATGCTCAGGTCGCCTTCGGCGAGGCTGTTTGCGACAGGGATGAGCTGCCTGAGCGGGTTCATTATCTTCCTTATGAAACCGAACAGGAGGAAATTGATAGCAACAATGAGGCAGACGGCAATGATGCCGATTACGAGGATGATGCGATTGAAGGTTGCAAAATAATCGCTCTTCGGCAATGCCACGCCCATAGCGCCGATGACCTTGCCTTCCTTGTCTTTGATCGGGTCATAGGCGGAAAAAAACGGCCTTCCGTTTAAAATGACTTCTTCCCGGTACGCCTGGCCTCTTTTAATGACCGCATCATAAGCTGGGCCCTGCAATTTTGATCCCAGGGCGCGATTTCCATCGGGGTTGACGAGGCTTGTTGATGCGCGAACATCCTTCATGAAGATCGTTGCGACGCCGCCAAACAAATTTTTTACCTGGTCGACAATAACAACGTCATCATTTAATGCATAAAAGCTTATCAGCAGCTTATCGCCCTCGATCCTAATATTTGCAGATCTCATCTTATCTTCGAGCCTTGCGTTCTGTGAAAGGTTGGTATCCTTTGTCAGAAGCAATTCCCAGAAGACCTTGAGCCTGTTGTCAAGGGTAACCTGCGCCTGTTTTACAAGGTCGCTTCGCACCTGCCACAGGCAGGCAAAAGCCGTGATAGCGATGCAGGCAACAACAAGGAAGGACCCCAGGAAAGTAAACTTTTTTGTCATGCTGAAATTTTTAAAAGACATAACGTTCCCCCATATGATTTTTTACCTCGTTCAAACTCATGGAAAGCGTTTTTTCTCTAAAGTATTATCGTTCGATCCGGGAAAAGGTTTAGTATTTTGCTCTCTTTATGGAAAAATATACAGAGAGGTGCTACAATGCTCTCATGGAAATAAAGGGCAAAAAGGTCTTGCTGCACATATGCTGCGCACCGTGCAGCATATACACGATAAAGCATCTAAGAAACGAGGGTGCACAAGCGTCAGGGTTTTTTTACAACCCCAACATCCACCCCTATACGGAATTCATGAAGAGGCTGGAGACGCTTGATAATTATGTAAAGATTGCGCTCATGCCGCTTTTTGTCGATAGGTCTTACGACCTCGAGGCGTTTCTCATGGGCGCCCTCGAACACGGCAGGGACCGCTGCCTCTTCTGCTACAGGATGAGGCTTGAGAAAACCTTTCTGAAAGGCATCGAAATCGGCGCGGATGCAATCACGACAACCCTTCTTTACAGCAAATATCAGAGACACGACGACATAAAGGTCGTCGGCGAGGGATTGGCACAGGCATACGGCATACCCTTCCTCTACAGGGATTTTCGTGAAGGCTGGAAAGACGGCATAGAGGAATCAAAGAAGATCAACATGTACAGGCAGCAGTACTGCGGCTGCATCTTCAGCGAAAAAGAGCGTTATGGAGGCGGATAATGCCCGCAATGGGTAAGGTCTTCATCGTTCTCGGCGTCCTCTTTATTGTAATGGGACTTGCCTTTATGTTCGGCGACAGGATCCCTTTTCTCGGGAAGCTGCCAGGTGATATCTATATAAAAAGGGAGCGGTTCAGCTTCTATTTCCCCCTCACAACGAGCATCCTCATCAGCATAGTTCTGACGATCCTTTTCTCCATTTTCAGGAAATAACGGTAACCGTTATGAAATCGCAAAAACCAAGGGCGGTTGTCTTGCTGAGCGGCGGGCTTGATTCAACGACAACTCTCGCCATCGCCCGCCGGCAGGGATATGAAATATACGCCATCACATTCAGCTATGGCCAGCGTCATGAAATAGAGGTCACGGCCGCTGAAAGGATTGCCATGTTTTTCGATGTCGCCAGGCATATTACAATAGATATCGACCTTCGGCGTTTCGGGGGCTCTGCGCTAACCGATAACATCCCTGTCCCGAAAGGTCGCGGAAACGATGAGATCTCTCACGATATACCGTCTACCTATGTCCCCGCACGAAACACCATCTTCCTTTCTTTGGCGCTTGCCTGGGCAGAGACACTGGGAGCCCACGACATCTTCATCGGCGTTAATGCCCTCGACTACAGTGGTTACCCTGACTGCCGGCCTGCATATATTGAGGCCTTTGAAAAGATGGCAGACCTTGCTACAAAGGCCGGCGTCGACGGCGCACACTTTACCATCCATACACCGCTTATCAATATGACCAAGGCGGAGATCATAGTGAAAGGCCGTGAGCTGGGAGTTGACTTTTCGATGACAAGCTCCTGTTACGACCCTGCACCTGACGGTAAGCCATGCGGACAATGCGATGCCTGCATATTGCGGCGGAAAGGTTTCGCTGAGAGCGGCTTCGCAGACCCTTTATTGTATAAAAAAGACGGGGAGCATCCATAATGGCCTACCGGGTGAAAGAGATATATTATACACTCCAGGGAGAAGGTCTGCACACAGGCAGACCCGCTATCTTTTGCCGGTTCTCGGGGTGCAACCTCGCCTGTGATTTCTGCGATACCGACTTCAAAGGTATTGACGGTCCCGGCGGCGGGGTCTTTAAAAATCCCGAAAAGCTGGCGATGGATGTTGCAAACATGTTCCCCGGTCCCGGCACCCATCCTTTTCTCGCTTTTGTCGTATGCACGGGCGGTGAGCCGGCGCTCCAGGTAGACGAGGCCCTTGTTGCCGCCTTCCATAACCACGGCCTCGAGGTGGGGATAGAAACCAACGGCACGCTGCCTTTGCCGGGAGGCATTGACTGGGTATGCGTAAGCCCAAAGGCTGGAACCGAAATTGTCATCAGGTCAGGCAATGAGCTGAAGCTGGTCTTCCCGCAGGAAGGTGCGGAGCCGGAACGGTTCGAGCATCTGAACTTTAAGTATTTCTTTCTTCAGCCCATGAGCGGACCCGCCCTGCAATTCAATACGCAAAAGGCCGTAGAGTACTGTCTTGCCAACCCAAGGTGGAGGCTTAGCCTGCAGACGCACAAGCTGCTCGGGATGCGATAGGCGGCGTGCAATCCTGTTTACAAAACTCCGTTCTTCTGCTACGATCAGTATTATGTACGTCATCATTGCCGTACTGTTCGCGCTCCTTTTCGCCCCCCTGCATGCCACTGTGCCGGATGACTGTTTTGAATGTCATGACGCCTTCAAAAGATTCAACCACAGCAAAGCAACCTGTACAGACTGTCACAAGGACACCTTTTCTCTCCCGCACCAGGAAAAGCTTGCGAAACCATTGTGCGCGGAGTGCCATAAGGAAACCTCTGCTCTATACGTAAAAAGCATCCACAGCGCCGGAGGGCTCGCCTGCAAGGAGTGCCACGCCGTCCATTTTATTGATAAGGACAAAAAGGACTGCCTTTCCTGCCACAAAAAGGTTGCGCACAATTCCATACCGTCCAAAGAAAAACACTTAGCAAGCATGGGATGTACCGCATGCCATGGAAAGATAAAAAAAGGATCGGGCACGGCTCAGTTTCACGTACACGTAAGCAAGGGCGGTGCGATCGGGAAAGAGGCGATCGACCCTGACAAAAACAGTGTTGTCGATCATACAGAATTGAACCGCTTCCTTGCCTATCTGGAGCAAAACCATAAGGACCTTTATACAATAAGCAGATCATACTCTGTGGCCGGTGATGCCCACGGTGTTGCCAAAAAAGCACTTCAATGCGACGAATGCCATGGCGACAGAAACATCTTCAGGGAGACCCGCTTCAGGCTCTCGGGGGTCTCGTCGCATACGTTCCGTGCCGACCCGAAGATCCTCATCCCTGAATTGCCTTCCATCAAAGAGTACAAGGCAACGGTCCACGGGAAAAAGGCGGTTGCCTGTTCTGATTGTCATATCTCCCAGGAACGGATCAGCGACAATACCTGCTTAAAATGCCACAAAGAGGTTTACGGGGTTTATAAAAACTCTGTTCATACGAAAAAAGGCGCCGCACAGTGTACCGACTGCCATGATCCGCATAGCATAACCGCGTACCGGGAATATGACGCAAAGCAGAGGATCGGGGTCTGTGCCCGGTGCCACAAGAACTATCTGGAGAAACACGCCTGGCTGCCGCATACCCGCCTCCACTTCAACTACCTCGAATGTTCCACCTGCCACAGTCCTGAATCACAAAAGAGCATCGTCTTTTACCTCGGCAAACGGTCAGGCGATAAAAAACAGGCCTTAACATACCGGGATATCAGGGACGCATACGGCAGCCATGTCGATCTCAATAAAATTATTGATGCAGACGGCGACAACGCCGTGGCATCGCAGGAACTATCAGACTTTTTTCTCGTTTTGCAGAGGAAATTCCAGGAGGAGCTTTTCATAGGCGGCTCGATCATCGTGACAAAGGTCCATCACGACTACTCTGAAAAAGGCACAAAACACAAGGTATGTACAACATGCCATTCGAGCCATGCCCCGTTCTACGATTCCATGTACCTTATCCTGCCGGATGCGGAGGACCAACTCTACATTCCCGTAAAAGGCACCATACTCGGGGCAGCGCCCATTTCGGTCTTTACCGACCTTAGCCTCCTCGGTGAAGAAAGGGTAACCTTTGATGATATTAAAATGCTGCTTGGTTTTCGTGGCAAAGACCGGTCCGGCCAGATGCAGGAGTTGGGGTTCAAGTGGATAGATATCCTTGGCATTGCTCTTTTTGCGGTCATCCTTATATTCATTATGCTCCATATAATTGCGAGGATATTTCTGAAACGATGAAAAAGATATACCTCCATCCATTACCTATCCGCATATGGCACTGGGCAAACGCCTTCCTCATCATTATGCTCATGCTTACGGGAATACATTTAAGGATTCCCGATATCACCCATTTCCCGCAATACGGGGTCACTGTGGCGCTTCACAAATACCTCGGCTACCTCCTTACGCTCTCCTTCCTCTTCTGGCTCTTCTACTATCTTTTCACAAAGGGTCTGGCAAAGCACTACGTACTCAATGCCGGAGACGTCAAGGGGATTCCGGGGCAGGCGCTCTACTATCTCTATACCTACTTTACGAAGGGAAGGCCGCCCTTTACCCCGTCGCCCGAAGCAAAGTTCAACCCCCTCCAGAAGCTGGCGTACTCATCGGTAATGTTCCTGCTCATGCCGGTTATCATCATAACGGGGATACTCTTCAGCGACATTCTGTTCTTCTTCCGGTATATCGATATGGTCGGCGGTTTGAGAGCCCTTGATGCGATCCACGTCATAACGGGCTATTGTTTTCTTCTCTACCTCATCGTCCATATCTACATGTCGTCCCTTGGCAAGAACATCACCACCTATGTAAAATCGATGATAACAGGATATGCGGAAGAGCCCGACGACGAGAACAAGCCCTAAACCCTTATATCGTCGTTCGTATATCGTATATCGTGATTGTAGAGAAATCCGTTCGGCGTAGCGCGTTCGGTGTTCGGCGAGAAATACGGCTCATAGTTTATAGCTGATAGCTCACAGCAATAACAACGAACGAAAGGCAAGGAAAAGGCAGAATAGGCATTTCGTGCATACTCCATACCGCTATCTCTTTGTTGCTCTTGTTCATCTGCCATGAGCCATGAGCTAAGAGCCATGAGCCGGTTTCATTGCGTGTTTGCGGGAACAGTCCCATATAGCGATTGACAGGATCGACATTTGGAGCTATTAACATATGGTGTACGGTTAAACAATATTAAACAAGCTGTGCGATGTAATGAACAGAACGCCTCCGGGAGCATACTGTGGAAGGACCAGATCCTCTTATCCGGTTACAGGGCACCATCGAGGGCAAACTTCAAGAAAAACTCCGGAGCATCCATTCATATAAAGGACTGCCGGAACAAGAGAGCCTCCGTATTGTCCGGGGATTCCTTGATCCCCTCTTTGCCGACCTGTCCGGCCGCACAAAGAACAGCTTCGTGCGCCACATCAAGAATCTGCTGCAAGGGTCTGCCGCGCAGGACCGGACCAAGCAGACGCTGGAGACCCTGTCGGCACTTGAAGCTGCGATAAAGCCCCACGTGAAAAACGTCAAGCTCGCCGTCTCCCTTTGGGACATCCTGTCTGCTGCCAGAATACAGCTGACCAAACATGCATTGCAGCACAGCATTCCCGCCGATATCTCGGAACAGAAGATGAAGGAAAAGGCGCTCAGGGCATCGGAAGGGCGATACCGCACCCTTGTCGAAGGGGTAAATGAGTTTATCGTGGTCATCCAGGATGGGAAGGCAGTATATGCAAATCCGAAGATGCTGCACGATGCCTCCATGTCAATGCAGGAATTTGCACAAAAACCCTTCTTCGATTTTATCTACAAAGAAGACCTTCCTGTCGTAAAGGATTACTACAGCAAGCGGCTGGAAGGCGATACAGCGCATCATTCCTATCCCTTCCGCATTGTAGATAACAAGGGGCAGGTAAGGTGGATGCAGGGGAGTTCGATCCCTATTGCGTGGGATCAAAGGCCGGCGGTCCTCGTTCTGTTGACGGATATCAGCCTTCTTAAACATACAGAAGAGTCGCTGTTGGAAAGCGAGAAAAAGTTCAGGGATATTGCCCAATTGACCCCGCAGATCATTTATGAGATAGATGCAGACTATCGCCTGACCTTCTTCAACAAGGAAGCGAAGAGGATGCTCGGTTATGCACAGGAAGACATCCACCAGGGCTTTGATATTTTTACATTATTCCCTGAGGAGGAACGTTCAAGGGTTCGCCATAATTTTAAACAGATTATTAAAGAAGGTTCATCTCATGGCAATGAATACACGATGGTGCGCAATGACGGCACCAGTATACCCGTCATCGCCTACAGCGCCCCCGTATTCCGAAACGGCAATTTTGCAGGATTCCGGGGGGTCATCATCGATATCTCGGAACGCAAAAAGACAGAGGATGACCTGCGGCTCAACAAAGAGCGCCTTGAAGCGATCCTCCGGCTCAACCAGATGGCCGGCCTGGACCTCCATGCGATCACCGGCTTTACCTTAGAGGAGGCGGTAAGGCTGACGAAAAGCGCGATCGGCTACCTTGCTTTTCTCGATGAGGACGAAGCGACGCTTACCATGTACTCCTGGTCAAGAAGCGCGATGGATGAATGCGCAATAACGGAAAAGCCGATCATGTACCCAGTGCATACGACAGGGCTCTGGGGGGAGGCGGTGCGTCAGCGGCGCCCGGTCATCACCAACGACTACAACGCGCCAAACCCTTTGAAGAGGGGATATCCTGAAGGGCACGTCAAGCTTACCCGGCACATGAATGTGCCCATATTCGAAGGCAACAGGATAGTCATCGTGGCCGGCGTGGGGAACAAACCCGCTGAGTATGACGAATCCGACGTGCAGCAGCTTACATTGCTCATGCAGGGGATGTGGGGGCTCATCAGCCGGAAGCTTGCCGACGAGGCCCGCAGGGAAACCGAGCAGATGTACCGGAGTGTGATCAACAACATCCAGGACGTCTTTTACCGGTCTGATATTAACGGCAGATTATTGATGGGCAGCCCTTCGGGCGTGAAGGTCTTCGGCTACGATTCATACGAGGAGATGATCGGCCTGCCCCTCGAGGGCTTCTGGGTGCACCCTGAGGACAGGGAGCGCCTGCTCGGCGAGATCCGAACACACGGGAGCGTGGAGGACTTTGAAGGACTGATGAAGAAAAAGGACGGCACGCCCTTCCATGTATCCTTTACCACTCACTTTTATTACGACGATGCGGGCAATATCCTCGGCACGGAAGGGGTGATCCGCGATATCACGAAGCGTAAACAGGCAGAGCAGGCGCTGCAGGAATCGGAGGCGAAGTACCGGAATATCTTTGAAAATGCCGTTGAAGGTTTTTTCCAGAGCTCGCCTGAAGGCCGGTTCTTGAACGTCAACCCCGCCATGGCAAGAATGTGCGGCTACGCATCGCCCGAAGAGATGATCAACAGCATTACCGATATCGAGTTTCAATTCTACGTCAATCCGGAGGAACGCAGGGCCTATGTTAAAAGACTGGAGGAGTCTGACATCGACGAGAACTTCGAGCACCAGGTATACCGTAAGGACGGCTCGATCATCTGGATATCGACGAATACACGCGCAGTAAGGGACGTTTCCGGGAATATCATCTATTTTGAAGGTACGCATGAGGACATCACCAAGCGAAAGAAGGTTGAGCTGGAGCTTACGGCGAGCGAGCTGTTCCTGAAGCAGACCCAGTCCATCGCCCGCCTCGGCGGCTGGAAGGCAAATCCGTATACCGATTATCTCGAATGGACGGATGGCATATATGACATCATCGATGCGCCGAGGGATTACAAACCGGGGTTGGCAGAGGGTCTGAAATGTTTCCTTCCCGAGTATATCCCCCACATTGAGGAGAAAGTGATCAATTGCCTGGCAACAGGGGAAACGTTCGTCATGGAGGCGGAGGTAGTAACAGAGGCCGGGAAAAAACTATGGACAGAGGTGCGCGGCCTTGCCCCCATCATTCAAGGCGGTCGCTCCTATGTTGCCGGCACGCTTCAGGATATTACGGCAAGAAAGCAGCTCGAGTCCCAGCTCTTCCAGGCGCAGAAGATGGAGGCCGTCGGCACGCTCGCAGGCGGGGTTGCCCACGACTTCAACAACATCCTCAGCGCCATCATGGGATACGCAAGCCTTCTGCAGCTCAAAATAGAAAGGGATAGCCCGTTATCCTCTTATATCACCCAGATCCTTACCTCATCAGAAAGGGCTGCCCAGCTCACGCAAAGCCTCCTCACCTTCAGCAGGAAACAACAGATCACCATGAAACCATTCTCCCTGAACGATGCTATCGCGAACATACAGAAGCTCCTCAGGCGGTTGCTTACAGAGGACATTGACCTTAAGACCCATCTCACACATGAAAGGCTGGTCGTTCTCGGGGATGTGAACCAGATCGATCAGGTCGTCATGAACCTCATAACCAATGCGCGTGACGCCATGCCGGTGGGAGGCGTTATCTCAATATACACTTCCCGTTTTACCATGGACGGCAAGTTTGTCACTATCCATGGTTTTGGAAAGCCCGGGGAATACGCGCAGATCATGGTATCCGATACAGGAACAGGGATAGATGAACATATCCTGCCAAAGATCTTTGAGCCTTTCTTCACCACCAAGGCAGTGGGTAAAGGTACCGGGCTCGGGCTTTCCCTGGTTTACGGGATCGTTGATCAGCACAATGGGTACATCGATGTAAGAAGCAGACCGGACAAAGGCACCTCGTTCTTCATCTACCTGCCGCTGATCACTCAGAGCATTGAAACAAAAGGGGCTCAAGGCATCAAGGTCGCTTTAAAGGGAACCGAGAAGATCCTCGTAGCAGAAGACAATAAAGAGGTAAGAAACCTTATCAGTATGGTTTTGACGGAAAATGGCTACACCGTCATCACGGCGGAAGACGGCCTCGAAGCAATCCGCATATTCTCTGAACAGTCCGTGGATATGGTGATCCTTGATGTGATCATGCCAAAGATGAACGGAAAAGAGGTGCTCGAATCGTTAAAGAAGCAGCAGCCCTCTCTGAAAGCCCTCTTCATGAGCGGCTATACCTACGATATCATCCAGGAAAAAGGCATATCCCAGGAAGGTGTCGACCTTATCCTGAAACCCCTCAAGCCGGATGAGATGCTCAGAAAGGTAAGGGAGCTTCTCGACAGCTAAAAATATAATTTTTTGCCCTTATCCCCTTCTTTTTGTTGTTTGTTGATTTTTCGGCTATTCTATGTTATATAAACGTTGTAATTTCAAACCCTATCGCTGTATCATCGGCATATTAAGAGGGAGCATGGAGCAGAGCAGGATAAGAAATATTGCGATCATTGCACACGTCGATCACGGCAAGACAACGCTTGTTGACCAGCTTTTCAGGCAAAGCGGGCTGTTCCGCGACAACCAGGTCGTCGAGGAACGCCTTATGGACTCGATGGATCTTGAGAGGGAGCGGGGCATTACCATCGCCTCCAAGAACGGATCATTCATGTACAAAGGTTACCTTGTCAATATCATCGACACCCCCGGCCATGCCGATTTCGGCGGCCAGGTAGAGCGCGTACTGAAGATGGCAGACGGAGTGCTTCTCCTCGTAGATGCTGCCGAAGGGCCCATGCCGCAGACCTATTTTGTTTTGAAGAAGGCCCTTGCGTTGGATCTCCCCGTGATCGTGGTGGTGAACAAGATCGATAAGCCTGCGGCCCGATGTGACTGGGTTGTTAATGAGGTGTTTGACCTCTTTGCAAAGCTGGGCGCGCCCGATCATATCCTTGACTTCCCGGTCATCTACACCTCCGCAAGGGACGGATACGCCACACTCGATCACAACGTGCACGAAGGGTCCATGATACCGCTCTTTGATATGATCATCGCGGCAATCCCCGCCCCCGTCGGAGATCCGGACGGACCGCTTCAGATGCTCGTGAGCTCTCTCAGCTATTCCACCTTCCTGGGCAGGCTTGCGACAGGAAAGATCACCTCCGGCAGGTTTCATATCGACAAAGAGGTCGTTGTTGCGACACCCGGCGCCCCTATCCGCCCCGCCAGGATAAGAAAGATCTATCGATTCAGAGGGAACGAGAAGACCGAAACAGAAGAGGCGAGTGTCGGCGAAATAGTAGCCGTAGCCGGCATGGAGTCCATCACGATCGGCGAGACCCTCACCGACCCCTTGAACCCCATACCGCTTGAAGGCATCGAGGTAGACCCGCCGACCGTATCTATGAGTTTCGTCCCCAATGATTCGCCCTTCTATGGCAAGGAAGGCAGGTTCGTCACCTCCAGGCATTTAAGGGACAGGCTGTTCAGAGAAACTCTTTCAGATGTAGCCCTTTTGGTCGAGGAGCTTGAAGACGCACAGGGATACAAGGTTTCGGGGAGAGGAGAACTTCATCTTTCTATCCTGATCGAAAAGATGAGGCGCGAAGGCTACGAGTTCCAGGTCACAAGGCCGCAGGTAATATTCAGGGAAGAGGACGGCAGACGACTCGAACCCCATGAAGAGCTGACGATCGACGTAGATGAGAATTACATGGGCAGGGTCATTGAAAACCTTGGCGGCAGAAAGGGCACCCTTTTGGAGATGCGCCAGGATAAAGGGATGGCACGGCTCAAATACAAGATACCTACCAGGGGGCTTCTCGGTTTCCGCTCCGAGTTCCTCACTGAAACGCGGGGGATGGGAGTGATGAACTACGTATTCCTTGGCTTCGACGAGTACGCGGGGGAGATCAAAAACAGGACAAAAGGGGTCCTCATCGCCATGGATCAATGCACTACGGTAGCCTACGCACTTTTTAACCTCCAGGAAAGAGGGAAACTCTTTCTCGGGCCGGGAGAAAAGGTCTACGCAGGACAGATCATCGGCGAGCATTCAAGGGAGACGGATATCATCGTCAACCCTGCCAAGGGGAAGAAGCTGACCAATATGAGGGCTGCCGGCTCCGATGATGCGGTCATCCTCACGCCTTACACCAATATGAGCCTCGAAGAGTGTATCTCCTACATCAACGACGACGAACTCGTAGAGATTACGCCCAGATCAATACGGCTCCGCAAAGTGATCCTCGGCGGCATTGAGCGGAAAAGGGCAAAGATCGCCGCCGCCTGAACATTATAACCGATCCTCCGTCCAACAATAAGCCGGCATAAATCCCACCACACAACCCTCAAAGACGTTTCAATCCGGGAACAATTCCCGTTTAACGGGGCATCCATACAATTAAAATAAGGCATGACAATACACGTGGAGGCTGTACTATAATCAGTAATAACATAATGTTATAAAATTTATTTAAAATATCGAAAAAATTCTTGACAAAACAAAAGTGATAAGTTATTGGTTAATAATTAAACTATTAAACAGTTTATTAGTTGATCATGTAAACGAAAATTTAAACAAGAGGAGGTTATTATGGCTGACAATTATTTAGCGAGCCTCAGGGCCACCATCGACCACCTGAAGGCCAGGGGGAAACTCCTGGAGACAGATGTGGAGGTTAACCCGGAACTGGAAATGACAGGTATTCAGAAGCATTTCGACGGAGGTCTCCCCATTCTTTTCAACAAGGTCAAGGGCTATCCCAACGGGAGGCTTTTCACCAACCTGTACGGTGACGGCAACCTTATTGCCGAGCTTTTCGACGCGGGGACCGAGAGGACCTTCAAGTTCAGGATCCTCGATGCCATCCGCAAACCCCTCCCTCCAAAAGAGGTAAAGTCTGCGCCCTGCCAGGAGGTTGTCATCGACAAGAACATCGATGTCTGGCCTATCGTCCCCATGATCAAGCACACGCCGACCGACCCGGGAAGGACCCTGGGCGGGGGCAACACGCTCGCCACCGGGAAATGGTTCTGGGGCGGCACCCACATAAGCTACAACAGGATGTTCTTCCGCGGGCCTGATTTCTCCACCTTCCAGATATCACCCGGCTCCCACACCGACATGATCGCATCAAAGTTCTACCGCAAGGAGCCCATACCCCTGACCATCAACATGGGAGTTCCTCCTGCGTGTACCCTGATGGCAGGCGCCGGCTTCGTTTATACGATCCTTCCTGCAGGATGTGACGAGCTCGGGATAGCAGGGGCGGTGCAGGGCTTCCCCGTTGACATCGTCAAGGCAAAGACGATCGATGCCTACTCGATCGCACAGGCAGAGTACGTCATCGAAGGGTATCTTGACACCACGCAGAAGGTCTGGGAGAGCGAACTGGCGGAGCGCGACCAGAAACAGGGCGTCTATCCCTTCCACCCCGAATGGTCGGGGTACATGGGCAAGGCCTATCGCACCTATAAGTTTGTGGTAACCGGTATCACCTACCGGAAAGACAGGCCCATCTACTACCCGCTCTGCGTGCACAGCTATGATGACCACAACATCGACACCATGGTGAGGACCGCGACCTTCCTCGAACTGGCGGAGCGCGTCTGCCCGGGGCTGACCGTAGATACCAACATCCCCATGGCAATCCCCGACTGGGGCGGCGTGATCTTCCAGGTCAAGAAACGCAGACAGCGGGACGAAGGGTTCGTGAAGAACATCCTCTCTACTGCCCTTTCCTGCTCCATCGGCGCCCGGATTGCCATCGCTGTCGACCCCGACATCGACATCTACAGCATGGACGATGTGATGTGGGCCATTGCGACCCGCGTCGACGCCAAGGACGATATCATGATCGTGTCGCCGGGAGGCGCGGGGCAGACCTTCCAGCCCGCAGAGAGAAGCTCAGCAGGAGAGAAGGACTGGACGCAGACCAATATCAGATTTTCAGGTGCCATCGCGCTCGACGCCACTGTTCCTTTCAGATACGTGGATGCCTTCGAGAAGGCGAAATACCCGATCGAGGTTGTTGATCCGAAAAAATGGTTCTCGGACGAGCAGATAGCAAAAGGAAAGGCGCCTCAGGCAGAATACGCGAAACTCTTCGCGAGGACAGGGTTTTAGATAAACATATTGCGGGACCCTGCACGACGCGTGCGGGGTCTCCTACCATGAGAAAGGGGGTTTATTCTGTTGGAACAGGAGAAAAATCAAAGCGTCTATCAAGATTGGTCTCAAATAATCGAGCGCAACGCTAAAAACTTTACAAATAAAATTTACATCGAAAGCCTGGATCAAGGCAGGGGCGTCACCTTCGGCGAGATGAACATTTACTGTAACCAGATAAGCGATTTCCTGAGGGGAAAAAAGATTGTTGCCGGTGACAGGGTAAGCCTCATCGGGAAAAATACGATCGAAACGCTTATTATCTATTTTGGGATATTGAAGTATGGCGCAATTGTAAATCCCATCTTTTTTGAGGAAAGCGAAAGCAACTTTTATCGCATCGTCAACATGGTCAAACCCAAAATTATCTTCTTCGATGAGGATCTGAACCTTGATGCGGCTCAGTGCACGTCGTCGGATTGGATAAAATTTTCGGAGCACGGGACCGGACCGGACGGCGACAGCTTTTTCAGACAGCTCAAAACGTACGACCCAATATTTAACGGACAGAATGTAAAAAGGGAGGATGTCTGTGTTATCCTTTATACATCCGGCACAACTGAAACCCCGAAGGGAATACATATATCACGGGAAGGTCTCTTTTACATGACCGATGAGATTGTCGACAGGACCGGGATGACGAGTCAGGATAGAGTGCTTGAATACCGGGCCTATAACTGGGCATCCGTACAGCTTCTTACAGTGCTTTCCTCTATGCTCAACGGGGCCACCCTTTTTCTCGCTAAAAAGTTCTCCCGCAGACATTTCACTGATTGGCTGAAAAAACACGATATCACGATCTCTTCAGGCGTTCCTGCCGTCATCAACATGCTTATAAATGAGCCCGTTGGATTGGGAAGGAACAACGTGCCCTCGCTGAAATATATAACCTCAAGCTCGGCGCCGCTGAGCGTGGAAAGTCATCTGCGTTTCGAGGAGCTTTACGGGATCCCTATCCAGCAGATGATGGGAATGAGCGAAGCGGGATGGATGGTAGGAAATCCTCCCGGCAGACGTAAGGTCGGTTCGGTCGGCCTTCCCATGAAGCACAAGGAGATCAAGTTCCTGAACGAACAGGGCAATGAGTGCACGCCTGGCGAGGTTGGAGAGATGGTCGTAGGTGGTAGATCCATGGGGCTTTGCTATGTAAAGGATGACGGCAACACCGAACGGTTCCCCGAGGATGGTTTTCCAACCGGCGACTTGGGCTACAAGGACGAAGAAGGGTATATCTATATCACTGGCAGAAAGAAGGACCTGATCATCCGGGGCGGCATCAATATCTCTCCCATGGAGATCACATCCCGCGTAATGGAGCATCCTGCGATCAGTGAGGCAGCAACGCTGGGGGTGCCGGACAGTATCTACGGGGAAGAGGTGGTCTGTTTTGCCGTGGCAAAGACGGGGGCAGGGACAAGCGCCGACGAGATAATAGGCCATTGCAAAAAGACGCTTCCCGATTTTAAGATACCGAAAAAGATTATCTTCTTAGATTCATTACCACGGAACCAGCGTGGAAAAGTTGCAAAAAATGATCTCTTAAAACTATTTGAGAAGCAGGGAAAAAATATATAAATAAAAAAAGAAGGGGGAAAAAATGAAAAAAGATCGTATTTGCATGGGTAAGGTATTTTTTTCTGTTTTACTGATATGTCTGCTGGTAGTATCTATGGCAACCGCAGCAGAAAAACCGGTGAAGATAGTGATAAGCGGCGGGACTGCAGGAGGGGCATGGTCTGCCGTAACGGAAGGGGTCGCCGAGTCATTGAGACGGAGCCTTCCTTCAGGCTCTTCAATATCAACGACCACCGGCACTGACTCGACCAATTTCATTCGTCTGGAAAAGGGGTCGTCCGATCTTGCGATCGGCGTCTCGTCAACGGCCATGAGCGCCCTGAACGGCAAAGAACCCTATAAATCTCCGATGAAGAACATCAAGGCGGTCACCGCCTTGTTCGATGAGCCTTTCCAGTTTGTTATCCTTAAAAAGACGGGGATCAAGGACTTCTCAGACATAAAGGCAAAAAAATACAAATTGCGCCATTCGCCCAACAAGAAGGGCAATTTTATGGAAATAGTCTGCGAGAAGATATTCGAGCAGTACGGGTTCGACTATAAGGCGCTGCAAGGCTGGGGCGGCAAGGTCTTTTACAACAGCTATGGGGAATCGATCAACCTGATGAGGGGCGATAGCCTCGATTCTTTAAGCGGCTGCAGTCCGGTACCGACCACTCAGTTCGTCGAGCTCGGGGGCACCCATGACATAACCATACTTCCCTTGAGTGAAAAGGTTATCAATTCATTAAATAAGGAATTCGGGACAAACAAAATGGTGATCCCTGCCAGTGCCTATAAATTTTTAAATGCTGACGTTCCAACGATAGCCGCCAGGAATATTCTTGCGTGCAAGGCTGACCTGCCAGATGATCTCGTCTATAAGATCGCCAAGTCAATCTACGAAAAGCGCGATTACCTCTCCAGCGTCCACGTGGTCCTGAAGGGACTGAACCCCTCTTTTATGACCTCTACAGGAGGCGTCCCTCTGCACCCGGGGGCAATAAAGTTTTATAAAGAGGTCGGCGTTCTGAAATAAAGAGACGATACTGAGCTCCCGGGCCTTACCCCAACGGGGTATTGTCCGGGGCTTCTGCTCGCTGATGAAGGCAAGTTCCATGAGGAATGAGCCTTAATGGAGGGGGACAATGACATTTGATTCGGTTATGAAGAAGGCGGCAAAGGTCATTGCGATTCTTGCTACCTTGTACCATGTGTACATCGGCTTCTTTGGCCTCACCAGGCCCCTTGCAAATTATGCAATTACGCTTTCGCTGTTCATGTGCCTTGCTTTTCTCTACGTTCCCTTCAAGGGGAAGGGGAAAAAGATTATCATCTTCGACGCCGTCTTGGCTCTGTTATCGCTGGTCGTCGGATTTTATGTCGTTGCGAATTACCAGACAATATCTGTGCGTCCTACAATGGTAGGAGAGCTAACCGTCATCGAGTATGGACTTGGCATCCTGGCAATCTTATTGGTACTGGAATCAACACGGAGAACGATCGGAATGCCCCTTGTCTACATCGCGGCATTCTTTCTCGCATATTGCTACTTTGGAAATTACCTGCCCGGCATGTTCAGTCATAGCGGATTCTCCGGCGGCGATGTCATCGAATCGATGTACCTGACGCTGGACGGCATACACGGCACGCCCATAGCGGTCGTGGCAACGCTTGTCATCCAGTTTGTGCTCTTCGGGGCTTTTCTCGAAGCCTCAGGCGCCGCAAAGTTCTTCGTTGATATATCAATGTCATTGATGGGACGATTGAGAGGCGCTGCGGGACACATCGGAAATTTTTCGGCTGCTCTCTTTGGTACGATGACGGGCAGCCCGACTGCGAGCGCGGTAACAGTCGGCTCCTTCAGCATCCCAATGATGAAAAAGACAGGATTTACGTCCATATTTTCCGGCGCGATCACAGCCGTATCGTGCACCGGCGCCGCCTTAATGCCCCCGGTCATGGGAACGGCAGCCTTCCTTATGGCTGAAATGACCGGTACCCGATATATAGATATATGCAAGGCCGCTATTTTCCCTGCCATGCTCTATTTTTTTTCATGTTCTCTCATCGTCTATTTTGAAGCGTCCAGGACCGGCATTACAGGGTTCCGGAAAGATGAACTGCCGAGCTTTGTCAAAACGATACCCATAAGCTTACAATACATGGGCCCGATCGCGGTCCTTATCATACTCCTGATCACGGGATATTCTCCCGCCCTGTGTGCCGTTGTCGCCTCCTTTTTGATCTTTCTCGCAAGCTTTTTCAGGAAGGCAACCCGCATGAACCTCCGCAGCCTTATCAGTGCGCTTGAGGCAACTGCCAAGACATCCATATCGGTTGCAACATCCTGTGCGTCTGCCGGTATAGTTGTCGGTGCAATAGTCCTGACGGGGCTGGGTGGCAAGTTCGCCAGCATAGTGGTTGCCATATCCCACCAGAGCTTGTTCCTTGCGCTTTTTCTGACTATGATCGCTTCTCTCATACTGGGCATGGGGATGCCGCTTCCCGTGGTGTACATCCTGACTGCCGTGCTTTGCGGCCCTGCGATAGCCACCCTCGGTATTCCTATAATTGCCGCGCACCTGTTCCTTGTCTATTTTGCCTGCATCTCGGCCGTTACTCCGCCCGTTGCGGTCGCCGCTTATGCAACGGCTGCAATAGCGGAAGACAACCCCGTGAAAATAGGCTTTGTGGGATTCAAATATGCAATAGCGGGGTTCATCATCCCCTACGTTATGATCTATGAGCAATCGATACTGCTGCAAGGAAGTATCTTCAAAATTGCGATAACGGTTGCATCATGTTCGTTAGGGGTTTTTGCCCTCTCCTCGGCTGTATCAAATTGGTTATTTACTTCATTGTCGCGCTGGGAAAAGGTATTGCTTTTCGCGGGCGGGGTTTTGCTTGTCTACCCCGAGTTAATTACAAGCCTGATCGGCATCTGTTGTATAGCCCCTGTATTGCGTATAAATTATGGTAAGAAAGTCATATTAAAACAAGCGGTGGCAAACAAAACGGGTACCGCCACTTGAAAAATATTCTCAGGAGGTAAATAAATGGCAAAAGATCCTGGTTTAGGAAGAAAGATCAAGGCAGAGGTTGTCGACCTGAAAGGACAATGCAACGCAGGCCACAAGGTTGGAGACCAGTTCGATGTCAGTTGCTGGAATACCGGGGGCATGTGCGGCTTTCTCTATCATGCCATATTCCCCACACTCCAGGTGATGCAGTTCGACGGGAGCTATCCCTGGGGAACGGATGAAGCGGTTATTCATTGTCCCGACAGCTACAACCTGCTTACCATCAAGTTGTGGAGGGTCAAAGAGTAACAAATAGTGCAACAGGAGGTATCGTGAAAAGGATAGTGGTAGGAATTACAGGGGCAACGGCCGTCATCTACGGGATACGGCTTCTTGAGGTCCTGTCGGAGCTGAATGTGGAGACCCATCTGATCCTCTCCGAACAGGCCAAGAGGAACATATGTATAGAGAGTGATTTCGAGGTCAATACCGTAGAGAAACTTGCCAGCCGCGTGCATGATATAAAAGATATGGCAGCCTCTATCTCAAGCGGGTCTTTTAAAACTGACGGAATGGTGATCGTCCCCTGCACGATAAAGACATTGTCTGGCGTTGCCCATTCCTATAACGATAATCTTATCGTGAGGGCGGCAGACGTTGCCCTGAAGGAAAAAAGAAAGCTCGTTCTTATGGTAAGAGAAACTCCCCTGCACAAAGGCCATCTTGAAATGATGGGCAGGGTTGCCGATCTGGGAGGCGTTATCCTTCCACCTGTCCCTGCATTCTATAATGCCCCGAAGACCATCAAAGACATCATTGATCACACGGTAGGGAAGATCCTTGACCAGTTTGACATCGACCACCACCTGTTCAGAAGGTGGGAGGGCGTTGAGGATGAGACACAGACATCGGGGTTAAATATAGTCCGCTCAGGTTAAACGGGAGGCAGAAGTAGTTGATAGTACTAAGAAAATGGTTACCGCCGCACAGAGTATTGTCTTGACAGAAAAACAGCGTAGTTATATTATCTTTATTAAAATTGAATATTCGACTATGAGGTGCGCCTGTGGCAGGAAGTAAAATGAAGTCTGTATTTAAGACGGTTCAAAGAGGAAGGCTCTCCGACAATGTTGTGTTTCAAATAAAAAAGAGCATTATCGATGGCGTATATAAACCGGGCGAAAAACTGCCATCAGAAAAATATCTTCTGGAAATGTTCAATGTAAGCAGAGGATCTTTGAGGGAGGCCTTGAAATCACTGGAACGACTTGGGTTTGTTGTCATAAAAACAGGCGTATTCGGCGGCGCGTACGTCATCGACAAGGCAATGCGTTCGTTCTCCAATACGCTTTACGATATAATCAAAATGAACAAGATCAGTTTCCATGAACTTCTGGAGACGAGAGAGATTATCGAACCCGGAATCGCAGCCCTCGCGGCCGCAAAAAGAACCAAGGAAGACATAAAACAGCTAGAGGCCCTGATTGCCCTGCGGGACAAATCAATGCAGGCAAACAAGATTCCAATAATCGTGAATATCGACTGGCATCAGGTAGTGGCGATGGCCTCTAAAAATCAATTGCTCTGTCTTGTGATTGATGCCATAGCTATGACCCTGAACGACGAATTTAAGAAAATCAGTTTAAGCCTAGAGGACCACCGCGTCATCCTTGATTTCCACAAAAAGATAACCGCCTGCATTAAAGATGGAGACGCAAAGGGCGCTTCAACGCTAATGCGTGAGCACATTGGCGATGTACTAAAAAGATTGACGTAGCTAAATTCACGATGTTTCGGAAAATCTCAAATAAATTTCATTATATAAACAATAAGAATATTATTTTAATATTATTAACGATAAATTTAATGTTCATTATAATGAATTTAAATATTATATTTTTTAATATTTCGGCAATTCTGTTGACAAATGCGCTCAGGTTTACTATAAAGTGTTTAAAATCTCATTTTTCCAGGAGGGTTGTGTATGAAACATTCAGGGGTAAAGCTTTTTCTTTTATTCTTCATTGTGTCCATCTGCCTTATTTCTATGCCGAATCTCGCAGGTGCGCAGCAGAAGGCCATCTCGCTCAATTTTTCGAACTTCTTCCCGGCACCGCACAAAAACAGCATCCTTGCTGACGCATGGTGTAAAGAGGTAGAAAAAAGGGCACAGGGCAAAGTCAAGATCACCTACTTTCCGGGCGGCACACTGACGCCTGCGGCACAGACCTATGACAACGTTGTGAAGGGCATCGCAGATATCGGCGAAAGCTGCTTCGCTTACACCCGTGGCAAATTCCCCATGATGGAGGTAATAGACCTTCCTCTGGGCTACAAGAACGGGGCTCAGGCAACAAACCTGATCAACGCCTTCTACGCGAAGTTTCAGCCGAAAGAGCTGGCCGACGTGAAGGTACTTTTCCTCCACGCACACGGCCCGGGGATTCTCCATTCAAAAGCCCCCATAGCAAAGCTTGAAGATGTGAAGGGTAAGAAGGTCAGGGCAACCGGTCTTGCAGCAAAGATCGTACAGGCCCTGGGCGGAGCGCCTGTCGGTACCACCATGCCGGAGACCTATGACGCTCTCCGCACCGGTGTTGCAGAGGCCGCAATGGCCCCTATCGAGGCCCTCCAGGGCTGGAAATGGGGTGAGGTCGTGAGCTCAACAACCCAGAATTTCGGCTCCGCTTACACAACAGGCATGTTTATCGTCATGAATAAGGCAAAATGGAATTCCCTGCCGCCTGACGTACAGAAGATCATGGAAGACGTGAGCAAGGAATGGATAGTGAAGCAGGGCCAGACCTGGGATGCGATCGACCAGGAAGGTTACGATTTCACCAAGAAGAGAGGCAACAAGATCATTGCCCTTTCCAAAGAAGAAGATGCCAAATGGGCAAAAGCGGTGAAGCCGATCCTTGACGATTACGCGAAGGCCGCCAAGGCGAAGGGTATGCCCGGCGAAGAAGCCGTGAAGTTCTGCACCGACTACTTGAAGACACACTAACAACAATACCTGACAGGTTACATTAAAGGGGGACGCCCGCGGGTGTCCCCCTTTTTTCTTTCCTTTACCCAATAACCAAACAATGCCTCATCTTATTGCGTCCCATTCGGGTATTCGGTAATTGGTGATTTACGGAATACCCTTGGTTTAATGCTTTACTTTTTCACGGGATTTGACATATATAAAACAAAGCGTTATTGCGTTGGTATAAGAAATGAGCAAAAGATTTTTAGAAGAGTCGGTGCTGTTCGTCAGTATATTGAAATGGTCGCTGCTCGCTGCGCTTGTCGGCATCGTTGTGGGATGCGCAACGGCTATCTTCCTTAAGCTCCTTGATCTCAGCATATCGATCACGACCACATATAAATATTATTTTCTTTCATTGCCGTTGGCACTTTTCCTGAGCACATTGATGGTACAATACCTCGCGCCTGAAGCAAAAGGCCACGGTACAGAAAAGGTAATAGAGGCGATCCATAAGCGCTTCGGCAAAATAAACCCCGTTGTTGTCCCGGTCAAACTTGTTGCAACCATTTTAACCCTCGCCACGGGGGGGTCGGCAGGCAAGGAGGGGCCATGCGCGCAGATCGGGGCCGGTCTTTCGTCAATCATCGCAAGCATCCTGAAATTTGGCAATAAGGACCGGAGAAAATTGGTTATATGCGGCATAAGCTCCGGATTCGCCGCTGTCTTCGGCACGCCAATAGCAGGCGCGATGTTCGGGCTTGAGGTGCTGTTCGTCGGCGGCGTCCTTTATGACGTGCTGTTGCCGTCCTTTATAGCGGGCATTGTAAGCTATCAGGTCACAACATATCTGGGAATCACATATTTCCATGAACCCTTGCGCTTTGTACCGGTATTCAGCAGCTTCTTTTTTATCAAGGTGTGCCTTGGCGGCCTTTTTTTCGGTCTTTGTTCATTCCTGTTCATCGAGATGTTGAGGTATTTTGAGCAGATAAGCAAAAAAATACGGATATGGCCGCCGTTTAAAGGTCTTATAGGCGGGGCGGCCCTCGCACTCCTGTCGTTGATATTCTCGGCAAAATATCTCGGGCTGGGCCTGGAAACCATTAAAGCCTCACTGGAAGGAAATTTTATCGAACGGGGCGCCTTTCTTTTAAAAATGCTTTTTACATCAATAACCCTCAGTTTCGGCGGGAGCGGGGGGATCGTCACGCCGATCTTTTTCATCGGCGCCGCCTCGGGCAACTTCTTTGCCGACATCTTTGGTCTGGATCCCGCAATATTTTCTGCAATAGGCCTGGTAAGCCTTCTCGCAGGGGCTGCGAATACACCGATCGCCGCGAGCATACTGGCAATAGAACTCTTCGGCGCATCAGTCGCTCCCTACGCTGCCGTTTCGTGCGTTATAAGCTTCCTGATGACCGGTCACAGAAGCGTATATCCAAGCCAGATACTCGCCGTCTCCAAATCGCCTTCGATCAAGGTCCAGAGGTTTAAGGAGCTTGATGAGAGCGAGGATATTTCAATAAGGCCAAGGCCAAAAAGCATTGTAGGATTTCTGGTAAAGATAATAGGAAAGATCAGGAAAAGATAGAATGTTAATCATGTAATGTCTGAGAGTATCCTGAGCACCGCCCTTCCCCATCCCACAGGCCCAACCCCTTCCTGCAGCATCACATTGGGGATATTGTGTCCTTCAATATGCTTCCCGTCGGTCCGCTGGACGAGCACCGGCACATCTGCCTTCGCAAGCATGGGGAAGTCATTGGGGCTATCCCCAAGGGCTACGCTTTGCACGGCCCCCCCTGTCTTTTGATAGAGTTTTATTACGATCTCAACGGCCTTTCCCTTATCGCTGTCGCCCAGGATGTGGTGGAAAATTCCCCGGGTAAAATGAAACCCCATTCCCCGGATCTCAGAAAAAAGCCCCTCTGATCTGCTTTCATCGTTATCAATCACAAAAGGTTCGTCAAAATCCCTTTTTTTTGCCATCAGGGCCTCATCCGGGGACAACCCTGTTAGCCCCGCTACCTCTTCGGCGGTCATATCTCCGAACCCTTTGACAAAAAATCCTTTATCCCTCAGCCGGCATAAGGCGTTTCGCAGATCACTGTACCGTGCGCCAAGCCTCACGATCTGGTACTCTTTGTCCGCAGCGACATCGCCATCAGCGGTCCCCGGACCGGGGTCGAAATACCCCTTCGGGATGAATATCCCGCCGCCGTTCTCTGAGATAAAGGGGTGCCTGTTGTCCAGCTGTTTCCTGTAATGCTCGATCTCCGCCCTTGTCTTGCTCGAACAGATAATGAGCGGGACCCCGCGCTCCCTGATCAGGTCGAGGGCGGGCAGGGCGTCGTTAAACGAATACGACGAATCCAGGAGCGTGCCGTCAAGGTCGGTAAATATCAGAACGCGCTGCATTGAACCTCTCTGCCCTTTTTAGAATGGGGTGTGAAAAGTATGCGCCGATGCATTTTTTTATATAGCTTATGGTATTGTCTATTATAAAAGATTGCGGAAAAATGTAAAGCTTTTAACGGACATACAAAAAGAAATAATATATAATATAACAGGTTATAAACTTTTAGGAGGTGGTATATGTCTGATTTCTATCAAACGGGCGTCATTGCAACATTGCACCGGCTTGGAAAAGAAAAGATCGAGTCCATCGAATCAAAGCTGAACAGGTACGCACAAGAAAGGCCTATCGCCCTCGTCCTGCCATCACTATACAGCGAGCTGAGCGGGGAGGCACTAAAAAAAATCGTCAGCGAACTGAGGCATGTCCGGTACATCAAGGAGGTAGTGGTCACCCTTGGCCCCGCATCAGAGAGTGAGTTTCGCAATGCAAAAGATTTTTTTTCTACCCTGCCGCAAAAGACAAATGTCGTATGGAATAGCGGCAAGAAAATGAAAAGGATATATAAGGCGATCGAAGCAGAAGATCTCCCAACGGGCTCAGAAGGAAAGGGCAGGTCTGTATGGATGGCATACGGCTACATCCTCTCGCGGAGAGAATTCAATGCGATTGCGCTTCACGACTGCGATATTGTCACGTACAGCAGGGATCTTCTTGCAAGGCTCTGCTACCCGGTGACGAACCCCAGCCTTGATTATGATTTCTGCAAAGGGTTCTACACGAGGGTAACAGACAAAATGCATGGGAGGGCGACCCGGCTTCTCGTCACGCCCCTTATCAGGGCGCTCGAGAAGGTCATCGGCTACCACCAGCTTCTGGTGTTTTTTGATAGTTTCCGCTACATCCTTGCCGGGGAATTTTCAATGGATGTTAACCTCGCAAGGGTAAACAGGATCCCGGGAGACTGGGGCCTCGAGGTCGGGACGCTTGCCGAGGTCTATCGCAACACATCAATAAACCGTGTTTGCCAGGTGGATATCGCCGACAACTACGAGCATAAGCACCAGACGCTTTCCCCGGAAGATGCAAACAAGGGCCTACACAAGATGTGCATAGATATCTCCAAGTCAGTTTTCAGGACGCTGGCGTCGGAAGGGATAGTCTTTTCCGATGGTTTTTTTAAGACGCTGGTGGCGACATATGTAAGGACTGCTCAAGATATGCTGAAAAGATATGAGGACGATGCGTCTATTAACGGCCTTTATTTTGACCGGCACCAGGAAAGCCTTGCCGTTGATACCTTTACCAGCGGCATCAAAAAGGCCGCCGAGGTTATTATGAAAGACCCCCTCGGCGTCCCCCTGATCGCAAGCTGGGACAGGGTAATAGCGGCGATACCGGATATCCTCGACAGGATCAAGGAGGCCGTCGAGGAGGACAATGCGTAGGCATACCATACGCAACACCATGGCGCCACATCTGCCGGCATCATTCCCCGGCAGCATAACCAAGGAGGGCTGCAATGAATTCAAAGGCTGTGTTGTATAAATTTTCAATACTGCTCCTCTCGCTGTCTGTTCTCTTCATTGCCGGATGCGCAAAGCCTCCGACACAGGAGATAGCGAAGGCAGAAAAGACCCTTGATGAAGCAAAACAGAAAGAGGCACACCTCTATGTGCCGGACATTTATAAAAAGGCAGAGGAATCGATAAAGAGAGCAAAGGACCTCGTTGTCAATAAGCAATATAAGGAGGCAAAAAAAGCGGCGGAAGAAACCGTTCAGATTGCGCTGCAGGCAATTGCAATGATAGAGCCGGGCAAGGCGAAAATGAAGAAAGAAGCGGAACAGCTGCTCAACGATGTAGAGAAGTCGCTCGGTGAATTCAAGCAATTGGCCGCCACGGCCATAAAGAAAAAGGTCTTTGCCGCACGTGCAGACATCGAGGGGCTGATAGGAAAATGGGAAATAGACCTTATCAATATAAAAGAAAAGCTGCAAAACCAGCAGGTAAAACAGGCCTATGATGACATCGACGCTGTCAAGGGGCAGGTGCAGAGCAAGAAAGAAATGGTTGAAAGCAAGACCTCTTCAAAACCTGAAAAGAAGTAGACGTGGCGCGCCGCAGCAAAGACCTTTTTTGGAGAACGCGGCAGGGCGCTTAGCCGGGATTGACGATAGGGGAGCAGATGAAAACCATTATAGCGTTTGTTGCAGTGATATTTTTGTTTATGGGCTTTGTCTTTTTGGGCATGCCTTCCATTATAAAAAAAGAGACCGCCAGCCTCAAGTCAGAAGTTAAAAGCCTGCAAGAAAAGGTAGAGGCATTAGAAAAGTTCAGACAAAGGCAGGAGAACGCATGGAAGCTGAGCGGCCTGAAGCCCGATGATGATTTTCGAAAGATCATTAAAACAGTTCACGGCCTTTCGTCAAAGATAGCTAATCTCGAGAACGACCTCGACGAGCGTATCGCTTCAATAAACTACGAGCTGGAAAAACACGGCATTGTTAACGTCGATTCCTTTAAAGAACAGTCTGCAGCAATCAACTCGTTATACGAGGACCTGGGAGACATCTGGCAAAAAATTTATTTGAATTCCTTCATCATTAACATCAAAACACGAATCGTCAGCGCCAAGATTGAATTGGCCTCTAAGAATATCGGGAACGCAAAAGCCGAGCTCCAGGCAATCTCTGAAGGGCTGCAGAAGGCCAGAGAAACAGCGGCGAACAAAGACAAAAAGGCCTTTGATGACCTCATGAACATCGTTGAAAATACAAGATCTGAAGTTGATGTCAGCACGCTTGGGGCAAATAATATGATCAACCTCCTGTTGTATGAACTGGATAAAACGTTAGGAGCATTGAGATAGATACACCAAACGTATTCTTTACAGGATCGATCGCTATGGCGACAGGGCTCGCAGGAGCACGTCAAAGATGCTGGCCGCTTTCATTTTATTGTGACGGCATACAGCGCACAGTTTGCCGCACAGGGCTACAAAGCGAACGGAAAATGACGCTAAACGGTACTAAATGTATGATAGTTAACAAAAGTTCTGAAAATAACTATAGTATAATCTCATGAGTTATATATTTATTAGGAAATAATATTATGGGCTTTTATGAACCAGTTTTGATGAATGAGGGGGCAGCCGCATGAAGAAGGTGTTTGCAGCAACCGCCTTCCTGCTCGTTGTATTGTTTGCCCTGGGATTACATTTCAAGACAACAAAAGAAGGCGAAGATGGTAGTCACGCGCCCGAGCCATATAGACAGATACATGGCTCGGTCAAGGATGGCGATACCCTTTTTACCATTTTCAAAAGATATAAGCTTGAACCGAAGGAGCTTTTTCAGATCAAAGATTCATCCGCCGGGATTCACGACCTGGGCAAATTATCTGCAGGACGCTCGTACAGGCTGACGATCGACAACGAGAATCAAATAAACACCTTTGTCTATGAAATAGACGATGGTACCTTGCTGAATGTTACCCGCTCCAGGTCAGGTTTCTATACAGAAACGGTACCTGTTGACTATGAAGCATGTATTCATCACATCGGCGGCACGATAAAAGACAACTTTATTTCATCCATCGGGGAAGACAGGGAAAACGTTTTGCTGGCTATGGAGGTGTCGGATATATTTTCCTGGGATATAGATTTTACAACTGATATTCGGAACGGGGATACTTTCAGGATCATAGCAGAGGGCCTGTACCTTGACGGGAAGTTCAAAAAATACGGCAGGATATTTGCAGTAGAGTTTATAAATGGCGGTAAATCATATCATGCATACAGATTTGAAGATGGCAGGGCAACAGGCTATTACGATTCCCGCGGGAGGTCAGTCAGAAGGGCCTTTTTGAAGGCTCCCCTTAATTTTAAGAGGATCAGTTCTTATTTTTCAAGAAGACGTTTTCATCCCATACTAAAAATCCACAGGGCCCACCACGGAGTAGATTATGCGGCGCCACACGGAACCCCTGTCTCGGCAACCGGCGATGGGACCGTTATTTTTGCCGGTCGCAGAGGGGCATACGGCAAGCTTGTGATCCTTGAACATAAGAACGGCTACAGAACATACTACGGTCATTTATCGCGGATAGCGAAGGGACTGAAAAGAGGGGCAAGTATCGATCAGGGGCAGTTCGTCGGTTGTGTCGGCAAAACCGGGCTTGCGACAGGACCTCACCTGCATTATGAAATGAGAGTGGGAGGCAGGTATGTGAACCCCCTCAGCTTGAAACAGCCTCACGGGAAGGCTGTTCTCAAGGAACGGCTCGCGGAATTCATGGACATTGCTGGGAGGCTGAACCAGGACCTCGCATCTATACCGGTTTCAAATCCTGCGTATGTAAAAAGGGCAACGTTGACAGTAAAGGATATGTAAAGAGAACGATCTATACCAGGGAGGAAAGAGGTTGGGAAATATGATTGAAGGGTTTGAATTTAAGCAGTGCATAAGCATACTAAAATCAACGGGGAAAAAGGCGGGGAACCTCCACGCGTTGAGAGATCTGATAGCCCAGGTGTCCGATGACTGCATATTCCACCATACCTACCAGTATTTCCTGAAGGAGCACATCCTCGAATATACCAATGATTTTGCCCATTGGGCAGGTGAAAGCCTTGAGGAAAGATCCCTGGCAGAGCAATTGTCCAACATAGATCCTTATGAATACGACAACATCAGCGATTTCCGGAAAGAGCTGCTCTCTGTCGTCGGCAACTATATTGAAAAATTTCCGGAGCCCAGGGAGGCAATGCACGGGGATGAGTTCTTTTTCAATGAAACAATAACGCTCATCTTCCCCATAGGGATAAGGGTAAAAAACCTCGCAGAATTTCTCATGGCAATAAAATTTGTTGACGTAGGTTCCATTTACTACCATTTCTATGAGGCAAGAATGCGCGTAGGCGGCGGGATAGACGATTTTTCCAAGTGGATCGAAGAATCTCTGGAGAAGAAGGGGTTAGCGGAAAGGATCCGGGCGATTGACCCGTTTATGCACAATACAGAAGATATAAGGAAACACATTGCGGAACAAACAGAAAAGGAATTAAGAGGGGATATAGAAATCATGGGGGTGGAAGAATGATCAACCAGTATGCCGGTATTTCACCTAAGGGCGATCTGCTGCTCCTCCAGAGGCTTGCCAGGGTGCTCGGCGGAAGATCCTTTCTTCATGTCAATTCTACGCGCGAAGGAGGCGGAGTAGCGGAAATACTGCAGAGGATGATCCCGATTCTCCAGGGCCTCGGCATCGATGCGCGGTGGGAGACAATCAGCGGCGATGAACAATTTTTCGAAATGACGAAAAAGGTTCACAATGCCCTCCAGGGCAATAAGGAGACTATCACTGACACAATGTGGCAGCACCATTTCGAGATCAACCGGCAAAACGCAGCGAATATCGATCTCGATGCCGATGCCGTCATCATCCACGATCCTCAACCGGGCCCCCTTGTGGAGTTTAAAAAAAGGGGTGTCTGGATCTGGCGTTGCCATATCGATATATCGAACCCGTTTAAAGATGTATATAAAGCCCTTGGGCGATATGCATTAAAATATGACGCGATAATATTTTCCGTATCAAAGTTCGCGCGGGCAATGAATATTGACGAGTTTATCATTCCGCCTTCCATTGACCCCCTCAGCGAAAAAAACATGGAGCTTTCCGATGATGAAATAAACGAGACCGCAAAAAGATTGGGCATACCCACAGACAGGCCTATCATACTCCAGGTGTCGAGATTTGACAGGTTCAAAGACCCGTTGGGCGTCATAAAGGCATACAGGATGGTAAAGAAATACAATGACTGCATTCTTCTGCTTGCCGGGAGCCCGGCCACAGATGACCCTGAGGGGGCAGCGGTGCTGAACGAGGTGAAAGAGTTTGCGGCCAATGACCCCGATATACACATACTCCTTCTGCCGCCATTCAGCGATAGGGATATAAATGCCTTGCAGCGCATGGCCTTCGTCGTCCTTCAGAAATCCCTGAAGGAAGGTTTTGGCCTTACAGTGGCAGAGGCCATGTGGAAAGGAAAACCGGTAATCGGTGGAGCAGTGGGAGGAATTCCCCTTCAGATAGCCCACGGTGTGACAGGTTTTCTTGTCCACTCCATAGAAGGGACCGCCTTCAGGATCAGGCAATTGCTCAATGCGCCCGAGATGGCTGAGACAATGGGGGGAAGAGCCAGGGAATTTGTAAGGAAAAATTTCCTTATCACAAGACAGGTACGTGACTACCTTTCCGTATGGTACATAATGGAGAACAAGGGCAAAAGCATCATAGAATTCTGAAGCGCACCGCATAATACAGCAAAATGTGCAAGGAGGAAATCATGAAGGCACGCCTCATTCTCATTACCGTATTTTTCTTATCAATAGCGGGCAGCGGTCCCCTTGGCGCCGTCTGCGTAAAGGTACCAAAGGCAAATCTCCGGACAGGGCCCGGGACAACCTATGAGGTAGGCTGGACAGTGTATAAATATATGCCCCTTGAAAAGGTCGGCGCGTCCCTGTCAGGCAAATGGTATGCCGTAAAGGATGTTGACGATACGGTCCTTTGGATACACAGGAATCTTTTGACAAGCAAATATCGCTGCGTCGTTGTAAAAACCGAAGGAGTAAACGTGAGGAAAGGGCCGGGGATACATTATGAAAAACGGTTCGATACGCCCATGGAGAAGTATTATTCCGCAAGGATGATCAAGAGAAAAGGCGCGTGGATCAAGATAATCGACGGAGATAATGATACCGGATGGATTCACAGGGATTACGTCTGGATACACTGACGCTGACCGGTCCCTTAACGATAAAGGATCAAACCGATTTAAA
Source organism: Deltaproteobacteria bacterium UBA6106 (assembly GCA_002428485.1). Taxonomy (GTDB): domain Bacteria; phylum Desulfobacterota; class Syntrophorhabdia; order Syntrophorhabdales; family Syntrophorhabdaceae; genus UBA5609. The sequence goes on from DIWM01000014.1 coordinate 108,669, forward strand.
AAAAACTTATTTACGTGGTATAATAACAGCAGCATCAACGGCTGTATGCGTTATGCGTTGAACCAATAGTCTCCGGCAATCGAGAGGTTTTATGTCATGAAAGATGTCCTTGCCCTGATTCTGGCCGGCGGCAGGGTGGATGAACTGGGCGTGTTCACCCTTTTCCGGCCGAAATCCATCTTGCCTTTTGGCGGGTTATACCGCATCATTGATTTTCCCATGAGCAGCCTGATGCATTCCGGCATAGGGCGCGTAGGGATATTTTCCCAATACAGGCCGTTTCATCTGATGGAGCACATCGCGAACGGAGCGCCGTGGGACATGTTAGGGAGGAAACGTTTTGTGACTGTCCTGCCGCCATTCAAAAGAGAGGGCGCATCTGACTGGTACCGGGGAACCGCCGATGCGGTATACCAGAATCTTGATTTTATAAGGCTTAATAAGCCGGACCTCATCCTCATACTATCGGGAGACCATGTCTACAAAATGGATTACCGCAACATTGTCGAATTTCATCGCGAAAAAAATGCTGATCTTACCGTAGCATTCACAAAGGTCCCCCGCGAAGGAGCCCACCGTTTTGGCCTCGGCATGATCCGGGACGAGGAGCCGCGCGGCGGAAGGCTGCTGCAGTATGTTGAAAAACCAGACAGGCCTGCCTTTGACTGGGCGTCCCTCACCATATATGTCTTCAGGCCCGAGGTCCTCATGGAAGCCCTCGAGGAAAACGCACGGACGGACTCTCATGAGTTCGGCAGGGATATCATTCCCGCCTTGCTGAAGCATCGCAATGTTTACGGCTTCAAACATTCCGGGTACTGGGGATATACGCGTACACCGCAGGAGTACTGGCAGACAAACATGGACCTGCTGGGGAGCAGGCCGAAACTGAACATAGATAACTGGGCAGTTGTCACAAACCTTGCCCACCGCGACATCCAGGACAGGCAGCCCGCATTTATAGGCAGGTCTGCCGTCATTAGAAATTCCCTCCTTTATTCAGGATGCCGCATAGAGGGTACGGTGACGAACTCGATACTTTTCCCCGGCGTTAATATTGGCGGTGGCGCGGTGGTAGAAGACTCTATACTTTTTTTCGACGCGAAAGTAGGTAAAAACGCCAGGATCATAAAGACTATCGCCGACAACGAGGTTCACACAGGAAGGAACGTCACCGTGGGCGATGCCCGCGATGGCAGACTCTGCCTTATCGGACGGGGCGCGCGCATACCTGAAGACATTACAATACCCCAGGGGGTAACAGTGTTCCCCAACCTTGGCCCTGCTCATTTCACCGGGGGCCACTATAAGCCGGGAGATATTATCAAATGAGGAGAACCCTTACAATGCTGCTTGCCGGCGGCGTCGGCAGCCGCTTGAACATCCTTGTGCGCCTCAGGGCAAAACCGGCAGTCCCCTTCGGAGGGCAGTACAGGATCATCGATTTTACGTTGAGCAACATAGCGAACTCGGGCCTTACAAGGGTTGCCGTGCTGACACAGTACAAGCCCCTTTCCATGATGGACCATATCGGCGACGGCTCCTCATGGGATATGTCGGGACGCACCAGAAGCATAAAGATCCTGCCCCCCAAAACAGGTGAAAAGGACTGGGACTGGTATCGGGGGACCGCCGATGCCGTGAGGCAGAACCTTGATTTTATTACTTCTGCCGGGAATTGCACCGACGTTCTTGTCCTCTCCGGCGATCACGTCTACGCGATGGATTATCGCCCGCTGGTGGAGTTCCATAGAAGTCACGGCGCAAAGGTGACGATAGGCATGATCCAGGTCCCTCGCAGAGAAACGCACAATTTCGGCATCGGCATCGTTGACAATGCGCACAGGATCATCGATTGGGAAGAAAAACCAAAAAAGGCAAGGTCAAACTTTGCCTCAATGGGCATCTACGTCTTCGACAGGGACTACCTTGTAACGATGCTGAGAAGAACAAAAGAAGAGGATTTCGGCCACCACGTCATTCCCAAGGCCATGGAAGAAAAAAATGTGTACGCGTATAACTTCAAAGGCTACTGGAAGGATGCAGGAACTATTCAGGCTTACTGGGATGCCAACATGGACCTCCTGGACCCCAAATCGGACCTCAACCCTGAAGCGTGGGGGACAAAAACCAATGTTGTCGCCGAGGGGCCGCCGAGCGACCGTCAACCCATCCGCATTTATGATGAGGCAGAGGTGTCTGATTCGGCCGTCTCGCCCGGCTGCCTTATCAAGGGCCGAGTCTGCCACTCCGTGCTCTCCCCGGGCGTGATCGTGGAAAAAGGGGCATTCATCAGCGATTCGATCATAATGCATGATGCTGTCATAAAGTCGGGCACATCGGTCAGCAGATGCATCATCGATAAGCGCGTAGTGATTGGAAGAAATTGCTCCATCGGTACGGGAAACCCGGAAAATGCAAATAACGAATTCCCGGAACAGCTTAATTCCGGCATAACCCTCATAGGAAAAGGGGCAAAGATTCCCGATAGCACAAAGATGGGCACGAACTGTATCGTCTATCCCATGGTCGAAAAAGCCGACTTCCACGACCCGTCCGTCAAGGATGGATCTACTCTCGAAAAACCCTAAAACCGCCTTTTAATCCGGATGATCCCCCGCAGCTTGCTGCGGGGTAGTTCATTGTCCAGATTGTAGCCTGCTTAACAGAAAATCTTCAATTTTTTCATTATACTTATAATAAGGAAAGGAGGTGTGCAGCATGAAGCTTCACCAAAAATACCTGCTGTACAAAAAGGATCTTTTCGGCCGGCTCCGTTTTCTTTTAAACCTGCACTATCTCAGAGAGCACCTGGTTGAACAAGGCGGGCCCGATCATTCCGCAAACGTTTTTTCAAAAGATCTGAACGCTGCAGGCCACCAAGCGCCTTCGTGCTCTGAAACACTCAGGGCCAAAGATGCTGTGATGCAGGAATATGACCCATATATCGCGGACCTTGTCAAAGATCTTGCTAAATATAAATCGTAAGACTCTTATCGGAAGTGTTTACGCGGGCGTCAGGAAATTGTTTGGCTGAATGCAGGCCTATTTGGTTTGTTCCAAAAGCACAATGAGAATGGAATAAATATTTTCTTATGCTATAATATTGTATAGTTATCACATAGCAAGGAGGTCACAGGTGGACAAGGAAAAAAGGGAGGCATACATTGAAAAGCTTGCCGCGCAATTAAAAGAATGGAACGTGCAGATCGATGGGCTCATAGCAAAGGCGGAAAAGGCGAAAACCGATGCCGGGGCTGAGTATACCAGACAGATTGAGAACCTGAATCAAAAGAAAGAAACAGCGGCAAAAAAATTAGAGGAGTTGAAGGGAAAAGGCGAAGGCGCATGGGAAGATATCGCCGCCGGCATGGAAAAGGTCCTGGACGACCTGAAGGCTACATTTGATAATATAAAAACGAGATTTAAGTAAACTAAATTATGATTGCCGGCAATATGATCGGTCCTTATTACCGGGGGCGCGGGGAAGGAAGTTTTACCGTCTGGGCTCCCCTTGCGCAGGATATCTCTGTAATGATGCTTGGCTCCGCGGCACGGTTGCTGCCGATGGAAAAAAATGCAAATGGGTACTGGGAAACCGTTGCCGAAAAGACGTTCCCGGGGGCTCTCTATTATTACAGGATCAACAACGCAATCGACAGGCCTGACCCGGCATCTCATTTTCAACCGCAAGGCGTACATGGCCCGTCTCAGTTGGTTGACCACGGGTCATTCGTCTGGGAGGACCATGACTGGAAGGGCATACCGCTTGCCGATTACATAATATACGAACTTCACGTCGGCACATTTACCCACGACGGCACCTTTGAGGCCATCATTTCCCGCCTGCCCTACCTGACGGATCTCGGCATAACTGCGATAGAGATCATGCCTGTTGCGCAATTTCCCGGCGAAAGAAACTGGGGATATGACGGCGCATATCCTTTTGCACCCCAGAACTTCTACGGCGGGCCCGACGGGCTGAAACTGCTGGTCAACGAATGCCATAAAGCGGGTATCGCGGTCATTCTCGACGTGGTCTACAACCACCTGGGGCCCGAGGGAAATTATCTCGGTGATTTCGGGCCCTATTTTACTGACCGATACAGGACCCCCTGGGGAGATGCGATAAACTTTGACGGGCCATATAGCGACGGGGTGCGGCATTACTTCATCAGCAATGCCCTGCACTGGGTTTCACGATATCATGTCGACGCCCTCAGGATCGACGCAATACACGGCATATATGATCTGAGCGCCACTCATATCCTCAAGGAGCTCTCGCTGGCAGTATATGATAAGGCTACCGAACTCGGGAGAAAGGTATACATAATGGCGGAAAGCGACCTGAACGATGTGCGGGTGATCAATCCGCCCGGGATAGGTGGTTATGGAGTCGATGCACAGTGGAACGACGACTTCCACCATGCCCTTCATACGCTCATTACAGGGGAATCAGACGGGTATTACCAGGACTTCGGGGAGCTGCCCTACTTGATCAAGGCGTACCGTGAGGGGTTTGTCTATTCAGGACAGTATTCCGTGTACAGAAAACGCAGGCACGGCAGTTCCTCGAAGAGAAGGCCGGCGGAACAGTTTGTCGTGTTCTCTCAGAACCATGACCAGGTCGGCAACCGGAAACGCGGCGACAGGCTCAGCCAGGAACATTCGCTGGAGAAGCTCAAGCTTGCCGCCGCCGCAGTGATCCTGTCGCCTTTTATTCCACTTTTATTTATGGGAGAGGAGTATGGGGAAACGGCGCCGTTCAATTATTTTGTGCACCACTCCGATGCGGCCCTCATTGAAGCGGTAAAAAGAGGAAGGATGGAAGAGTTTTCTTCCTTTGGATGGGACGGCCCTATCGCCGACCCCCAGGAAGAAAGCACATTCCTTGCCTCCACGTTGAACATCGATCTTCGCCTGCAGGGGGAGCACAGAATACTCCACGAATTTTACAGGCACCTGATCGGCATGCGCAAGGCGACCCCTCCCCTGAGAGATATCTCAAAAAAAACGATGGCAATAAAGGGGTTTGCAAAAGATAAATGCCTTTCCGTGCATCGATCGGCCGGCGGCGACGAAGTGGTCTGTTTTTATAATTTTCACGGGGGGGCGGCGTCTATTTCGCCCCGTTTAAAACAAGGCACATGGAGGAAAATGCTCGACTCTTCTTCTTCTGAGTGGGGAGGCCCCGCCCCGGAAACAGCGGACCAGGTCATAGGGTCATGCAACGGCAGCGCACCTGTTTCGCTGAACCCATGGAGCGCGGTTATCTACCGGAAAGTATAAGAACTGGAGGATTATGGATCGATATATATGTATTCACAGCCACTTTTATCAGCCCCCGCGGGAAAATCCCTGGCTTGAAGCGATCGAGGTGCAGGATACCGCATATCCTTTCCACGACTGGAACGAAAGAATAAACGCTGAATGTTATGCGCCTAATTCCGCATCGCGCATTCTCGACGGTGATAAGCGCATTATGGAGATCCTAAGCAATTATTCCAAAATAAGTTTTAATTTCGGCCCCACGCTTCTCTCGTGGATGGAGCAAAGATCGCCCGAGGTATATCGCGCAATACTTGAATCGGATAAAGAAAGCTTAAAAAGAATGTCAGGTCACGGAAATGCGATCGCCCAGGCATATAACCACATTATCATGCCCCTGGCCCACCCACGGGATAAAAGAACCCAGGTCATATGGGGCATAAAAGATTTTGAATACAGGTTCAAGCGGTTTCCTGAGGGCATGTGGCTGCCGGAAACAGCGGTTGACCTGGAAACATTGGAAATACTTGCAGAACAGGGGATCATTTTCGTTATCCTTGCCCCCCACCAGGCTTCCAGGGTAAGGAAGACGGGCACGGGCAAATGGAAAGATGTCAGCAATGCGCGGATAGATCCGACGCAGGCATACCTCCTGAGGCTTTCTTCGGGCCGCACGATCAATATATTTTTTTATGACGGCCCCATATCCAGGGCGGTTGCTTTCGAAAAGCTGCTCGATAGCGGTGAGGCTTTTGCCGCCCGCCTGGTAACCGGTTTTTCCGACATCAGGAAGTGGCCGCAGATCCTCAACATCGCAACAGACGGTGAAACCTATGGGCACCATCACACATTTGGCGAGATGGCCCTCACGTATGCCCTTGAACACATTGAGAAAAAAGGGCTTGCGCGATGCACCAACTACGGGGAATATCTCGCAGGGCACTTGCCTTCCCACGAGGTGCAGATCCTTGAAAACACCTCTTGGAGCTGTTACCACGGCATAGAGAGATGGAGAAGCGACTGCGGATGCAGCTCTGGCGGGTTTCCTGGATGGAACCAATCGTGGAGGGCTCCGCTGCGCGAGGCGCTCGACTGGCTGAGAGACATTCTCTTCGCGACCTACGAAGAGAATGCAGGAAAATACCTGAAGGACCCATGGGAAGCCCGGAATGATTATATCGATATCATACTTGATCGTTCCGGGGGCCAAGTCAACGGTTTTATCGGGAAGCATAAAGCGCGAGATCTGGCCCGCGACGAAGAAATAGCCGTATTTAAGCTGCTCGAAATGCAAAGGCATGCCATGCTTATGTACACAAGCTGCGGCTGGTTCTTTGACGAGCTTTCGGGCATCGAGACGATACAGATACTCAAATACGCCGCCAGGGCGATACAGCTCGCCGGGGAAATATCCGGGAGCGATACAGAGCCGGAATTCGTAAAAAGACTGAAAAACGCTAAAAGCAACATCCAGGAGTATGGCGACGGGGCCGAAATATACGAGAGATTCGTGAAGCCCGCCATGGTTGACCTTAAGAAGGTGGCAGTCCACTATGCGGTAAGTTCGGTGATCGAGGAATATCCCGATGATGCCAATGTGTTCAGTTATGCCGTCCAAAGGAAGGACCGGGAATCGATCCGATCCGGCGATAAAAGGCTAAACGTCGGAAAAATAACTGTTTCCTCAAAGATAACAGGCGATGCTGAGGATATCAGCTATTGCACATTGTATCTTGGGGGCCACATCTTTCACGGTGGCGTGAGGTCCTTTCTTGGCGATCAACCTTACGACGCGATGAAGCGGGAGATCGCGGATGCCTTTGAACATGGAGATGTAGCAAAGATCATCCATCTCATGGATACCCATTTCGGGATGCATAATTATTCGCTGGTGCACCTCTTCCTCGATAAGCAAAGAGAGGTGCTGCAGATCATATTGCGCGAAACGATCGAAGGCTACGAGAGGGTCTATCAGAAGATCTTTG
>DIWM01000012.1:0-5416 GCA_002428485.1 Deltaproteobacteria bacterium UBA6106
CCCAAAACGATACCGACATCCGGCGTCTGATACAACGATCCCTTCAACAAAAAGAAGGCGTTTACGAGATAGGCCTCTTCGGCGGAAACATATTCGGTTTAAGTCCTGATTACCTGAAGCGACTGTTCGGACATTTTGACGATTACCGGGATAAGATCACAAATTTCAGGATCTCTACAAAACCTGTACCGCTTAATGAAGAGTTAATTGACATCCTGAAAGGGCAGCGCGTGACCGTTATCGAGCTCGGGATACCATCCTTTAACGATCACATCCTGGAAATGCTCAACAGGAAGCACACTGCCAAAGATCTCTCGCTGGCCTTCCATACCCTGAAGGAAAAGGGATTCCAGGTTGCCCTCCAGTTCATGGTGGGCCTGCCGGATGAAACATTTGACGACATCAGGGGGATCGTGGAAAATATGGCCCGCCTTAACCCTCATTATATAAGGGTATACCCGCTTGCCGTTTTAAAGGGAACCCCCCTTTGTGCCCTCTACGAAGAAAAAAGGTTTATACCCATTGCATTCAATAAGGTCCTGGAAAGGGCGCTTTATATCTATCTCAATGCGCTGAGCCGCAATATTAAGGTCGTCAAGATGGGCCTCACTGACAATGAGGTCCTGAAAGAAAAAATAGTGGCCGGCTATTATCATCCTGCATTCGGCTACCTTGTAAAATCGCACGGATTCTATCGTGCCGTCCTGGCTGTTGCCGAACGTGAATCAATTTCGGGAGAGGCAACGGTCATCCTCAACAAAAAGGACATCCCCCACCTCCTCGGTCACAAGCGCGACAATATGAAAATGTTTGAAGGGCACGGGTTAACGGTCTCACGGGAGACAGGCGACATGCCGGTAGGAAGCTTTATTCTCGTCAGCGGTCTAAAACAGGTTGAAGGAAATATCTTCGACGCCCTTCCAATGAATAATAAATTCTAATATCGAAGCATGAAGCACTAAACAATACCAAAATTTAAGTATCAAATGTTTAAAACAAAGGACTGTCATTTATGTTTTGAATTTTGAACATTTGAGTTTGTTTAGGATTTAGAAATTCGGATTTAGGATTTACTATGAGCCATAAGCCATGAACTATGAGCCATTACCACTTCTCCCTCATCAGCCCCGACACACCTTCATAGACGATCTCGCCCTTCAATGATTCTTGAATAATATCTTTCAATAATCTTTTTCTGTCAACGTTCATGGATCGCGTCCATTGCGCAAACAACCTCAATCTGTCCCTCGCGGGGACCTTTTTTGGTATCGTGTTGTTCAACTGCACGAGCATTCTCTTTATTACTGCCTCATCCGTGGCGTCAAAACCTATGTCCTCAACATCGAGAAAGAAAAAATGATCGTTGTTCACTACAAAAATATTGCACGCCTTCATATCGCTGTGCACGATGCCCTGACCGATCACCCTTTTCATAAAACCCGAAAAGGCGTCGATGAACCTGTGCCTTTGGGCAACATCAAAGGCATCGTATGAGCCGTCAAGATACCTGTCGAGCTCCCTTCCCTGGCCTCCGAGGTCTTCCATTGCAATAAAACCATCTGAAAAAAGCGAGGGCAATTTTACATAATACGCCTGTGGGATGATCGCTGCATTGAGGTACAGGAGGGCGATGTGGTTCCGCCAAGCCCGTTCGAGGCGCCTCCTGCCTTTGTATATCTTCCTGATATGGTCCCCGTATCGCTCGACCTTTACCTTTTTGTCGCTTTTAAGCGCTTCGACAAAGACTCCGCTGCCCTGATCTTCCATCCCTGCGACGTAAAGGCGCTCTCCCCTGCGCACGATCTTGGAGGTTTCCTGAAATGCCCTTTTCTTCTTGCTCTCGATCCATATTTTCCTTAACCTTGCGATCTCTCCTTCAACCGCCTTTTGTATCCCCCTATTTCCATACAACTCAAAAAAAAGCCCCTTCTCTTCCCCGCTTAAGTCCTCATAGATCATTGTGAGGGCGTGGGTGAGGTTGGAAAGTTCATCCTTATCGCTAAGAGCGTCTTTCATCTTCGTCTTGTGGAGGTCAATGAGATACAGGATACCTTCCGATACAAGCACATTGTCGAGATGGAGGTCGTTATGGCAAACACCGTTCTCCTTCAATCTCCTGAGAAGCTCCGCAAGTGCAGGGATCAATCGTTCGCGGTATCCATGCCGGAAAAACACATGGACAAAGCCCTCACCATCGACCCAATCCTGGATCACGCAGGAGCGATTGCTGCCGACCCCGTATCCATGGCAATCCGGCGTCCTTATCGCGATCGAGGCCAGCCGTTTCCCTGTCTCGTATTCCTTCCTTCCCCTGGGAATGGTCCTGTTCCTCAGCGCACCGAGGGCGCCTTTCTCGACAAAGGTCTTTATAAAGAGCTTTCCATCTTTATAGGGCACGGTAGCATAATGTCTCCGCCCACCCGATACTTCAGGCAGCCGTCCCAGCACATCTGCGAGCCCCTCATCTTCAAGGAGCCATCTCATGCCTTTTGTCCTGAATTCCTTCATCGAATTGTTCCGCCCGGGAGGTCGTTCAGGATCTCCGCGACCCTTGGCCCCCAGACATTCAGGGAATAACTTTCTTCCACCATCTTCCTTGAAACAGCCCCCATCCTTCTTCGCAGGTCAATATCTCTTTGAAGCCTGTCGATGGCGTCCTTCCAGCCTTCTGCATCCTTCCTTAAAAATCCGTTATACCCGTCGACGATCATATCCTGTGCAACACCGACGGGATGGGTAACAGAAGGAAGTCCGGCGGCCATATACTGGATGAGCTTAAGGCCGCATTTCCCCCGGGACCAGATATCGTCCTTCACCGGCATGATCCCCATATCGAAGCTCAGGATGGACTGCTTCTCCCTGTCGTAGTCCCACCGTTCGAAGGTCATCCCCTTTCTCATTTCCTCCAGGGGCTTGTCGGCTACTATCTTGCATTGCATACCATCCTGATCAGCATAATATTCCAGCAATCCCCGTATATCGGCGAGATATCTTAACGTCGCGCTGCTTCCTATCCAACCGATGACGAAGGGCCTTTGCGGTTCATGCCGTTTTACCGGATATTCGCCGATATCGACCACCGTGGGCACATAATAGACACCGTCAGTTTTATACTTTTGCGCCTCGCGGACAAGAAAATGATTTCCGCACAACACTGCGTCGCAGGACCTTATCATACCTTCAAATCTTTTCTGCCGTGTTGCGCTCGCACCGCGGCTCCCGTACATCACCGCATCGTCGAAATCATAGACCATCTTCTTAGAGAGCTTCCGGAAAAGAGACAGCTTGAAGGGATTGAGCAAGACCCGCTGGACATAGGTCACATCTGACTGCATGATCTCCCTGAGCACCGTGGGAAGGCTCGCCTTTGTCGTCAGCAGTGTAACCGTGAAACCGATTTTCTCCAGATAGGGGAAATATTGATGGATCCTGTAACCCCGCGGGTTTTCTTTCGTAAAAATATTGTGGGTGAAAAAAAGGATCTTCTTCATAGGATTCTCAGGAGGATTGTGCCTCTTCCGGTGCGCCTACCGCTTCTTAAGGCCCTTAAGCCATCTCTTTAAACCCTTGCCGCCCCTGATATCATCAGCTTTCAGCTTGTTCTCATCGGCAACAGGTCCCCTGACAAGCTGTTTGGGACCGGCAGCCTCAACGAGGTAATCCTCAATGATCAGGTAGTCCATCTCTGTGGACATAAAACATCTTAAGGCATCCTGGGGGGTCTCTACAATAGGTTCACCGGCTATATTAAAAGAAGTGTTCAGTATGACCGGGACATTGGTAATGTTATAAAACTCCTTAATGAGGTCATAATACCTGCCGTTGTCATTTTTCGTCACCGTCTGGACCCGTGCCGTGCCGTCAACATGTGTAATGGCAGGGATTATTCCCTGTTTGTCGTTTTTAACCGCGGCGATGAGGAGCATGTAAGGGCTTTCGCAATTGAGGTCAAAATATTCAGGGGCACACTCCAGAAGAACTGAAGGTGCGAAAGGACGGAACCCTTCCCTGTGTTTCACCTTTTCATTCAGAATATCTTTCATCTCCGGCTTTCCCGGGTCGCAGATAATGCTCCTGTGTCCAAGCGCACGGGGGCCAATCTCGCTTCCGCCCTCCAGCCAGCCGAGTATCTTCCCGTCGGCTAGGAGTGCGGCAGATCTTTTTACGATATCCTTTTCCTTTGTAAACCGGATGTTGGGCGTATTGCGCAATGCTTCGAGGATCTCTTCCTCGCTGTAATCCCTGCCGAGGTATGCGTTTTTGAACCGGTATCTGCCTGGCGCCTCTTTCTCAATAAAGTTTGCACCGTAGAGTGCGCAGCCAAGGGCTATGCCTGAGTCGCAGGCGCCGGGCTGGATAAAGATGTTCTCAAAGGGCGTATTATCAAGAATCTTTTTGTTCGCCACGCTGTTCAGGCCGACGCCGCCCGCGTAGCAGAGGTTTCTGCTCGGGCTTATCCGGTAGAGATGCCGGGCTATCTCAATGAGGCCATCCTCGGTTTCCTTCTGTACGGCGTAGGCGATCTCTGTATAAAGATCGTCGGGCAGCGCCTGGTTCTCGCGTCGGGGCAGGTCGGGGAAGAACCGTTTCTGGTAAAGGTCGTTATGCCGCACAAAATTCTTTTCACTTTTCGTGAGCGCGACGCCGTCCACAACATCGAAAAATTTTGGCTCAACTGTTTTGCCGGGTTGGCCGCCATAGGGGGCAAGCCCCATCACCTTTCCTGAGCCAAAATCCCCAAAATTCAAAAACACCGATGTCCCCATATAGACGAGGCCAAGCCCGTTCATATATCCCGGAACAGTACAGTCCTTCCGTATGGGGGTAAGCTCGTTCCCCTGTGCCCTGTAGAATGACTGCACCTCTTCGCGGTCTTTCTGTTCTTTGATCGTCAATCCCCGGAGCGAAAATGGAAGCTCCTTTCCGGTCTCGACCTCGACGGACTTACTTCCCAGCCCGTCAACGACCATTATGGCAGCCTCATCAAAAGGCGATGCGCAGAAGGCGCTCGCCGCGTGTGCATCGTGGTGGGAGACCGTATGGATCCTGCCTGTATAGCCAAGCTCGTCTCTGATCGAGCTGACAGTGACGTTTGTGCCTTCCTTGTTGTGCCGGGTGACCCCCACAATAAGGTCAATCTCATTGATACTGTTCAGTCCGGCAGCCTGAAGGAGGTATTTCACCGAAAGATGAGGGAAATAGCCCGAGTGTTTCCTCCTGTCGAGCCTCTCTTCGCCTATGGCCCAAAGTCGGCCCTTCGATACAATTGCAGCGCCCGTGTCGTGTCCGAAAATATGAAGGCCTAAGATATTCACAAAATACCCCTACAAATTATCTGCCTGAGAACAGTGTAACATATAAACCCAGATTTTCCATTAGGATTAGCACAGCGTCGGGCTCTTCCCCGCAAACACGC
>DIWM01000012.1:5443-32339 GCA_002428485.1 Deltaproteobacteria bacterium UBA6106
TTCCTCGCCTCACGACGGTTTGCTAAAGGAACGGTTTCATTGCGAGATCAGTCTCGAGCAACAAGCCCGACACTGTGCTAATGACTTATCCGGGATAAATTTTCCTAATATAACAGGAGAACTCCGGCCAGTCAATCGCAAAAGTAACCCTGCCCATAAGAGAAAGACAGCAGAGAGCAGAGAGCTAAGAGCTGAGAGTGAACCCAATAAACTTAATTAACCCGATGAGCGCAGGGAATGCGAGCGGCACAAACCAGCCCACATCCCAACAAAACCCTTGACAAGTTGAGGGATACGGACGCATTAATATCGCAGGCGCTTCAGGCCGCGTATACTATGGAAGCACAGGACAACAAGCCCCTCGTATCGATCGTCATTCCCGCCTACAACTATGCAGACTATCTGCCGACGGCCATCTCGTCGTGCCTTCAGCAGACATACGGGAACCTCGAGATCATCGTTGTCGACGACGGCTCAACGGACAACACCACTGCCGTCATTGAAAAGTTTCGCGAGAGCATCCGTTACATCCATCAGGCCAACCAAGGCGTTTCATCGGCAAGGAACAGAGGGCTCGAGGAGGCGCGGGGCAGTTTCATCACCTTCCTTGATGCAGATGACTCGCTCACAACAGACTCTATCGAGATGAGGGCCCAGATCCTTACCGACAACAAGGACGCCGACTTCGTTATCAGCGCTACCCTTTCCAAACATGCCCCCGATGAAACACCGTACCTCCATGATGAGACAGGACAAAGCTTTTTCTCAGAAAGATTGTACGAAGACCTCCTTTGCAGGCGCATCTCCTTCGCTACATGCGCCGTCCTCATGCGCACTGATGTTGCGAAGATGTTCGCTTTTCCTACGCACATATCGAACGGCGAGGATATCGTCTATTTCACCAAGGTCTTTTTTCGAAGGAAGGGATGCTTTCTTTCCACGCCCACGGCCATCACCTTCAGCCACCCTGATAGCCTCCGCCACAATGTGGAACAACTGAAAAGACAGGGCATTGACTTTGTGACAGCTATTATTGATGACCCCTATTACAAGGGGGCCCTTGACCATCTCCGCAAAGATCTTCTCTCCAACCGGTACATAGAGCTCTTCCGGAGATACTACGCGTCAGGTGAAAAAAGGCTTGCCAGAGAGTGCTACAGCAAAGGGATCAGGACAGACCCCCACAAGCTATCCAGGGTCGATTATCTCGTGAAGTTCATAAAAACATATTTTTAATAGCACTCAGCTTTTAGCGATCAGCGATAAACCCAGCCTATCTGGTCTGTTTGTCTTGATCCGGATATGTATCGCAGAGCATCGGCGTCGGGCTTGTTGCTCGAAACTAACCTCGCAATTAAACCGTCCCTTTAGCAAACCATCGTGAGGTGTAAAAACCGGCTCATGGCTGATAGCTCATAGCTGTTAGCAAAAACGAACCGGGTTTGTGCTGTTGCCATGAGCCATGAACTATGAGCCGCCTTTTATCTCGGCTGCTTCTTTGCATATCCTTTCCATCGCTATGGCGTTCTTTTCGATGGTAAAGTTTTCGAGCTTTGACCGGGCGGCTGCACCCATGGAACGTATGTGCTCCCTATCCAACAATGCCTTTATCGCCGAAGCGAGGCTGCCGACGTCCCGCGGTTCGTCGATGACATAGCCCTCATTCCCGGAGATAAGCGTTGACGCACCGTTCCATTTCGTTGTTATTGTCGGAAGACCCGATGCCATGGACTCCATCGTTGTCAGTGAACAGGCATCGTAGAAGGTAGGGTGCACGAGGATATGGGCATCCCGGTAGACATTCTCCGGCGTCGACGATTCACCGAGGAAGGTCACGTTGCCCGCTATGTTCAACGCGGCTATCATCTCCATATACCTCGCTTTTCTCCCCCTTCCCATGACAACGAGGCGGAAATCCTTTGTCTCCTTTGCGACCTCGCCAAGAGCCAAAAGGAGCGGGGAAAGGCCCTTTAGCCTGAAGTTCCCCGCTGAGAAAAGAATCCTCGGCGAACCTTCGGGCATTGCTGCCGCAGGCCTGAAGCGCTCCGTGTCCACGCCATTATACACGACATCTATGCTGTCACCGGCCAGGTTATAATGCTCCGCCATGTGCCCTTTTATCATATCGGAGATGGCAACGATCCTGGAATATCTTTTGCTCCGTATAGAGAATTCCTCTATCCACCGCTGCATCATCTGATTGATGCTTCTGCGCAGAAGGAATGCCTTCAGCGAACGTTCTTTCAGATTGTCGTAGCTCTCAATCTCCCTCTCCATCCAGATACGCTGGACGCCTCCGTGGCTCTGGTATACGTCGAGATCGAGCGTGTTGCCGAAACCGAGCATCACGTCAAGGTTAAAGAACCTGACATACTTCCTGTGCTTCAGGGCAAAGGAGAGGTTCCGAAGCCAGCGAGGGAACGGCATTGTGTTGAACCTCACCAGATGTATGCCGGGCACATCCATTCCCATCGAGCAGAAGAGAAAGATCTCATGCCCTCTCCGGCTCAGGATCGTGGCAAGGTCATATGCATATCGTTCTGCGCCGCCTTTCTTCGGATTAAAATTATAGACCGCTATACCTATCTTCATGGAGGTTCACGCTCAGTTCAGGTGCAATTTTCCTGCTGTAAATCTACAATACTTGGGGGAATAAATAAAGATGCAAATACACCAGCCGTCAGCATTCAGCTATCAGCTTGTGAACCACTAAATCCTAATATCGAAGCACTAAACTCTAAACAATATCAAAATTCAAATATCAAATGTTCCAAACAAATGCCCCTCAACGCGTTTTGAATTTTGAACATTGGAACATTCATGCTTGTTTAGGTTTTAGATATTCGTGCTTCGAGTTTGGTTCTACATTTAGATATTCGGATTTAGGATTTATTTGTTCCCCTTCTATGATAGATTATCAGTATGTCTAAACAAGTATTCGGAACAGCGTTGTTCCTCATAATGGTTTGCATCTTGTCAAACAGTGTTGTCTGCTCTGCCGATGAATTCACCAAGCGAAAACAGGAGATGGTGAAAAAAGATATCGAGTCCCGTGGGATCAGGGACAAGAAGGTGCTTGACGCGATGTTGAAGGTACCCCGGCACCTTTTCGTGGATAAAACACAGTTGGACAGGGCATACAACGACCACCCCCTCCCGATAGGCGAAGGCCAGACAATTTCGCAGCCCTACGTAGTTGCCCTCATGACCGAGGCGGTATCCTTGAAAGGCGGAGAGCGGGTCCTCGAGATAGGTACCGGGTCAGGCTATCAGGCCGCAATCCTCGGGGAGATCGTAAAAGAGGTCTTTACGATCGAGATCAAGAAGGGTCTTTACGAAATTGTGCGGGACAGGTTGAAGGGGCTGGGGTACGAAAACGTCCGTGCAAAACATGGCGATGGCTACTTCGGGTGGGAGGAATATGCGCCATTCGACGTTATTATGGTCACCGCCTCTGCGAACCACATCCCGCCGCCCCTCCTTTCCCAATTGAAAGAGGGCGGCCGCCTCATCATCCCCCTCGGCAGCACGGTCTTTTTCCAGACTCTTACCCTCGTTCAAAAAGAGAAGGGAAAATTTCCCATAAAGGAGCTGGGCAGCGTTGCCTTCGTGCCGATGACCGGAAAGGCACAGAAGAAATAAACCCTAATATCGAATTTCTAAATCCTAAACAAATTCAAATACTCCAATGTTCGAAATTCAAAACTTGTTTACAAAATCTTGTTTGGAACATTTAATATTTGTATTTTGATATTGTTTAGGATTTCGATATTAGGATTTTGTGCTTGATTTTGCTATGAGCCATGAGCTATGAACTATGAGCTTGCCTTATACGTTTCAGCGAGCACATTGCCAACGTTGCTGCGTACAGCACTGCCGCGAGGATAAGCAGTACTTTCAGCCCGTACTCGACGGCGATCACCGACGCAAGGACAGGGCTGATGACGGATGCGGCGCCGTTTACTGCATAGGCGAGGGGGATCGCGGGAGGGTTTCCCTTCAACAATGTACGTATTCCGAAGGGAAAGAAAAACCCGAGGAATATCCCGACAGGAACAATAACGATAAAGCTATACTGCAGCATCATAACCTTCTCAAAAAAGACAGCACAGCATGCCAGCAGGAGCGGCAGGAGATACATGAAGGGTCTTAATCGTCCATCTTTTATAAAACCGCTCATCATGCTCCCGGCGCCGGCGCTTAAAAGCAGCGTCACCATAACGGTGGAAAAGGCTGCGGCAGGTGATCCCAGCGGCAGTATAAGCGTGTGGAGAAGATATACCTCAACAAACATAAATGCGAGACCGATCAGGGTAAAGTAAAATGTCCAGGGAAAAATTTGTCTGTAGCCGGTCTTCGGGCGTGCCTGGGGCTCACGGGTGCGCGCCTTATGGATCCCTGCCAGAAAGGTTGCCGTAAAGATCACCGACGCAACAAGCAAAAGAAGTACACCAAGGAATGGCAACATCATACCTTCGTGAAGGAAATAGGACCACTTCTGACCGGACAGTATATAGACCTCTTTTATCTTATTTACCTTCAGGAAATAATTGAAAAAAGGCCTGTCGTCTGTTGTGGGGCGGATATCAAAGGCGTATTCGCCGATGGCCCTCACCCTTTTCTTTCTGTCTGCCAGATCGCCCAGGATCTTTTCATAGTTGAGACCCTCTATGAATCGCGCCTCCCGTTCAAAGGATGGGTAGACAATATCGAACTGATTTGTTGTCAAAAAACTTTTCACTCTTTTATCTTCATCCGTCGTAAATCCTGACGGTTTTACAAGAAAGTTCATAGTATCCCAGGTCCTGAACACGACAAGCCGTTTTTCATAATCCCCAAGGGCAAGGTTATCCAATGCCTGTACAAGGTTGCTGAAGATCCGCAGTTCGTACCGGGGCGGAGGCAATACGAAGGCCTGGACATACAGCATCCCTCCCTGGTTCATATTGGCAAGGTAATATTGAAAGGCATCAACGGTTGTGTCATAGTCCTCTGCGAGGCCAAACGCACCGGCGGGGAAAAAACCGGTTCCCGAGAGATAGACGATATCGATCTTTTCATGCAGGAACTTCATCAACCTTCTGCCGGAAATCCCGTAGAGGCCCCTTCCGTGGAGGCTCCCATCCTTATAATGACCATGAAGAAATCTCAGTACTGACAGGTTGGCCTCTGCCTTATACACCGTCTTTGCCCCTGTGTAATAAGGCGTAAGCACATCAACGCTGCCCTTAAATCCTGCAACAAGGACAACCGGTGATTCTTTCATGATAAAAGGCAGGGCAGAAGGGGCAAACCTCAAAAACTCGTAGTCCTTCATCCCATTCTCCTCCAAAAAGACACCGATGAGATCTCCGTCGATAGAAACACCGAACCCTCCCGGCACCGGCCTCTCATACGCAAGGGACAATCCGGGAGCAGACTTCATCCTCGGGTTCGAGAAGACATCAAGCCTCCCATGGGATGTGTTGATGGTCTGTATGTGGCGCGCACCATCATCCTTCAAAGCCTGCGTAAGGCCCTTATAGGGAGATATTGCAAGGGTAACAAATCCAAGCAGGACAGGCAGGCAAAGGATCGGGGAAAGAAGTAAACAGACGGTTCCAAAAATATTTTTCCTGACCTTGAAAAACAGAAGAATAGAAAGTGTTGCTGCGCATGCAACAATAATACGTTCTACGTCTGTATGATTGAGCAAGAACATCGACAACATGATACCCATTGCAGCGCCGGCAAGATCCGCTGCATACACCTTATTCGCCTTTTCTGAATAGATATACAGGACCGAAGAAAGGACGATGCCGTACAAAAAGAACGGCACAGACAGCGGAAGTACAAAAAAAAGAAGGTAGAGGATCTGTATGTCTTCCCA
Organism: Deltaproteobacteria bacterium UBA6106; assembly: GCA_002428485.1. Classification (GTDB taxonomy): domain Bacteria; phylum Desulfobacterota; class Syntrophorhabdia; order Syntrophorhabdales; family Syntrophorhabdaceae; genus UBA5609. Next base: position 11,313 of record DIWM01000012.1, read on the forward strand.
GAGCGCCCTGTAATGGTCAAAGGGAGCAATCGAGGAGATGATGAAGACAAGGGGATAAGAGAGGGAGAGGGCAAAAACATAGGGAGTGAGCATGCGGGAATGCGGGGATGCGAGGATGCGGGAGGGCGAGAGGGTGAGACTGCCCCTCTGCTCTACGAAGTATGCCCATATGCCGCCCAGCACAAGGCCGAGCATCGAGATGCTTATGATCAGCGATGCGTAGTGGTAAGAAAACCTGATGGAAAATATCCGTACAAGGGTGATCTCAAAGGCAAGAACGGTAAGAGATGAAAAAAAGATAATAAGATAAGGCGGGTTCATATGACCCTGGGATTATTTTCTCTTGCCCATAAGGATAAGCTTTTCATAGAAAACTTTCAGTTGTCCGGCCTGCGCCCGGTAATCCCATTTCTCCCTGGCCTTCTTAGCTGCGTTTGCCCCAAAGGCCTTTCTTCTGTCCTCGTCCTGAAGGAGGTCTTCCATCTTCGTGGAAAGATCATTCTCATCCCAGGTCGTTACAAAACCTGACTCCCCGTTATCGACAAGCTCCGGCAGCATGCCCGCGTCCGAGACTATCGCCGGTTTTCCCATGCCCATAACCTCCCGCAGCGCCCTGGCAGAGCCGTCACTTCCCGCCCTCATCATGACAAATATATCAAAGGCGGCAATGACGGAAAAATAATCCTCTACCCTGTACCCTGCAAGGATCACATCCTTCTCAAGGCCAAGTTCTGCCAGCGGCCTCTCTATGCTTTCCTCTATCTGGGAGCTCCTGCCCATGATCAGGAGCCTGACCTTGCCCTGACGGTCTTTCACCTTTTTGAATGCCTTGAGCACGATGTCGTACCCGCGGTCAGGTTTGAGACGCCCGATAATTCCGATGACCTTTTCGTCCGGCCTTATGCCGAGATCATTCCGCATGTCTTTTACAGGACCTTCATACGCCTTTATCGCGGGCGGTATAACGGACGTCCTTTCAACTGGAAAATTGAATCTTTTTATGTCCTGCTCCCGCAGCTTTTCACTGTACGTTACAATCCCGTCCGTCCTGTGAAGCGCCCAGGACATAAAAATATTATCCGGCATACCGTCTCTCTTGTGGTCTGTCCGTACTATCAAGGGCCGTCCGCCTGCAAGGAGCATCGAAATGACAGCGGTGTAATGGTCATGGGAAAGGTTCGTATGGATGATGTCGATATTTTCCCTGCCCACGTACTCTTTTAGATGATGCATATCGTGGGACCAGTCACGAAAAGAAAAATACCTGTTCAACCTCAGTCCGTCATAATACCTTACCGCCCTTTGTTTTACCTGTTTCTCAACAGTGCGCTCGTGAAACTCAAGGGGTGTTTTCCTGTAGGCAAGCGTCACGTCAACCCCTTGTATGCTCAGGGCTTCGCAAAGCGAGAGCACCGGCTCTGCAGGTCCCGTCCACTTCCAGTCGCTGAATAATTGAAGGATCTTCATAGACCGTAGAATTCCCGTATGCACCGGCATACGTGGAGTATTTCGTCCTGCTTCAGCGTTGGGTACATGGGCAAAGAGATGATCTCTTTAGCCGCCTGTTCCGCTTTTGTGAAAGACCCTTCCTTGTAGCCGAGGCCACTGTATGCACCCTGGAGATGTATCGGCGTCGGGTAATGGATCAGCGTCGAGACGCCGTTGTCGCTTAAATACTGACGAAGGCCATCCCGCTCCTTCGACCTCACGACGTAAAGATGGTATACGTGGTGAGCCCAGGGAGCCTCTTTAGGGAGGATGAGCGGCGTGTCCTCAAGCTCCTTACGGTAAAACCACGCGTTATGCCGTCTCTTTTCGTTCCAGTGATCGAGGTGATTCAATTTATGTTTTAAGAACGCTGCCTGGACTTCATCGAGTCTCGAGTTGAAACCCTCTATCGTGTGGACATGCTTATCCGTCTGGCCATAGTTCCTGAGCATGATCGCCCTCCGGTATACCTCTTCGGAATCGGTCACTACAATGCCCCCGTCTCCGTAGCAGCCGAGGTTCTTTGTGGGATAGAAGCTGAAGGCGGCAACATCACCGAAACTGCCCACCTTCTTTTCTTTGTACAGCGCTCCGTGCGCCTGGCAGGCATCTTCCATGATCTTTACGCCATGGGCCTTGCAGATGCCCATTATCTCCTCCATTCTGCAGGGGTGGCCATAGAGGTGGACGGGTATGCAGAGCTTAACGCCCTTTTCCTTTTTCAGAAGATCTTCCAGCCTCTCCGGGTCCATGTTGTATGTTTCATGCTCAATATCACAGAAAAGGGGGATTAAGCCGTGCACCGAGAGCGCCATCGCCGAGGCGATATAGGTGTTGGGGGTTGTTACAAACTTATCCCCTGCCTTGAGATCAAGGGCAAGACCGCCGATCCGTATCGCATCCGTGCCGTTGCTTACCCCAACGGCGTATTTGACCTCGTTGTATGACGCAAAGGCATCTTCCAGGGCCTTCACTTCTTTCCCGAGTATAAACTCGCCATTTGACATGACATCCTCAAAGATCCTGAGCAGGTCTTTTTTGATGTCCTCGTGGTCTCGTTCCAAGTTAAACATTCTTACGATCATAATCTCATTCCCCTTATTAAATCCGTAATTCGTGAGTCGAGGAAACCCGGCTCACTGACAGTATATCGTATTTCGTATATCGAGATTATAAAGAAAACCGTTCAGCGCAATGTGTTTGGATCGTCTCTTTGGTTTCTCACCTTTCACTTTTCACTTTTCACCTTTCACATTTCACGGGGTTCATCGCCTCACGGCCTTTATTGCCAGTATTCCTTCTTATACTTCCTGTAGAACGCTACGGTCTCGCGAATCCCTTCATCAAGAGACGTCTTCGGTTCCCACTTGACTACCTTTTTTATGTGGCTGATATCCGCATAGTAATCTCCGGGCTCAACCTCTTTTCTTTCCCGGGTAAATTCCGTAAATTTCGTCTTTCCTGTTCCTGTGATCCTGACGATCGTTTTTGCAAGCTCATAGAAGCTGACCGGTATTCCTGTGCCCACATTAAAGACCTTTCCGTAGGCGGCATTCGTCTTCGCCACCATCAACATGCATTCAACGAGATCCTCTACGTAGAGAAAATCCCTGAGAATGCGTCCATCGCCGAAAACAGGGATGGCTTCGTTGTCCATTGCCTTCCGTATAAACCAGTTGAAGACACCGTACTCATCGTGCATCATCTGGTGGCGGGGACCATAGGTATTTGTGATCCGCAGGCATGCTCCTCTGATCTTATAAATATCGTCATAGACGATGACCATCTTCTCCGCCGTGAGGTTGGTAACGGCATAGATCCCCTTCGGGTTTGTCGGGTGGTCTTCATCGACGGGCAGCTTGACGCTCGACCCGTATTCACCGCGGGTACCCGCGAAGATAACCCGTGCGCCCATGTTGTGCTGGCGAAGGGCCTCGAGCAGAACGAGCGTGCCCTTGCAGTTGATGTCGAGGTCCTGGATCGGGTTGCGCATGCTGTCAACGTGATTTACCTGTCCGGCAAGGTGAAAAACGTAATCCTTTCCCTTCACGAGGTGGTTCATCGAAAGCTCGTTCCTCACATCAGAGAAATTCACCTTTACCTTATCTGTAATGTCCTTGATATTGAAGAGGTTCCCGCCCTGTCTCGGAAGCATGTTGTCGATGATCGTTACCCTGGCGCCGAGCCCGACAAGGGCCATGGCAAGGTTGCTGCCGATAAACCCCAGCCCCCCTGTGATGAGCACTTCCTTATTCCTGAACCCCTTTATCTCTCCCATATCTCTTCTCCATTTCCCATAGTTTCGCATGTTTCATAAAGACATAGTACATCGTCGAAGCGCAGATGATGAGCCCCGGTATGCCGTCAAGAAATCCCATCTTGAAGATATAGTCCCGGAAAAAACGGTAAATCGGCCTGGCCAGCATATTAAAAAGGTGAAAATGGCGGTTTGATCTATAGAGGTCGCCGGCAAATGCCTCTGAATAGCGGTCTATTGTCCTGATCTGATGCGCCGTATCTGCATAGGGCATATGCATGTAATGATTTTTCAGCGTCCCTGTCTTTCCGTCAACATGGACCTTCGCGTGGATACCGCCCTGCCAGCTTCCCCTGTCTTTTTTATACAACCGTATCTCGTAATCGGGATACCAGCCGCCATGCCTGATCTCCCTGCCGAGGTAGATGTTTCTCCTGTGGGCGATGAAGCCGCCGTAAGGGGTATCGCCGGCAACAATGCCGGCCACCTCGTTCTTAAATTCCTCCGTGAGCCACTCGTCGGCGTCGATAAAGAGCACCCAGGGGTTGCCGCAAAGATTCTGGGCTGACTGGTATTTCTCTCGCTGGTCCTTTGTGTCGAACTGATAGAGCTTATCGGTATACCTCTGAATCGTCTCGATCGCACCGTCAGTACTATGGGAATCGACAACAATAACTTCGTCAGCCCAGCCCGAGACGCTCTTCAGTGCCCTCTCGATCGTTGCGCCGTTGTTGAAGGTGATCATGTAGACAGAGAGGGGAAGTTTAACCTTCGGCGTTCGGCGTTCGGCGTACAGAGAACCGGGATCGTTTTTATCAAATGACCTGTTTGTCATGTTTCAACCAATTTTGTTACATTACACCAAAAAGTGCTTGAAATCAAACAGAGAATGCGAAAAGACCGCTCACGGCTGATAGCTCATGGCTCATGGTTGAGGTTACATTGTTGTTATTTCCTCACGTTAGTCTTATATTAAATATAATTTCGGACGCTTGGAGGCAATGTGCCAGAAAAGATCGAGCTACCCATTACCGGTATGAGCTGCGCTGCATGTGCCGCGCGTATTGAGAAGGAACTGAACAAGCTCGATGACATCGGTGAAGCCCGCGTCAATTTCCCATTGAAAAAGGCCGTTATCATCCCCAAAAGAGAGCTTGAGCTGAAAGAGGTTATCTCCATTATCCGGGATATAGGCTATGACGTTGACATTGAGGCAGACGTGACGATCAGGGCCCAAAAAGAAGAGGCGGTATTAAAAAGGGATTTTATATGGTCGGCCTCGTTCAGCGCCGTCATCATGGTCTTCTCCATGTGGGAGGTACTGCCGTACAACAATTTCGTGCTCCTCCTTTTTGCAATACCCGTGCAATTTTACTTCGGCCTGAGGTTCCACACCTCTACACTATTAAACCTCAAGCATTTTACCGCCGATATGAACACCCTCATATCCGTTGGCACGTCTGCCGCTTTCTTCTACAGCGCCTTTGTAACTTTCTTTCCCCATGTAATTGCCGCAACGGGCGTAATGCCCATGACGTATTTTGATTCGAGCGCCACGATCATTACGCTCATACTGCTTGGGAGGTACTTTGAATCAAAGGCAAAAACAAGGACCTATACGGCGATCAAGATGCTCTATGAGCTCTCGCCGAAAGAGTGCGTTGTTCTAAAAGACAACAAAGAGATCCGTGTGCCCACCGATTCCCTCGAGGTCGGCGACAGGGTGCTCGTTCGGCCCGGAGAGAAGATACCCGTTGACGGGGAAGTGGTGGAGGGGAAAACCTACGTTGACGAATCGATGATAACCGGCGAAAGCATGCCCGTCTCCAAGACTGTCGGCGATGAGGTCATTGGCGGGACGATAAACGGCAAGGGATCTGTTACGGTCAAAACATTGCGTATCGGGAAAGATACGGTCCTCGCCAAGGTCATCCGCCTTGTGGAAGAGGCTCAGTTCACGAAAGCGCCGGTTCAGCGTCTCGCCGACAAGGTTGCAGGGGTCTTCGTGCCCATTGTTATCCTTATAAGCATCGCCGCATTTTTTGTGTGGTTTATCGTCGGCCCTGACCCTAAGATCACAAACGCCCTCCTCTCCTTTGTGAGTGTCCTCATCATCGCCTGTCCCTGCGCCCTCGGCCTTGCTACGCCGACGGCGATCATGGTATCCACCGGCGTGGGCGCCAAAAGAGGGATCCTCATAAAAAACGCAGAGTCTCTTGAATTGACGAACAAGGTCCGGCATGTCCTGTTCGATAAAACAGGAACGCTGACCGAAGGCTCGATCGTTCTTGCCGATATTATCCCTCTCAAGAACTTTACAGACAAAGATATCCTTCACGCCGCCTTTAACCTGGAAAAGCAGTCCGAACATCCCTTCTCCGAGGCATTGAGGAAAAAGGCCGAAGAGATGGCGATCGAAACAGTGAAAGTTGATGATTTTGAAGCGATCGTCGGCAAAGGCATCAGGGGTAAAATAAGCGGCAAGGAATACTTCGTCGGCAATATCGCCCTCTATGAGGATACGGGAAAGACGCCCGAACAGTCGATTCAGGACAGCTATCGCTCAAAGGAACGGCAAGGGACATCTCCTGTGCTCCTGTGGAGCGAAGAGAACGTTATGGGGATACTCACTTTCAGCGACAAGGTGCGGGATGAAGCTCAGGAGGTGGTAGCGGAGCTTAAAGATATGGACATAGAGGTAGTGATGATCACCGGCGACAGCAAGGAAGGCGCGAAGGCAATCAGCGAAAAGGTCGGCATCGATACATACTTCTACCGCATCCTCCCTGATAAGAAGGCGGAGATAGTGGAAAACTTCAAAAAGAAGGGTATCACGCTGATGGTGGGGGACGGCATCAACGACGCACCGTCTCTTGCCACGGCCCACGTTGGCGTCGCCATGGGGAAAGGCACCGATATTGCCATTGAATCAGCGGATGTGGTGCTCATGAAAGGCCAGCTTTCCCGGCTTGCGACCCTTATCAAGCTCTCAAAAAAGACTCTCTGGGTAATCAGGGAAAACCTTTTCTGGGCATTTATCTACAATATTATCGGTATCCCGATAGCCTTCGGCGCTTTATATCCCTTTTTCGGCATACGGCTGGAGCCCATGTTCGGCGCACTGGCAATGGTGGTAAGCTCCATCTCCGTCGTGAGCAATTCACTGCGATTGAAGCTGTTCAAAGAATAGGTCAGCTTATAGCGAGACACCCGTGAGGCGTGAGTCGTAAGGCGTAAGGGGAGAAAGGCAGCAAAGTGCGAAGCATCGAGGAAATCCCGCAAGTCATGTTAGGGCACCAATGTTCATCTTTATTGAAAATAATGAACTACCCCGCAGCAAGCTGAAGGGAATCATCCGGATTGAATAAAAAGGAAGACAAATTGGTCTGAAAAAAGCGGGTTGGCTTACTTAGCCAAACCGCTTGGCTGTCAGAATATTGGCTGGGAGACGAGGATTTGAACCTCGATTCACGGAGTCAGAGTCCGTTGTCCTGCCGTTGAACGATCTCCCAGTAAAAACTGTCCGTGACGATATTACTCTTTTGTTTCTGCTGCTACCTCTTTCTTAACCGTTTTTTTTCTCGGTTTTTTCTCTTTCGTTTCTGTCTTTTCGGTCTTCTCTTTTGCCGCCTTTTCCTTCTTGACCGGCTTTTCCTTCTTTTCAGCTTTTGGCTTGGCCTTCTTTTTCTCAGCCTTTTCCTTTTTCTCTTCTTTCTCTTTCTTATGGGTAAGCTCAACGATAGCCATGGGTGCATTGTCGCCTTTTCTGCTGCCGATCTTAAGGACCCGCGTGTACCCGCCGCTCGTCGCCGTGTACCGTTCACCTATATCGGTAAAAAGTTTCCGTACGATCTCCTTGTTTCTTAAGATTGAGAAGGCAAGCCTCATGGCATGCATGTCTTTCCTTTTTGCAAGAGTAATGAGCTTGTCGGCAACCTTTTTCAGTTCCATGGCCTTCGGACTGGTAGTCTTTATGCTCTCATGATCGAAAAGGGCATTCGCCAAGTTCTGGAACAGCGCCCTTCTGTGGCTTTTCTTTTTGTTCAATGTCTTGACTTTATTCATGTGCCTCATGGTAAACCTCTATATATGATCTTTTTTCTTGAGAAGCATCTTGTCCAGGTCTTCTCTCTGAGGAAAACTGTCCAGCTTCAAACCGAGACGCAACCCCATGCAGGAGAGGATTTCCTTGATCTCGTTCAACGACTTCCTGCCAAAATTTTTCGTCATCAGGATTTCCTGCTCTGTCTTCTGAACAAGCTCACCAATGTATTTAATATCGGCGTTTTTAAGACAATTCGCGCTTCTCACGGACAGTTCAAGCTCGTCAACGCTTCTGAAAAGGTTTTCATTGAAATCATGTTTGTCGGCCATCTTGTCTTCAGCCACATCAGCCTCTTCGATCTCTTCGAAATTGATAAAGATCTTCATCTGCTCCCTTATGATCTTTGCCCCGAAAGAAAGTGCATCCAGGGGATCCACACTTCCATCGGTCCAGATCTCCATGGTCAGTTTATCGTAGTCCGTTCTTCTGCCGACCCTCGCCTGCGTTACGTTGTAGCTTACCTTCCTGATGGGAGAAAAGATGGAATCGACAGGTATGGTGCCGATAGGATCGTTCTCGTCGATATTCATCTCTGACGGCTGATAGCCCCTTCCAAGCTGCGCCTTCATCTCCATATATAATTGTGCGTCGTCGCTTAAATAGGCGATATGAAGGTCTGGGTTTATAACATCAACGCCGCCATCATGGGTGATATCGCCGGCCTTGACCTCTTTTTTGTCTTTCACGTCTATCTTTAAAACCTTCGGTTTATCATCGGTAACCTTCAATACAACCTTTTTCAGGTTCAGGATGATCTCTGTTACGTCCTCCTTAACCCCTCTTATCGTAGAGAATTCATGTTCCACACCGTTGATCCAGACAGAGGTAATGGCCCCGCCCATAATAGAAGACAGGAGAACCCTTCTCAGAGAATTCCCTATCGTAATTCCATATCCGCGCTCAAAAGGTTCCGTGGAAAACTTCACATAGCTATGTTCTTTCTTCTCTATTTCGATTTTTGTCGGTCTTATAAGTTCCTGCCAGTTTTTTTCAAACATAGGTGTCTACCCTCCTTAGGGCAAAGCTATCTTGAATAGTACTCTACGATGAGCTGTTCTTTAATGGGCATCGTGATGTCGTCGCGCGTAGGCAGAAGCTTGATTGTACCTTTCATATTGTCCTTGTCCAGCTCGATCCATGATGGAATCCCTCTTCTTACCACCGATTCAAGGGCATTCTTAACGCTTGGCAAATCTTTGTGTTTTACCGAAATCTCATCGCCCGGCTTTACCAGGAACGACGGTGTGCTTACCTTTCGCCCATTGACTAAAATATGGCTGTGCGAAACTAGCTGCCTTGCTTCTTTCCGGGAGGTTGCAAACCCAAGCCTGAAAATCATATTGTCGATCCGTCTCTCAAGCAAAATAAGAAAATTTGTTCCCGTGATACCCTGCTTGCGCTCTGCCATTTCGAAAAATCTTTTAAACTGCTTTTCGCTGAGCCCATACATTCTTCTCAGGCGCTGCTTTTCCCTTAACCTCAATCCGTATTCAAGGAATTTGCCTCTTGTCTCAACATGGACACCGGGCGGGTAGTTTCTCTTTTCGATTGCACACTTCTCCGTATAACACCTCTCCCCTTTCAGGAAAAGTTTGATCCCTTCACGTCTGCATAACCTGCATGATGGTCCTACATATCTTGACAAAGCTTGCCTCCTTACACTCTTCTTCTTTTAGGTGGCCTGCACCCGTTATGTGGTATCGGCGTTACATCCCGGATGAGATGGATCTTGAGCCCTGCGCTCTGTAGGGCCCTGAGCGCCGCTTCTCTCCCTGCCCCGGGTCCTTTGATGTATACATCGACGGTTTTCATGCCGTTCTCGATCGCCTTCTTTGCCGCGTTCTCTGCCGCAAGCTGGGCTGCGAAAGGCGTGCTCTTCCGGGAACCCTTGAAGCCCACAACGCCGCCGCTCGACCATGCGACAACATGTCCCTGGGGGTCGGTGATAGTGATAATGGTATTATTAAAACTCGACTGGATGTATACTCCGCCGACGGGGATGTTCTTTTTTACTTTCTTCTTACCGGTTTTTTTCGTTTTCGCCATCTACACACCTCATTATTTTCGTTTCATAGACGTCTTGCGCGGACCCTTCCTTGTTCTGGAATTCGTCCGGGTCCTCTGTCCCCTGACCGGCAGTCCCCTTCTATGCCGCAAGCCCCTGTAACAGCCGATATCCATGAGCCTCTTGATGCTCATATTTACATCTTTCCGTAAATCGCCCTCTACCTTATAATTTCTCTCCAGTATATCCCGTATCTTTGCGATCTCTTCATCGGTCAAGGTATTGGTTCTTTTGTTAGGGTCAATACCGGCCTCGCCGAGGATCCGGTTTGAGAGGGTCCTCCCGATACCGTAAATATACGTCAAGGCTATCTCTATCCTTTTATCCCGCGGTATATCTACACCAGCAATTCTTGCCACGTTGCCCCTCCTTAACCTTGCTTCTGCTTATGTTTTGGATTTTCGCAGATAATTCGTACAATGCCTTTCCTCTTAATGATCTTGCACTTGTCACATCTCTTCTTCACAGAAGGTCGGACCTTCATGAGAACCTCCTATTTTACCCTGTAAATAATCCTGCCGCGTGTCAGGTCGTATGGTGAAAGCTCTACGACGACCTTGTCGCCTCTCAGTATCTTTATATAATGCATACGCATCTTGCCCGATACATGGGCAAGTACTTTGTGTCCGTTGGGAAGCTCAACCCTGAACATAGCGTTCGGCAACGGTTCAATCACTGTGCCTTCAATCTCTATTCCTTCACCTTTTGGCATAATTCCTTATAGTACGCTCAGTATCTCTGTTCCCTTTTCGGTTATTGCAACGGTGTGCTCAAAGTGGGCTGAAAGGCTTCCGTCCTTTGTCGCTGCGGTCCACCCGTTCTCCCTGATCACAACATCGCTTTTCCCCATGTTCACCATTGGCTCTATCGCAAGCACCATACCTGCCTTGAGGCGTATGCCTGTCCCTTTTTCTCCGTAATTAGGGATTTGCGGTTCCTCGTGGAGGTTTCTCCCGATCCCATGACCGACGAACTCGCGCACAACGGAAAAACCGGCCTCTTCCGCGTGGGATTGTATAGCATGAGAGATATCATGCAGCCTGTTGCCCTCTTTTACTTCATTTATCCCTTTATAGAGGGCGCTTTCCGTAACGGTGAGCAATCGTTCCGTCTTTTTTTGAATCCTTCCGACACCGTATGTTATTGCGGTATCTCCGCAAAAACCATCATAGCGGGTACCAAAATCAAGACTTACAATATCGCTATCCCTCAATATCCGTTCTCCTGGCATACCGTGTACTACCTCATCGTTTATAGAAACACAGAGGCAATAAGGGTAGCCGTTATATCCTTTAAACGCCGGTTCTACGCGACCGATCCTGCGTATCTTCTCCTCGCATAATCTTTCAAGCTCTATGGTTCTCAAACCTTCTTTAATAAACTGTCCAAGGTACCTAAGTATTTCAATGGCATACCTGCTTGCAACTTTTATCTTCTCTATCTCTTCACTGCTCTTTAGAATAATCATCCTGCAAAACGCGCCACTGCACCACAGCGATCAGCCGTCAGCGTACAGCTATCAGCGTCATCTTCTTCCTTTCATCCGTGCCGATTTTTTAACAAGCCCGTCATAATGTCTGAGGATAAGATGAGATTCTATCTGTTGTATCGTGTCGAGGGCAACACCCACGACGATCAATAGCGCTGTACCTCCAAAATAGAAAGGAACATTGAATTTTCTCACCAACAAGGTCGGCAGGACGCATACGAAAGAAACATACACCGCGCCAATAAAGGTTACCCTGGATAGTATCCTCTCGATGAACTCCGAGGTCTTTTTGCCCGGTCTTATTCCCGGTATGTATCCACCATATTTCTTCATATTGTCCGCCACGTTGTCGGGGTTAAACACGATGGCCGTATAAAAAAAACAGAAAAAGATGATAAAACCCACATACATGAATTCGTGGAGGAACGTTCCCGGCGTAAGCATCTCTGAGAATTTTTTCATATACGGGTGCTGAATAAAATTTGCGATCGTTGCAGGAAACATGATGATCGAAGAGGCAAATATAGGAGGGATCACGCCTGCCGTATTGACCTTGAGGGGCAGATGCGTCGCCTGGCCTCCATACATTTTGCGGCCTACAACGCGCTTGGCGTATTGGACAGGTATCCTCCTTTGGGATGTCTCCATGAATATGATAAAGGCAACGACAACAAACATCATTGCGGTGATCAGAAGTACCACGAACCAGTTCATCTCGCCTGAGTTGACAAGGGTCATGGTGCTGGCAACCGCATTGGGCATCCGCGCTACAATGCCTGCAAAAATGATCAGCGATATGCCGTTCCCTATGCCCTTTTCCGTGATCTGTTCCCCGAGCCACATAATAAATGCGGTCCCCCCGGTGAGGGTTATCATCGTCATGAGCCGGAAGCTCCAGCCCGGATTGTAAACAACGAGCTCGCCTCCTGCGCCTCTCATCTGCTCCAGTCCGATACTGATGCCAAAACCCTGTATGAGGCTTATGATCACCGTTCCGTATCGTGTATACTGCGTTATCTTTCTCCTGCCTGCCTCTCCCTCCTTTGAAAGTTTTTCAAGGGTCGGCACAACGACAGTAAGAAGTTGCAAAATAATAGACGCACTGATGTAAGGCATAATACCGAGGGCAAATATGGAAAGTCTTTCGAGGCCGCCGCCTGCAAACATGTCGAAGAAGCCGAGCAGGGTACCTTTTGCCCTCTCAAAGATTCCCGCCAGCACGGTCCCGTCGATCCCTGGTGTGGGGATATGAACACCTACCCGGTACACCGCGAGAAGAACAAGTGTGGCTATTATCCTCCGCTTAAGCTCAGGGATTTTCCCGATGTTCTGGAAACCTCCCATTAAATCAGTACCTCCACATCTCCACCCTGGGCCTTTATCTTCTCGATGGCGCGCTCAGAGGCTTTGTGAACCTGGATCTTGATCGGGAAGTCGATCTCGCCGTCGGAAAGAAGTTTTATGCCGTCCTTTATCTTCTTGATAAACCCGGATCTCAGTATCTCCTCTATGCCCACCTTCTCCTGTCCCTTAAATGCAGCAAGGTCTCCAACATTGATGATGGAATATTCCTTCCTGAAGGGGTTTTTAAACCCTCTTTTCGGAATCCTCCTCATGAGAGGCATCTGGCCGCCTTCAAAACCCTTTTTCTTCGTGCCGCCGCTTGTCGAGCGTTGGCCCTTGTTCCCGTATGTTGCAGTAGTACCATGGCCGGAACCGGTTCCCCGTCCAACCCTTTTCCTCTTCTTTATTGATCCTTCGCTTGGTTTCAGGTCTGATAGCTTCATTTACCGGGCATCCTCCACTATTGTTAGAAGGTGAATCACTTTCTTCACCATACCCCGTATCTCAGGCGTGTTCTTTACCGTTTTCTCCTGGTAAAGCTTTTTAAAGCCGAGGCTGCGTACGGTGTCGCGCTGGTCCTGTGTGCACCCTATAAAACTCTTTGTCCATTTGATTTTGAGGTGACTCACGTTATCCCTCCTCGCCCTTCGTCTTGCCCCGCTGTTTCAACGATACCTCGGGCGACTTTAACGTGGCAAGCCCTTTGATTGTCGCCTTTACCACATTATGATAATTCCGCGATCCGTAACATTTGGTCAGTATGTTTGTTATGCCGGCTACCTCAACAACGGCCCGTACGGCCCTTCCGGCGATAACACCGGTCCCTTCGCTGGCCGGCTTCATGAACACCTCGCTTGTCCCGTACTTTGCCTTTATCTCGTGGGGGATCGTCCCTTTCCTGACAGGAACCTCGATAATGTTCTTCTTTGCCCTCTCAACTGCTTTTCTGATCGCGTCAGGGACCTCGTTGGCCTTGCCAAGCCCAAACCCGACACGACCGTTGCCGTCACCGACAACGACGATGGCGCTGAAGCTAAACCTCCTGCCACCTTTTACAACCTTTGCGACACGATTTATATAGACCAACCTGTCCTGCAGCTCAAGCTCACCTGGTTCTGTACGCTTTCTCTCAGCCAACACAACCTCCTCTTAAAATTGTAAACCCGCCTCTCTTGCACCATCGGCCAGAGCCTTTATCCTGCCGTGATATTTAAAACCGTTCCGGTCAAAGACAACCTGGCTAATGCCCATGCCGGCTGCCTTCTTGCCGATATGCTCTCCAACCTTCTTTGCCGCTTCAACATTACCGCCGCACTTTATCGTCGCCACAATTTCCTTTGTCAACGTCGATACGGACGTTATTACCTTATCCTGCGAATCATCAATCAATTGCGCATATATCTGTCGTAAGCTCTTATAGACACACAATCTCGGTTTGCCGGCAGTACCTGAGATCGTTTTGCGAATTCTCTTTTTTCTCTTCTCCCGTGCCTCTACCTTTGCTTTTCTTTGCATCTTTTCACCTCTTACTTGCCGCTTTTACCGGCCTTTTTCCTCAACACCTCATCTGCGTATTTAACGCCTTTGTTCTTGTATGCATCGGGTTTTCTCAATGCCCTTATCTTTGCAGCTGTCTGGCCAACAAGCTCTTTGTCGATACCCTTGATCGTCAGGAGCGTTTGTTTTTCTATCTGGGCGGAAATCCCCGCGGGCAGGGGGAACGTGATGGGATGAGAATAACCGAGGTAAAAGATGATATTATTGCCCTGCAATTCCGACCTGTATCCGATGCCGACGATCTCCAGCTTTCTTTCAAATCCTTTGTGGACGCCATCCACCATGTTTGCGATCAGCGTCCTCATGAGTCCGTGCAAACCTTTTGTCTTCTTGTCTTCGCTTGTTCGCTGTACCATCACAGTGCTTCCATCGATATTAACGGTTAACCCTTCCAGAAAGGGCCTCTGCAATGAACCCTTTGGCCCGGTTACGACAATCTTGTTATCCTGTAATTCCAGCTTTGTGCCCTGAGGCAAGATCACAGGCTTTCTGCCTATCCTCGACATTTCACACCTCACCAAACAACGAGGAGGGGTTCTCCTCCCACCTTATTTTTTAACGCGCTCCTGTCTGTCATAATCCCCTTCGAAGTGGAGATCACGACAAGACCTATCCGTTTCCTTAATCGCGGGATCTCTCCTGTGCCGACATACCGCCTTCTCCCCGGCTTGCTGATCCTGCGCAAACCGGTAATAACGCTTTTGTTGTTTTCGTCGTAGTGTATATAAACCTTGAGAAATTTCTTTCTCGCCTCATCAACAAAGGTCTTGTAATTTTTTATATAGCCTTCTTCCTTCAATATCTTTGATATAGCAAATTTCATATTGGAATACGGTATGTCGACAGATTCGTGGCGCGCTATGATGGCATTCCGTATCCTTGTTAGCATATCAGCAATAGGATCTACTGTAACCATGAATCCCCCTCACCAGCTTGATTTTATGACACCAGGTATTTCACCCTTCAGTGAATGGTTCCTGAAGCATATCCTGCACATCTGAAATTTGCGCAGGTAGCCGCGGGGTCTCCCGCAGATAGCACATCTGTTATGGGCCCTTACCTGGTATTTCGGTGCTGCCTTTGCCTTTTCCATCATTGATTTTTTTGCCATTAACTCCTCCGTCAACTCCTGAAGGGCATTCCCATTAACTTCAGAAGCTCAAAACCTTCCTCGTCCGTTTTTGCCGTCGTCCCAATGGTAATGTTCATCCCCCTTGCCTTGTCAATCTTGTCGTACTCTATCTCGGGGAATATGATCTGTTCTCTCAAACCAAGCGTATAGTTGCCCCTTCCGTCGAAAGATTTAGGGGAAACGCCCTTAAAATCCCTCACCCGCGGAAGGACGATATAGACAAGTTTATGAAGGAACTCGTACATCCTCTCTCTTCGGAGCGTTACCATGCAGCCGATCGACATCCCCTCCCTCAACTTGAAGGAAGCGATCGATTTTTTCGACTTCGTGATAACGGGTTTCTGTCCGGTGATAAGTTTTATATCGCCGGTTGCGCTATCAAGCACTTTAATATTCTGAAGGGCCTCGCCAAGCCCGATATTTACCGTGATCTTTTCTATCTTCGGCACTTCCATGACATTCTTATACTGGAATCTCCTCATCAGCGCCGACCTGACATCTTTTTCATAAAATTCCATATATGCTGTTTTCAACAGTGCCTCCTACTTATCTAAGACCTCTTCACACTTTTTACAAAAGCGCACCTTCTTCCCATCCTCAAGGGTACGCTTACCCACCCTTACCGGTTTCGAACATTTCTCGCAGTAGAGCATAACGTTGGACAGGTGGATGGGGCTTTCCTTCTCCATGATGCCGCCTTTTGACTTCTGGCTCGGCTTCACGTGCCTCTTGACCATGTTCACCTTTTCCACGATCAGCCTGTCCTTCTTTTTAATAATTCGTAAAACCTTGCCGTTCTTGCCCTTGTCCTTACCGCTTGTGACCATCACAAGGTCATTCTTCTTAACGTGATAATGTTTTTCCATAGTATCCCTCACACAACCTCCGGAGCAAGAGAAACGATCTTCATGAACTTTTTCGCCCGGAGCTCCCTGGCTACGGGCCCGAAGATCCTTGTTCCCACGGGTTCATTATACTGGTTGATAATAACCGCGGAGTTATCATCAAACTTTACATAGGACCCGTCTGTTCTCCTGATCTCTTTCTTTGTCCTCACGATGACCGCCTTCACCACTTCGCCTTTTTTAACCTTCGAATTGGGGATCACCTCTTTTACTGACGCTACAATAATATCCCCCACCGTACCGTATCTCTTCCTTGACCCGCCAAGAACCTTTATGCAACCGAGCTTTTTAGCGCCGGAGTTGTCTGCTACTTCAAGTTTAGATCTCGCCTGTATCATCTCCAACCACCTCTTTCTGGACTAAGAAAGGTTCTTCTTTCTTTAAGATCTCTTTTAAAAGCCATCGCTTATCTTTGCTGATCGGTCTCGCCTCAATGATCGACACCATATCGCCAAGCTTGCACACATTCTTCTCGTCGTGTACTTTATAGCGCTTCTTTCTCTTCAGGTACTTATGGTACTTTGGGTGCTGGAAAACCTTCTCTACTTCAACGACAATGGTCTTATCCATCCTGTCCTTTACAACAATACCGGTTATCTTTTTCTTGTTTACGTCACGTTTCGCTTCCATGCCAACCTCGAATTATAGATTTCGGCCGCTTCCTGCCGGCTCGAAGCCTTTTATTATGCCTTTGGCGTCTTTTCCCGTAAAACCGTTTCTATTCTCGCCACATCCCTTTTCAAAAGCTTCAGCCGCGCGGTATTGTCCAGTTGCCCCGTTGAATGTTGAAACCGCAGATTGAACAGTTCTTCCTTGGCGTCTTTCTTCTTCTTTAAAAGCTCTTCCTTGGTCAACTCTCTTAACTCCCTGCCTTTCATTGTTCCTCACTTCTTGCCACAAACTTTGTCGCAATGGGAAGTTTGAATGAAGCTATTCTCAAAGCCTCTTTTGCCTTATCCTCGGGGACGCCCTTGATCTCATAAAGGATCCTCCCGGGTATTATCGGCGCTACCCAGCCTTCACTGGGGCCTTTTCCCTTGCCCATTCTCGTTTCAGCCGGTTTTTTTGTGATCGGCTTGTCAGGAAAGACCCTGATCCAGACCTTTCCCGTCCTTTTTACATACCGTGTAAGCGCTATCCTTGCCGCCTCGATCTGCCGCGATGTTATCCAGCCGGCCTCCTGCGCCTGCAGGCCGTAGTCTCCAAAGGTGACCTTGTTTCCTCTCGCGGCAACGCCTTTCATTCTGCCTTTCTGCTGTTTTCTGTATTTAACCCTTTTTGGCGCAAGCATTATCTTGCCTCCTGAAATATTTCTCCCTTAAAGATCCAGACCTTTATCCCGATAACGCCGTATTTTGTGCTTGCAACGGCGATACCGTAATCTATATCCGCTCTTATGGTCTGCAACGGCACCCTTCCCTCCCGGTACCATTCCGTACGCGACATTTCGGCTCCGCCCAGCCTTCCGGCGCACATTGCCTTGATCCCCTTGGCGCCGAACTTGAGCGCCTGCGTAACGTTCTTTTTCATTGCCCTTCTGAAAGAAACGCGGCGCTCTATCTGCAGGGCAATATTTTCTGCTACAAGCTGCGCGTCGACCTCGGGCCTTTTGACCTCCGTGATATTTAAGATCACCTCTTTGTCGGTAATCTTCTGGAGTTCCTTTTTCAGGTTTTCGACCTCGGCCCCTTTTCTCCCGATAACAAGTCCGGGACGTGACGTATAGATATTTATCTTTGCCCTCTTGTCCTTGTTGGCAGCCCTCTCTATCTCGATCTTTGAGATTCCTGCCTGGTAGAGCTTTTTCTTCAGATAGTTCTTTATCGTTATGTCTTCGTGCAGGAACTTCGCATAGTTTTTCGACGCAAACCATTTGGAATCCCACGTCTTGATTGTCCCGAGCCTGAAACCGAAAGGATGTGTCTTTTGACCCATTTAACCTCCAAATCTATGATTCGTCTAATACGAGTGTAATGTGGCTGATCCGCTTCCTGATCTTTGTTGCCCTTCCCATGGCCCTTGGCAGGAACCTTTTCAGCACCGGTCCGCCGTCAACGATAACGTTCTTAATATAAAGGTTGTCGATATCGACATATTTCTTCTGTTTCGCATTCGCTATGGCGCTGTCGAGAAGCTTCTTCAGGATAAACGACGCCTTTTGAGGCATATATGTCAGCATCCCTGCGGCCTCGTTGATATTTTTCTTTTTTATCAGATCACCCACGATCCTGACCTTTCGCGGTGATATCCTGATCATCTTTGTTTTTGCTGTGATCTCCATGATCCTATTCCTTCCTCTTGACCACTTTTGCTTTTCTGTCGCCCGAATGGCTGTGGAACGTCCTTGTGGGCGAGAACTCACCAAACTTATGCCCCACCATCTCCTCCGTAACGAACACAGGAATAAACTTCTTGCCGTTATGAACTGCAAAGGTAAACCCTACAAAGTCAGGGATAATTGTTGACCTCCTCGACCACGTTTTTATTACCTTTGAGCCCTTTGAGGATTTTGCATCCTCTACCTTCTTTAACAGCCTCTCTTCTAAAAAAGGCCCTTTCTTTAAAGACCTCGCCACGGAAACCTCCTACCCTCTGAGCTTTATAATAAACTTATTCGTTCTCTTGTTTTTCCTTGTCTTCATGCCCTTAGACAGCTGTCCCCAGGGGGAGCAGGGGTGTCTTCCACCCTTTGATCTTCCTTCGCCGCCGCCGAGGGGGTGATCAACAGGGTTCATCGCCGTTCCGCGAACGGTCGGCCTGGTGCCCTGCCACCTTGGTTTTCCTGCCTTGCCGATGGTTATATTTTCA
The DNA here is from genome assembly GCA_002428485.1 of Deltaproteobacteria bacterium UBA6106. Taxonomy (GTDB): domain Bacteria; phylum Desulfobacterota; class Syntrophorhabdia; order Syntrophorhabdales; family Syntrophorhabdaceae; genus UBA5609. Next base: position 30,463 of record DIWM01000012.1, read on the forward strand.
TGGTCAATGTTTCCCACCTGGCCTATGGTCGCCATACATGCAAGATTGATCAGCCTGACCCCGCCGGAAGGCAACCTGACGTGTCCGTAACCACCTTCCTTGGCCACAAGCTGCGCGTAGTTCCCTGCGCTTCGTGCGAGCTGCCCGCCTTTGCCGGGCTTCATCTCCACGTTGTGAACGAAGGTTCCAAGGGGTATGAATTTAAGGGGGAGTGAGTTGCCCTCCTTGATCTCCGTATCGGGTTTCGTGCTCGCAACGATCGTATCGCCCGCCTTGAGCCCCAGCGGTGAGATGATATACCGCTTCTCGCCGTCTGCGTAGCTGATAAGGGCAATATTCGCGGACCTGTTGGGATCATATTCTATGCCCTCAACCTTACCGGGGATCTCGAACTTATCCCTCTTGAAATCGATGATCCGGTATCTTTGCTTGTGTCCACCGCCAATGTGCCTGGTGGTGATCTTCCCTGTATGGTTTCTCCCGCCCGTTTTCTTCATTGGGACAAGCAGTGATTTCTCGGGTTCCTTCTTGGTAATCTCCTCGAAGGTAAGACCGCTCATGAATCTCCTGCCTGCAGAGGTAGGTTTATATTCTTTTACGCCCATTATGCACCTGCACCTTCAAAAATCAAGATTTTATCTTTCGGACTCAGCTTCACGATCGCCTTTTTCCAATCAGGCCTCTTACCGGCAAATCTGCCGAGCTTCTTCTTTTTACCTTCCAGGTTGCTGACGCTTACGGAAAGCACCTTTACCTTGAAGAGCTTCTCAACCGCATGTTTGATCTCTATCTTATTGGCGTCCCGGTGAACCTCGAACACATACTGGTTCCCGTTATCCTTCAGCAATGTGCTCTTCTCGGTAATTATGGGGCGACGTATAATATCGTACTCGTTCATGATGCCAATACCTCTTCTATTTTCCGTAATGCATCCACAGTCAGTACAAGCTGTTCATGTCTGATGATATCGTACACATTCAATCCTTCACATTTGAGGATCTTCACGTAGGGTATGTTTCTCGCCGATTTTTCAACGATCTCGTCCCTCTTTTCAATAATGAACAGAGGTTTTGTGAGACTCAGGATCTTCACGATACCGTTGAAATTTTTCGTACTCACGTCCTGAAGCTCCAGCTTATCAAGGACCTTCATGTTCGATCCCGTATGCCGGACGGTAAGGGCTGACCTCAGGGCGCTCCTTCTCACCTTTTTCGGAACCACATAACGATAATCCTTTGGTTTAGGGCCGAATACAGAACCACCCCCCGGCATCAGCGGTGACCTTGAGGTACCCTGTCTCGCCCTGCCGGTCCCTTTCTGCTTGAAGGGTTTTCTCCCTCCGCCTCTTACCTCTTTCCTTGTCTTCACCGATGCCGTACCGCTTCTCCTGTTCGTGAGCTGCATCTTTACCACATCGTGTATAAGGTGGGGCTTTACCTCGCAGTTGAAGACAGCATCGCTGATCTCAACTTCTCCGACCTTTGCTCCCTCAATATTCAACACGTCCACTAATGCCATACCTGCTCCTACGATTTTATCTCCACGTCCACGCCCGCAGCCAGCTCAAGCTTCATCAGGGCATCCACTGTCTGCTGTGTAGGTTCAACGATATCTATCAGCCGCTTATGCGTTCTTATCTCAAACTGTTCCCTCGACTTCTTGTCTATATGCGGGGACCTTAATACGCAGTATTTCTGTATCTTTGTCGGCAATGGTACCGGACCAACCACCTGCGCCCCTGTCTTCTTCGCCGCGTCAACTATCTCCTTCACCGATTGATCAAGTAATCTATGATCAAAGGCCTTCAGGCATATCCTGATTCGTTGCCTCATCCCTCCCCCTTTACTCGCTAATCTCGGTGACGACCCCTGCGCCTA
>DIWM01000045.1 GCA_002428485.1 Deltaproteobacteria bacterium UBA6106
TGCCGGCCTCCTCGATGTGCTCCATAATGCCTGCTACAACAGCCTTCTCCCCATCGGCGACGGCATCTACATCGATCTCAATGGCATCTTCAAGATATTTGTCGATAAGGATGGGGCGCTCCGGCGATGCCTCCGCCGCCCTTTCCATAAAGGATTCAAGGTCTGAATCGTCATAGACGATCTCCATCGCCCTGCCGCCCAAAACGTAAGAGGGTCTTACGACAACCGGGTATCCTATCGTGCCGGCGATCTCCTTCGCCTCCTCGAAAGATGTGGCGATCCCGTTATCGGGCTGCATGAGGTTCAGCTTCTTCAAAAGCGTCTTGAACTTGTCCCTGTCCTCAGCGACATCGATGCTCTCAGGCGTCGTCCCGATGATCATGGCGCCTGCCTTTTTCAGCGACACGGCGAGGTTAAGCGGCGTCTGGCCGCCGAACTGAACGATCACCCCGTCTGGCTTCTCGTTTTCGATGATATCCATCACATTCTCAAAGGTAAGGGGCTCGAAATAGAGCTTGTCTGAGGTGTCGTAGTCCGTGCTTACCGTTTCGGGGTTGCTGTTGACCATGATCGTTTCATATCCAAGCTCTTTCAGTGCGAATGCCGCGTGGACGCAGCAATAATCGAATTCAATGCCCTGCCCTATCCTGTTGGGGCCTCCGCCAAGGATCATGATCTTCTTCCTGTCTGAAACCCTTGATTCGTCCTCCTGTTCATATGTCGAATAATAGTAAGGCGTATAGGCCTCGAACTCGGCTGCGCAGGTATCGACAAGCTTAAAGACGCTCCTGATGCCCTTTTCCAGCCGGAGTACCCTGACCTCCCCCTCGCTCTGCCCCGTGAAATCCCCGATCTGCCTGTCTGAGAAACCGAGCTTCTTCGAACGCCGCAAAAGCTCCTCGGGGATTTTCCTCCCCCATTGTCCAAGCTCCCCTTCACATTCCACGATCTCCTGTATATTCTTTATGAACCACCTGTCTATGCCCGAGAGCCCGCAGATCTCCTCAATGCCCATACCCGCTTTGAGGGCGTGGCGTATGTAAAAGACCCGTTCGCTGTTCGGAGTGATCAGCTTCTGGCGAAGCAATTCGGGGTCCTCAATGCCCGGGAGCCTGTCGTTGACGATCCCGAACCTGCCTGTCTCAAGCGAGCGGAAACCCTTCTGGAACGACTCTTTGAATGTCCTCCCTATGGCCATTGCCTCCCCCACGGATTTCATGGAGATCGTCAATGTCTCGTCAGCGCCCCTGAACTTCTCAAAGGTAAACCTCGGTATCTTCACTACACAGTAATCGATGGTGGGTTCAAAGGATGCCGGGGTCTTTTTGGTGATATCGTTCGGTATCTCATCGAGGGTATATCCGACGGCGAGCTTCGCCGCGATCTTGGCTATGGGGAATCCTGTTGCCTTCGATGCAAGCGCCGAGCTTCTCGATACCCTGGGGTTCATCTCGATCACGACCATCCTTCCGTTCCCGGGGTTCACGGCAAACTGGATGTTGGAGCCTCCCGTCTCGACGCCGATCTCGCGGATGATCCTGATGGATGCGTCACGCATGACCTGGTACTCCTTGTCGCTCAAGGTCTGCTGAGGCGCCACGGTAATGCTGTCTCCCGTATGGACCCCCATGGGGTCAAGGTTCTCGATGGAACAGATGATCACAACATTATCCTTTCTATCGCGCATGACCTCAAGCTCAAATTCCTTCCACCCTATCACCGATTCCTCGATGAGGATCTCGCTGATCATGCTGCTCTCAAGCCCTCTCTGAGCAAGGACCTCGTACTCCTCTACGTTATACACAACGGCTCCGCCTGTCCCGCCAAGGGTGTAGCTTGGCCTGATGATGAGGGGAAAACCGATCTCCTGCGCCACCTTTCTCGCGTCGTCCATGGTGTAGGCAAGGCCGCTTCTCGGCACCTCAAGCCCTATCTTTTCCATCGCCGCCTTGAACTCTTCCCTGTCCTCGGCCTTTTTTATCGCCTTATAATCAGCGCCGATAAGTTCAACGTTATATTTTTCCAGGATCCCTCTCTCTGCAATAATGGTGGCGAGATTGAGCCCTGTCTGGCCGCCGAGCGTCGGGAGCACTGTGTCGGGCAGTTCAATCCTGATAATCTCTTCCAGCACCTCCGGGGTAAGCGGTTCTATATATACCCGGTCTGCCATGTCAGGGTCGGTCATGATCGTGGCGGGATTGCTGTTCACGAGGATGACCCTGTATCCTTCCTCACGGAGTGCCTTGCAGGCCTGGCTTCCTGAGTAGTCGAACTCACATGCCTGGCCTATCACGATGGGCCCTGACCCGATGATAAGGATGCTTTTTATATCGGTGCGCTTAGGCATCCTGACCTTTCCTGTAGTCCTCCATCATTCCTTTAAACTTCTCAAAGAGACCGTATGCATCATGCGGCCCCGGAGACGCCTCGGGATGGAACTGCACTGAAAAGACAGGATAGACCGTATGTTCGATCCCTTCAACGGTATTGTCATTGAGATTGATGTGGGTAACCCGCACCGGCTCCTTTGTTATTGACCCTACATCGACAGCAAAGCCGTGGTTCTCGGAGGTGATATAGACCTTTCCGGTGCTCGTCTCCTTGTTCGGCTGGTTTGCTCCCCTGTGGCCGAATTTCAGTTTATATGTCTTCCCTCCAAAGGCAAGCCCCAAGAGCTGCTGTCCGAGGCAGATCCCGAATATGGGTATTATACCGATCAGTTTGCGGATCTCTTCAATGGCATAGGGAAGACCTTCCGGATCGCCTGGACCGTTGGAAAGCAGGATCCCGTGGGGTTTCATCGCCAGGATATTCTCTGCCCTCTCATCCGCCGGAACCACCGTGACGTGACAACCGGCCTTTTTCAACATCCTCAGGATATTCATCTTCACCCCGAAGTCCACGACAACGCAGCGCAGCCCGCCATCACCCCCGCCGAAGACATAAGAAGATTTGCATGTCACCTCTTTCACAAGATCGACGCCGATGATGCCCCTCGATGCCTTTGCCTTTCCGACAAGGCTTTCCCTGTCCAGGTCAACCGTTGAGATGATCCCCTTCATAACGCCCCTGGCCCTCAAATGTTTTGTCAGGGCCCTCGTGTCCACGTCCTCGATCGCAAGGATATTGTGCCTTTCAAAATAATTAAGGAGGTCGTCCGTTGCCCTGAAGTTACTCGCTATCTTGCTCAATTCTTTGACAATAAAGCCTTCCACCTTCGGGCCGTCCGATTCAACATCGTCATCGTTGACTCCGTAGTTGCCGATAAGCGGGTAGGTCATCGTTACGATCTGTCCCTTATAGGAGGGGTCGGTCATGATCTCCTGGTATCCGGTCATGCTCGTGTTGAAAACGATCTCCCCTTCTTTTTCGCCGTGGACACCGTAACCCTTACCTTCGAAGACCGTACCGTCTTCAAGGGCAATGAGCGCCTTCATCGTTCCCCCTCGCATGCCCTGATGCATATCCCGCAGATATGATGTCCGAGATTTCTTTCTTTTTTGAACTTATTCAACATAAGGTAACATCCCTGGTGATCGAAATTTTCCTTTTCTTCCTTGATCGCCCCTGCCGGACAGGCGCTGATGCAGGCCCTGCATTGGCCGCAGTTCTTTGCAAGCGGTTTGCCTGCCTTTAACGGCATGTCGGTCAGCACCGTGTTGTATCTCACCCTCGCGCCAAAGACCGGGTGTACGAGAAGGTTGTTTCTCCCGATCCAGCCAACCCCCGCAATCTCTCCGACCTTCTTGTGGGAGATGTGTGCCCTTTGGTTTTGCCAGTCCACAAGCTGCGATGCAGCAAAAGGTATGGCCTTAAAACCATTTCTCTCGATCTCGCGGGAAAGCAGGTATCCGATCATGTCGAGCCTGTAATTAAGCTGCCGGTAATGGTGCAAATAGATGAGGGTAGGCCCATCTGTCAATGTTTCAATGATACCTTTCGAGAGTACAAGGCCAAAAGATATACCAAACGTTAACCTCTCCTTTACAGAATTATCGATGGCAACAAGCTCCTTGTCGTAGAGCGACAGATCGCCGACTCCGAGGACATCGACGTCCTGGCTTTTGAGATATGCTGCAATGAATTCTGTGTTCTTATCAATGTTCATCGATCACCCTTTGCACGCTATTCACAGTATCCCTTTCTTCTTAAAATATACCATCAGCGCCGTAATTGAGGCCGGAGTAACCCCGGGGATCCGGGAAGCCTGGCCAAGGGAAAGGGGGCGTATCTTTGTGAACCGCTCAATGACCTCCCGCGACAGGCCTGACACCTCTTCGTACTTCGTATCGCTGGGGATCTTGCTGTTCTCAAGCCTTTTCATCTTTCTGACCACATCCTGCTGCCTGTCCGTATAGCCGCGGTATTTTACATCCAACTCCACCTGATATGCAATCTCTTCCCTGATCCCATTCAGGCTGCCATCGATGCGCCTCAGAGTCTCGATGGTAACACCCGGTTTCTTCAGCAGTTCCTCAAGCGTCACCGGGTTCTTTATACCTTCAATGTTCAGTTCCTGCAGCGTCCTGATCGTTTCGCCCGTCGGTTTAAGCCTTATTGATCCCAGCAAGCACCTTGCCTCATCGATCTTCGCCTTCTTTTCAATGACCCCTTCATATCTCTCCCTGCTCACAACACCTATTTGATACCCTTTCCCGGTAAGCCTCAGGTCTGCATTGTCCTCCCGGAGCAGCAACCTGTATTCCGCCCTTGACGTAAACATCCTGTACGGCTCGTCGACACCTTTCGTCACGAGGTCATCGATCAGGACGCCTATGTAAGCCTCATCCCTTCCCAGGCAAAAGGGTCCTTCGCCGCGAATCTTTAACGCGGCGTTGATCCCCGCCATTAATCCCAAAGCCCCTGCCTCCTCATACCCTGTTGTCCCGTTTATCTGGCCGGCAAGAAAAAGATTCCGGACGATCTTCGTTTCAAGCGTCGGATACAATTGTGTGGGGTAGACAAAGTCATATTCAATGGCATATCCCGGCCTCGTTATCTCTACCTTTTCAAGGCCATCAATGGTCCGCAGCATTCCCAATTGGATATCGAGAGGGAGGCTCGTTGCGAAACCGTTCGGGTAATACTCTTTCGTGTCAAGCCCCTCCGGCTCTATGAAGATACGGTGCCTTGTCTTCTCGGGAAACCTGACGACCTTGTCCTCGATCGATGGACAGTACCTGACCCCCGTCCCTTTTATCTTCCCCGTATAAAGGGGCGACCTGTCGAGGCCTGACCTGATGATATCGTGCGTTGTCCCCTTCGTATAGGTGAGATAACAGGGAACAAGCCTGTTGGTAATCCGCTTGTTGAGAAAAGAAAAAGGAACCGGCGGGTCATCGCTATACTGGGGTTCAAGCTTTGAAAAATCTATTGTCCTCCCGTCCAGCCTGGGACAGGTCCCGGTCTTCAGCCTTCCTATGGAAAAGCCAAGTTCTCCGAGACAGTCAGAAAGGCCTACTGACGGCAGGTCGCCCATCCTGCCCGCCTCGATCCGTTCAAAACCAATATGGATAACCCCTCGTAAAAACGTGCCGATTGTGACGATAACTGCTGTCCCGTTGAACCTCTCGCCCCACTGCGTCTCAACGCCGGCGACCATATCTCCCTGCATCAGCAATCTTTCTACGATACCCTGCCGTATGAAGAGCCCTTCCTGTTCTTCAAGCCTTGCCTTCATCCTGAGCGCGTATCTCATCTTATCTGCCTGGACGCGGGTTGCCCTCACGGCAGGGCCTTTCTTCATGTTCAACGTCCTGAACTGGATACCCGTTGCATCAATATTTTTTGCCATCTCGCCATCGAGGGCGTCGATCTCTTTTACCAGGTGCCCTTTGCCGAGACCCCCGATCGCTGGATTGCAGGACATATAGGCGATGTGGTCGAGGTTGGTTGTAACAAGAAGGGTTTTAGCCCCCATCCGCGAAGATGCCAGGGCAGCCTCGCACCCTGCGTGACCTGCGCCTATCACTATTACGTCAAAATGTTCCATAGTATGATCAACCTGAACCGGTTACCCTGCACTCCTTCCATGATACAACGGGGGATTATCGTATTAAAATGCTATAGTCTATCAGCAACGGCCTGCGTTTTCCATTACTTCCTGACGGCAAAGTTTTGTGTTCAACTTTTTCAACGAACATGATACCATTTTATAGCTCGCGAAAACCCCGTGAGGGGTAAAAAGAGCAGTGAACAGTATATCGTATATAGTGAACTGCACAAGAACCCACTAAATATCGTACGATCTACGATATGCTACGGAACGTGGGACAAAGGATGAAATAAAAAGCGGGAAAAACAATTGAACACAGGATGCTGGTCGCCGGATAGATGAACTCAAGAAACGCTATAAGCGCTATAAACCGTAAAGGAGGGGAATATGGAAGAAATAGCTATCGGGAAGGTTGAAAGGTTTTTTTCCAAGATCGGCGTTGCGGCAATCAAGATAACCAGCGGGGAACTAAAGGTCGGCGATACGATAAAATTCAAGGGACATTCCACCGACTTTGAGCAGACCGTTGAGTCTATGCAGGTTGAACACAAAAACGTCGAGAAGGCCGTGGCAGGCGACGACGTGGGGATCAAGGCAAAGGAGAAAGTAAGGGACCACGACACGGTGTATCTTGTGAAACCATAACACGATAGAACCCGTCAGGCGTGAGTCGTAAGGGATAAGGGGCTAAACCCTTCACGCCTCACGCCTGACGCCTTACGTTATTTGCTATCAGCTAATTGCTGACTTCTTTTCCATCTTGTGCTATATAGAAGATACAGAAGCACAATTTCATTGAATGCGGAGGAATCATGGAAGAAAGAGAGCTATTACAAAGGTTTCACGAGGTCCTCGAGGTCAGTCTTCCTGTCATCGAAAATGCCTATAAAGGCTTTGTTACGCAAAAACCGGCGCTTCTGAAAGAGAGTAAGGAAAAATTCAAATCGATCCTTGCCTCCAGGCTGTCATATGTAGAAAAGATAGTAGGAGATAAAGAAAAAGATGAATTCGAGAAAAAGTTTGTTGCCCTCCTGCCGCCCTTTCAAATGGTCGGGATTGCGATACAGAACGTCATCAGCAATATGGAGATCAAGGTCGAAGCCAATGTGCTTTTCAGTCAGAAGGGGCTCGATGAGATCAAAGAGCTCCTCGCAATGGCCTACGATCTGATGAGAGATGTCCGGGATTACACGGTTACAAAAAATCCTCACCTTCTCGCAAAGATCAAAGAAGGCAAAGAAAAGATCATTAAGACGATCAACGACTTTTCGGTCGTTCATCAGAACAGGCTCATCACAGGCGTCTGTATGCCGAAGGCGTCTTACCTGTATCTCGACATAACCGAATCTATCAAAAGAATCGCAAGGGGGCTCGCGGATTTCGCCGAAAAGGTCTAACCCTTGGCAACACCTGCCGACAGGCTTAAAGAAAATATTAAAGAACAAAAGACCATACAAATGCTCCTCATGGGGAGTTTTTACGGTAAGGTTTATCTTGTCGGCGGAGCCATACGGGAACTGATACTTGGCAATAAGCCGCGTGATTATGATTTCGCGCTGTCAGACGCACGGGACATCAAAACATTTGAATCTATCTTTCATGCCCCCTCGTTCATACTCGGGAAAAAACCGATCCAGACGCACCGGATCGTCATTAAAGACCAGGCGCTTGACATTACCATCTTAAAAGGCACCATTGACGAAGACCTGAAAAGAAGAGATTTTACGATTAACGCCATTGCCTACAACGTCAGGGACAACAGCATTACCGACACATTGCAGGGCATTGAGGATATCCAACGGGGAATAATACGGTATCCCGATGAAAACTCAATAACCAACGATCCCCTGAGGATGCTTAAGGCTGTGCGACACTTTACCATGCTCCAGGATTTTTCGCTCGACATTGACCTGGCGCGGTCTATCACAGAATTGAAACACCTTATCAATAACGTAGCGCCGGAGAGGGTCAAATATGAAATGGACCTGATCCTGTCATCGGTGAATGTCGCCGCCGGCATGAAGAAGCTGGAAGAGCTGGGCCTCCTTGTCGAGATCTTCCCTGAGCTTCATCCGCTCAAGCTTTTAGATAAGGAAAAACAGTTCACGCTGGAGACCTTCGGGCACACAATAGACGGCTTCAATTATCTGCATAAATATGGGAGACGGTATAATCTCGACAGAAGAGAAGTGAGCAATGTCGGCTATTCGCTTCTTTTTCATGACCTCGGAAAGGCCAACACCTTTACCTATGACGAGGAAAAAGATGCGGTACATTTCTTTTATCATGAGCGATTTTCCAGGGACATTTCTCAATCCATCATGGAAAGATTCAAGTTCAGCGCACAGGAGGCGAAGGATGTTCTTTCCCTGATAGAAAACCATATGAGGATATTTCTCATCAGCAATGACGAGTCCACCGAAAAGGCATTGCGAAGGGTCGTCTATAAGATGGGCAGTCTTACACCTTCCCTTGTCATTCTCACTCTTTGCGATATGTATGGAAGTTCCGGCGGCAAGAAGAATGATTCAACTCAACGGGTAAAAAAGCGTTGTGATGAGATCATCGAAATGTTCGTCCAGTGGAAAAGGAAACCCCTGCCGAAGCTCGTTACCGGTGGAGACCTCCTGCTGATGGGTTTTTCCGAAGGACCTTTTATCGGCAAGTGCCTTAACGAGATACGCGAAAAACAGGTCGCCGGGGAGATAGCGACAAAAGAAGAAGCAATGGAATATGCAAGGGAACAGTTAAAAATCGTAGGGAGTAAAGAGTTGATACCATAATGAATACCAATTACCAAACAATTGCCCATGCCGCGCTTCGCACGGCACCCTCGAAGAATGAAAATGATGTATCCGGTACTTTCCTCCATAAGGACGAGCATGTCGTCGGGACATCCCCGGCAAACACGCCGGATAAAGGCAGTGAAAGGTAAAAGGTGAAAAGTAAAAAGTGAGAAACAAAAAAACTGAAGAGACGATACAGCAGAACCTTTTCGCCGAACACCAAACAGATTTATTGGAATCTCGATATACGATATACTGTAATTAAGCCGAGCTTCCTCGCCTCACGACGGTTTGCTCCGGGATATCCCGGCGCCATGCTCTCATTATATGCCCGGGATAGACTATTTTCTACGTAAAAGGAAAAGTAAGGACGGGATGAAATTTCTTTCGTAATTGTGATTTGGTTATTATAGAGTTTCATCACCCATGGCCGTATCCCTTGACCCTTGACAAACAAAATAGGATAATTATATTCAAGAACGTAAGAACGCCGCTAAAAAGGAGTTTTTTATGTTGGTCATCGAAGATCTGCAAGTGGAATTGGCGGGAAAAACCCTTCTGAAGGATATTGACCTCGAGATAAGACCGGGTGAGACACATATCCTGTTTGGCCCCAACGGCTCGGGGAAAACATCCCTTCTCATGACGATCATGGGCTATCCCCAGTATATCGTGAAAAAAGGGAAGATCACCTTCAAGGGGGTGGATATCACCCACGCGCCCATCAATGAACGGGCAGCTCTCGGCATCGGCATGTCATACCAGCGCCCACCCACGATAAACGGCCTCAAGACCAGACAGATGGTGGATATTTGTGCAAAAACGAAGGTTGATACCGAAGGCATGGCGCGTTCCCTCAATTTCGGGGACTTCCTTGACAGGGACGTGAACGCGGGTTTCTCCGGGGGCGAGATCAAACGTTCCGAACTTCTTCAGCTTAAGGCCCAGGATCCGGACCTTATGCTCTTCGATGAGCCCGAGTCCGGGGTGGACATTGAGAATATGGCGCTTATCGGCACTACAATCGCCCAGATCCTCCAGAAAAATCCTCCAAGGGCAGAAAAGGGCAAACCGTTTGTCCAACAGCAGAAAGAGAGGACCAAGATGGGGCTTATTATCACCCATACCGGGTATATCCTTGATTATGTCCCCGCCGATAAGGGCCAGGTGCTCTATGGCGGTGTCATTGCCTGTGCCGGTAATCCCCGTGAGATATTTCAATGTATCGGGCAAATGGGATATGAGGAGTGTGTAAAATGTACGATTTAGAAGACCTCAAAGAAAAAGCAAGGCAGGCACTCGATAAAAAGGCCTCGTTCGGCGGAGACCTTGATCTGAACACCTTTGACAGGTCCTTTGTCCCCCACAAGTACCTTGCAGAAGAGGAGATCTGCGCCATTCCGCAAGAAGAACAGAAAAGGCTCATCATGTCAGGGCTCGATGTGACCGGCCACGGCAGAGGCGGAACATACTTCCAGAAAGACACTTCCGTCATCCACTGTCAGAGCAAAGAAGAAGGCATCCAGGTCATACCGGTAACTGAGGCATTGAAAAATCACGACTGGGTCAAAGATTATTTCTGGAAGCTCGTTCCCGTTGATCAAGACAAGTATACCGCCTCGGCGTTGCTTGAACTCCACGACGGTTACGTAATCAGGGCCCTGCCCGGCAGCAAAAGCGTTTACCCCATCCAGGCATGCCTCTACCTCGATAAGGAGAACCTCCAGCAGAACGTCCACAACCTCATCATTGCAGAAGAGGGCTCCGAACTCCACATCATCACCGGTTGCGCCACATCGCCTCACGTTAAGCGCGGCGTCCATGTCGGCATATCGGAGTTCTTCGTAAAGAAAGGAGCCAAGCTGAGCTTCACCATGATCCATAACTGGGCCGAAGAAATGGACGTCCGTCCAAGGTCCGTCGCTCGCGTTGAGGAAGGCGGTATCTTCATCAACAACTATATCTGTATGAAGCCTGTTCGTTCCATCCAGATGTACCCCACGACATACCTCGTGGGCGATAATGCCACGGCGATGTTTTACAGCATTATCGTGGGAACACCGGGATCATACCTTGATATCGGCGGCAGGATCTACCTGAAAAACCGGGGCTCCCGTGCCGAGATCATCCAGCGATCCATCAGCAATGGGGCTCACATCATCAACCGCGGCCACCTGATCGGTGAAGCACCTGAGATCAAGGCCCACCTTGAATGCAAGGGGCTTTTACTCAAGGGCGGCATCATCGATTCTATTCCGCAGCTCGAAGGCCACGTGGAGGGCGTCGATATGTCCCATGAGGCGGCCGTCGGCAAGGTGGCGCAGGAGGAGATCAATTACCTTATGTCGCGGGGCCTCAGCGAAGATCAGGCAACATCAACCATCGTTCGGGGGTTCTTGAGTATTGACATCAAGGGGCTGCCTGAGGCATTAAAGGCCGAGATCGACCGGGCCATCGACACAAGCAACAAGGACTCCATGTAAAAAGGCAATGAAACGCAGGGATTTTCTCAAAGTTACCCTCTCGACGCTTTTTGCGAGCCAGCTTCCAGCAAAATTGATGGCCCAGGCCAACCAGCCTGTCGTCGCCGTTGCCGAAGGAACGGACTGGGCCGCCATTACACGCAGGGCCATCACCGCCCTCGGCGGGATGAAGGCATTTGTGAAGCCCGGGAACACCGTCGTCGTCAAGCCGAATATCGGCTGGGACAGGAAGCCGGAATATGCTGCCAACACCCACCCCCTCGTTGTGAAGGCGATCGTCGATGAATGTGTAAAGGCAGGGGCAAAAAGGGTCAAGGTCTTTGACAACACCTGCAACGACCCCAGGAGGTGCTACGAGAACAGCGGCATCCAGGCAACCCTGAAAGGCCTCAGGAACGTGGAGATGAAGCACGTTGAGCGGGAACGCTTCAAGAACACGAAGATCAACGGCAGCTTTCTAAAAGAATGGGAGCTCTACGATGAGGCGCTGTCCGCGGATGTCCTTATCAATGTCCCCATCGCGAAACACCACGGACTGACGGGATTGACGCTGGGATTAAAGAACATGATGGGCATAATGGGCGGAAACAGGGGGTATATTCACCGCAATATGGAAGATGCCCTCGCCGATCTGAACCAGACCGTCAGAAGCCGGCTCACGATCATCGACGCCACACGGATACTCCTCGATCACGGCCCGCAGGGAGGTAGCCTGAAAGATGTAAAGGTCCTCAACAGGGTTATCGCGTCCACAGATATCGTCGCTGCCGATGCTTACGCAACGACCTTCTTCAACCTCAACCCCCAGGATATACCTACCACGGTCGCGGCACACAAAAGAGGATTGGGAGAGATGAACCTCAGCAAGATCAAGCTTGTCAAGGCATGAGTATGCGATACCCCGCATTGATCGACGGGCACACATAACAGCGCCTTAATGAAGATAACCTCTTCCAGGATCTCTCAGCTTATCTTTCTGGCTATATTCATCATCCTCTTTGTCAACACCGAATACAGGGGAAAAGATGAGATTTCTGCCGCGATAAACAGCTTCTTCAGGGCAAACCCTCTCGTAACGATCAGCTACATCCTCGCTGTCAAGGCGGTGAACATACTTTTGATACCGGGGATCATGATGATCCTCGCCTCGGCCATCCTCGGCAGGTTCTTCTGCGGATGGATCTGTCCCCTCGGTACGATCATCGATCTCGCAACAGTCAAGATACGTAAATCGATCCCTGTAAAATTCCTCAAGGGCCGGTTCAAATACTACCTCCTCTTCACGCTCCTCGCCGCAGCCCTCTTTAATGTCAACATTACGGGGATTTTCGACCCCATTGCCATACTCGTCCGCGCCCTTACCTTTTTCCTCTATCCCCTTCTCGGGTATACTGTTAGGAGCGGCTGGACCGGGCTCTACACCGCGCTCGGAGAAAAAAGGGATTACCTCGATCCCCTGTTCGCCTTCCTGCGCGACTACATTTTGCCGTTCAGGGAGACCTTCTACCCCCTTGCCTTTCTCTCGCTCATCTTTTTCATGGGAATTCTCTTCCTCGAAAGGTATGAAAGGAGAAACTGGTGCAAAAACCTCTGTCCCCTCGGCACGCTCCTTGGTATCATGGCAAATTTTTCCCTGTTCAAAAGGATCCCGGGGAAGCTCTGCACGGACTGCGGCCAATGTAAGGAGATCTGCCCAACCGGTTTTGATGCGGACACGCTTCAAAAGAGCGACTGCATCCTGTGCATGGACTGCAAGCTTCAATGCGCGTTCAAGCGGGTAAAGTTTCCTTTTAAAGGCGTCCCCTCAATAAAACGGGAAAGGGCGGGGGGCACGAAGCCTGTCATTGGACGGCGGGTCTTTCTGGGCAGCATACTATCGGGGTTTTTACTGTCAAGGGCCTTTGTATTCCAGCTTCCCGGACAACACGAGAGGCTCCTGAGACCGCCCGGCGTAAAAGACGAAAAAGACTTTCTCGAAAAATGTGTCCGGTGCGGCGAGTGTATCAAGGTCTGCCTCAGAAGCGCCCTCTACCCGGACTATTTTAAGGCCGGCCTCTACGGGGTCTTTATGCCCGTTATTATCCCCCGGCTGGGATATTGTGAATATAACTGCAACCTCTGTGGGCAGGTGTGTCCCACGGGCGCCATCCCAAACCTCGCCCTTGAAAAGAAGAAAACGAGCGTCATCGGGGTCGCCGTTATCGACAAAAATCATTGTCTTCCCTATGCCAAAAAGATCAACTGCATCGTCTGCGAGGAACACTGTCCTATACCGGAAAAGGCCATTCGCTTTGAGGTGGTTGAAGAAAGGGATCACAGCGGCAAGGCCATCACCCTTAAAAAACCCTATATTGTTGAAGAATTATGCAACGGCTGTGGGATCTGCGAGAACAAATGCCCCCTTGAAGGGAAATCCGCGATCGAGATCTTTGCCCAGAGAAAGCGCCTCGGAAACGTATGATCATTATTTAATCAAACTGCTCCTTGGGATTCAATGGTCATCTCTTGAATCTTCGCATCCTATTGTGATACTATTAAATACATTATCCCAGATAAGTCATTAGCGCAGTGTCAGGCTTTCCTTTAGCAAACCGTCGTGAGGCAAGGAAGCTTGGTCTTTTGCGAAGCAAAAGTTCCGAAGCCGAACGNNGCGAAATGAGCGTGTTTGCGGGGAAGAGCCTGACACTGTGCTAATCCTAATGGAAAATCTGGGATTATGCATTTATTCATAACCGGAATGTCTAACGGTGAAGACTCCACAGCGCCTGTCATGGCAGAATATTAGTTAAGGCATAGAGATTGAAAGCAAAAACAACCAAAACAACCTCAAAACAGAGCCTCGTTGAGGCATTGAAAGAGAGCGAGGAACGCCTCCAGTTCGCACTTGAAGGAAGCAACGAGGGAGTATGGGACTGGAACGTCCAGACCGGGGAGGTATTCTTCTCGAAGCGGTGGAAAGAGATGCTCGGCTTTGGCGACCATGAGATCGGCAATCATCTTGATGAATGGTCAAAACGCGTCCACCGGGACGATATAAACGGCGTCATGATCGAGATCGAAAGGCATTTTACAGGAAAAACTCCCTTTTATGTCTGCACGCACCGCATACAACGTAAAAACGGAGCCTACATGTGGGTCCTCGACAAGGGAAAGATCGTCTCCCGGACAGAGGACGGCGAACCCCTGAGGATGGTAGGGACACACGCCGACGTCACGGAACAGAAAAGACTCCAGGAGGAACTGGACAACGAACGGAACAGATTCCGGATCATTGCCGACAACGCGCCCTTCGGCATGATCATGATCGGCAGGAACAACGAATACACCTATGTGAACCCGAAATTCACGGAGCTCTTCGGCTATGACCTGAAAGACATACCTGACGGCAGGACATGGTTCAGGAAGGCCTTTCCCGATAAGCACTACAGGCGCAGCGCGATAAAGACCTGGATCGATGATTTCTCAGAATTTAGAATAGGGGAATGCGATACAAGGACATTCACTGTACGGTGCAAGGACGGCGAAGAGAAGATCACAGCGTTCACGTCCGTCCGCATCGAATCCGGCAAGTTCGTCATCACCTGCATGGACATCACCGAACGCAAGCACGCCGAGGAGGCCTTGAGTATCTCTGAGTCGAGGCTTCGCGCTATTATCGAGAGCGCCCGGGACGCTATCTTTATCAAAAACAAGGACCTGAAATATATCGTGGTAAACCCCACCATGTCAGTTCTTTTTGAGATCCCGCAGGAAGATATAATAGGAAAGGACAATGAAGAGCTCTTCGGCAAGGAAGCTGCCGGCCACTCAATTGCGATCGACAGAAAAGTGCTCACAGGAGAAACCATTGAAGAAGAGCTGTTGAAACCTGTGAGAGGTGTCATGCATTCTTTTCACACCGTCAAGGTTCCCCTCCGAAACGAGAAGGGTGAGATAATCGGCCTCTGCGGCATTGCCCGTGATATTACGGACAGAAAACGCGCTGAAGAGGCGCTGAAGGAGGGCGAGGAAAAATACCGCAACATCTTTGAGAATACCATGGTCGGCATCTTTCAGAGCACGCCTTCCGGGCAGTATATCAATGTAAATCCGGCTCATGCAAAAATGCTTGGTTTTGAAACGCCCGAAGAGATGATGAAGAGCATCACCAACATTGGAAAGCAGCTCTATGTGAACCCCAAAGACCGCGTCCGGTTCGGGGAACTCCTCAAAAAGTACAACATTGTCTGGAATTATGAGACGCAATTTTACTGCAAAGACCAAAGCATCATCTGGGCCTCAATGAACGCGCGGGCCGTACGAGACAAGAATGGCAAGGTGATCTATTTCGACGGGTTCGTTGACGACATAACGGAGCGGATAAGGACCGAACAGGCTTTGAAGGAGAGCGAGGAGCGGTACCGCATCGCCATAGAGCATTCGAACGACGGGGTCACGATACTCCAGGATCTCCTTCACGTCTACGTGAATAAAAAATATGCAGAGATCTACGGCTATGACAGCCCCGGCGAGATCGTCGGGAAACCCCTTCAATTCGCTATCCATCCCGACGACCGGGAGATGGTCACCCGATATGCGACCATCAGGCAGCAGGGCGGTTATGCGCCTTCACGGTACGAATTGAGAGGCATGAAAAAGGACGGAACGGTAGTCCACATAGAAGCCTCCGCCACAGCGATCACCTACAAAGGGAAGAAATCCCTTCTCGTTTATCTCAGGGACGTTACCGACAGGAAAAACGTCGAAGAGTCCCTCCGGAAAAGCGAGGAAAAATACAGGAATATATTCGAGAATACTATGGTCGGGATCTTTCAGAGCATACCGGCCGGGAGATACATCAATGTCAATCCGGCATTGGCAAAAATACACGGTTTTGATTCCCCCGAAGACATGATCCTCGGCATCACCAACATCGGGCAACAGCTCTATGTAAAACCTGAAGACCGCGTCAGATATATGGAACTTCTTGAAAAAAACGACATGATACGCGGTTATGAAGCCCAGCTCTATCGTAAAGATCATAGCATTGTCTGGATTGCAATGAACGTGAGGGCAATACGTGACGAAAATGGTGCAATCATTTACTATGAGGGATTCGTCGAGGATATTACATCGCGAAAACAGGACGAAGAAGAAAAGGCAAGGCTCCAGGCGCAGTTTGTCCAGGCACAGAAGATGGAGGCTATAGGTACGCTGGCGGGCGGCATCGCCCACGACTTCAATAACCTGCTCATGGGCATCCAGGGGTATGCGTCGCTCATGCTCTATAACATGGAGATCAACCACCCCAACTATGAGAAGCTGAAAAGCATAGAAGACCTGGTAAGGAGCGGTGCTGAGCTCACAAAGCAGCTCCTCGGTTTTGCGCGGGGTGGGAAATACACGGTGAAGCCGGCCGATCTCAACGAGATGGTTGAAAAGACTGCGTCCATGTTTGGACGTACAAAAAAAGAGGTTACCATTCACAAAAAGTTTGCTGAAAACCTGTATACCGTTGAAGTAGACCAGGGACAGCTTGAGCAGGTCCTGATCAACCTTTATGTGAATGCATGGCAGGCAATGCCGGCAGGGGGAACCATCTATATCGGGACAACAAATGTCACCCTTGATGAAACTTTTACAAGACCTTATGCAATCAAACCGGGAAAATACGCGAAGATATCAATAACCGATACCGGCATCGGAATGGACGAAAAGACTAAAGAAAGGATATTTGAGCCTTTCTTCACGACCAAGGAGATGGGACGGGGTACCGGCCTCGGGCTCGCTTCCGTATACGGGATCATTAAAAACCACCAGGGTATTATCGACGTTATAAGTGAAAAGGGCAAAGGAAGCACGTTCACCATATACCTGCCTGCATCCGGGAAACTGGCGTCAAAGGAACAGCATCCTTCCGGTGAAATTGTCCATGGCAAGGAAACGGTCCTCATTGTCGACGACGAAGAGACGATCCTGAGGGTAAGCAGCGAACTCCTTACCATGCTCGGCTACAAGGTCCTCGCCGTAAAAAGCGGGAAAGAGGCCCTCGACATATACCGGAAGAAACGCAACGAGATCGACTTTGTCATCCTCGACATGATCATGCCTGATATGGGAGGGGAAGAAACCTTTCAGTTGCTGAAGGCAATAAAACCCGGCATCAGGGTTATCCTCTCAAGCGGGTACAGCATAGACGGCCAGGCAAAGAAGATCCTCGACCAGGGCTGCAAGGCGTTCCTTCAAAAACCTTTCAACATAGAAGAGCTTTCCCGGAAGATACGCTACGCACTGGAAACGTAATAAATGCGGTGAAAAGTGAAAGGCGTGAAAGGCGGCTCATGAAGATCGTATATCGTAGTTCGTATATCGTATATCGAGATCGAAAAAACGTTCGGCGTTTTGCGTTCGGCGTTTGTTGACCCTCCGTTCTCTGCTCTCCGCCGCTTTTCTCCCCTTACGCCTAACGCCTTACGACTTACGAGGTTTTAACCGGTATCCGGCAACGAGCATCCGGCGGTCCACTCTCCGCTCTCAGCTCTCTGCTCTCCGCTGCCTTTAGTATGTTCTTGAAACTTCCCTGCGTACCTTATAATGTATACTTATCGCTTATGAAACGATCTTCTTGCCTCATAGTGGTCTTGCTGATCGTCGGTTTCAGCGGGATCGTTGCCCAGACGATACTCCTCAGGGAACTGCTCATCATCTTCTCGGGCAACGAACTCTCCATCGGGATCATCATCGGCTCGTGGGTCATCTGGGAAGCCGCAGGCGCATACCTCGGCGGGCGCCGGAAAGATAACGCGCAAAACAACCTCAACCTCTTCCTTATCTCCATGGTCCTCTTTTCCCTTTTCTTTACGGCAACCATATACGGCATACGCATTGTCAAGATACTCGTTGGCATACCGCCGGAAATGGGCACCGGCATTATACCAATCCTCTATACATCATTTTTTATCCTTCTGCCTGCAGGTCTTCTCCACGGTTTCGTTTTCACTCTCATGTGCACGATACACGACCAGGTCACAGGAGAAGGCCCCTCATCTGTCGGCAAGGTCTACTTTTACGAGATGCTGGGAACGGTCTTCGGCGGGGTCTGCGTCAATTATCTCTTCATCCCTTATCTTCAATCATTTCAGATCGCTCTGTCCATGGCCGTCCTGAACGGCGTCGCATGTCTTTTCATCGCGCTTCCTTTCTTTGAAAGAAAAAGAGCTCTACAGGTAACGGCAGGCCTTCTGTCCGTCATAATTCCCTCCGCCATGCTCATCGGGGGCAGCGCCGACATAATGCACCGGGATGCCATAAGGCGCCAGTGGCAGGGAAAGAACGTCGTCTATTATGCGAACACCCTTTACCAGAACATAGTCGTTATTAAAAGCAACGACCAATATACCTTTTTTTCCGACGGGATCCCGCTTATTACAACACCGGTACCGGATATTGCCTTTGTTGAGGAGTTCGTCCATCTTCCCATGCTGCACCATAACTCACCGGAGAGAATCCTCGTGCTTCACGGCGGGGCAGGCGGCGTGGTCAATGAAATACTGAAGTACCCGACGGTTAAGCAGGTAGATTATATCGAAACCGATCCTGTGCTTCTGAAAACGCTAAAAAGATTTCCAACAGATACCACGCAGAAAGAACTCGACAACCCCCTGGTCCATTTACACTATACTGATGGCAGGATCTTTGTAAAAGAAAGGCAGGCGCAATACGATGTCGTTCTGCTCGTCCTGCCGCCCCCTTCCACGCTTCGCGCAAACAGGTTCTTTACACAGGAATTTTTTGACTCTGTAAAAGGCGCTCTACAAGAAAAGGGGATATTCGCATTCACTATGACCGGTTCGCTTACGTACTACAGCAAAGAACTTAAGAACCTGAACAGCTGTATCCTGAATACCCTCTCCAGGGTCTTTCCGAACGTCTTCGTCATCCCGGGGGACGTGAATCTCGTCCTCGCCTCACCTTCAGCGGACATTTTTCACGGCTCACCGTCTGCCCTTTACGGCAGGATCGTGCGCTACGGTCTCAAGACAAACCTCATTTCCCTCCCTCACCTTACATACCGCCTCGACGAGGACAGGAGGAACTGGTTCATGTCCTCCGTAAAGACCAGGGATACGCAGGTAAACAGGGACTTTGCTCCGGAAGGGCTTTTTCTCAACATCCTGTATCAAAACATCCTCTTCACCCCTTCACTGAAGAAACCGCTGGAATTTTTGAGGGGCATCGACCTTCCCGCCGTATCAATATCCGTGGCCGCCCTCTTCTTTTTTCTCTTCTTTCTGACACGATCTTACAGAAGATTTATCATCCCATTCACAATAGGAACTACCGGTTTTACGGCTATGATATTTGAGCTGATCCTTTTGTTCGGTTTCCAGATATTTTACGGGTATATCTTCTACGAGGTTGGAATCCTCATCACCACGTTCCTCGGCGGTATGGCTATGGGGGCCATTATCATGACCACCCGTTTAAAGAACATGAAAGACCCTGCCAGGACGCTCATGCTTATCGAGGCAGGCATGATCCTCCTTGCCGTCCTCCTTCTTTTTGTCTTTTCTTTACTCGAGGTAAGCTCCCGCTACAGCCCTGCGCTCATACATCTTCTCTTTATCGCCCTCCTTTTCATATCAGGCGTTATTGCCGGCGCAGAATTCCCTCTCGCAAATGCGCTGTATCTTGAAAACAATACCGTAGGCAGAACAGTCGGTATTATCTATGGCGCCGACCTTCTCGGCGGATGGATCGGAGGAATAGCCGGTGGTTTCATTCTCCTCCCTATCCTCGGCTTGCTGCAGGGCTGTATTCTCATTGCCATGCTGAAGACAGCCAGCCTTCTCTTGTTGATTTGCCGGAGAAAATAGTATAATGAAAACTTCTATACGGTGTTATCTATGCTTACGCGAAGAGATTTTATCAAAATAGCCTTCTTAACTCCTGCCGCACTACACCTTGAAGCAAAAGAGCTCACCCTGAAAGACACCCCTTATCTGAAAGAGGCCCTCTACTACCGGGTCATCGATGCAAAAAAAGGCACCGTCGAATGCCTGTTGTGTCCGAGAGGCTGTACGATCCCTGAGGGCGGGTCCGGCTTCTGCCGTGCACGAAAAAATATAAAAGGGAGGCTCTATTCCTTGGGCTACGCGTCACCCTGCGCAGTCCACATCGACCCAATAGAGAAAAAACCATTCTTCAATGTCTATCCGAGAAGCCTGAGCTTCTCTGTTGCCAGCGCAGGCTGCAACCTGCGGTGCAGGTTCTGCCAGAACTGGCAGATATCCCAGGAGTCCCCTGAGGATACTGCCAACCAGCCTCTTCCCCCTGAAAGGCTCGTGGCCCTCGCGCAACAGAACCGATGCAGGAGCATCGCTTACACATACACGGAACCGACAAACTTTTTCGAATATATGCTGGACACTGCGAAGATAGCCTCCGGCAAGGGTATCCTTAATGTTTGCCACTCCAATGGATATATCAATCAGGGACCCCTCAAGGCGCTCTGCAAATATCTCGATGCAGCAAATATAGACCTCAAGGGGTTCAACAGATCTTTTTACAACAGGCTCTGTGAGGCAGAACTCGAGCCGGTCCTGGAAACAATAAAGACACTCAAAAGATCGGGCGTCTGGGTAGAGATTACCAATCTTGTCATTCCGGGACACAACGATGATGAAAAGATGCTCGCAGATATGTGCCGGTGGGTCTATCAGAACGCCGGCGCCGATGTCCCGATCCACTTTTCCCGCTTCTTCCCCATGTACAGAATGACCGGCATATCTCCGACGCCGGTAAGCACCCTCGAAAAGGCGCGCGACATAGCCTTGAAGGCGGGCCTTCAATTTGCCTATATAGGCAATGTCCCGGGCCATCCGGGAGAGAACACCTATTGCCCCGCATGCAAAAGAATGGTCATCCGCAGGTCGGGGTATAATATCCTTGAATACGCGCTGAAGGGGGGCGCCTGCCCTGGCTGCGGGAAGAAGGTAGGAGGGATATGGACAACATAGAACCAGTTCAAAGTTCAATGTTCAAAGTTGTAAACCGCAAACACCAATGCAACATTGTCCCTGTCGTATTGTGCATAATCTGTGTTGTGTTGCTATCTACTGCCGGTTTTGCGGAGGATGTTCTTGTTAGGGTGAAAAAGCCGGTATTCGCAGGATCATTCTACCCTGGCGAACGGTCTGTCCTTGCCGGAACAATAGACGGATATATGAAAGAGGCGGGATCGCAAAAAGACAGGACAAGCTCACCCGTCTTCGGCATCATTGCTCCCCACGCGGGATACCAGTATTCCGGACGCGTCGCGGCTTACGCATACAACCAGGTAAAAGGAAAGCCCTACACAACGGTCATCCTCATGGGCCCGACGCATCGCGTGCCTCTCAACGGCGCAGCGATATACCCTTCAGGATCATGGGAGACACCGCTGGGAAGGGTTCAGGTCGACCACGATATCGCAAAAAAGCTCGCGGACAGGTGCCCGTTCATGAAAAACTATCCCATTGCCTTCGAGCGCGAGCACTCCCTTGAGGTTCAGGTCCCTTTTCTTCAGCGGGCCCTGAAAGATTTCAAGATAGTCCCGATCGTCATGGGCATGATGGAAGGAGATGATTACAGAACCCTCTCGGACGCGCTCTGTGAATTGCTTAAGCAGCATGCCGGAAAGGTGCTTATCGTTGCATCTTCTGATATGTCTCACTTTCATTCCTACCGGGAGGCAAACCGGATGGACAGGCTTACCTTAAAGGAGATCGGGGATCTCGACACAGGGCGTCTCGCCGCCGGTCTCACAAAAAATGATTATGAACTGTGCGGATCGCAGGCAGTGATGACCCTTATGATGGTCGCCAAAAAGGTCAATGGGGAGGCAAAGGTCCTTCACTATGCAAATTCCGGGGATGTGACAGAGGACAAAAACAGGGTCGTAGGGTACGGAGCCGTTGCCTTTTCCCTCAGAGAAGCCGGCGCCGGCCTCAACAAAAGGGAGCAGAAGGCTCTCCTCGCCTGTGCCCGGAAGACCCTTGAAGAAGCAGTGACGCTGGAAAAGATCGCTCCGGCAGAGCCGAAAGAAAAGGCGCTGCTCGAAAAGCGAGGGGTCTTCGTCACCCTCACAAAGAATGGAAGATTAAGGGGGTGCATCGGATACATCACGCCGGTCGTGCCGTTGTACAGGGCGGTCTCCGACATGACCGTCTCTGCGGCGAGCCGCGACCCGCGGTTCCCCCCTGTAGCAAAAGAGGAGCTGAAAGATATACACATTGAGATATCGGTACTCAGCCCTCTGAAGAATATCGATGACCCGCAGGAGATCGAGATAGGGAAGCACGGCCTGTTCATTGTGAGAGGGAACAACCAGGGGCTTCTCCTCCCCCAGGTGGCAGCCGAATATATGTGGAGCAGGGAGGAATTTCTGAAGCAGACCTGCCGCAAAGCGGGCCTCCCGTCGAATGCCTGGCGGGACAAGGAAACAAAGGTCTACAGCTTTTCCGCCCAGATATTCTCGGAGTAAGTTAATATCGGATCCTTGAACCTTTTAAGATACTGATCACAAAAAGGAGGCAGCAAATGCTTACAGAAAAACAGCTCGCACAATACGCGGAGGTTCTTCTCTGGGGACTGGAGACGGCCAGAAAAAAACCCTTCAAAAAAAATGACTGCATCCTTCTCCAATACGAGGCGCCCGCTGTCAGGCTCGCCGAGATACTCTACGGGATGATCCTCGATCTGGGCATGCACCCTGTTCAGCGAATGGGCCTTACCTTCGGCATGGAAAAGAGCTTCTATAAAAGATCGAACAGGAAGCAACTCGCCTTTCTTGCGCCTGGCGACAAGGAACTCTATTCGAACCTGAACGGGAGGATATTCCTGAGGGCGCCGGAATCACTTACCCATCTGAAAGAGATCGACCCTGCCAGGATCGGCAAGGTTCTTGTTTCGCGAAAGCCGCTCCGCGACATCCTTGACAAGCGTGAAGAAAAGGGCCTCTACAGCTGGACACTCTGCACGTTCCCGACCGCTGAACTCGCACGGCACGCACAAGCAACCCCGGAGGAATACACGCGGCAGATCGTACGCGCCTGCTACCTTGACAGGAAGGATCCTGTCGGCGAATGGAAGAATGTCCACCGGCAAGTGAGCAGCATCAAGCAATGGCTCAACAGCCTGGAAGTGATCTATTTCCATGTTGAATCTGAGCATGTCGACCTGAGGATCACCCCGGGAGAAAAAAGGGTATGGAAGGGCATTTCAGGCCACAACATTCCGAGCTTCGAGGTCTTTCTCTCGCCTGACTGGCATGGCACGGAAGGCGTCTATTACGCGAACCTTCCATCTTTCCGGAGCGGGAATTACGTCGAAAAGATACGCATCACCTTCCGGAAAGGCGCTGTTGTTAAAATGGAGGCCGGAAAAGGAGAGGACTTTGCCCGCAAGCAGCTTTCCATGGATAAAGGGGCAAGCAGGGTCGGCGAATTTTCCCTTACGGACAGGCGCTTCTCGCGCATCGACCGGTTCATGGCAGATACGCTCTTCGATGAGAATTTCGGCGGGCAATACGGGAACTGCCACATCGCCCTCGGCGCCTCATACACCGATACCTACAACGGCAATCCTGCCGCGATGACGGGGGCGCTGAAAAAGAAGCTCGGCTTCAACGATTCCGCGCTCCACTGGGATCTTGTCAACACCGAGGACAAGACGGTAACTGCCTGCCTCAGATCAGGCAAAAAGGTTGTCATATACGAAAAGGGCATCTTCAAATATTAACACGAGAGGCGAGAAAACCCGTAAGTCGTAAGGCGTGAGTCGTAAGGGGACTACAGCATAACCTTGAACATAGAACGCAGAACAGGTTTTTTGTCTCGTCCTTGGCCCTTCCCTCTTACGCCTTCCGGGGTTCATCGCCTTACGACTTACGGGTTTTCTCGCCTAACGCCTAACGCCTTACGGGTGTATTTACGGGTGTATATTCTACTTCCCCTCTGCCTTCATGGTGCAGTATACCGAATAGGCTTCCATAAAAGCCGGAAAACCTACCGTGGGGAGGAGCAGGAGTAGCGCGTGCTTTATCTCCTCGTCCGTCAACCCTGCCTCTTTGCCTCTTACGATGTGGGTCTCGAGGGATATCCTGTGGCCGCTGGCGCCTGAAACGGCGATCTTTATCAGCCAGCGGACCTTCTCCGGCAACGGCCCTCCCTGCACGTGGATCTCTTTGCCCAGCGCCTCGTGGCCTTCATATATGCGGGGAAATTCTTCCTTGAAACGCGTAAACATCTCATGCACGTCATTCATGACAAACCTCCTTTCTCCCTTTTTAGTTGCAGAACGCCCCTTTGTCAAGCAGCATTATCGTCTTTCTATTGTGAAAGCGCTCCAATTCTGTTAATCTTTTAATAAGTAAACATGGAGGGGGCGACGTAAGCCCCAGGAGCACTATGTAGCCCATTTTTGTGCAAGAAGGGGTGGGCTCCACGAGCCCCAGTAATAGCAATCAGGAGAGATGCCTATGAACATATTGTCGGCTATTGGCAACACGCCGCTTGTAGAACTAATAAATATCGATCTACCCCCTGGCGTCAAGATACTCTGCAAACTTGAAGGGTGCAATCCTGGAGGTTCCATCAAAGACCGTCCCGCCCTCTATATGATCACAAAGGCTGAGGAACGGGGAGAGCTTACAAAAGACAAGATCATTCTCGAACCCACATCGGGCAATACAGGGATCGCCATCGCCATGATCGGGGCCGCGAAAGGGTATCGTGTCGACCTCTGCATGCCGGAATGCGTCAGTACGGAAAGAAGGCTCATCCTTGAAGGGCTTGGCTCAAACGTCTTCCTCACACCTGCCAAAGAAAATATCGACGGCGCCATCAAAAGGGCGCATCAACTCCTGGAAGAGTTTCCTTATAAGTATTACATGCCTAATCAGTACGCTAACGAAGATAATGTCCTTGCCCATTATGAAACAACAGGGCCTGAGATATATGCCCAGACCAAAGGCGGCATCGATTTTTTTGTCGCCGGCATGGGCACGACGGGGACCCTCATGGGCACCGCACGATATCTGAAAGAGAAAAAACCGGCCGTGAAGATCGTCGGCGTTGAGCCTGTCATTGGCCACACAATACAGGGATTGAAAAACATGAACGAATCGATCGTCCCAAAGATATACAACCCGAACATACTGGACCAGAAAGAGATGGTCGAGGACGGAGAGGCATTTGAGGCAACCCGCTTCCTTGCACAGAAAGAGGGAATCTTCGTTGGAACGTCAAGCGGCGCGGCTGTCGCGGTAGCCCTTCGCATAGCACGCAAAATAGACCACGGGACGATCGTCGTTATACTTCCTGACCGCGGCGATCGTTATTTGAGCACCATGCAGTTCAGGTCCATCTGCGCCAAGTGCCCGCCGTAAACTAAAACATCTCCTATGGATAATCCGAACAGCACCCATCTCAAGTCAATCGGCTACATCCTGTGGATATTCGGCTTCACGGGCTCCCATCGGTTTTACTACGGCAAGCCCATTTCAGGGACCATCTGGTTCTTCACGCTGGGGCTTCTCTTCGTAGGGTGGATCATCGATCTTTTTCTCATCCCTTCGATGGACCGTCAGACCGATTTCAGGTACCGCAGCGGCAGTATCGACTACACGGTAGCATGGATCTTGCTGACCTTTCTCGGATTATTCGGCATTCACCGCTTCTATATGGGAAAGTGGCTTACGGGGATAGTGTACCTGATCTCCGGCGGCATCTTCGGCATCGGGTACCTGTACGACCTTTGGACCCTCAACGATCAGGTCTCGCTCATAAACAGCAGGTCGTAGCTCCATAATGGGCACAAGGGAAGGGTCGCCATGGCCTTGCTATCTGCGCTATAGAACAGAACGCACGGTCAACCGCTTCTCATATTCTCTCATTCCTGCAAAGACTTCAGCGACTGTTGTCACGAGCGATACATGTCCCTTGTCAATGCCAGACCCCTATAGTTATTTACAAACAATTTTATGCAATTATCAATGCAGACAATGGCAAGAGGATGTCGGGGAGATAAGCGCTGTTCAACGTTCAGAAAAAACACAAGGCTGGATGCCGGGCCGGAGATTATTTTTCCTGGTCCTTGTTGTTGCAGGAATCCTTCCTGCCGGCCTGAGGGCCGGACATTCAGGTGCGGACCCCGAATCGGGGCAGGATGTATTTATTCAAAATGAACCAGGCGGCAATTATCGCCGGCAGTATCAGAATGTCAGTCATCGATCTTTCCTTCCTTTCTGAGCTCATCATACCATATGCCGTGCCGCTCTCTTACGTACTTCTCGTCTATCTTTCCCGTGAGCATGCTCTTTAAGAGCGGCCAGTTGCTTTTAAAGAGAGCGACAACGCCGACATGCATTATCAGGGCGAGCAGGAAGAGGAACGCTGCAAGGGTATGGACGAGTGTATTGACTCCATTCAGAAAAGGCGGCATATACACAAAGGGCAGGTTTTTGATGATCTTCACAACACCCGTAAATGACAGGACCACGATAATGATCCCCATGCCGAGATAGGCGACCCTCTGTTCAGGCAGGTACTTCTCGGACGGCGGCTCTTTGCCGATGCCGATCATGGCAAGAAGCACCTTTACAGATCTTCCTGTATCCCCTTTTTTTGGAACCAGCCCGCTATCCCCGCGAAGCCCATGATAGATGACATGAAAGATGATGGCGGCAAGGAAAAAGATCGAAAAGATATAGTGAAGGGTGAGGTGTTGGAAGTAGTCTCCGGCCCAGCCGAGGCCCGGTATATTCAATACGAAATAGTACCGCTTGTAGAGCGGCAGCTCGCCGATGCCGGTAAAGAGGAGCATGATGCCTGACAGGGCCACTGTCCAATGTTCCGCAAGCTCAATGACGCTATGTCTTCTGATCTTCATCGGCTGTGTCTCTATCGACCCTTTCTTTTCTTTTCCCTTTATACAGGACAGCAACTATCGCCGCCACGGCAGGCGCGATGGCGCCGTAAATAAAGTATTTCGCAAGATTATGCGCCTTCTCCAGGGGGCTTACGATATTTGCGGCCATCTGGAACTTTTCCTTCCCCGAGCGTAACCGGTCCTCAATGATGCTGAAAGGCACCTTTGAAAGATAGAGGGTCGAGGTGCCGCCATTTTGTGTATCCCCGTATACGTAGAGCCTTTCGTTCCTCGCCCTTTCGGCTGCCAATGAGAAGATCGATTGCCTTTCCCCGAAGCTAAGGGCCGTTTTCTCTTTTAACCTTTGAGTACAGGCTTCAACACATGCCGGCTGCCTGCCTTCCCTGATCCTGTCGTAGCAAAGGTCGCACTTGTACATAACGCCGCCGCCGGCATATTTGGGCATGATCTTGAGGTACAGCCCGACGCCCGCCTGCCTCTGAGGGATGTGCCATGGACATACGTCCCTGCATTTGGCCCCTCCGAAACAGAGCCAGTCGACTATCACCGTGTTTCCCTCTTTTTCCTTGCTGAGCGCGCCGAAGGGGCAAAGCGACACGCAGGGCGGGTTGTCGCAGTGCATGCACCTGCGGGGGATAAAGACCTCCTGCCCGCCGCCAAGGGAGACCTTCTGGACAAATATCCAGTTATATGGCGTGAGGGTATTGAAGACGTCCCTTTTCTTTGACCAGTCCTCGTAGAATTTATGAGGCCAGTAAGGCTGTATGTCCTTTACCGGCTCCGGGAACCTTCCTTTGTTCTCTTCCCTGCATGCCTTCACGCACAAGGGCATCGGCTCGCCCTTGCAGCCGTCGCACCGCGTGAGATCGATGATGGTGGCATATCTGCCGGTGAATGACTGCGCTTCCGCTGCAGAGAGGACCTTTCCTGAAACCGCCGCCGCGCCTGCGACCTTTAAGAAATCACGCCTCGTCAGATCCATCATACAATACCCGCCGCTATAATATATCCGCTGCCCCGCCCTATCGTTAAATCTTATCTTCTTAAAACAATAATTGCAACCTATGCGGGCAGCAGCCCTTCAACGATCGCCGGCAGGATGTCGCCGGACTTTCCGAAGAGCGAAACGTCCGCAATATTGGTTATCGGTGTCGGCTCCAGGTTCACTTCAATGACAAAGCCGCCGTTGCTTTTTACGGTCTCCGGAAAGGACGCCACAGGGTAGACAACTCCTGAAGTGCCGACCACCATCAGGGTATCGCACAGGCTCATCGCGTTATAGGACATCTGAAGTGCATCGGACGGGATCGACTCCCCGAACCAGACAACGTCGGGCCGCAGCATCCCCCCGCATTCACAGCGCGGGGGTATCAATTTCAGAGGCACGTCCATCAGCATCATCGTCCTGCCATCACGGGAACACCTTGCCCTCCATAGATTTCCATGGATCTCGATGATATTCCTGATCCCTGTCCGCCCGTGGAGGCCGTCTACATTCTGGGTTATCAAAAAAAACCCCGGGAGCATCTCTTCAAACCTCTTGATCGCGTGGTGTCCCGGGTTCAGCCCTGCCTTCCCAATGATCCCCCGCCTCCAGTCGTACCACTTCCATACCGTTACGGGATCACGCTCAAACGCCCACGGGGTAGCAAGCTCCTCTGCCCTGTAGTTTTGCCATAGTCCATCGTTTCCCCTGAACGTGGGAATGCCGCTCTCCGCGGAGATCCCGGCGCCTGTTATAACGAGAAGGGATTTTGTATTGCGCAGCCGCTCAATGGCCCTTTCCATGTCACTGCTCATCTGCTTTGCCTCCCAGAATGGATTTCAGTTGCCGGACCGTATCTTCGTCCAGCGTTTTTCTCTCCATGGCCATCTTTAAAGCGATCCCGGAAAGCGCTTTATACACATCTTTATACTCTTCCATATCGTCTATTGCCCTGATATGCGACTCCACCGTTTTCAGATCACCTCGTATCACCGGTCCCGTAAGGGACATGAGCGGGCCCTTGCTCTCGATATTCTTCAACGTCGCGCGTATGATCGGGAGAAACGGTTCAAGGTCTATATTGATAGCGTCCATGATCTTCTCGCCCGCGTAATAGAGCGCGCAGAGCAGGTTGCAGACGAACACCGCCGATAGGTGGTAGAGCACCTTGTCATTGCTCCCTATCATTTGCACCCTGTAGCCGATCTTTTCACCAATAAAGGTGAGCGTCTCCAAGGCGCTTTTGTCGCCCTCAATGAATATATACGTACCAGGGAGGACCGCTATGGCGCTGTCGATATCGGGAAATGTCTGGAGCGGGTGCAGCGAGCCAAGCCGGGCGCCCTTTTCATCAAGCGGCTTCAGGATCGACGACGGATCGGCGCCGCTTGTATGAAACAGTACCTTTCCGTCAAGCCTTCCCATTCCCGCATCTATTTCCCTTACGACATCCTTTATGATCCTGTCCTGCGTGGTGATCGCTATAACATCACAGGTTTTCACAACATCGAGGTTGTTGTTCGTATATGAAACATCTTCAGCAAGATATGTTCTTGCCGTATCAAGCGAAGCATCCAGGACGTCTGAAATTGCGCGGACGGCAATACCACTTTTTTTCATCATAAACCCGATCGAAACACCGACCTTTCCCGCCCCTATAATCCCTATGTCCATTAGTCAAAGACCTCCACCGGTAAAAAAAGCATGTTTCTCAGTATCTCCAGCGTCTTGCTGCCAATGGTGTTCGTGAAGCTGACCTTTACCTCAGGGTCATCGATGGGGCCGGAGACATTGCAGGCCATATAGAGGAACCCACCACCTTTTCTTTTCAGTATATTCCGTAAAACAGGTATCTTGTCTATTGTCCTGTCGAGGGTAACAAGGGGCGCTATCTGCAAGCTGCCGTCTATCTCATTCGAATTAAAATTCAGTTTCCCCTTGCCGGTAACCACCATAGACGGGCTGTCGATAAGGAAGTTGTCGGTTTGAAAAACACCGTCAGTAACAATGAAGTTGGCGCCCATCTTCTTATAGGCAAGTCCTTCCTTCGCAAAATCAACCTTTCCCTTTAAAAGATCGTAGATATTCAATACGCCGAAGGTCTTGGCAAGGAGGTTCCACCGTTTTATCACCCCGTCTCTGCTGTACAGGGTAACGTTGCCGTCTGCCTTTGAGATCAGGGATTTTAATGTGTCACCTGTTCCGCTAATGTTCCCGTAGATAAATGCGTTGCCGTCGATCTCTTCGTTTTTTGCACCGAAGGATTGCAGAAAGAGTCCGCTTTTGATCCTGCTTAACCTGCCGTTGACGTAAATATGCGGTTTGTCGGCGGACAGATCGGCAATCCCATGTACGTCGATCTGTCCGCCGAAGGTATTTGCCCTGAGCCTGGCAATGCTAAGTTTTCTATCGCTCAGCACACCGCTTATCTCCAGATCTTCTGCCTTTATGTTTGGAGTTTCCACGGTCTTTGCCCTGACAGATATATCACCGTTCATCCTGGCCGTAATGCTGTCTTTACGAATCACGGGGATCTTGCCCTCGTATTTTTCCCGGAAATCGCCGGGATTAAAATGGTCTATATCGACTGACAGGGAAAATTGGGGGGCTTCACGACCCTTTACGCGAAACCTGCCCTTCCGGACCACGGTCTTGCCGCAGGCAAAGCTGTTCAAGACAATGTCAAAGTCGCCCCCTTTAAAGTCAGAAACAAGATCAATATTTCTTAAGGGCCTCTTCAGCCCGGGCACTCTCAGAAACCCGTTACGGACCCTTACGTGTCCAACCATATGGGGAAATTTCTGAAGAGGCAGGCTCAGGTCTCGTATGGACATTTTAATTGCTACGTCTCCCCGCGCTGTCTTCTCATTAAAAAAAAAGAGATGTGCAACCTTTGCGATATTATCGACGTTCAATGCGACATCCATGGATATCTTCCTGCTGCCTTCGAACTTCCCTTTCAGATCAAGATCGATATTATCAAGAGTATACCGGAGATCGCGAACATCGACGTCCTTCCCTTTCGCAACGACCTCAAAACGCGCTTTATTTGGTATGCCCCTTTCCTTCTTCATATAACCGAGAAGCTCAAAGTAAACATCGTCCATGCCCAGACTGCCTCCAACATTCCAGATGCCATCCTCCAAGCGGAGTTTCATATCAAGATCCATCAAGCCCGATGTATCAAAGGGTATCTTTATAAAAGGCATCAGGTGTTCTGTGTCCAGGCCGCCTTTTATTAAAAGATCGAGCAATCCTTTTTTCCATTTCCCTTTGATCGTTATGTTTGTACTGCCCTTGCTTATTATGAGCGGGTCAAAGGTGATCTCATCGTCCACAAACCTGTAGGAACCTGACGCTGATACCGAAGCCTTTTTCCAGCGGACATCCGCCTCCCTCAATTGGCCGGCCCCGGAGATCTTGTACCCGGTGCCTTCCTTTCCTGAGACCTCCAGCGAACCATCGGTCGTCCCATCTGTAAACTGAAGATCGCCGACGCTTAAAAACGACGGTATATCGCGCAGGCTAACGGAGTATTTGCCTTTTGCCGTGATACCCCCCTTTGCTATGGTACCGCTAAATTCGTACATCTTGCTGCTTCCTGCGGATCCGCTCACATTGGAGAAGTTCGTCGACTGTTCCCGGAGCG
Source organism: Deltaproteobacteria bacterium UBA6106 (assembly GCA_002428485.1). Lineage (GTDB taxonomy): Bacteria > Desulfobacterota > Syntrophorhabdia > Syntrophorhabdales > Syntrophorhabdaceae > UBA5609. The sequence goes on from DIWM01000045.1 coordinate 31,808, forward strand.
TCAGAACGCCTTCAACTCTCCGGAAATCAACCTTCTTATATGTTATTGCGATGTCCTTCATCTCAAGCTCGGCATAGGCAGGCTTTCCTCTCGTCCATGAAAGTTTTTGGATTTTTGCCCTGCCGCTGTGTACAAGGTCCCATAGATCGGTCCCTATGGCTTCCGAACCGATATTCTCCTTGAAGGTCTCGATGCTGAGGAAACCCGATGAAAGAGCGACTTCATTGATATCGTAGCGTTCAAACCTGAGGGCAACCTCGAAAGGCACGCCTCTGTAAATGACGTTCTCCGTTTTGATCTCTATCACATTCCCCGCGACAGTCGCCGACACGTCCCCTTTCAGTTCCTGTACATAAACCGGTTTCTTCAGGTATTGCTCGTATAGCTCGAAATCTTTGACAACGAACTGCCCGTTCAATTCCAATCTTTTGTTCTGAATGGTGAAGGCCCCGCTTCCGTCGACCTTGCCTTTTGGGTTACCGTCAAGCTTCGCAAGGTCAAACTCGTGGGCACTCACCGTGCCCTTGATATCAAACTGTTTTGATCTGTATGTCCCTTCGCCTGAGATATTTATCCTGTTAAAATAATCGCTGGGCCCAATATCAGCCTTGAAGGTAAAGGGTTTCCCGATGTTCAACTTCTCTATGACGATCTCGGAGACAGAGAACGTCTGCTTGTTATAGGCCACCTTGCCGTTTCTTACTTCGAGCAGCTCAGCAGGAAACGGCACAAACCCCTTCCCCACTTTCGATCCGGAGATCTTTACATCGAAATCAGATATTGCCACGGACTTAAAATAGATGCCTTGCATTGCATCCATAGAGATCTTCCAGTCCTTGATGCTTCCTTCTATTCCGCCTTTGATATGAATATTCTGAAGATAAAGACTGATAATGCCCTTCTGGTACCCGAGCCGCGCTTCAGCGACATGAGCCGTGCCGTTCAGGATCCTTCCCAGTGCATAAGCGCTCAGGGAAGGCAGGTTGAACCTGATGAGCAGGAAGGCGGCGATGCACAGAAAAACAAGTATGGAAATGATGTACGCAGCCTTTTTCATGAAGGTGTCCGCGCGAGAGCAAAAAACTGGATTTCCCCGGCATGCGACCGCGATAGCGTCACCGCTGCTTCATGTGCGGTATATCCGGTCGTGAAGAGATCGTCGACGAGAAGTATCCTTTTGCCCTTGATCCTCTCTCTATGCTGTATTGCAAAGACCCCCTTAACATTCTTGCTTCGCTCTTCCCTGGTAAGGGAGTACTGGTCCTTAGTGTTTTTTGTCTTCAGCAGCACGGCGTGCTCTATCTCTCTGCCCGTTATTTTAGCGATCTCTTCGGCAATGATGAACGATTGGTTAAACCCTCTCTCTTTCAATCTTTTCCCGGTAACAGGGACAGGGACAATGCAATCAAACGTATCGGCAAAGGAGAGGATCTTTTCCTTTGATAAAAAGACCAGGCTCCTTCCGATGTCCTTTCTGCCGTTAAATTTAAAGGCGTGCATGGCGCTCCTCAGCCTTCCTTCGAAATAAAAACCATAATGACCTTTCCGGAACCCCCTTTTTTCCTCAAGGCACCCGCCGCAGACAATGTTCTTGCCGACCCACCTTCCACAGATTGGACATGATGATGCTTCATCGACAACCCTGAAAGACCCGATGCAATCCTTGCAGAGAGCGCATCCGCGGTCGCCACATCCTCCACAGCGCAAGGGGTAGAAAATATCCAGTATAGTTTTTAAGAGATTATGCACCGTATTTGTCAGGCCTGATTGCGTGCACAAGGGCGTTAGTGCGAACAGGCTTCAGGCACAAATCATCGATCATCAATAACCTGCCCGCGTCCAGTCTTCCCGTTCATACAGCGTTCTTAACTCTTCCGAGTCTGTATGCATAAACTCTTCTTTTTTCACATTGATCGTGTTCCAGCTATAGCAGCTTTCGCAGAAGTCTGCCCACTCTTCCTTTATCGCCTGGCATTTTGTACAGATGAAAGGTATATAAGCCTGTTCTATCGGGAAGGCGCTCCTGAATTCTTCTACGGCGTTTTCCATTTCCCCCCTGTGTATGTATGCCTCGGCCATAGCCCTGTGCAGCCCTTTGAAATCCTCTCCCTCGGCAATCAATGCATCAAGGGTATCGATTGCCTCATCGATCATTTCAAGCCTGAGGCACAGCCTCGCATAGAGAAAGGATGTAAGGTGGTTTTTTGGCGATATATCGAGGATCCTCGTGTATATCTTCAATATAACCTCCGGGTTTCCACGGTCAATATAGAGGTCTTCCATCCTGAGGAGAAAGATGATATGGCCGGTCTTCGAGTATCCCCTGCCGTAGACCCTGCCGGCCTCGTTCAACTTGTCTTTTCTTTTATATACCTCGGCGAGGAGAATGTATGCGGGAATAAATCTCTTGTCGTCGCCGATGATGTCTTTCAGCTCATCGATGACCTTGTCTTCGTTTGCCTCAAACTTCTTATGATACAGTTCATAGACCCGCTCATACCGTATCCCTACGAACCTTCTGTTCTCCTCTTCTGTCTTGATAAATTTCCCTATCCTCTTTTCAAGTTCATACGCCTCATTCCAATCTTTCTTCCATATATAAAAATCGCGCAGCATCGCCAGGGCTTCCAGGTTCGATTCGTTCAGGTTCAGGACATCCTTGAGGACGGCCTCTGTTTTTTGAAAATCCTTCATTGCCCTGAATACCTTCACCTTTTTCAGCAAGACAGTTTCCCTCTTGCCAAGGTTCTCCTCGGCATCGTTAAGGGTCTCCAGGGCTTTCCCGTACTCCTCCATGGAGGTATACATATCGGCAAGCACAATGGAGGGCTCCTCTATGTCGGGAAACCTGCGGATGATGCGGTCAAGGCTCTCGATCGCCTTCTCCCTGTCCCCCTTCAGGTCATAGGATTTCGCCTTTTCGAGGGCCTCCCTGAACTCTTCAGTCTTCTTCTCTTTTCTTCCTGTTCTCCAGCTTATAACGGCATTTTTCATGTCGTGGAAAAAGCTGACGATGATGGAAAAGATGACCCCGAGGACGAAGGCAACAACGACAAAGTCAGCCACGGACATCTCAAAAAACCTTCCGCCTCCGTAATAAAGCTTAACGTTCTCCGAATTTAAATTAGAGATATAGAGATAAAAAAGGAGAAATACGAAAAAGAGGAAGAAAAAAATCTTGTATCTCATTCTGTTAGATTCCCTTCTCTTCCATTGATCGCTTACATGTAATACAATACCGTGCAACGGGGTTTGCTTCAAGTCTTTTTTCGCTGATCTTTTCTTCACATTCTTCACAAATGCCATAGGTCCCTTTTACTATCTTATCGAGGGCGCTGTCTATATCCTTCAACAGCTTGAGGTCGTTGTCGCTGATGCTCATCAGTATGTCCGCATTATAAGAGTTGCTTGCCGCATCGGCCATATCCTGGATGCCGTCCGTGCCAAGGTTGTAGGAATCTTCCTTCAGTTTTTTTGCCTTGCTTAGGATCGACTCTCTCATTTTCAGCAGTCTCTTCTTGTAATGCTCACGTTCTTGTTTTTTCATTCTCCACCTCTAAATCCTTATTTTCTTTGTTTAATCTATATCTCTCCGCCTCGATCCACAGACTTTCGAGATCGTATAATTCGCGAAGATTCTCGAGAAATACATGGACGATAACATTCTGATAATCGATTACCGCCCAGCGCCCCTCGTAATACCCCTCAATTGTGTGGGGCCTTATGCCCTCCTCTTTCATGCCCTTCGTTACGGAATCCACAATGGTCTTTATGTGCCGTTCGCTTGTTCCGCTTGCAAGGACAAAGTAATCCGTAATATCGGTGAGCCCGCTCAGTTTGAGAACCAGGATGTCTTTTGCCTTTTTTTCATCTGCAAGCCTGGCGCATGCGGTCACTGTATCAATGGTTTCCAAATTGCGCCCCGTATAACCTCCTTTGACAGATATACCTCTCCACCGAACCGGGGACGAGGTATCTTACTGACCTTCCGCTTTTCAGCAGTTTCTTTATCTTTGTGGAAGAGACATCAAGCTGCGTTATCTCATGAAGATATATTCTCCTGCCGGAGGCGTGCTCAAGGGTAACCTCATCAAGAACCCTCACATCGCCCCGCACGTCATCAGGCAGCATGTCAATGAGAGGGGATTGTTTATGAGCCGGCCTCGTCATGACAATAAAATGCGTATGGGAGAATAATTCCCTGTAGGCATGCCAGGTATGTATATCCGAAAAGGCGTCAATGCCGATCAGGAAATATACCTCCCCGAACCGTTTCTCAAAAACCTTCAACGTATCGAGCGTATATGAGATCCCTCCCCTTTGGATCTCAATCTCCGATGTCCGGAAAAACCTGTTGCCCCTCGTTCCTGCCTTCAGCATGTGGAGCCTGTCGTCAGCGCCGGTAATCCGGCAGTTTCTTTTGTGAGGGGGAACAAAGACAGGGACAAAAACAATTCTTTCAAGGGAAAATACTTCGCGGATCTCCTCCGCAACCCTCAGGTGGCCAATGTGAACAGGATCAAATGTCCCTCCGAAAATTCCGATCTTCATCACGTCCTCAACTGTCCGTCGCCGAATGCGATAAATTTTGTCACTGTCAGCTCTTCAAGGCCCATAGGGCCGAAGGCATGAAGCCTCGTGGTGCTGATCCCCATCTCTGCCCCGAGGCCAAGCTGATACCCGTCATTGAGCCTCGTTGATGCATTCACCAGCGTTAATGACGAGTTCACCTCACGGACGAACCTCCATGCATTATCATAATTGGCCGTAATAATGGCATCGGTATGTCCGGAGCCATAGTGCCTTATGTGGGCGATCGCTTCATCGATGTCCTTTACTATCCGTACAGAAAGTATGAGATCGAGATATTCTTCATACCAGTCAGCCTCTTTGGCCTTCCCGACTGTCTTCAGTATCCTCGCCGTTTTGTCGCAGCCCCGCAGATGGACCCCATGTTTCCTGAAGATCTTTTCCATACCGGGAAGGAATGTCTTCGCAACCGCCTCATGTACGAGGAGCGTCTCCATAGCATTGCATGTCGCAGGCTTCTGCACCTTTGCGTTCAGGCAGATTGTGCAGGCCATCTCCATCGATGCCGACTCGTCGACAAAGATGTGGCATACCCCCTTGTAGTGTTTAAGCACGGGGATCCTTGACTGTTCCACGATGCTCCGTATGAGCGCCTCACCGCCCCTCGGTATAATGAGGTCTATGTAGTCGTCCATCGTCAGGAGTTCATATATATACGATCTGTCGGCGGTATCTATGAACTGGGCCACATCATCCGGGAGGCCCGAGCCCCGGAGCGCCCTGAGGATCAGACGATAAAGGGCGAGGTTTGAATGGAACGCCTCCGAGCCGCCTTTGAGGATAACGCAGTTGCCGCTTTTCATGCAGAGCGAAAAGGTTTCGATCGTAACGTTCGGCCTCGACTCATAGATGATCAGGATGACGCCTATGGGTATCCGCATCCTCCCCACGGTCATCCCGTTGGGGCGCTTCCATACCTTCACTATCTCACCAACCGGGTCAGGGAGCGCCACAACATCCCGGATGCTGCCCTGCATCTCACGGATCACCTTGTCATCGATCTTCAACCGGTCTATAAGGCTCTTTGAGAGGCCCGCCTTCTTCGCCTCTTCGATGTCTTTCCTGTTCTCTTTAAAAAGATAATCCTTTTTTTCCGCGAGGAGTTTCTCAAGCTTCAGGAGGACCTGGTTCTTGATCTCCGTTGATGCGTGCGCAAGGATATCCGAGGCCTTTTTTGCCTTCTCCGCCCGTTCTTTTGCCGTCATAAGACCACCATATTGTCCCTGTGAATTACTTCTTCCGTGTATTTATATCCGAGCTTCTTCTCTATATCAATACTTTTCAGACCCTTGATCTGCTCCACGTCGGAAGAGGAATAATTCGTTATCCCTTTGGCAATGACCTTACCGCTCGTGTTTTTTACCTCTACGCACTCCCCGCTTGAGAAATGGCCTTCTGCCTTTATTATCCCCGACGGCAAAAGGCTCTTACAGCTGCCCACGACAGCCCGCTCGGCCCCTTCATCGATCAGCACCGTGCCCCTTACCTTAAAGGCAAACGCCGTCCACCATTTCCTCCGCGCAAGCTTCCTCCCGGGAAGAAAAAGGGTGCCGATGTCTTCGCCATTAACAACCCTGACGACAACGTTCTCTCTGTCGCCCGGGACCACCCTTGTGGCAATGCCGTAATAGCCGGCCTTCCTGGCAGCCTCAAGCTTGCTTACCATTCCGCCTATGCTTTTCTCGCTTTGCGTCCCTGCCGCTGTCTTTTCTATGTCCTCGTCCACCTTCTTCACTACCCGTATCATCCGGGCGTCAGGGTACCTGTTCGGGTCCCTTTCAAATAGCCCTTCCACATCGGAGAGAAGGAGGAGGAGGTCAGCGCTCGTTATCTGCGCAATAAGCGCCGACAGGTTGTCGTTGTCCCCGAACCTTATCTCTTTAAAGGAGAGGGCATCGTTTTCATTGATCACCGGCACGATATCCATGGAGATTAGCATATCCAGGGTATTCATGAGGTTAAGACACCGGGTCTTGTTCTTGATGTCTTCGTGGGTAAGGAGTATCTGCCCCACATTCATCTTCTCTTTTTCAAAGGTCTGCATGTACATCTTCATCAGCATAACCTGGCCGATCGATGCAAGGGCCTGCCTCTTTGCCATCTCCTTCGGCTTCTTCGCAAGATCAAGGGTCTCCATGCCGCAGGCTATCGCTCCGCTCGATACGACGATGACCTCAACGCCGGCATTTTTCACGATCCTTACCTGTTTCGCTATGTTCCGTATCTTTGCGGGGCTGATCTTCCCCATGCTGTCCACAAGGACCGACGTCCCTATCTTCACGACTACCCTTTTCAAACCGGGGGCATTACACTTTACGTTGCCGCCCGTTTTTCCCTTTTGCACTGTTTCCGTCATCATGCATTCCCGGCAGGTATTCCATAATCCCTGCTCTCCGGCACTCTTTTCGTCAGCTCGCTTTTCAGTTGATCGATGCCCCACCGCTTGAGAGCGCTCACTGCGAGGACCTGTTCGCCCATTCCCATGAAAAAGCTCTCCCATCCCGTACGATCACCCTGCGGTACAAGGTCAGTCTTATTAAGGACAATGAGCCTTTTCCTGCGGAGCAGCTCTTCCTTATATGAACCGAGTTCTGACAGCAATATCCTGTAGTCCCCGTCAGGAGAACCTGAAGAGATATCGAGGACAATAAGGAGCATCCCGGTCCTTTCTATGTGCTTCAAAAAACCGATGCCAAGCCCTTTGCCGCCCGAAGCCCCTTCTATGATGCCCGGTATGTCGGCAACTACAAAGGTCATGTTGCCATCCCGCAGCACCCCGAGCGACGGGCTTAAGGTTGTAAAGGGATAATCGCCTATCTTTGGTTTTGCATCGGTCAGGCAGGATATGAGGGTTGATTTACCTGCATTGGGCAGACCGACAAGCCCTATATCGGCGAGAAGCTTAAGGACCAGGCGAAGATGCTGCCCCTGCCCCTCTTCCCCGTAATCACACTCGAGAGGGGTGCGATGCATCGATGTCTGGAAGCGACTGTTGCCCCTTCCGCCTCTTCCCCCCTTTACAATAACATGGTTCTCGTTATCTTCTGTGATCTCGCGCAGAAGCGAGGCGCCACCCTCACCGTATACAACTGTACCGAGAGGCACATAGATCGTGATGTCTTTGCCGGCTCTTCCTGTCTTATTTTTCCCGCTTCCATGTTTACCGTTCTCTGCCCTGTACACGCGTTTGTATCTGAAATCCATGAGGCTTGTGAGGCTTTTCTTTCCGGATATGATTACATCCCCTCCTTTGCCCCCGTCTCCGCCGTCAGGCCCGCCGCGCGGGACAAATTTCTCCCTTCTGAAACTTACACAACCGTTACCGCCTTTGCCGGCCTCAACATAGATCTTTGCTTCATCAACAAATTTCATTCAGCAGGATAGACATGGGCCTGTTTTTTATCCCCCGCTGTTTTAAAGCTTACAACTCCGTCTATCAACGCAAAGAGGGTGCGGTCACGGCCCATCCCCACATTGTCACCCGGGTGAATCTTTGTGCCGTGCTGTCTCATTATAATGGTCCCGGCCTTGACAACCTGGCCGCCGAAGATCTTCACGCCCAGCCTCTGGCCTTTACTGTCCCTTCCGTTCCTTGAACTTCCTCCAGCCTTTTTATGTGCCATCTTATGCCTCCAGGATGATCTTTTCTATAAGTAATTCGGTGTAGTGCTGACGATGCCCCTTCTTTACCTTGTAATCTTTCCGCCTTTTGTACTTGAAGACCGTTACCTTTTCATCCCGTCCATGCGCAACGACCTTGCCCTGCGCATAGGCACCTTGTACAAAAGGTGTTCCAACGATTGAACCCTGTCCGGTATCGACCATCAGCACGTCTTTCAACTGGACACCATCTCCCTCAGCGGCAGCGATGTGCTCCAGCTTTACCCTGTTCCCTTCTGTTATCTTGTATTGCTTGCCTCCGTTTGCGATGATCGCATACATAAACCTTCTCCTTGCTTTTATTTGAAAAAAAACACACTATAGTATGATAATTACAACGAAAAAGTCAATAGAGAAAAGGTAAATGAAGCTCAGCGAAAAAGAGTTCGACAAAATTGTAAAGAGGGCGATCCGGCGAATACCCGGCGAGATCAGGCATCATCTCGACAACCTCGTGATCTCCGTGAGGAAAAGGCCCACAAGGGCAATGCTCAAAGATGTCGGCCTGCCTCCGGGTGATGTCCTTTTTGGCCTCTTTCAGGGTATTTCGCTGCTGGAGCGGTCAGTCACTGCGCCGCCCCTTTTCCCTGACACGATCTTTCTTTTCCAGGGACCCATTGAGGGGTCCTGCGAAAACATTGAAGAACTGGAAGAGCAGGTCGAAATAACCCTTGTCCATGAGATAGCGCATTTCGTAGGTATGACCGAGGAAAGGCTTGTAGAGCTCGGGTACGGATAGGCCCGGATGCCGGTTGCTGGATGCCGGACGTGAAAAACAGCTCATGGTTCATAGCGAAACATCCGTGAGGCGTCAGGCGTGAGGCGAAAGGGGATGAAACCCGTTCGGCGTTGGGCGTAAGGAGAAAATCCGTGAGGCGTGGATCGTAAATCGTGAGGGGATTAAATCGCCTAACGCCTTACGCCTAACGACTTACGGGTTTATAGAGGCTGTTCGCTGACGGCTGATGAACACCGGTCTTCTTATCTCGTCAGAAGTACTGGGCATTGTGCGCCTTTGAGGACGTTTCTTGCCACGCCCCCGATCAGGTATTTTGCTATACCGGACTGGCCAAGCGATGCAATGACGATAAGGTCAATCTCCTTGTCCTTCGCCTCCTGCAGTATCGCATCATAGGTGATCCCCGTCCCGATATCGGTATGGACCTCTACCTCCCTGGATTTCGGGAACTTTTCAAGCTGCCTCTTCAGGCTATTACCGGCAGAATCCAGAGCCTGCCGCTTGATCTCTTCCACCATATCGTCGCTGATGCTGTAGTCGATGGCACACCGGTGTATTATCAGGTGGATCGCATGGAAAAGATAGACCTTTGCGTTATATTGTTTGGCGATATCCAGGGCCTGGTTCAAGGCCCTGTCGGAATACTCTGAAAAATCTGTCGGTACGAGAATCTTTGTCGGCCTTAACATTGGTACCACCCCCTTCACGTTCATGAGCCCAAAAAGAGGGCTCAATCGTCCCGCGCCTCGCTGCAACCGTTATTTCGTCAGCAGCACAGGGCATTTTGCGCCCTTAAGGACGTTTCTTGCAACTCCGCCGATCAGGTATCGCGCGATTCCTGTTCTCCCGAGGGACGCTATGACCACGAGATCGATGCCCTTTTCTTCCTGCGCCCTGAGTATCTCTTCAGCAGGGACACCGCTGACCACTTCGGGGACAACTTCTACTTCCTTGCTTTGCGCGAATTTGCCGATCTGCTTTGTGAGCTTGTTTTGTGCCGTTTTGACAAGCGTTCTCTCGTATTTCCGGATCTCCTTTGGAGTTATGGCGATGTCGGAATAGTCATCTGTCAAAACCCGCTGGATCCTCTCGTGTACGACGTGCAGAACGTATACCTTTGCCTTGTACTCAACAGCGATATCAAGGGCTTGCTGCAACGCCTTGTCGGAATATCCGGAAAAATCGGTGGGAACAAGAATCTTTGTCGGCATAAGCATACCTCATCCCTCCTTTCATTAGGTAAATCTTCCAGTATTGCCGATCTTTTTATTGATTACCCTCCTACCCTAATCATAGCACCCGTTAAGCGTTTGTCAATGAGAGGAGCAACACCCGTAAATCGTGAGGCGTGAGGCGTGAGGCGATGAACCCCGGAAGGCGTGGGAGAGAAAGGCGGCTGAGAGCGGAGATTCGATATTCCCTATTTTGTTGTCATCGCGAGGAGCAGAGCGACGTGGCGATCCAAGGGTCTTTCTCCTCTTACGATCACGCCTTACGATTCACGGATTTTGCTCTCACCCCTTACGATTTACGCCTCACGACTTACGAGATTAATGAATAGAAGTGTTGTTTGATCTTTGGCGATGTATTGCTGAAATCAAATTTGTCGATGAATCGCGCAGCGGATATGTCCTTTGCCTCCCTGAATATGGCGTTGACCCTGGCACATAGTTCTCCATTCCGGTCCTCCATCCACGCCGTTGCAAGGAAATCCCGCTCCTCGATCTTGAGGAATTTACCTTTCGCTCTATAGGGCATATTACACATGACGGGCTTCAGAAAGTCCATCTCCGTATGCCGGGACATGTATATCTTCTTTGTTTCCAGGAAGATAGCATACCAGATGGTAACGTCAAGGATACCAAAGATCATTCCTCCGTGCAAGACGTCCGTGTATCCTTCGAAACGCTTATCGATATTCACATCGCAGAACACAATTCCTTTATCGTACATCATTTTAAGCTGCAGGCCGTCTTTTCTCCCTAATCCGCAGAAAAAAGAGTCCTTATAAAACGGTAAAACATCCATTAGATGAAATCTCCTTCATAAATACCTCGCCCCCAGCTGACCGCACCCTCCGCATATGTCCCGGCCCCTTGAATCCCGTATGATCGTCGTAAAATGCCTGTCAAGAAGATAGGACTGGAATCTTTGTATTGATGCAGGTTCCGGCGTTTTGAATTCAATATAGGGCGACTCGTTATAGGGGATAAGATTGATCTTGCACTTCACTCCTTTTAAAAGCTCCGCAAGCCTTTTCGCATCGTCAAGCGAATCGTTAACACCTCTTAACAATACATATTCGAAGGTAATCCTTGCCCTGTTCGGCAATTTGAATGCTCTCACGAACTGGATGATCTTTCCGATGGAATACAACCTGTTGATCGGCATGATCGATGTGCGTGTTCCGTCATCTGCGGCATTGAGCGAGATGGCGATCACGGCCGACCTCGGCTCCAGCATCTTTAAGCCTTCAACAAGACCGACAGAAGAAACGGTGATCCTCCTGTATGAAAAATCAAGACCAAGGGGGTCCCTGATAATATCAAGTGCAGGCGCCACGTTGTCAAAGTTGTCCATCGGCTCCCCCATGCCCATGAGAACGATATTGGTTATCCTTTCGCCTGAGCTCCTTTTAATGTCTTCTTTCACTGCCATAACCTGACCGACGATCTCGTGCACGGCAAGATTTCTCTTGAACCCCATCCTGCCGGTAACGCAGAACCTGCATCCCATCCTGCATCCTATCTGCGTTGATATACAGAGGGTATTCCTGTCCTTTTCAGGCATGAGGATGCTTTCTATAATATGTCCGTCTTCAGCAGAGAACGCGAATTTCTTCGAGCCGTCCTTTGACGTGAGCGCCTCTTTTATCGGGAGCAGGTCGGTAGAGAATGTATCCTTGAAGATCTTGCGGAGGCCCCTGGGTATGTTGGTCATCCCGTCAAAGTCAAAGACGCCCTGATTGTAGATCCATTTATAGAGCTGCCTTGCCCTGTATTTTTCTTTACCCGTTGCGCCTATCGCTTTTTCAAGCCCGGGGAGGGTGAAACCGAAAAAACTCTCCATTCTATTTGGTTTTTCTCCGTATTGTATGGCCGTATGTTTCCCACATACAATACCAGAAAACACGGGGTCTTTCAAGGATTTAAGGGGGCTGTTTCACAAATCGACGGTCAGGGAATGGGCTGTTTTGAAGCCTTTGATCGTTGCCCCAACGATCCTTTTAAAAAAATGGGCTGTGAGCTCCCTGTCCTGCGGCTCATCGATATAGTCTCGCACCCCCCTGTCGTAGGCTACGAGCCTCTTTTCAGTGATAAGGGTTCTCATGATACTATCGTCATGGCGATTTCTCCCGCACTGCGCCGTTTCGAGGATGTCGCTCAGCCTTTCAATACCGGCGTTTCTGTCGAGAAACCGCTTCACGGCGTTGATGAACCTGACAAGCTTCATGAGTGTAAAAACAGCTTCCCGGGGAAGCAAGGGGTTGACGGGCAGCATGTAGCTTGACCGCAATGTTTTGACATCTTCTTCCCGGAAGCTGCCGGAGGCCTCATCAAATATGCGGCTTCCGGGGGCGAGATAAAAGATGCTCGGGCCGAGGAGGACTCTCTTACCCATAAGAAAGAGGATGGTGTCGATGATGTCGTCCGGCCTTTGATCCGGCAGCCCCATGATAAAGTGGAGCTCTACGTCAAACGGAGATGACTCGAGAAAAGGCAAAAGCCTGAGGAGGTTGAAGGGCGCCGGCCTTTTCTGTCTCTCTATGACAGATTCGGATACATCGACGAGAGAAAAGTTCAGGCGCCGGAAACCGGCGTCCGACATATTTTCCAGCGTTCTCATATCCATCGTCTCTGCATAGATGCCGTTCATCGCGGAAAGGGTCAGGCCTTTGCCGCTGAGAAGGGAAAGGACCTCATTGAAAAAGTCAAGGTCAAGGTTCAGCATATCGTCTTCGAAGTCTATCGCCTCGATACCGGCCTCAAGACAGGAAGATATTTCCTGCCCGATGTTTCCGATGCTCCTTTTTCTGTATGGGACAGGGGGCTTGCCGCAGAAGGCACAGTGGAAAGGGCATCCCCGCGACGTGAGAAAAAAGGTATAGTTCTTCCCGCTTATCCGGTAATCAGAAGGATCCAGCAGCCCTCTCTCCGGAATGCGGTCGATATCTTTTTCGATCGCTATATCTGATATGGAATAATCGCCGTTATGTCTTGAAGAAACTCCAGGTATGCCTGCCACGGCTTTTCTCCTGTCTGACCTTAGTGCCTGGATCAATGAAAAAAGCGGCGTCTCGCCTTCACCCCGTACGACATAATCAACATATGAACTTCTGAGCAAATGGAGCGGGAAAAGCGTGGGATGCGTGCCGCCCATGACCGTTACGATATCATCGCTGACCTTCTTGGTTATCTTTGCTACTTCGAGGGCTTCAAGTGAATAGGTCGTGTATGAAGATGTGATGGCAACAACATCAGGTGCGTGCCGCCTGATCGTTGCCTCGATCTCTCTGCCGTCTGCGCCAAAGCGGTAGTATCTGCGGAAAAGCGAGAAAGGCGAATAATGATCGTCCCGATAGTAGTCTCTCAATTCAGGGAAGGGGTGGTTTTTAATGGCTCGCGGTCTTCTGTTGCTCCGCAGATCAACAACCGAGACGTCGCAAACATCCCGGATCGCCGCTGCAAGATAAAGAAGCGCAAGGGGGTAGGTCCGTATGGACGTGTCGTAGAAATCCTCAATGGGGGGCTGTATGAGGAGCACCTTCACGGGAAGATTATAGTAAAAATGCTTCCAAATTGACACTCAAAGATCATCGTTACGTTTTCAGTTTCTTCCCTACCTTCTTTTCTATCGAAGCGACCTTCTGCACAAGCCTTCCCTTCTTGCCTTTCCGTATATCGAACTTGATCGTTGAATAGATCCTGTTGCAGTCAGGCTCAAGTTCTTTATATGCCTGCCTGATGATCTTCAGCGCAGCGTCAAAGGTGTCAACTTCAACGACAGTGCCCATGGGCGTGAGCTTGTAGTGTAAAGCGCTTTTGTCGATGACCTTGAGGAGCCTGCTTACGTACTCGCTGACGCTCTCCCCTTTATCCGTCGGGAACATGGCAAACTCGAACATTACAGACATACCAACCTCCTTCTTGTGTAATTATATGGATGAACCTATTCCATTTCAAGCACCTCATGGCATATAATAAGGATGAAAATGGATGCACCAATGAGGAGATGAGCACGTTTCACTTTTCACGATACAGGTATAACGGAGGGTTATGATGAAAAAGAAGGGATTGAAGATAATTCTCATTGCCATTGCCGGGGTAGTGATCATACTTGGGGTGACCGTTGCAATCCTTATCTCGCATGCAAACAAGCTTATCAAGGCAGAGCTTGAAACGATGCTCGGGAAAAATTTCTCGATACAGAAACTGGAACTCAACTGGGGTAAGGTAGAAGGCGCCGGCATCAGCTTTAAGGGCCCTGCCGGCAAAGAGATATTGAAGATCGGTAATGTCACTATTACGGCTGATTTTCTAGGGTTTCTCAGGAACGAGTATGTCATCTCCAGCGTTCTCCTGAAGGACCTTTATATGTTGATCGAAACCGACCAGAAGGGCAACGTGATCATGCCGGCGCTACCGGCGGAAAAAGAGAAAAAAGACAAGGAAAAGACAAAGAAGGATGCGAAAAAATCCCCGCCTGTCTTCATCAAGAACATCGGGGTCCGCAACGGCTCCATCGACTACCTCGACAGGAAAACGGCAAAAACACCCATTTTGACAAAGGTGCGCAATATCGAGCTTGACGCGAAAGATATCGCGATCCCCCTGGGTGTCAATCTCACGCCCTATACTCTGAAGGCCAATGTCCCCGGCAATATGGGCACCGGAACATTGATGAGCAAGGGCAAGGTAAAACTGAAGACGCAGGACGTAGATTCGAGAGTGGAGGCCAGGAAGCTCGACATTACGGCAATGAAGCCATATTTCCAGAAAGAGGGCAGCGTCAATGTGACAAAGGGATTTCTTGACCTTGATATGGATGTGAAGATCGCCTCACGGATGATCAGCGCACCTGGTAATGTTGTTCTTAAGGACCTTGAATTCGAGAGCGGCTCCGGGATGGGTTCCAGGTTCCTCGGTGTACCCCTGTCTATGGTGGTTGCCTTCATGAAAAACAGCAATAACGAGATTCCCCTGAAATTTGTTGTCGAAGGATCTCTCGACAACCCGAAGTTCAGCCTTGCAGAGAGTATGAGCGCCAGGTTTTCTTCCGGCCTTGCGGAAAAGCTCGGATTATCGGTAAAGGGTATCGGCGGCTCGGCGGTAACCCTCGGTTCCGATGGGACGCAGAAGGTAGGAGAGGGAATCAGAGGGCTTGCGGACAGCATCAGGAAGAGGCTGGGGAAATAGAAAGGCGACAAATACAGCTCATAGCTCATAGCAAGAACGAAGCACCAAATCCGAAACAATATCGAAATCCTAAGCACGAAGCACTAAACAATATCTAAATTCAAATATCAAATGTTCAAAGCAAAGGCATGTCGTTTATATTTTGAATTTAGAACATTTGAATTTGTTTAGGATTTAGAAATTAGAATTTAGGATTTGATTTTGCTATGAGCTATGAGCCATGAGCTGCTTTATAGCCGGTATCTTGCCCTCGCAGGGGACATTTGTCTGGCAGAGCCCGCAGCCTGATATTGTGACCCCGTATGTCTCGTTCACCTTGGGGCTGATTACCTGGCGCATGTACTGGGAGCACGTCTCCTTGTTGTGACCCTTTTCGCTGATCGCCCCGGCAGGACAGCGTTTGATGCAGGCTCCGCAGGTGTTTGCACTGTATTTAAGGCAGTAGTCATAAGGGCCCTGATATGGCCGTGCCGTCGGTTCGACGACGAGCTCCGTTATGACGGAGCCGATCCGATGGGCGATCCCCTTCCGGGTAATAAGTGCATCAGTTAAGCTGAACGTCCCCAGCCCTGCCGCATACGCGGCATGGCGTTCTGACCAGTTCGAGGCGTGGCCGACCTCGGGCGATATGATGCGTTTCCACTGCGTATTCAGGACAGGGGCAAGGGTGCGATATCCTCTGCTGTTAAGGAGCGCGACGGCATATTTTCGCAGCGATTCATTAAAAAGCTCGCCAAAGCAGCGCATATGCGACCACTCGAGGGAGGGAGTCTTTGTCCTCTTCCTGTTGCTCCGGCGGATGACCATGCCCACAGGCAGTATCCAGGATATGACTGTGCCGCTTTGGGGGCATGCCTCGCCGTATTCGGCCTCGAGGAATTCCGCCGGGGTCAGGTGGAAATCACCGATGATCTTTTTATATTCGGCGAAGAGCGGATCATGGATATCTGCGTATCCCACCATCGGTTCAGCGAAATACTGTTCGTCAGAATCTTTCAGCCGGTTTGATGGTGAGGTCCTCACAAATCCCTTTATCGCCTGCTCGATCTCTTCTTTCAAGGCATCCTCCTTTTTGACTACCAGCTATCAGCAGTCAGCTATCAGCAAGAGCAACAGAGAGTATGCACTATGCACGAAAATCTTTCACTGCCTACCCGGTTCTTGCTGTTGCCATGAGCTATGAGCCATCAGCCATGAGCCTATCTACGTTCTTTTAAACTTTTCGTTCAGCGCCCGCTTGAAACGCGGAGCATAGATGATATCGAACGCATCTTCCTTATCAGGGAAGAGCTTCAGCGCCTGTTTTTTTACCCCTTCGACGATCTTTATCGCATGGTCGTGGTCGATATCCTGTGACTGAATAAACTGGAGCGCAAAATCGACGATGAACCGTAATCGCCTGAGCTTCTTTTCTTCTTCTAATAATTCATCATCCATAATGTCAGCCCACACTGTGAAAGGTGAAAGGTAAAAGGTAAAAGGTAAAAAAGAATCCCGTTCCTTGTTCCCCGCACCTCGATCCTTGCGCCTCGTTCCTTGAAGTGCATCTGACCAGCATCCAAGATCGAGTAACCGGTATCTTGTTCGTTATCAACCATGAGCTAAGAACTATGAGCTGCTTTTTTTGCATGGAACAGTTCCAGAAACAGCCACAGGCAGATCCCGAAGGTGATGGTTATGTCGGCAACGTTGAACGCGGGCCAGTGGTGGATGCCGTAGTAAAAATCGAGAAAATCAACAACGCTTCCATAGAGAACCCTGTCGTAGATGTTCCCGACAGCGCCGGCAAGGATTGAAACAAGCGCTAAGCGTTTCGCAAAGGCAATCCTGTAAACAATGAGCACAACAATGAGGATGGTGACAATAAGAAGCGGAAGATAGGTAAAGATGGTCCTGGCAAACTCGTACCGCGAAAGAAGGCCGAAGACCCCTCCGTAGTTCTCCACGTATACGATGGAAAAAAAGGAGGTGACATGAATGGAGCCTCCCGGGCTCAGATGCTCCATAATGAGGAGCTTTGTCCACCTGTCAAGGATAAAGACAACGGGTACGATCAGGAAGATAAGGTATCTTCGCATCGCCTGCACACGTTGGGGAATCTGCCTGTTGTACGAATGTCCGTCGCGTATTGCCAGCACCGCTCACATTTTGCGCCTTCAGCCTTTGTGACCGTCACGTCCGGTTCGTTCCCAACCTGCAGTTCGATCTGTGAAACGATAAAGACATCCTTCAGCTCATCGCCGAGCCTTGTGAGGAGGTCATATTCTTTCTCGGGGACACGCACGATGATCTTCGTGTCAAGGGAATGGCCTATGACCTTGGCGGCCCTTTTTTCTTCGATCTTTTTGTTCGCTATTTCCCGCACGCTCCAGATACTCTCCCATTCTTCTTCGAGCCCGGCATTGATCCATTCCTTTCTGGGCGACGGAAAGGTCGTAAGGAGGACGCTTTCTTCCTTGACATAATCCTTCAGGTACGACCACATCTCATCAGCGGTTGAGGACAAAATGGGGGCGATGAGCTTCAAAATTGTGATCAACGCCTCGTAGATTACGGTCTGGGAAGCCCGCCGCTTCACACCGTCCCGTTTCTCCACATAGATCCTGTCTTTTACAATATCCAGGTAGAGGGCGCTTAAGTCAACGGTGCAGAAATTGTGTATGCTGTGGTATATTACGTGAAACGTATAGTTGTTGTATGCCTCAGTGACCCGTTCGATGAGCCTCTGGAGCCTTGATAAGAGCCATCTGTCGAGAAGGGAAAGCTTCTCGTAGGGTACGCTGTCGCGCTGGGGATCAAAATCCCCGTTGATGTTGGCATGGAGGAAACGCAGGGTATTCCTGACCCTCCGGTACGTCTCAACAAGCCTGTTGATGATGTCCTTTGATATCTTTATATCGTCCCTGTAGTCTTCGTAGGTGACCCAGAGCCGCAGGACCTCCGCGCCGAACTTTTCGATGATCTCATGGGGCGCGATGATGTTGCCCATGGATTTGGACATCTTCCTGCCGGAGCCGTCGACGACGAAACCGTGCGTCAGGACAGAATTGTATGGCGCGTGGCCCTCGTTCCCTACCGAGGTGAGGAGCGAGCTGTGGAACCACCCCCTGTGCTGGTCGCTTCCTTCGAGATAGAGATCCACCGGGAACTTCAGTTCTTTCCGCTTTTTGCAGACTGCCGCCCAGCTCACGCCCGAGTCGAACCAGACNNCCCTGTGCTGGTCGCTTCCTTCGAGGTAGAGGTCCGGCGGGAACTTAAGCCCCTCCCGCTTTTTGCAGACCGCCGACCAGCTTACGCCCGAGTCAAACCACACGTCTAGGATATCTTCTTCCTTGACAAAGGCGCCGTTGCCGCATCTGCTGCACTTTGCCCCTTCCGGGAGGAAGAAGGAGGCATCTTTTTCGAACCAGATATCGGCGCCGTGCTCCCTCACGGCACTGATGACGTTTGCAAAGGTCTCTTTGCTCCAGTAAGGCTCCCTGCACGTTTCGCAATAGAAGATCGTGATCGGGACCCCCCAGGTCCTCTGCCGCGAGATGCACCAGTCAGGCCGTACCTGGAGCATATTGTAGATCCTGTNNAGCGCCAGCAATGGGGATAGGAGTGTTCGATCTCCTCTTTATGGAGAAGAAGCCCGAGTTCTTCGAGCTTTTTGATGACCTCCGGGTTGCTTTCAAAGACGTTCATGCCCCGGAAGAAGTCGACCTCTTCGATGAACCGGCCCTTTTCATTGACCGGAGAGTACACGTCGAGCCCGTATTCGATACCCGTCTCATAGTCCTCTTCACCGTGTCCGGGCGCCGTATGGACCGCGCCGGTGCCGGTATCGTTCGCAACATAATCGGCATAGACGATAAGGGACTGCCTGTCGATGAAGGGATGTCTGAAGGTAAGCCCTTTGAGCTTATCGGGCTTTATCTCTTCAATTATCTTGTAATCGCCGATGGCCGCCCTCTTTGCGATGTCTTCGACAAGCTCTTTGAGGACAATGTATATCTCTTTCCCTATATCGACAGCAACATAAGTAAAATCAGGGTGGATGGCGATGGCGAGGTTCGCCGGGAGCGTCCAGGGTGTTGTAGTCCAGATGAGCATATGGATCGGCTTGTCGGGGTAATCGGCAAAGACGCCGTCCCTCTTTTGGGTGAAGGGGAATTTGACGTAGATGGAGGTTGATCTCTTGTTGTCGTATTCGATCTCTGCCTCGGCAAGGGCGGTCATGCAGTGTATGCACCAGTAGACAGGCTTCTTTTTCCGGTAGACCTCGTCCCTTTCGAAGAATTTCTGTATCTCCCCGATGATCGTTGCCTGGTACCCGTAATCCATTGTGATGTAGGGGTGTTCCCAGTCTCCGATGACGCCGAGCCTTTTGAATTCGGCGCGCTGGATGTCGATAAAACCTTCCGCGTATTTTCTGCATGCGTTCCGGGTATCCAGCTTGGGCATAGCGATCTTTTTTGCCTTGAATTCCTTTTCTATCTGGTGCTCGATAGGCAGCCCGTGACAGTCCCATCCCGGGACGTAGTCTGCCCTGTAACCTGACATGAACTTCGACTTTACGATGATGTCCTTCAGTATCTTGTTGAGGGCTGTGCCAAGGTGGATATTCCCGTTCGCGTAGGGAGGGCCGTCGTGGAGAATGAACGAAGGGGCGTCCTTTCGCGCCTCGATGAGCTTCCTGTAGAGCCCTATGCTATCCCAGAATGCAAGCATCTCCTTTTCCCTGACAGGCAGGTTCCCTTTCATGGGAAAAGGCGTCTTCGGTAGGTGCAGCGTGTCTTTGTAGTCCATCGTTGTGTCTTTCCTTTTGAAAATTAGCAGTCAGCGATCAGCTTTCAATAATCAGCGATCTTATGCATCACATTACCATAAAGCGTTTATCTGTTCAAGACTTAGGGGAGATTGTTGTCAGGCGCGGGTTCGACGCTTTCCTTGATGAAATCAGTGATCTCCTCTTCCTTGCCGCCGTAGAAATGGGTTGTGGGGATAACCTTGAGGTATTTGTCGGTGATCTCCAGGCGCTTGTAGAATGCGAGGAGGTCATCGAGGGGAGCGATATCGTCGTATGCCCCTCCGATGAAATAGATCTTTTTGCTGAAGGCCTTCAGGTGTTCGCCTTTGTAGATGAGGAACGGGTACGAAACAAGAAATAACCCCTCCAGGCAATGAACCTGGGGCGCTGCCCTGCTCACCACCCAGGCGCCGAAGGAATAGCCGGCACACATAATCCGGCCGGCGGGATCAAGATGCTGCCGGAGATGTTCTGAGGCAGCGAGGACATCCCGGACCTCCCCCTCCCCTTCATCGTATTCTCCCCTGCTTCCGCCGACACCGCGGAAATTGAATATGAGGGTCGTGTAACCCTGTTGGAAAAACCCTTCTTCCATCGCCCCTACGACATTGTTGTGCATATCGCCGCCATAAAGGGGATGGGGATGGCATATGACAACGCCTGCGTTCCTGCTCCCTGTCCGCAGGACTCCTTCGAGGGCATGGTCCGATTCTATGGAGACCCTTTTTATTGACATGCTACCCTTATTTTGGTAGTTTTACAGCAAAAATTCAATAGGAAATTCATGGGTTTTTTCAGCAGAAAAGATAAAACGAAGAAGCCGCATAAAGAAATCGACATCCAGCGGGAGATCAAAAAGGCAGAGAAGGACGAATCCCTCTGGATCAAGTGCAGTTCCTGCCAGGAGCTCCTCTACAGAAAAGAGGTGGAGAGAAACCAGCATGTGTGCCCCAAATGCCTCTACCATTTCCCTATCAACGTCGATGTGAGGGTCGCGCTGATGTTTGACAAGGGGAGCTTCACGGAACTCTACAAAAATGTTGAGCCCGTCGATTTTCTCAAGTTCAAGGATACCAAGCCATATAAGACGAGGCTCATTGAAACGAAAGAGACGACCAAAAGAAGCGACGCGATGATGTGCGGGAAGGCCGTCATCAACGGCCTCGATGTGCTGACAGCGATCTTTGATTTTAACTTCATGGGCGGCAGCCTTGGTTCTGTGGTGGGCGAAAAGATCACGAGGACGCTCGAACAGGGGGCGAAGGACAAGCTGCCGGTTATTCTCTTCTGTTCATCGGGCGGCGCAAGGATGCAGGAAGGCATCATGTCTCTCATGCAGATGTCCAAGGTTGCAGGCGCTATATACAACCTCAAGTCCCATAGCGTTCCTTATATAACGGTCCTGACCGATCCCACGCTGGGCGGCGTCACGGCAAGCATGGGTATGTTGGGTGATGTTATCATAGCAGAGCCAAAGGCGATGATCGGATTTGCCGGCCCGAGGGTTATCAAAGAGACTATTAAAGAAGAGCTTCCTCACGGATTCCAGAGGGCGGAATATCTTCTGGAGCATGGCATGATAGATATGATAGTGCCAAGAAAAGAACTGAAAAAAAGACTCTACACATTACTCTCACATATAGCATGAGAGATTTTTCTGCTACCCTTGAGTACCTCTACGGGCTCGAAAAGTTTGGGATGGTATTCGGGCTTGAGAATATTTCACGGATACTCGACATAATGGGAAACCCTCATAAGGCGCTGAAGGCGGTCCACATTGCGGGCACCAACGGCAAAGGCTCCGTGGCAGGCATGATCGCCGGCATGCTCAGGGAAGAAGGATATTCTGCGGGTGCCTATACGTCCCCCCATCTCGTGTCATTTACCGAAAGGATCACGGTGAACGGAGAGGAGATCGGGGAAGCGGAGGTTGTTGAGCTGACGGAACATCTCCGCGAAAAGATACAGAAAAAAGACAAGGACAGGTTTTTTACCTTCTTCGATTTTACTACGGCCATTGCCTTTGAGTATTTCAGGAGAAAAAAGGTGGACATTGCGGTCATCGAGACAGGGCTCGGGGGAAGGCTTGACTCGACAAACGTCATCGAACCGCTTGTAAGCGTCATTACCAACGTTTCCTTTGATCATACGGCCTATCTCGGCAATACTATTGAGGCCATTGCCCGGGAAAAGGCAGGCATCATCAAGAAGGGGGTGCCGGTTGTGACCGGCGCGGCAGATGTCCCGCTGGATATTATATACAAGGCTGCAAAAGGCATCGGAAGTCCTGTCTACAGCCTCTGGAGGAATTTTTCCTATGAAAAGACCGGGGAACAGGCCATGTCTTATTGGGGCCCGTCAAGGGCGCTCGAGGGTATCCGGGTAAACCTGAAAGGCGACCACCAGCTTGCAAACAGCGCCGTTGCGCTCTGTGCCGTTGACGTTCTCTCGACCGCCGGTTTTCCTGTCCGCGACGGTGCGATCTTCGATTCCCTGTCCCGCATCCGGTGCCAGGGAAGACTGGAAGAGGTGAGACAAAGGCCGACGGTCCTCATTGATGGGGCACATAACCCCAGCGGCATCCATGTCCTTACAGAGTTTATAAAGGCCTGCTACGGGGACAGGAAGAAAATTCTCATTTTTGGTGTCATGAAGGATAAAGAGTATGATAGAATGCTTCAAGAGATCGTACCGGCAATGGATACGACAATATTGACAAAACCTGTTACAGAACGGGCGCTGGCGCCATCTCTGATGAAAACATACGCGAAAGGCGCGATAGTCGCTGAAGACACAAGGAGCGCATTGAGAACCGCAAAAACCCTCTCAGGAGAAGACGGCCTGATACTTGTGACAGGTTCTTTTTACACTATCGGTGAGGCAAAGGCAATCATTCATGATATCTTTTAAAAGTAAATTCACCATCCTCTTTCTGTTCCTTTTTATCCCGCTCTGTCTGCATGGGAAACAATTCGATTACAAGGCCTCTGTCAATGCGCCGATCGACATAGCGG
Source organism: Deltaproteobacteria bacterium UBA6106 (assembly GCA_002428485.1). Taxonomy (GTDB): domain Bacteria; phylum Desulfobacterota; class Syntrophorhabdia; order Syntrophorhabdales; family Syntrophorhabdaceae; genus UBA5609. The sequence continues at coordinate 55,019 of DIWM01000045.1, forward strand.
CCATGTTCGTCGAATATAACCGCGAGAAGAGCACATACGTTGCCAAGGGCAAGGTTGATCTCAGGGAAGGTGCCCGGATCCTTAATGCGGACTACGTCCTTTTTGACGAAAAGACACAGGATATCTTCGCAGAGGGGAACGTGGTCTTCCAGGATGAAGGAGACCGTATCGAATGCCAGAAGCTGCAGCTTAATCTCATCTCTAAAAAAGGCAAGATAGATGGCGGGAAGATCTACCTTCAGAAGGGCAATTTCCACGTTACCGGCGAAGAGATCGAAAAGGTCGGCGAGGCGCAGTATACGATCAAGAAAGGGGAATTCACCACCTGCGGATGGGAGGACCCTGCCTGGAAATTCTCGGCACAGGAAGTTGATGTCACCGTTGAGGGATACGCAAAAACAAAAAGCACAAAATTCTATATCAAGGATGTCCCCGTTTTTTATCTGCCCTGGGGTATCTTCCCGGTCAAGACGGAGAGGCAGTCGGGGTTGCTTATGCCGGGATTTGCAGTTTCGTCAAGAAACGGCATGCTCATCAATACATCCTATTTCTGGGCCATATCAAAAGATAAGGACGCCACTTTCTTTCTCGACTACCTTGGCGACAGGGGCATCAAGCCCGGCGCCGAGTTCAGGTATGCCCCCAGGGAAGACATGAAGGGGGTATGGGATTATTCGATCATCAGCGACAGGCAATATGACGGCACGCGCTGGCAATTACGTGGTCAGCACGAACAGGTACTCATGCAGAACATGGCCCTGAAAGCGAACCTCCGCTTTATCTCTGACGACGATTATCTAAAAGATTTCGGCACAACGATAGCTGAAAGAAGCGAGACATTGATAAAATCCACGGCATTCCTGGAAGTCCCCGCGAAAAAGTCCCTCCTCACAGCGGAGATGGCCAACTTCAGGAACCTCCTTTCCGATGATAACAATAGATCTACATTCCAATACTATCCCCATGCCTCTTTTTTCACGGAGTATATCCCGTTTCTGGAAGGGAAGTTCTATACGGATTTTGTAACGGACTATACGTCCTTTTACAGGGACAAAGGTGATACAGTTTCACGAATGGGGATCGAGCCGCGACTCCGGGTGCCCTATTCCTGGAACGGGATCAATTTCCTTGTGAACGGCACCCTGATGGAAACGGCATACCTTATCAACCGGAGCAACGGCAGCAGCAATGATATGGAACATCGCAACACCTTCAGGATCGAGGGGGATGCGAACGTCCAGTTCATGCGGTATTATTATACCGACCTGCTGAACCTGGGGGAGATGCACAGCGTGGTAAAACCGGTGGTAAAGTATAATTTTATCCCCAATACGTCTTTTACCGATCTGCCCAACATAGATCCCTATGACCGTCTGTACCAGACCAACACGATCACGTACTCACTGAACCATTATCTGAACTCAACCTCCGAAGGGTGGCAGCGCGAGTTGTCTCTTTTTGAGATATCCCAGACCTACGGGCTTTCGGGTGGATTGCGCCCTTCCGAACTCTATAAGGGCTCCGGCGGCAGGTTTTCCGATATTGATACCCGGCTGACCGTATATCCGACAACCAACCTGAGCTACACCAATGAGGCGCAGATCAATACAGGCGGGGAAGGATTAAAGACCATCAGGAACGGCTTCAGCTACGCGAAACCCAACATATATAATATGAACCTTTCTCATAATTACACGGCGGACTTGAACAACGAGGTCTTTCTTGATCTTGGCGGCATATACAAATACTTCCAGGGAAGGTATCAGATACGGTACACATTCAAAGATTCAGAGTGGATCGAAACCTTGTATCAACTCAGGTATATGCCTGGATGCTGGGGCACGACATTAACGCTGATGCAATCGAAAAGGCCCAACGATACAGTCATCAGGATATCCTTTGATCTGGCGGGGATCACGACAAAGTAGGAGGAAGAGCGCATGAAAGGAATTATTCTTGCCGGCGGGCTCGGAACGAGACTGCACCCGCTTACGAAAATCACCAACAAGCATCTCCTGCCCATATACGGCAACCCGATGATATACTACCCTATCGGAACGCTCATTAACGCAGGCATCACGGACATCATGATCGTAACCGGAGGGAACTATGCCGGGGATTTTTTGAGGCTTTTGGGAAACGGCAAGGAATTCGGGTTGCGGCACATCAACTACACCTACCAGGAAGGGGAAGGCGGCATCGCCGCGGCGCTGTCGCTGGCGGAGTATTTCGCTGACAGCGAGCCTATATGCGTGGTGCTTGGCGACAATATCATCGAGAGGAATATCGCAAGAGCTGTCCGCGATTTTGAAAAACAGAAAAAGGGCGCCAAGATCCTTTTGAAGGAAGTGCCCGACCCTGAACGTTTCGGCGTGGCAGAGATCGCGAAGAACAAGCTGGTGGATATCGTTGAAAAACCGAAGAAACCCAGGAGCAACCTTGCCGTCATCGGCATATACATGTACGATGGCCGCGTATTTGATATCGTGAAGACCCTGAAGCCTTCCGACAGGGGGGAGCTGGAGATCACCGATGTCAATAACGCCTACGTGAAGGAAGGGACCATGACCTGGGATATGCTGGACGGATGGTGGACAGACGCGGGCACCTTTGAGTCGCTGCTGCGGGCAAATATCCTGGTTTCACAGACAGGAGCAAATAATGTGGACTAAGAGAAATAAAATCCTAAATCCTAAGCACCAATTTCTAAACAATATCGAAATTCAAATATTTAATGTTCCAAACGTAAACACTCTGCCAGTTTTGATATTGGAACATTTGTGCTTGTTTAGTGCTTAGAGATTCGAATTTAGAATTTTAATTTATGGGGGTTGATATGATAAAGGATGTTGTTGTGAAACAATTGAGATATATTCCTGATGAGCGAGGCCGTTTGATGGAGATCCTGCGGAACGACGAAGACATGTTCGTCAACTTCGGTCAGGTCTACCTTACCACCACCTATCCCCATGTTGTAAAGGCCTGGCATTATCACCAGGGGCAGGACGACTTCATCATCTGCATAAAAGGGATGATCAAGCTTGCCCTTTATGACAACAGGGATGGATCGCCGACAAAAGGAGAAATAAATGAGTTTTTCATCGGCGACTTTAACCCCATGCTCGTCAGGGTGCCGAAAATGGTCTTTCATGGATGGAAATGCATCAGCGAAAATGAGGCGATCATCATCAACATTCCCACTGAGCCCTACAACAGGGTAAAGCCCGACGAATCCAGGGTCGACCCCCACATCAACGACATACCCTACTCATGGGACAGGAAAGATGGCTAATACACATATCCTCGTAACCGGCGGGTGTGGTTTTATCGGGTCAAATTTTGTGCGCTACATGCTTTCGCACTATCCGTACAATATCGTCAACCTGGACAAGCTGACCTATGCAGGAAACCCTGAAAACCTCGAAGGAGTAGAGGGGGACAGCCGCTACAGATTTGTGAAAGGCGATATCGGCAGCATATCCGATGTGGAAAAGGCCTTTGAGTCACCCGTGGAAGCTGTGATCAATTTTGCCGCTGAGTCCCACGTCGACAGGAGCATTATCGACCCTGATACGTTCATCAAGACCAATATCAACGGGACCTTCAACCTCCTCGAGATGGCAAGGAAAAGGGGTACGAGGCTTTTTATTCAGGTATCCACCGACGAGGTTTACGGTTCTCTCGGCAAGACGGGCAGATTCCGTGAGGATACTCCGATGGCCCCCAACAGCCCCTATTCCGCGTCGAAGGCATCGGCGGACATGCTCGCTATGGCGTACTACACAACATACGGAATGCCCGTTGTCATTACGCGATGTTCAAATAATTACGGCCCGTACCAGTTCCCGGAGAAGCTCATCCCGCTGATGATAACGAATGCCCTCGCGGATATTGAATTGCCCCTATACGGAGACGGCATGAACGTCAGGGACTGGATCCACGTAGAGGACCACTGCAGGGCCATCGATACGGTCTTTCAGCACGGCGTTCCCGGCAACATCTATAATATCGGCGGCGAGAACGAGAGGACGAATATGGAGATCGTGAAGCTTATCCTTAAGATCCTCGGAAAGCCGGAAACGCTTATCCGTTTTGTTACCGACAGGCCCGGCCATGACCGCCGGTACGCCATCGACTCGACAAAGCTTACAAATGAACTAAGCTTTCAGACAAAAACAGATTTCGCCGACGGCATGGAGACAACGGTACGGTGGTATATCGACAACAGGAAATGGTGGGAAAGGATCAGGAGCGGGGCCTACCTTGAATATTATAACAGGATGTATGGAAACCGATGAAGGTTCTTTTTGCCGGCGGTAAAGGTCTTCTCGGAACCAACATTATCCCTCTTTTTAAAAAAAGGTTTGATGTCGCCGGCTTCGATATCGATGAATGGGACATTACGGACCGCAAGGCCGGTGAAGCGATCATTGCCGGCGAGAGGCCCGATGCGCTGATCAATTGTGCCGCCGTGACGGATGTGGATGGCTGCGAGGACAAAAGGGAGCTTGCAGAAAAGATCAACAGCCACGGGGCGGCGATCATCGCCGACATCTGCAGCAAATACCGCGTAAAACTTGTTCACATCAGCACCGACTACGTCTTTGACGGCACGAAAGGCCTTCCGTACACTGAAGAAGATACTCCGAACCCTATCTCCTTCTACGGCAAGACAAAATTGTGGGGCGAGGAGCAGGTCCTCGCAAAGGCCCCTTCTTCCCTCATCATCAGGAGCCAGTGGCTTTACGGAGAGGGCGGCCGACATTTCATATCCAAGGTAATAGAGATTGCCAGGGAAAGGGGTAGCATCGAGGTAGTGAACGACCAGAAGGGGTCGCCGACATACGCCAAAGACATTGCGGAGCCACTTTCCATTCTCATTGAAAAAGGAGAGTCGGGGATCTACCATATTTGCAACGACGGTTCCTGCACCTGGTACGAGCTGGCGCAGGAGGTTTTTATGACCCTCGGGATGGATATCCAGGTAACGGCAGTCTCTTCGCAGGCGCTTAACAGGAAGGCGGCGAGGCCTGCCTGCTCCGTCTTCGATACAAAAAAGGTCCGGAATACGACAGGCATTGCCATGAGAAGCTGGCAGGAAGCGCTGCGTGAATACTTGGAAAGTTCAAGACCCGTGTAAATTCCGTAAGGCGTCAGGCGTGAGGCGTGAAAGATTAGACCCCTTACGCCTTACGACTCACGACTTACGGGTTTAATGGCATATAAATTATGAAGCTGATCTTTTTTTCCGACACCCACCTTACGGACAGAAGTTTTGACAAGATGAGGCATGTCAAAGATTTCCTCGGCGATGTCTGTGAGGATGCCGACAAGGTCTTCGTCCTTGGCGATCTCTTCGAGTTCTATCATGGGTACGAAGGGTATATCTATCCCTGCTACGCGGGTATTGTTGATTCGCTGAAAAGGCTCGTGGAAAAGGGAAAAGAGGTCTGCCTGCTTGAGGGAAACCACGAGTTCGGGATGGGGGAATTCTTCCAGGCACAGACGGGCATCACCTGCGCGAAGGAGATGACGATCGACGTCGAAGGAAAGAGGACATACATAGCGCACGGACACAGGTTCGACGCATTCTGCCTTGGAAACATTCTGAAAACGCCGGCCATTTACGCGGTTATGGATTTTTTCGGCCCTGCCATGACGTGGAAGATAGCCATGGCGATGCGGATATTCCTCTCAAAAAAGAAGAAACCGTACAGCGCCAAGGTCATGCAGGCATTCAGAAGGTATGCACGGTCAAAACAGGATGAAGGGTACGACGCGGTTGTCCTCGCCCACTCCCACATACCTGACCGCACGTCCCATGTCATCGACGGCAGGGAAAAGGTCTACCTGAACACCGGTGATTTCATAGAACATGGAAGCTATGGGGAATACACAACCGGAGACGGCTTTCAGCTCAGGCGCTACGGGTAATATTTTAAAACATTGCCAATGCAAGCAATATTCAATATAATAATGATGTCAGGGCATACGGGACAACGCGGCGACTTCGCACGGCACGATGCCGGCACTGGAAGGACATAAAGGAGGGGACGATGAATATATTTACACCGAGCGACATCTTTCAATTTGCCGTCAGGATCGAGGAGGACGGGGAAATATTTTATCATAAAGCAGCGCTCATGGCAGAAGATGCGGCCACGAGGGATATTTTCAGCCGCCTTGCCGATGAGGAGATACGGCATAAAAGGATATTTACGGATATGCTCGCGACGATAAAGCAGTCAAGTGTGCCTGAAACATATAATGGTGAATATCTCTCATATCTCAGGAATTATATAGACGGCAAGGTGATCTTCAGGAAAGACCTCCGCAACGCAGCGCTGCCTGAGATAAAAGATACGCTGTCGGCAATAGATTTTGCCATGGAGCGGGAGATGGACTCCATCCTCTATTACCAGGAGGTGAAACAATTTCTCGCGGAGAAAGACCGCGTCGAGGTCGACCTCATCATCGAAGAGGAAAGAAAGCACTTCGCAAAGCTGGCAGAGCTGAGGAAGAAGTATATTGGCTCATAGCTCATGGCTCATAGCAGAAATGATAAATTCTAAATCCGAATTTCTAAATCCTAAACAAATGCGGATGTTCAAAATTCAAAACAATTGAATAAAACAGGTGTGTCATTGCGAGCCCGCAGGGCGTGGCAATCTCATCCGCTGAAATCGCCACGTCGCTTCGCTCCTCGCGATGACAGCACGTTTTGAACATTTGATATTTGGATTTTGATATTGTTTAGGATTTGATGCTTAGGATTGTTCTTCCTTCGTCAGAATGAAACCGTACGTGCTTGGTTTTGCTATGAGCCATGAGCTATCAGCTATGAGCTGGTTTATCGGAACAGCACATCATACCCCAACCTGATGATCATCGCGGACACGATAAACAGAAAAAATATCCTCACAAAACGGTTTCCCTTCAGAATCGCAAGCTTTGTGCCGGCAACAGCCCCCAGTATATTGAAGACGGCCATGAGCATGGCTACTTTGAACAAGATGTTGTGAGTGAACCCGAAGTAGAGCACTGCCGACAGGTTCGTGGCAAAGTTGATGACCTTGGAAGATGCCGATGCAGAGAGAAAGCTGAAGCCGAAGATTCCTATGAACACGAAGATGAGGAAGCTCCCTGTCCCGGGGCCAAAGAACCCGTCATAAAAACCGATCACCATACCCGTTGCGATGCTGATGGAGAACTGTTTAACGCTTCCGAGCTTCGGCACATGCAATGAGCCGAAGTCCTTTCTTAAGAATGTATAGACGGCAATGCCGATCAGCATGACGAGAACCAGGGGCCGCATGACCGCAGGGTCCAGAAGCGTTACAACCCGTGCCCCGAGGAACGAAAACAAAAGGGCGCTCGCTGTCGCAGGAAAGGTGGCAGCCCAATTGATCCTGATGTGCCGCGCGTACTGGATCGTGGCTATTGATGTGCCGCATATGGATGCAAATTTATTTGTGCCAAGCAGCATTGCCACGGGAAGGTCAGGGAGGAAGATGAAAAGCGCGGGAAGCTGGATAAGCCCCCCGCCGCCCGCAACGGAGTCTATGAAGCCGGCCAGAAAGGCGAATATGCAGAGGAACATCTCAAGCATAATGAACCCGGTGAGAGGTGAGAGGTGAGAGGTAAAAGGTGAGAGGTAAAGGGTGAGAGGTGAAGAAGGATCTCATATTCGATGCATAGCCAGGATGAATTGAATCCTGGCTATGGGTAATAGGATATACAGGCACCAGGATCTCAGACCTGATAGCACCATCCGAATATATCCGGTCTCTCACCGTACTGGATGCCGGTTATCTCATCATAAAGCCTCTGGGAAAAATGACCGATCCCGCCTTTGTTGATTGTGATCATCTCTTCCCTATGCTGTATCCAGCCCACAGGCGAGATCACCGCTGCAGTACCTGTTCCAAAGACCTCCTGCAGCGCTCCTGACTTTGCCTTTTCGATGACCTCGTCAATGGATATCCTACGCTCCTCGATCCTGACGCCCCAGTGACTGGCAAGGGTGAGCACCGTATCCCTCGTGATACCTCCAAGGATCGATCCTTCAAGGGGCGGTGTAATGAGGGTGTCATCGATGAGAAACATGATGTTCATCGTGCCGACCTCTTCGATGTATTTCTTCTCAATGGCATCGAGCCATAACACCTGGGTAAAGCCTTGCTTCTTCGCTTCCTCTGCCGGTAAAAGAGACGCGGCATAGTTGGCAGGCGTCTTTGCTTCGCCGAGCCCGCCTATGACGGCCCGCGAATAACCGCCTGACGTGATAAGCTTTACAGGGTTGAGGCCTTCCTTGTAATAAGCGCCAACAGGCGATGTGAAGATAATGAATGCGTACGTCTTGGAGACGCGAACGCCGATATAATCGTCTGTCGCGAAGACGAAGGGCCGTATATAGAGAGAATTTCCCCGCTTGTTCGGTATCCATGCGCGGTCTATCACTACAAGCTTCTTCAGTGCCTCCGTAAACAGATCCAACGGGACCGGCGGAATACAGAGCCTCTCGCAGGACATGTTGAGCCTTTCGTGATTTTTATCGGCGCGAAAAAGATTGACGCCGCCGTTGGCAGTGAGGTACGCCTTGAGCCCTTCAAAAACAGCCTGGCCGTAATGGAGCACAGTAAGACTGGGGAGGAACGAAAGCTTCCCGAAGGGAATTATCCTTGGGTCGTTCCATGTGCCGTTTGCATATTCAGTGATGAACATATGGTCCGAGAACTGTTCACCGAACTCGAGATGATCAAAATTTGTTTCGCTGATCCTGCTTTTCTTTGTCCTTTTTATCTTTATCTTCGTCATTGTTCAACCCATTCCTTGATTCGTGATATTGTTTACGCCATGAACTATGAGCCATGAGCTCATTTACATGGCCCTATCCATTTCCCTGACCAACGGCTTGTCATATGCATCGGCTGCTGACCTTTCTGTTTTACCGTCGTATTGCTTACTCCTTCTGATGAATCTCCTTTATATGTTACTTTCCCGTCACTGTCGACCGTGGCATCCTTGCTGACGCACTGCATGGTCCAGGAAATTGTATCGCCGGTTACCTTTGTGCTCGTTATCTTGCACTCCTGGCCTTTCTCCGGTTTCTGCTGCGGAACCGCATCCTTTTTGGTGACGCATTGCCTTACTGTTGTGGCGGGCATCTGCATCGGCATTCCTTTTATCTCGCTCTTGAAAGTCATCTCCCACATGCCCTCTTTCAGGTTTGGCTCAACGGCAGCCGCGTGCCCTATCCATCCCAAAACCATTAATATTGTGAAAAACAGCAGCGCTCTCTTCATTCCTTTATCCTCCCTTACAGCATTCTTGTCGCTTTGCAGGATGAAAAAAATATCATTAATTGTCTATGCCGGTCAAATAAAATATGGAACCTACAGCAACCCTTTTGTTTTTAAGCTGATAAAGGCGTCCTTCCCGATTATGATATGGTCGAGGACCTCGATGCCGAGTATCTTCCCGGATTCAACAAGCCGCCGGGTGATCTTTATATCTTCTTCCGATGGTTCAGGGTTGCCTGATGGATGGTTGTGGGCTACCACCACCGATGAAGCGCTGTGCCTGATTGCATCTTTGAAGACCTCCCTGGGATGGACGAGGCTCGCATTGAGGGTGCCTATGGAAACGGTGGAAAGGCCGATGATCTTGTTGCGCGTATTGAGAAGAATGAGCTTAAAGTGCTCTTTTGCCTTGTCTTTGATGGTTCCACGAACGGCCCTTACAACGCCCTGGGGGTCCCTGATGTCGTAACTTTCATAATTGGTTTCTCTTTCAAGCTCCTGTCTTTTCCCGAGCTCAAAAACAGCCTTGAGCTGCGTCGCCTTTGCTATACCTATCCCCTTGATACGCGATAGTTCCTCGATCGTCGCGTTGCTTATCCCCTGAATGCTGCCGAACCTTGCCATCAATTCCTGGGCAATGGTCATCACAGACCTTCTTGCAACACCGCGGCCTACCACCAGAGCCAGGAGCTCCTGCGAGGAGAGCTTGTCCGCTCCGAACCTGATAAGTCTCTCGCGCGGCCTTTCAGATCTCGGAAGATCGCGAACAGTAAATATTTTTTCGTCTTGCATAATTTCGTCCTTAAGCACTATATTTCAAACAACGTTGGAACCCGTAAATCGTGAGTCGTAAGGCGTAAGTCGTGAGGAGAAACTGCGGCAAAGAGCCAAGGGCTTGAACTGCATTTTACGCCTCACGGGATTTATCGCCTGACGCCTCACGGGTTCATAATGTCCTCTTCTTCAGGATCAACGACCCGAATGCCCCGATCAATGAGACTACGGTGGCAAGGATAAAGGCATTCGTAAACGTTCCCGTTGAGTCTTTGAGCCACCCGCCGATTACAGGTCCTAATGCCTGGCCTATTCCAAAGAATAGAGTAGCGAAACCAAGGCCGGCCGGCGCCAGCCTCCCTCCCACTGCATCACCTGAAGCCGCTGCCATAATAGTCGGGATAGACCACGCTGTAATGCCGAAAACTACAGCGGATATATAAAAACCCGTGGAATCCTTCCAGAATGCAAAAACCGCATAGGAGAGGGCAAGCGTCAGATAAGCGAACATCGAGCCGTATCTCCTCCCGAGTACATCCGATATCCAGCCCCATATAACCCCGCAGAATATACTGAAGATTCCGAGGACGGCAAAGATTCTCCCCGCCGCAACAGGACTGACCCCCATCTCTTTAGTAAGATATGCGACAAAAAAGGTGAGATATATGATATAGGAGAAGCCATACATAAAGTAGACGCTGCCGAGTTTCCATATCTCCGGCTCAATAACGACATCCCTGAACGCGGAAAAGAGCGTGACCTTAGGCCCTCCCTTCTGTTCTTCTTCGCCGCCATATATGGTAAGGCCTTTCTCCTTCGGGTTATTTCTCAGGAACGCGTAGCAGACAAAGGCAAGGATGAACACGGCGATACCCATAAAAAACCACGCATACTTCCATCCTTCCTTTCCAAATGCGGAAATAACCGGGGGAAGGATTATGCCTGAGAGGAAAAGGCCGACGCCTATGCCGCCTGAAACGATACCCGTTGCCAGTCCCCTTTTTTTCATCACAAACCATGCAGCAGGCAGCGCCATGATAGGTACATAACTGCCCCCGTTGCCCGTACCGCTGATAAGCCTCATAAAAAAGGCAAATATAAAGGATTCCGAGAACCCGGTGAGAAAGAGGCTGATGCCTATAACAAGAAGAGAGATAAAGACCACCCTTCTCACGCCAAAACGGGCGGCGAGAAAACCACCAATGATTGCAAGCGACAGATATCCGATGAAATTCCCCATGGCAATGGAGCCCAACTGGGTATAGCTTAAGGAAAGGCCGTCTTTCATTGACGGCAGTATGACAGAATAGGACATCCTTCCAAAGCCGTGGGCAAGAATGGTTACCAAGGTTCCTGTGAAGGCTATGATCCAGGCATAATGTATCATCGTGTCGCCCCCTTTATTTTCATTCTTAAATTTTGAAGAAATCTTGTCAATTGTTTTTTGACGAACCAGCCCTGAAAAGCAGCCATCAGCAGACAAAGAATCAGGCTAAGGCTAAGGTTGAGGTCGAGGAGAACCGGGTTTGCTTAACCTCAACCTTAGCCTTAGCCTGATTCTTCCTGCTATGAGCCATGAGCTATCAGCTATGAGCTGTCAGTTTCCCTCCGGATATGGTATATAAACTGTCATGGAAAATCCGAAGCTGAGATGGATCGAGGCGCACCCAATCGTCCAGGACGGCAAAGAACTGATACTGCTCAGGGACACGGAAGGGATAACAGAGCACGCCCTCATTGTGCAGAAAGAAGTGGCCTTCATAATCTCCCTCATGGACGGAACAAGGGCCCTCAGGGATATTCAGGAAGAGTATATGAGGGTTTCCGGAGAACTGATCTACCTGGAAGATATACAGGGGCTTGTCGATGCCCTTGATTCCCACCTCCTCCTTTTCAATGAGCATTACGTGGATTGCCTCACGCGGATGCGCGAGGAATATGTAAAAACCCCGGTTAGGGAGCCATTTCTTGCCGGCAAGAGCTATGCGGCGAACAGGATGGACCTTATCACATTCCTCGACGAGATGTTCAAGGGTACGGACGGTAAAAGTTATGAAGGCAGGGAAATAACCGGCATCCTCGCCCCTCACATAGATTATCCGAGAGGCGTGGAGGTTTACAGGGAGACCTACAGGCACCTCAGATCTGTCGAAAAACCCCTCATCATTATCCTGGGGACGTGCCATCGCCCCACAGACAGGATCTGGAGCATATCGGTGAAGGATTTTTCAACGCCACTTGATGTTATTCCACACCCTGAGGGGTTGTGCAGCCTGATTCGTGAAAATGACGTTCTGAAACAATATATCGATGAGTGGCCGCACAGGAACGAACATTCCATTGAGCTTCAGCTCCCGCTGATACAGTTCATGATGAACAATGATTTCGAGATGCTTCCCATCCTCACCGGCTCCATGCAGGAATACGTCGAAGGACAAAAAGGCGTGGACGACGGGGAGATTGTTGAAATCGTGGAGAATTTCAAGGCAGCGCTTCAGGACTACGGCAGGCCATATGTCATTATCTCCGGCGCCGACCTCGCGCACATCGGTGCGCAATTTGGAGACCGGTACGCGCTTGACCTTGGTACCCTTGCCGTCTCAAAAGGAAAGGACGAAACGATCCTCGGCTCCGTGGGCAAGGTGGATCCGAAGGGGTTTTTCGAGTCGATCAGGGCGGAGAGTGATTCAAGGAGGATATGCGGCCTCACACCGATCTTCTTCCAGCTCTGCCTGCTGCAGGAAAGCGCCTGCGACATCATCAGCTATAAACAATGGACCGACGGAAAATCCTCGGTGAGCTTCGCGGGAGGGGTGTTTCACAAGCCGTAAGCTGATAACGTGAAAAGCGTTATATTCCGTAAGTCGTAAGGCGTGAGGCGATAAACCCCGTGAATCGTAAGGTGTGAGGGGTAAGGAAATACTACAGTGAAGTGTCCGGGTTTAAAACCTTTTACTTTTTACTTTTCACCTTTCACATTTTACATGTTTCATATCCCCTTACGACTTACGATTCACGACTTACGGGTGTTTCACTAGGAGGTTGAGACATGAAAAGGATCTATGAAGACAACTCCTATTCGATCGGCAGGACCCCTCTCGTACGGCTCAACAAGGTGACCGGTAATGCGAAGGCAACTGTCCTGGCGAAGATCGAAGGCAGGAACCCCGCGTACTCGGTGAAATGCCGCGTGGGTGCCTCGATGATCTGGGATGCCGAAAAGACCGGCAAGCTAAAGCCCGGCATGGAGATCATCGAGCCCACATCGGGGAATACCGGCATTGCCCTTGCCTATGTCGCCGCTGCAAGGGGCTACAGGCTGACGCTTACCATGCCGGAGACGATGAGCATCGAACGCAGGAAGGTAATAAAAATGCTGGGGGCAAACATCATCCTCACAGAGGGATCGAAGGGGATGAAAGGCGCTGTCGATAAGGCCGAAGAGATCGCAAAGAGCAACCAGGTCCGTTATTTTCTGCCGCAGCAGTTCGAGAATCCCGCAAACCCTGCCATCCATGAGGCAACTACGGCAGTAGAGATATGGGACGACACTGAAGGGAAGATGGACATATTGGTCTGCGGCGTCGGCACGGGCGGCACAATAACCGGGATAAGCCGCTATTTCAAGAAGGCCAGAGGCAGGCATATTACATCCGTTGCCGTGGAGCCGGTCCATTCGCCGATACTCACCCAGGCACGGAATGGCGAAGAATTAAAACCGGGTCCCCACAAGATCCAGGGCATCGGCGCCGGTTTTGTGCCGAAGGTGCTTGACCTCTCTCTCATCGACAGGATCGAGACGGTAAGCAACGACGAGGCAATGGAGATGGCGCGCCGCCTTGCACGGGAAGAAGGCATCTTAAGCGGCATTTCCTGCGGCGCTGCAGCGCACGCGGCGATACGAATTGCCATGGAACCGGCAAACGCAGGAAAAACGATCGTCGTTGTTCTTCCGGACGCAGGAGAGCGCTACCTTTCAACAGAATTATTTGAACTCCGGTAATATGGAATGAACAGGGCAGGGCAAAAAATAGTCGCAGTCGGCATGAGCGGCGGGGTTGATTCCACGATAGCGGCCTTTCTCCTGCAAAGGCAGGGGTTCACCGTAGTAGGCCTGACGATGAAGATCTGGGATGATTCTATCCGGTGCGAGACGACAAAGAGCGGATGTTACGGCCCCGATCAGGCATATAGCATAGCCGACGCCCAGGCAGCCGCCGTACGATTGGGGATTGAACACCATATAATTGACCTCAGCGATGAATTCCGGGAAACGGTCATTGAATATTTCCGCCGGGAGTACATAAACGGAAAGACGCCAAACCCTTGCGTGACGTGCAATTCGATGATCAAGTTCGGGGCACTCCTTGAAAAAGCGACGCTAAGCGGGATCACCTTCGACCTTTTCGCAACAGGCCACTATGCAAGAATTGTCCATGATCCTGTTGAGCACAGATATCTTCTGAAGCGCGGTATCGACAGGACGAAAGACCAGTCTTACTTCCTCTACAGGCTCTCGCAGCGGCAGCTTGAAAAGACCATGTTCCCCCTCGGCGATTACCGTAAGGACGAGATAAGGATCATCGCCCGGGAGGCGGGGCTTGAGGGACATCTTGAAAAACCGGAAAGCCAGGATTTCCTGGAATGGGATGATTACGGCGTTCTCCTTGGCGGCAGGGGAAGACCCGGCAATATAGTGGATGAGGAAGGCAGCGTGATCGGTAAACATGCCGGCGTTGCCCGCTATACCGTGGGACAGCGCAAGCTGCTCAACCTGGCGGGAATGAAGGAGCCCTTCTATGTCCTTCGCGTAGACGCAAAGCGCAACGAGATCACGGCAGGGCCGAAGGGTTCTCTTCGCCGTGCAGGACTGGTTGCCGGAGACCTCCATTGGATCCTCCCGTTCAGCGCCCTGCGGGGTGAACCTCTTCTGGCGCAGATAAGGTACAGGAGCATGCCTGCTGATTGCACCGTCCATCCGGAAGGAGACGGAACGGTCAGAGTTGAATTTGTTAAGCCCCAGGAGGCCATCGCCCCTGGCCAGTCAATAGTCTTTTACTCCGGCGATACAGTAGCAGGCGGCGGCATCATTCAAAAATCCTTAAACGGCAAAAGGGAGATTGACTGAAAAATGAACTACCCCGCAGCAAGCTGCAGGGAATCATCCGGATTGATTGTATTGAGGAGAGGCAGGCGAGATGAACGATTATGAATTTTCAAGAAAGACTGTGGAGATACTGCGTGAGATCAGGAGGCGCAAGCCGCTGGTTCATCACATAACCAATTTTGTTGTAATGAACAGTACGGCGAATGTGACCCTTGCCGTCGGCGCCTCGCCGATCATGGCCCATTCTCACGAAGAGATGGAGGCGATGGCGGCATTCGCCGATGCCCTGAATCTGAACATCGGGACGCTGACCCCCTACTGGGTTGATTCCATGATCCTGGCGGGAAAGGTCGCAGGCAAGCGGGGCATCCCGATCATATTGGACCCCGTCGGCTCCGGCGCTACCCCGCTGCGGACAGAGGCCGCGGGAAGGCTTCTGGAAGAAGTGCCTGTAACGGTGATACGGGGCAATGCCTCGGAGGTGATGTCTTTGTTCACCGGCGGGAAGGAGATCAGGATCAGGGGGGTCGATTCCCTTGAGACCGTAGACGCCGTCCGTGACGGTGCGTATGCCACGGCGAAGGAGATGGGAAAGGTGATTGCCGTTACCGGGGAGGTCGACTTCATTACAAATGGAGAAAAGGCCATAGAGGTTCATAACGGAGACCCAATGTTCGGGCTTGTCACCGGGACGGGATGCGCGGCAACAACGGTGGTCTCATGCTTCTGCGCTGTTGAGCCCGATCCCCTCGCTGCGACGGCATGCGCCCTCGGATACTACGGGCTCGCAGGCGAAGAGGCAGCCCGCGCATCAAAGGGGCCGGGGAGTTTCCAGACGGCGCTCTACGATGCGCTTTACGGCTTATCTGAAGAGGCGATGATGGAAAAGTTGAGGATCAAGACGATAGCTACAAACCCGTAAGGCGTGAGGCGTAAGTCGTAAGGGGAGAAAGGCAACGTGAAACGCAAGGCACAAGGAACGAGGTGCGAGGAACGGAATGTTTTATGTTCATTTTTTTCGCCTAACGCCTTACGCCTGACGATTGACGAACAGAAGAGATAGACCAGGCAGAATAGAACGTGATGAGGAATGAAAAAACCAACCTTACATGATTACCGGCTTTATTTTGTAACGGATCCCCGCCTGCACAGGGGGTATACCGTGCTGGAGCAGGTGGAGCTTGCCCTTCAGGGCGGCTTAAAGATCATCCAGGTGAGGGAGAAAAACCTGCCCCCGGCAGATTACCTCAAGCTTGCCGCCGACGCGCTGAAACTGACCCGCACCCACGGCGCCTTTCTGATCATCAACGATTCGGTGGAAGTGGCCGCAGCATCAGGCGTCGACGGGATTCACCTCGGCCAGGAGGATACGTCCGTTGCCGAAGCGCGTAAACTACTTGGACAGGATATCATTATCGGCGTCTCTGTAAAAACAGTGGAAGAGGCTGTTTGTGCTGAAAAGGATGGCGCCGATTACCTGGCGGTTAGCGGAGTATTTCCTACCAGGACAAAGAAGGACCTTGGTTATTACCCGGGCCTTGACGGGGTTAAACAGATACGGCAAAACACCCATCTCCCCGTTATCGGGATCGGGGGGATCAGCCTTCACAACTGCCGCAGCGTCATCGAATCAGGGGCGCACGGCGTTGCGGTCGTGACAGCCATAACCATGTCGGAGGATATTCCTCGCACCTGCCGGTCTTTTCTGGAAGTTATAACGCAGGCTATCTGCAAAGACAGCTAATAGCTCCCGGCAAATCCTAATTTCTAATCTCTAAATCCTAAACAAATTCGAATGTTCCAATGTTCAAAATACAAACAATGTGCATTTGTTATAGCCTACCCCTTATCATTAATTGAGAGCATCAGTATCGGGCTTGTTGCTCGAGACTAACCTTGCAATTAAACCGTCCCTTGAGCAAACCGTCGTGAGGCAAGGAAGCTCGAACTTTTGCCGTCAGGCAAAAGTACCGAAGCCGAACGCGAGCGAATGGAGCCGCAGGAGCGGAATGAGCGTGTTTGCGGGGGATGTCCCGATGCCATGCTCATCCTTGATACATCATTTTCATTCTTCGAGGGTGCCGCGCAAAGCGCGGCATGGACCATTGTTTAGGATTTCGTGCTTGGAGTTCATTCCCCGATGATCTGAAGGGTGAGCTGCCGCTTTCTCGGCCGGTTGTCGAATTCCGCCAGCACGACCTGCTGCCACGTGCCGAGAAGGGGCTTCCCGTTTTGGAAGGGGATCGTCAGGAAGGGACCGGTAAATGCCGCCCGTACGTGGCTGAAGCCGTTCGCGTCTCCCCATGTGTCATCGTGGTGGTAGTGCTTTTCCGATGGCGCGATCCTTTCGTAGAATTCGCGGATATCCCTGATGAGACCGGGTTCATATTCTAAGGTCGTAACCCCCGCGGTGGAACCGGAGACAAAGACGGTAAGATTGCCTATCTGCAAACCTGACCGGTCAAGCGCCCCGGATATTTCGCCGGTAATGTTTATCAGGTCTCCGCTGCCACGCGTATTAATAGTGATCGTGTCGTTTATTATTCTCATCGCCTGACCATCAGGTCGCGCAGGTGTTTTCTTTTCCCTTTCGGTGATTCGTCGGGGTATCCGACGGCAACAACGGCCATAAGCTCCAGCGTATCGTCAAGGCTCAGATAGTCCGAGACCTCTTTTTTCCTGCTCAGTATCTCGCCAAGCCAGCACGTCCCGAGACCGCTGTTGTGCGCCTCGAGGAGCATGTTCTCTATGGCGGCCCCCAGACCCATAAGGTCCTTGTCCCTGTTGTAGGATTCCTTAAGGCTTAGGCATACGAGAATAATAAGAGGAGCGTTTGTGATGATATGGCTTTGTTTTGCGAATTGCGAGATCCCTTTTTTCTCTGCCTCGTCCCTGATGACAAGGAACCTCCACGGCTGGTTGTTGCGGCCGGAAGGCGCCCACCTCGCCGCTTCCAGGATCTTCCCGACAGAGGCATCATCAGGGATCTCCTGTGTGAACCTCCTTATAGAACGTCTCTGCCGTATAATACCAGATATGTCCATTCTCTTTACGCCCGTGATGGGTGTGTTTGTGTTTGCCTGAAAGACATATGAATTATGGTCGGGATGACTGGATTTGAACCAGCGGCCTCTTGCTCCCGAAGCAAGCGCTCTACACCATGCTGAGCTACATCCCGTGACATAAAGATAACAGACAAATCAGAAAAATTCCATTGATTTTTAACGGCAGACATGATACTTATTCACACTTTTCCCAAGGAGGTTAACGATGCCGGGGACAAAACCCATCCACATTACGGATCTGACGCTGAGAGACGGCCACCAGTCGCTCTTTGCGACGAGGATGACCACCGACGACATGCTCCCCATAGCCGCAACAATGGACAGCATCGGCTTCTACTCCATGGAAGTATGGGGCGGCGCGACGTTCGATGTAATGACACGGTTCCTGAATGAAGACCCATGGGAAAGGGTCAGGCGTCTCAAGAAAAAGATGCCTGATACAAAGCTGCAGATGCTCCTGCGCGGTCAGAACCTCGTGGGATACAGAAATTATGCCGATGACGTCGTCGACGCATTCGTTGAAAAGGCAGCCGAGGTCGGCATCGACATCTTCAGGGTCTTCGACGCACTCAACGATGAACGGAACTTCATCGCAGCATTCAAGGCGATCAGGAAATGCGGCAAGCACATCCAAGGGGCGATCTCATACTCCCTGACCGAGAAAAGGCTCGGGGGACCGATCTTCAACATCGACTACTATACAGACAAGGCAAAGAAGATCGAGGATATGGGCGCCGACTCGCTCTGTATAAAGGATATGGCGGGGATCATTTCGCCCTATGACGCCTTCGAACTGATCTCCGAACTGAAGGCACACCTCTCAATCCCCATACATCTCCATACGCACTACACGAGCGGAATGGCCTCCATGTCTTTGCTGAAGGCGATCGAGGCGGGCGCGGACGGGATCGATACCTGTCTGGCGCCTTTTGCGCTCAGATCTTCTCACTGTGCCGTGGAGCCTTTCGTTGTAACCCTTAAAGGGACACCCCAGGACCCGGGGTTTGATCTTCAGAAGATAGCCGAGGTGGACGATTACCTTGAAACCATAATCCCCAGATATATGTCCTTTGCAGACACGACAAGGTTCTCCATAATCGATATCGGCGTGCTGATGCACCAGATACCGGGAGGCATGATCAGCAACCTTGTAAGCCAGCTTAAACAGGCAAAGGCGATCCACAGGCTGAAAGATGTCTACGAGGAGATACCGGCAACGCGAAAGGATATGGGATTTCCGCCGCTGGTTACCCCTACGAGTCAGATCGTCGGCGTCCAGTCTGTCTTCAATGTTATCGCGGGCCGCTATAAGATGATATCGAACGAGGTGAAAGACTACTTTTACGGGCTCTACGGGAAGCCTCCGGTGCCGGTAAACGACGAGATAAGACAGAAGGCATTGAAAGGCTACGCAAAGGGAAATACACCGATCGAAACAAGGCCCGGCGACATCCTCGAACCCGAACTGCCCAAGGCGCGGGATGCGCTGAAAGACATCACGGACGATATGGGCGATATCCTGATCTATGCCCTCTATCCCATGACAGGGCTTGAGTTCCTGAAGAAGAAGTACAACGTATAGCGATCTGGCAACACATGAACGAACTCACCATAGCGGTCGGATCGAAAGATAATGTCCTTGAAGATATTCATGCCCTCGCAAAACGTTTCGTCAATGAACCTGAGCTGGTAATCGTTGCAGGGAAGGATGCGAGGAATGCCATTATCGAACACGCGTCCAACCTGTTCCTTGACCCTCGCCGCGTCCTCGCGATTATTGACCCTGAAAGAAGCTGCATTGAAGAGCTCAAGGGGCAGCTCGATGTCTTGAAAGAAAAGATCTTTGTTATTTTCTATTCAACCGGCAAGACATCTGACCTCCATACAGTCGTCGGGGGCAATCGGATTGTGCTCGAACAGGACAAGGAAAAGCGCATCCGGGAACAGGTCCTCAGCGTTGTGAGGTCCTACGGGAAAACGATGACAAAAGAAGGGTTTGATCTTTTAAAAGAGAGGATCAGGGACGAGTCGATCCTTGAATCCGAGCTCCTTAAGCTTGTTCATTATGTCGGGAAAAGGAAGGAAATAGGATCAAAGGATGTCCGCGCTATTGTTACGCAGACCCACGAAGAGAGCTTCCTGAAACTTTTTGAGGCCTTTGCGGCGCTGGACAAGCAAAAGATGATCGGCATCTTCGAAAACCTCCTTGAGAACGGTGAAGATATCCTCGCTATTCAGAGTTACCTCGTAAACCAGATACGGCTTTTGCTCCAGGCAAAGGACATGGAAGAGGTCTTCAGGGCCGGGCAGGGGTTCCCCTCTTTCAAAAAAACCTTCCTCGAGTGGAAGGAGGGCCTCGGGCTTGAAGCCTCCGAACAGAAGCGTTACCTCCCCTATAAACACCCTTATTATGCCTTCCAGCTTTCGCAAACAAGCCGGAAGATGTCCAAAAAGGACCTTATTTCCTTTCTCGACATGCTTGCGGAGTTTGACGTGAACGTAAAGAGGGGCACCAGGTACAGCCGTACCCACCTCGAGTATGGCCTTCTAAGGAAATAGATGATACACATCGTACTCTTCATTCTCACCATTGCCTCGACGGTATTCGTAGGAGGCGTCTTATACAGTGTCGCCGTTATGTCGATACTGCTCGCCCATGAGATGGGACACTATTTCATGAGCAGGCGGTACGGCATCCCTGCGACGCTCCCCTATTTTATTCCCTTTCCGCTCTCTCCGTTCGGCACGTTCGGCGCGATCATCAAGATGAAAGGTGTTATGGTCAACAAGAGGGCGCTCTTCGATATCGGCATCGCGGGGCCGCTGTCCGGTTTTATCATTGCCATACCTTTTATCGTCATCGGAATCAGTTTGTCGGACGTTCAGCCTTTGCCGGAAAACATGCCATACCTTCAGCTTGGCGACCCGCTGCTGTTCAAGATCCTGCAGAAAATCCTCATAGGAGACATCCCCGGAGGCCATGACCTCGTGCTTCATCCCTGCGCCTATGCCGGATGGGTAGGCCTCTTTGTCACGGCGCTTAATCTCCTGCCCGTGGGGCAGCTCGACGGCGGACATGTTGCCTATGCGCTCTTCGGCGAGCGAAGCAAATGGATCTTCGGGGCATCGATCGTACTGCTTGGCGTTCTTGCAGCCTTCTATAACCCAGGTTGGCTGGCCCTCGTAGTCATCCTTCTCATCTTCGGCATGCGGCACCCGCACCCCGTAGACATGGAAACAGAGCTTGATGCAAAGAGAAAGGTTCTGGCCTTTATCATACTGGTCATATTTATCCTCTCCTTCACCCCGTCGCCGTTCCCGGGTTTGAACATATGGACACAAGAAGGGGTTTTAACATGAACTATCAGGAAGTCATTTCATTTGTGCTCTTGTTCGTCACGATGCTTCTCTGGGGGGCGACGCCGCTTCTCGAGAAGATAGGTCTGAAGGAAGTGGAGCCGCTCACCGGCGTTCTCATCAGGAGCGCGGCAATCACGGTTATACTGCTCCTCGTGTATATCTTTTCCGGAAGGATGCACGAACTGACAAAGGTCTCCCTGAAGAACTATACGCTTTTTACCGCAAGCGGCGTCATGGCGGGCCTTGTGGGCATGTGGACCTATTTCTACCTCCTTAAGTCCGGCATGACTTCGAAGATCGTTCCCATAGCCGCATCTTATCCGCTGATAACGGCAATCCTGAGCATTGCCATACTGGGAGAGGCCGTGACCCTGCAGAGGGTTATCGGGATCATCATGACAATAGTCGGCATCATCCTCATACAACAGAGCTGACAATAAAAACAGCTCACAGCTTATTGGCTCATAGCTCATAGCAAGGCCTGAACAGATCCCATAATCCCGGATTTTCCATTAGGATTAGCACAGTNNCCTCGCCTCACGACGGTTTGCTATAGGAACGGTTTCATTGCGAGGTTAGTCTCGAGCAACAAGCCCGACACTGTGCTAATGACTTATCCGGGATAATATTTTTTCTTGACAAATATTTGCTATCAGCACACAATTATTCACAGGGTGGGGAATGGAGGAGCAGGCAAGGAATATTTGTATAGCTATCGGTAAGCGCATCCGGTCCATCAGGCATGAGAGAAGAATGACGCTGGATGAAATGGCAAACAAGACCGGCTTTGCCAAAAGCTACCTCAGTCAGATCGAAACACTCAAGAGAGAGCCCCCGATCAGCACCCTGACTAAAATTGCTTTTGTGCTTGGCGTCGATGTCTTGTTCCTCATAAGCGGCGAGGCAGGCCGGGGCGAAAAACAATCCATTACCATCATGAAGGTCTCAGAAAGAAGGGTCATTCCCAGGCCGTCGGGAAGCCCGGCCTATACGTATCAGCCGGTTAACGACAAAAAGATGGATCGTCTCATGGACGGTTATGTGGTAACCATCGGGCCTGACTTTCCCCTAGAGCCATTAGTCCACGAGGGACAGGAGCTGTGCTACGTGCTTGAGGGCACACAAGAGTTCTTATATAACGGGAAAAGCTATACCTTCAAAAAGGGCGACAGCTACTGTTTCGAATCAAGCAAGCCACATTATACCAGGGCCGTAGGAAATAAGCCGGCGAAAGTATTGGTGGTTTTTGTATCAAAACGATAAGGGCCAGGTTGTCCTGAACCCTCGTGTCCAAAGAAGGAGGACGATAAAATGAGAAAGACAACACTTTTCAAGAAGCTCATACTGGACGAGAAGATACTCGTACTGCCGGGTGTGTATGATGCCCTCTCGGCGAAGATAGCCGAGCAGACGGGGTTCAAGGCGGTCACGCTGGGAGGATACCCCGCATCGGGTTCTCTCCTGGCAAAGCCAGATGTATCGCTTCTCACGCTTTCGGAGATGGTGGATCACGTGCGGTATATCGTGGATGCAGTCGATATCCCTGTCTTCGTCGATGGCGATACGGGACACGGCAACGTAACCAACGTGGCCAGAACTGTAAAGCTTTTCGAAAACGCCGGTGTGGCGGGCCTCTTTCTTGAAGATCAGGTGTTCCCCAAACGCTGCGGCCACATGGAAGGAAAACAGGTCATAATGGCCGAGGAGATGGTCGCCAAGCTAAAGGCCGCCGTTGATGCGCGAAAGGACGATGACCTGGTGATAATGGCCCGGACAGATGCCCTGGCGGTTCACGGTATCGATGAAGCCATTGAAAGGGGGAACAGGTACAAAGAGGCAGGCGCCGACCTTGTATTCATCGAGGCGCCGGAATCGGTGGAAGCTATGAGGCGCGTTTGCAGAGAAGTAAAGGCCCCGATGTTGGCAAACATGGTAGAGGGCGGCAAGACGCCGATCCTCACTGCAAAGGAACTTCAGGATATAGGGTACAGTGTGGCCACCTTCCCGCTCTCAACGATCTATGCTGCTGCCTATGGGGTAAAAACAGTGCTGGAGGAACTCGCTACCACCGGCACTACCGCAGGGTGTATCAACAGGATGATCGCCTTCAGCGATTTCAATGCTCTTGTGGGCCTCGCGAAGGTGAGAGAAACAGAGGCGTTCTACTGCGCCGACCTTTTTGAGATCCTGCAAAATACAAATAAATAGGAAAAGGAGAGAGACATGAAGACAACGAAGATGCTTTTGGTCGTAATCGTATCAATGCTGCTGGCGCTGCCTGCCGGCGCTGCTACGTACAAGATGCGGCTCACCCACCAGTTGCCCGAGACCCATCATATTGCCGTTGACATCAAGTACTTTAAGGGCCTGGTAGAGCAGAAGACAGGAGGCAAGGTCGAAGTGGAGATCTATCCCGCAGCGCAAGCCTTCAAGCCGAAAGAGGTCATCAATGCCGTGGCTACCGGCGCAATCGAGTCGGGCGTGACGACAAACTTCGAGTGGGCAGGCATTCTTCCGGTAATGGACGTCTTTATCGTGCCTTTTCTCATTACCGAGCTGCCGGTGATCGAAAAGGCGCTGAGCGGTGAAGTAGGGGCGACGCTTTTCAAAAAGATGGAAACGAAAGGCGTAGTGCCCCTTATGTGGGTATTGCAGTGCCGTACCAACGTATATACCTCCAATAATGCCCCTCTGATCCAGCCCAAGGACTTTAAAGGAAAGAAGATGCGGGGGACGTCGAAGATCATGAACCTCGGTTCGGAAGCCATGGGCGCCTCAACAATGCCCATCAGCGGCCCCGAGGTCTACACGGCCCTGCAGAGGGGCACCATCGACGCAGGGCTCACAGGCATCGATGCAGCGCTTGCGCGCCACTTTTATGAGGTCCAGAAGTACGGAACCGTGTCAAACAACTTCACGGTGGCGCACTGCGTCTTCGTCAACCCGAAGTTCTGGAACTCCCTTCCGGCGGACCTGCGCAAGATCATCAAGGATGCCGGCCTGGCAACTCAGAAGAAGAGCATAGAAGACAGCGAACAGGCAAAAGATATTGCCGTGAAAGAACTGAGGAACAAGAAGATGGTTATCCACATTCAGACGGCGGAGGAAGCAAAGGCGTGGAAAGAGGTCATGCAGAAACCTGTGCTGAATTATTTCCTTGAAAAGACCGGCAAGGACGGCAAAGAGCTCGTGGACCTCATCACAAAAATCGGAAAATAACGGAGGTATGTCAGGATGCGTCTTCTGGAGCGGATTATCGACAAGATCACCAACTTGGCGGCGGTTATCGGGGGCGTGTTTACCGGCATCATGACATTGATAGTCGGCTACGCGGTTATAGCCCGGTATATCTTCAACCGTCCCATCGGATGGTCCGAAGAGATAGCGGTCTACCTCATGGTCTGGGCGGTATTTCTTGGCGCCGCGTACACGCTGAAAGAGGACGCACACATAGGGGTCGACATCCTGATCACCAAGGCGCCGGTGCGGGTGAGACGGGCCTTGCTGCTCTTTCACTGCCTTGCAGGGATTCTCCTGATGTCGATCCTTTTATACCACGGGATCGATATGGTTGCGCTTACGCTGAAGATGGGAAGCCGCTCCATAGCCATCGATTTTCCTCTTGTTCTTACGCACATGGCCGTGCCGGTGGGGTCGGCAATCCTGATCCTGCAATTCATCAGCAAGCTCATATCGCTGGCGGCGGGGAAGCACTGATGGAGATAATACTCATTTTCGCAATACTCCTCGTGGTCCTCGCCACCGGGCTTCCTGTTTTCATATCGCTGGCCTCTCTTGCCGTGGGGATCCTCCTCTTAACCGGGCAGAGCCTTTCCACTTTTCCCTCAACCATGTATGCCGCCATGGACAACTTCGTGCTGCTGGCGGTACCCCTGTTCATGCTCATGGCACATATAATGACGAAGGGCGGGGTCGGGGACGACCTCTTCGATTTTGTCCATGTCTGGCTGAAGCACCTGCCCGGAGGGATAGCGATGACCGCTGTGGTCACCTGCTCCATATTTGCAGCCATCTGCGGCTCCAGCGCCGCCACGGCCGTGACCATAGGCATTGCGGCCATCCCTGCCATGCTGCGCTACAGGTACGAAAAGCCTTTCGTGCTTGGCCTTGTGGCCGCCGGGGGAACGCTGGGGATACTTATCCCGCCCAGCGGACCGATGATCATCTATGGCGCGATCACTGATACCTCTGTGGGAAAGCTTTTTATAGCAGGGATCGTTCCGGGCATCCTTATATCGATATTTTTTCTGATCTACTGCTGGTTTTACGCATCCCGCACTCCGGGCCTGCAGGGCGATGTCCCGTCGTCATGGCTCGAGCGGTGGAAGGCGTTCAAGCGTGCTGCGCTTTCACTCATCATGCCCCCGGTGATCATCGGAGGCATCTATCTTGGAATATTCACGCCTACGGAAGCAGCCGGAATCGGGGCTCTCATGGCCTTTATCATCTGTTTCCTGGTCTACCGGCGGCTTGGCATTAAAGATATTCCGGCCATCATGAAGGATACGGTGAAGACGACGGCCATGATATTCATGATCATCGGCGCAGCGGTCTTCTTCGGCCAGGTGCTTACCATTAACCAGATACCCCAGAAGATAGTCAATTTCGCCGTCCAGATGGAACTGGGCAAATGGACGTTTCTTATCCTGGTCAATTTCCTGCTCCTCTTTCTCGGATGTTTTCTCGAGGTGGTCTCCATCATCCTTATAGTAGTGCCCATATTCTTCCCCGTCATTGAAAAGCTGGGGATCGATCCCGTCTGGTTCGGGATCATCTTTACGATAAACATGGAGCTTGCGCTTATCACGCCACCCGTGGGCATGAACCTTTACGTGATCATGGGAATCTCCGACGGCAGCCTGAAAGAGATCGTAAAGGGCGTCTGGCCATTCATATTGATGCTTGTGGCGGGGTTGATAGTGGTAATGCTGGTGCCTGACCTGAGCTTATGGCTAACCCGTTTCGTAGGCTGACCACTGCCGGGTCCGGCTGTGAAAACTGCGGTTCCCCGGCTCTCACTGGGAGTTCATAGCTTGCCGCAAGTATCCGGCATCGAGCATCCGGTATTTGGTTTGCTATCAGTTATAAGCTTTTAAAAAACCGGTCTCACACTCTTTGCAGGCTTAAGGTCGAGGCTGGTGATGATTTCCACATCCTCCGTCAGGCTGTCAGCGTATGGCCTCCTTCCCTCAAGGATATCCTGCGCGTCATTTTTACTGAAGTAGACGTGGATGTACTCGATGAACCCACCATAGGTATTGCACTGGGAATAATCACGGACAGGCCAGTATATCCCGAAGGCCAGGCCCTTGATGTCATCCCGGTCAAGGTCGCTGCTTTTAATGAATTTTAAATATTTCGGGAATTCGGTCATGAGAACACGGGAGAACCGGTCTTCCGGTTTTGTTGTATTCTCATCAAAGTATACTTCAGAAGGCCTGATATTTACCATGAGATAGTGGAGCTGCTCATTGTTTTGATCTGTCAGGGTCGTGATGCCGATGCCTCTCCGGTAGATGCCCACGTTGGACTGGATCAACCTCCAGTAAATATCCCTGATAAGGTCTGAGTTTTTCTGATGCAATGACTGTGCCCTTGGGTCATTATAGGTGCTTTCAATGCTCTCTGATTCTGTTTTTGCTATGTAGACAGTTCCGGTTCCGGTGGCACAGCCAAAGAGAAAGAAGACGAGGCTGACGGCAACAATGATCTTCACTTTTTATCCTCCTTTTTCAGTATCTCCACGATCTCCGTCAGATCTTCCCTGATCTCGTTGAGGATGCGTTTGTGGTTGGCGAGGTACTGTTTTGCCCCGTCAATGGTGAAACGTTTTTCGTGAAGCAGTTTCTTTATCGTAAAGATTATCTCGAGGTCTTTCTTTTTATATAACCGCTGTCCCGTAGGACTCTTAACGGGCTTTATATCTTTAAACTCCTGTTCCCAGTACCTGAGAACGTGGGGTTTCAGGCCTGTTAATGTGCAGACCTCCTTTATTCTGTAGAATACCCTATCAGGAATATCCCTGTTCATTTTTTACTTTTGTTGTTAATTTCGTCCTTCAAAACCTGGCTGAGCCGGAAGCTTAGGACCTGTCGTTCGGTGATCTTGATCTCTTCGCCTGTCTGAGGGTTTCTGCCGCGCCGGGCCTTTTTCTTTCTCACAAAGAAATTACCGAACCCGGATATCTTCACATTATCTCCTTTCTCAAGGGTGTCCTTGATGATCTCGAAAAAGGTGTCAACGATATTTGCGCACTCCCTCTTGGAAAACCCGAGTTTCTCATAAAGATTTGTAACGATATCTATCTTGGTCATACGCCCTCCTTATGCCCTTAACGAAATTCCATCTATATTTGTAAGTTCTTTAATGATAGTCTCCTGCAAGCGGTTTACCTCTTCATCCGTCAGGGTATCTTCGTAAGACTGAAAGATAACACGGAAGGATACGCTCCTCTTCTCTTTTTTAAACATGTCAAAAATCCCTACAGATGTAATAAGCGGAGAAACCCCCCTGATTTTGTCTGTAAGCATCCCCACGGGTACCAAATCGTCTATAAAGAAAGAAAAATCTCTCGTGACCTGAGGGAAACGCGGTATAGGACTGTACTGTACTTCCAGCTTCACCTTTTGTAAGATTATATCAAATTGTAATTCAGCACAATAAATACTTTGTTCTATTTCATACAATTTCAGGACTTCTTCCCTGAGCTCGCCGATCCATCCTGCCTGTACTCCGTCGACAAGAATATCGGCCCCTCTCTGTGGATTGAGAAAAGGTTCCGCGGTCTTCCTTAGAGAAAATGTAACACCGAAGGCCCCCATCAGTCCTTCCATTATACCCTTTATATCAAAAAAATCATAGTCACTATATTTATCCCGCCAGAAAAACTCCGCTTCCCGGCCCGTCATTGCAAAACAGATGGCAGTACGCTCGTAAGGCTTGCCTTCCCCGGAAAGGAAGAAGACCTTGCCCTTCTCAAAAAATCTGAGATTTTTCGCGCCCCTGTTGATGTTGTATGCAATGCTCTTCAGCACGCCCGGCGCGATGAAGGTCCTCATCACGCCATACTCCCTGGAGATAGGGTTTACTATGCCGACAAAGGACGCCCTCTCGTCCGCTGGGGGGATCAGAAAGTTTTCCCTGTCTTTCTCGCTGAAAAAGGCAAAGTTTATCAATTCAAAAAAGCCCGCTCCCTTAAAGTACTCTTTTGTTGTATCGAGGGAGACTTCCCGGGCACTCCGTTTCTGCCCTGAAAGCGCTGAAACGGGCCTTGTGGCAGGTATGCGGTCATAGCCGTACAACCTGGATATCTCCTCGACGATATCGGCAGGCTCATCGATATCGTGGCGAAAATTCGGTATCGTGATAAGGAGCCCTTCCTCGCCTTCCTTTTTGATATGGATGTCGATGGACCGCAGTATCTTTGTAATATCCTGCTGCGATATGTGCGTGCCGAGCAGCCCGTTGATGTTGCTGTAAGTAACGAAAAGCGTCTTCAGCTCTTTCTTTTCGTGAACCTCCCGCTCGCCTTTCATGACCTTGCCGCCTGAAAGTCTGTTCATGAAAAAAATGGCCCTTTCAGCGGCAAAGCCGACATTGTCGATATCGATGCCTTTTTCAAAGCGAAGCGACGCCTCTGATTTTATCCCGAGCCTTCTTGTCGTTTTCCTGATGTAGAGGGGATTAAAGTAAGCGCTTTCCAGCGCCACGTCCTCCGTGGATTCTGAGATCTCCGAGTTTTCTCCGCCCATGATGCCGGCAAGGGCCACGGGGCCTTCCCCGTCGCAGATAAGGATATCTCCCTGGAGGAGCTTCTGTTCCTGGCCGTCCAGCGTCCTGAAGGCTGCTTCCTTGTCGGCGAGCCTCACCTCTATCCTTTTTCCACGTATCCTGTGGTAATCGAAGGCATGGAGGGGCTGCCCAAGCTCCAGCATGACGTAATTCGTTACGTCTACTATGGTATTGATCGGCCTCATCCCGCATTTTATGAGCCTGTTTCTCATCCAGAACGGTGATGTCCCTATAGATATGCCGTTTATCAACCGGAGGACATACCGAGGGCAGGCATCGGTATTGAGAACCTTCAGCGACACGTAGTCCTTTACCTTCTTGCCCGCGTCTGTTTCGAGGTTGAAAATAGGCAATTTTGCCCTCTGGTCAAGGATGCTTCCGACCTCCCTTGCAATGCCGTACATGGAGAGGCAATCCCCCCTGTTGGGCGGGATGTTGATATCCAGGATCACGTCCTGGACCATGGTTTCTTCGTGGAGCCACTTCCCTACCGTGCATTCATCGGGGAGTATGAAGATGCCGCTGTGGTCGTCTGAAAGGCCAAGTTCTTTTTCAGAGCAAAGCATGCCGGAAGACTCTATGCCGCGGATCTTCTTTTTTTCGACGACAAAGCCGTCTTTCAACTTTGCGCCCACCGTTGCCAGGGGGACCTTATCGCCGGCAGCCATATTTTTTGCCCCGCAGACGATCGGCAGCGTCTCCCTGCCGGTATCGATCATGCATATAACAAGATTTTCGGCGTCAGGGTGTTTGTCTATGCCGGTTATCCTGCCGGCGACGACGCCGCGGAAAGACGGCGCCTGTTTTTCTGTTCCCTCCACCTCTAATCCGCACATCGTCAGCTTCACCGCAAGATCCTGCGGATCCATATCGATAACAACAAATTCTCTGAGCCACTCGAAAGGAACCTTCACTGTGCAATACCTGGTCTTAAAAGATATTGAACCCGTGAGTCGTAAGGCGTAAGGGGTAAGTGGGGTAAACCATTTACAACTTCCGCCTGACGGTCTTTATCCGGGTTTAGAGTTTTTATTTCCATGTTATCTCAAAATTGTGAGAGGAACCTGATATCGTTATAATAGAACTGCCTGATATCATCAATACCGTATCTGATCATCGCGACCCTCTCAACTCCCATTCCAAAAGCGAATCCCGTGATCTCCTCCTGGTCATAGCCGACGTTCCTGAATACCTGCGGGTGAACCATGCCGGAGCCGATGATCTCGATCCAGCCGGTGTCCTTGCAGACCCTGCACCCGGTTCCGCCGCAGATGACGCACCCGATATCAACCTCCGCAGACGGTTCTGTGAATGGAAAATAGCTCGGCCTGAAACGAAGCGGCGTGTCCTTGCCGAACATGTCCTGAACGAACATGCTGAGGATGCCCTTCAGGTCCGAGAACCTCACGTTCTTATCCACCATAAGCCCTTCGACCTGGTGAAACATCGGGGTGTGCGAAATGTCATTATCGCACCGATAGACGGTGCCCGGTGCAATGATCTTCACCGGAGGAAGCTGCGACTCCATCACCCGTATCTGTACCGGTGACGTATGGGTCCTTAGCACAATGCCGTTCTGAATGTAAAACGTGTCCTGCATATCCCGCGCCGGATGGTCTGCCGGGATGTTGAGCGCCTCGAAGTTATAATACTCGAGCTCGATGTCGGGTCCTTCGGCGACAGAAAAACCGAGGGATGTAAAGATCCTGATCATTTCATCGAGCGTCTGGGTAAGAGGATGTTTTTTCCCGGCCAGGGGCATCTTGCCGGGCATTGTGATGTCTATCCGTGATGCCGCCTCCCTTTTCTTCTTCTCCTCTTCACCATAGAAATCCTCCAGCTCCCGAAGCCTGCTCTCCGTACGCAGCTTGTGCGCATTGATCTCCTGGCCCGCTCCCTTACGTTCCCCTTTATCGAGGAGCTTGATATTTTCGATGTATTCAGAAAAGATGCCCTTCCTCCCGAGGAGGGATACCTTCGCCTTCCTGACATCGTCTATCGTTTTTATGGAGGATAGTTCTTTATCGACCCTGTTTTGTAAGACGCCAATATCCAAGGATCACCCTGCGCTAACCATTGCCTCTTTGACCTTTGCCACCACGGTCTCGAACCCGGACGGATCGTTTACCGCCATCTCGGCAAGAGACTTTCTGTCCAGCGCTATGTTGGCGACTTTCAGCCCATGGATGAACCTGCCGTAAGGGATGCCCTGCGCCCTGCAGGCCGCGTTGATCCTCACTATCCATAAGGACCTGAAATCCCTCTTCCTCTGTTTTCGCCCGGCGTAGGCATACTTGAGGGCCTTAAAAACAGCCCTTTTCGCGACGCTGTAAACATTCTTCCTGATCCCATACATGCCCCGCGCCAGCTTTAAAAGTTTTTTACGTCTTCTTCTTGCTTTAAATCCTCGTTTTGCCCTTGGCATTTTACTGCACCTCTATTTTTCTTATGAGTATGGTAATAATGTCTTGATCCTCTTCAGATCTGAGGGATGAACAGTGTCAGATTTCGATAGCCTTCTTTTCATCTTCGGTGTTTTTGAGGAAAGAAGATGGCTGTGAAATGCCTTTGCCCTTTTCACTTTGCCTTTTGCTGTTATCTTAACCCGCTTCGCTAATCCCCGGTGTGTTTTCATCTTCGGCATATCAACCTCCTTTACAGCGGGGCAAAAATCATCACGATATTCCTACCGTCAAATCTCAATTTCTGCTCCAGCGCCCCTGTATCTTTTGTTGACTCGATAACCTTCTGTGCAAGTTTTTCTCCCATATCTATATGGAGTACCTCCCTGCCCTTAAACATGATGATCACCTTGACCTTGTACCCGTCGCCGAGAAACTCTTTCATGTGCTTTACCTTGAACGCCAGATCATGTTCCTCGATCTTAAGGCCCAGCTTCATCTCTTTGATCTGAACCACCGCCTGTTTTTTCTTTGCTTCATGCGCCTTCTTGGCAAGCTGGTATTTGAACTTGCCATAATCCATGATCTTGCAAACCGGCGGGTTTGTTTTTGGAGAAACCTCCACGAGGTCAAGCTCCTGTTCCCTCGCCATCCTGAGGGCTTCAACTGTCGCAACAACACCTAATTGTTTCCCGCTGTCATCAATGAGCCGAACCTCTCTGACGCGTATCTTCTCATTGATATTGATGTCTTTGGTATCCTTTCCTATAGGGCTCACCTCCTGAGTGTATTATCCTCTTTGATCCTGCTTATGAGGTCCTGTATCGTGATATCCTTCAACTCGCTGCCGTCTCTCATTCTGACGGTAACGGATCCTTTCTCCATCTCCTTCTTGCCGGCAATGACCAGATAGGGGACCTTCTTTACAACGCCCTCCCGTATCTTGAGGCTCAGCTTTTCATTCCTCGAATCAACCTCCACCCTGATGTCTTCGCGTACCATGGCGTCACGGAGTTCCCTTACGTACGGTTCCTGATCATCGGTGATGTTCATGATTATTACCTGCGTAGGCGACAGCCAGACCGGGAAGCGCCCCCCGTAGTGTTCAATGAGGACGCCGATAAACCGTTCAATGGCCCCAAGGACAACCCTGTGGAGCATGACGGGCCTCTTCCTCTTCCCATCGCTGTCCGTGTAGTGGAGGTCAAAGCGCTCGGGAAGGGCAAAGTCGCACTGTATCGTGGCGCACTGCCATTTTCTTCCGATGGCGTCTTTCAGCTTTACGTCAATCTTGGGCCCGTAGAACGCCCCGTCACCCTCGTTTATCTCATAGGGAAGCTTCTGGTCATCGAGGACTTCTTTTAATGCCTTTTCCGCCTTCTCCCAATCCTCGTCCGTGCCTATTGACTTTTCAGGCCGCGTGCTTATCTCCATTTCATAATCGAAGCCGAAGATGCCCATCACATCCTGGACAAATCGAATGATGCCCAGTATCTCCTGGTGAAGCTGGTCGGGACGGAGGAAGATGTGGGCATCGTCCTGGGTAAACTCACGTACCCTCATGAGGCCGTGAAGGACGCCCGATTTCTCATGGCGCGACACGGTGCCGAGCTCAAAGTAGCGGATCGGGAGGTCCCTGTAGCTCCGGACCTTGGAATTGTATACCATGATATGGGAGAGGCAGTTCATGGGCTTGATGCCGTAATCCACTTCATCTATCTTTGTAAAATACATGAAATCCCTGTAGTTATCTAAATGGCCGGACCGCTTCCACATGTCGAGCTTCAGGATGTGCGGGCCTGTCACGAACTGATAGCCTCTCTTCAGGTGCTCTTTTCTCTCGAAATCTTCGAGGAGATAACGGAGCAGCGCGCCGTTCGGGTGGTATATGACGAGCCCTGCGCCGACCTCATCGGAGATGCTGAAAAGCTCGAGCTCCTTGCCAAGCTTGCGGTGGTCTCTCTTCTTTACCTCTTCAAGGAAATTGAGGTATTTGTTGAGTGATTCTTCATCAGGGAAGGCTGTCCCGTAGATCCTGGTGAGCATTTTGTTCTTCTCGTCGCCCCTCCAGTACGCGCCGGCAAGGCTTAAAAGCTTGAATGCCTTTATCTTTCCCGTTGATGGAAGGTGCGGCCCCCTGCAAAGGTCCGTGAAAGAACCCTGGACGTAGGTGTTTACTTCAGGGTCATCGATCGATTCCAGCAGTTCCACCTTGTATGTTTCACCCATTTTCCTGAACATATCCATGGCCTCGTCTCTTTTCAGGACCCTTTTTTCAACAGGGATGTCCTTTTTGACGAGCTCCTTCATCTTTGCCTCTATCTTCGGCAGGTCCTCTTCAGTAAAGCCCGGTTCGTAGTCAAAATCGTAATAAAAACCATTCTCTATGGACGGTCCTATTGCCACTTTGACCCCCGGGAAAAGCTCCCGTACGGCCTGTGCCATGAGGTGAGAGGTGCTGTGGCGCAGCATCTCAAGGTCTTCTGTGGTGTGCGTTTCCTTATCCTGCATAGCTATTTCAATTTACCACTTTAAGAACATTCTCCAAACAAGAAGATATTATTACCATTTTTATCTTTCCCTTGTCAATTCTTATAGTTAAAAAAAAAGAATGAATTTTTTAATTCCGGATCTTCCTTAAGGATGAGCATCGGTATCAGGCTTCTCTCGTAGCAAACCGTCGTGAGGGGGAAACCAGCTCATGGCTGATAGCTCATAGCGAACTCGATACTCGATGATCGATTATCGATAATCGATGCTGATGAGCTCTTGAGCCATGAGCTATGAACTATGAGCCGCCTTTCATTGCGTGGTTGCGGGCAACCTCCCGGGAATGTTATCCGCCCTCTAATTGAGGAAAGGCAGTATTGGAGTAGAGGTACTCCACCTTTTCCTTATGCTTCAGTTCCTCGTTGGCCATACGCAGGAGCATTGTTTTTATCTCGCCATCAGCATGCTCCCCGGCGAGGGCCGTATAAAAATTGTACGAATTGGTTTCCCTGTGTGCGGCGACGAGATATACATCCTTGCTCTCCATATCTTTTGTGATGTCAGGTTTTTCGAGGTATTCCGCTATTTTGTAGTTCACGACGCTGCTCATGCGAAGACCGCTTGCACCGTATTGTCCGTTTTTGTAGTTGACGAGGAATTCCTTATGCCTTTTTTCTTCATCTGCGAGAAATTTGAGGGTCTCTTTCGCCTCTTTGTCCTCAATCTTTTTGTAAATATCCGTGTAGAACGCGAATGCCTCTTCTTCTCTTCTGATCGCCAGGTCGACAACGTCTTCCAGTCTTTTTTCCATTCTTCACCTCCGTATTTGTTTAATAATACTTTAAGAAGGCCGCGTCAATAGCCTAAAACAACTTCATCTGCTTTTGATGGCGTTTCTTTGCCTTATCAGGGACCGTTATCGTGCGTGTGAACGCCCCCGGTATTTCCCTGACAAATGGTGACGGCTGTGGGTTCGTTTTTTTACCGTAGAGGAACCTGCTGCGTGCATGGAGGAGGAAAAGTTCCTCTTTTGCCCTCGTCATGCCAACATAGAAAAGCCTCCTTTCTTCTTCCGCGTCATCATGCCCGTCCCGGAGGTAAGGTATCAACCCGTCCTCTGTCCCTGCGATGAACACGACCTTGAACTCAAGCCCCTTTGCCATGTGGAGGGTCATGAGGGCAACGGAATCTGCTTTTGGATCAAAGTCGTCGGAGGGCAGAAGAAGCCGCACCATTTTCATGGCATCATTAAAGTTTTGTACGGTGGAGGCATCGTTGGAGGGGATGATGCTCATGAGGAGCCGGCAGAGGAGGTTATCGTCTTCGACGCCAAGCTCGTTGAGCGCGCGCCTGATAAGCTCTTCCATGGAGAACGCTTTCTCAAGCTTCTCCTTATCTATGTTCGCCGCACGCCCCTTCAGGGTTTCGATACTATCTGAAAATGTTCTTTCCTCCGAAAGGCGCCGGCTACCGATCACCTGGAAGGGGATCCCTGATGCCCGGAAAACCTCTTTGATAATCTCTGCCTGCGCATTTGTCCTGTAGATCACGGCAAAATCAGAAAAGCTGTACGCGCTGTCAGGGTAATCCTGCCGATGCGGCTCGTTCATCAGCCAATAGTGGCTTGTGCCGCCGATCCTCGCCTCGATCTCACTGACGACCAGTGCGGCCTCTGCGCGCTCGTCGGGCACAGAGGCAACGGTGATCGGCGCACCGCCTTCCCTGACGGGACAGACCGTCCGTGCGATCCTGCGCGCATTATTCTGTATCATCATATCAGAGGCGTTGACTATGGTGGCCGTTGAACGGTAATTATGCGACAGGGTAATCCTCCCTGCGCCCTGAAAATCATTCTCAAAATTGAGAAAGTTTGTCACATCGGCGCCCCGGAAGGCGTATATCGCCTGGTCGGCATCGCCGACAACGCAGATATTGCCGCTATCTCCCGCAAAAAGCCTTAAGAGCCTGTATTGGGCGGGATTGATGTCCTGGTACTCATCGACGATGATATATCTGAACCGGTCCCTGTATCCCTGGAGAATGGAAGCATCGCGTAACATCCCGATAGGCTTGAGGATAAGATCGTCGAGATCGAAGGCGTTATTTTCGAGAAGCGCTGCCTGGTATTGATCGTAGACGGCCCGTGTTTCTTCGTCTCCGTCCTCAAGGAAATTTTTTATCCGTGATATTGTTTCGGCTGTCTCGTTGGCCTTCCTTCCATGAGCCTTATCCTTAAGAATGGCCCTTAAAAGATCGACCTGATCGCTTCTTGTGCAGATCACAAAGTCATGGGGCGTATTGTCGCGGACGATCTGAAGCCCCATCATGTGAAATGTGCCGATAAACGCCTTCGCTGCATCTTTTCCAGGCAGCGTGACGGTACGTTCGCGCATCTCCTGCGCCGCGCGGTTGGTGAACGTCACGGCGAGGATATGTTCCGGTCTTATCCCTTGATGTATAAGATAAGCTATCCTCCTGACGATCGTCAGCGTTTTGCCTGTCCCTGGACCCGCAACGACCATCAGAGGGCCATCGGCGGCCGTGACCGCCACCCTCTGCGACTCGTTCAGACCGTCCAGTATACGCGCTTCAGCGTTCGTCATACTTCTTTAGAAGAGCATTGTCTGGCCTTTGATCTGCTTTCGTTCCTCAACTTCGAATATCCTGATCTTGCCGTACTCGCCGTCAAATCCTGGAACGATATTGACCTTTCCATCGCGTACCCTCGATATCGCCTCTCGTATCAGCGGAGAGCCCGCCCTTTCGATGTCAGGAAGCGGCGCGTCCATGAGAATCCTGAATTCGTTGCCAAGCTCGTAGATGAGTTTGAGGTATTCCCTTTCCACTTTCTTACTTGCGACACCTGTGCCGTGGGTTTCAGCGATGATCTCGGGCAGCGGGATGAGGGAGTGAAAGGGCTTTGCGCCATCGGGCTTAAAACCGTGCGCCCTGTCAGCAAGCTTCTCGACCCTGTGCAGCACCCCGACGGTCACCTTTTTTCCGCAGGCGGGGCAGAGGTAATCATTTTTTATTGTTTCACCGGGGGCAAGGTTGACGCCGCATGCCCTGTGGCCGTCGTAGTGGTATTTTCCTTCCTCGGGGAAAAATTCTATGGTGCCGAGAAAACCGTCTCCGGTCTCGATCGCCTTCTTTATTGATTCGTACGAGATGTCGGCATCGAGGATGTTCGCCTCCCTTCCCATCTTTGCGGGTGAGTGGGCGTCCGAGTTCGATACAAGCGTCAGCCTGTCGAGGGCGGAGAGGCGCCAGTTCATTGCCGGGTCAGAGGAAAGACCTGTCTCAATGGCCCTGATACGGGGGGTAAGGTCTTCGAAGCACTCCTCGAGGGAGTCAAAGCCCGATACGGCGCCGAGGACCGAGAAATGGGGCGTCCACACGTGCGCCGGAACGAAAAGCGCCTGCGGGCATGCATCAAGGACGATCCTCAAAAGTTCTTTTGCGTCGAGCCCGAGTATAGGCCTTCCATCAGCGTTCAGGTTCCCTATCTTCGACAGTGCAAGGTTCAGTTTCAGGGCATCGGAGATCTGCGGGACAAAGATGACGGAATGAACCTTTCTGGTCCTCCCGTTCTTGCTGTATATGGTACTGATCTCAGAAGAAAGCACGAAGAAGACGTCGGCCCTGCAGGATGCGGGGATATCGTCGGCCTCGAATTCTCTTTTGAGCCTCAACAATCCATCCCCTGTCGGTTCGGTTTTTTCGTTGAGTTCCGTAAGCCATGCGGGATGGGTAAAATCGCCCGTGCCGGCCACGGTAATCCCCTTTATCTGAGCCCACTTCCACAGCGCCTCTGGGACCATGTCCTTGCTCGTTGCCCGGGAATAACTGGAATGGATATGGAGATCAGCGATGAACCGCATGGACAATTTGTATAGCATGGGCAATAGTAAGTCAAGGGGCAAATTAAGACCGGCTCATAGCTGATAGCTCATAGCTGATGGCAAAAACGAACCGGGTTGTTGCTTCTGCTATGAGCCATGAGCTATGAACTATGAGCCGCTTTTCTCTCGATATACGGTTTCAGGTATCCGTTCCTGGATTACCTTCTGTCTATATGGTATAGTGGAGACTCATTTATTCTAAAAGGGATATTAAATAGAACAATGAACGGCTTATTCGGTTTGGCCATCGGTCTTGGAGGCGGGTTTCTCGGCGCCCTCATCGGTCTTGGAGGCGGCGTGGTCATGATCCCGCTCATGACCACGCTGCTCAAGCTCACGCAGCTTAAGGCCCACGGAACAAGCCTGGTGGCCGTTGTTTTTACCGCCCTCGCGGGCGCCATAACGTATTACTTCCATGGGGCAGCGGATTGGAAGGTCGCCGCGCTGATTGCGGCGACCGCCATGATCACCGCACGGTTTGGCGCGCTGTATGCCAACTCTCTGCCTGAAAAAAAATTGAAGAGGGCCTTCGGCGTAATGCTTATCCTTGTTGCGCTCCTTCTGTTCGTAAGGGGTTTTTTGCCAAAATCAGCTTCCCAGCACGGGCCGGTGGTGTACGTTATTATCTTCCTTGGAACAGGGGTTGTTACCGGTTTTATCTCCGGGATGATGGGCGGGGGCGGGGGCGTTATAATGATCCCCCCGATGGTTCTCCTGGCGGGAATGCCCCAGCAGCTCGCCCAGGGTACATCCCTCCTTGCCATGATACCTGTTTGCCTGATCGGCTCCCTTACCCATTACAGGCTTGGCAATGTGAAGCTCAAAATAGCGATAGGCATCTCTGCCGGGGCTATTGCGGGAGGTTACATCGGGGGAACCGTCGCGAACATTCTTCCTGAGCTGCACCTGAAGATCATCTTCAGCATCGTCCTCATGTGGCTGGGGCAACGATACGTCAGGACGAAATAGAAAAGGGCAGCCCATAGTTGATGGCTCATAGCTCATAGCCAACCAAATGCTGGGCGCTCGATACTCGATGATCGATTATCGATACTGACGGCTGAATCTTTACTATAGTTTCATAATAAGGGTATGGAAAGCCCCCGTATCCTTTTCCTTCAGCTTAAGACGGAGCTCCACCGGTTTTGCCGATTCCCCGGGAAAGAATACAAAGCTGTATGCCAGGTCGCCGGGGTTGATCGTCTTGTTCTCAAGAGACCTTTTCCGGAGGTCTTCCCTTATCTTTTCCTTTACGTCTGATTCAAGCAGGCCTTTCGCTCCGCCCATCGTTGCGCCAGCCGCTGCGCCGAGGGCGGCGCCGCTCAGCGTCGCCTCGCCGACATTCGTTCCCGTGACAACACCGATGGCTGCCCCTATCATTGCGCCGGCAATGCCTGTAAGGGCGCCGAATTTTGTCGCCTCAGGCGCAACCCTGCCGAGCTCTGTCTTCTTTGCTATGCGGTCGTATGCAAGGCTCGACTCGAGGATAGGCCACAGGTTATCATCGCTGTCGGTGAGAAAGGTCTGGTCGGGGATGATCTCGATCGGGTGCTCACCTTTGTTGTCAAAGAGGACCTGTACGGGTAAAACGCCTGCGCCGACTATATCAAAACCGAACATCGCCTTTGCCTCCTGGCTGTCATATGACTTTGAGGCGATGATGGCCCCGGCAGCCCCGGTGGCGTTAGGGTAAGCAGCAGGCATTTTAAACGGCACAACCTGCCTCTGGTAGCTCTGGCAGGCGGCAAAGGCAACAATTATGAAACATACCAAAACTATGGAGATGCTTTTCCTGGTCATATTCATATTAACCTCCCGCATGGGTGCGCTTACGATGAATCTATAACAGCGGCAATATAATGTCAATGGAGATACGCTGTACTCCCCTTGATATAAACGCGCAGGAGTGGTATATTGCCCTTACTACGCACATCAAATAACGGGCGTTCCCACGGCAGCACAAGGAGCATTTATGAAGAGAGGCAATGTCAAAAATCTTGAGAAGGAGAAGTGTTCGGGGAAAATCATCACCCTTACCGTGAACGGCGAAGAGCGCCTCGTTGCGGTGGAGGACAGGGACACGCTGCTCGACGTGTTAAGGAACAAGCTTTCCCTTACAGGCGCCAAGGAAGGATGCGGCACCGGAGAATGCGGCTCCTGCACGGTCCTTTTGGACGGCCAACCTGTGCTTGCCTGCCTGATGCTTGCTGTCGGCGTGGTGGGGAAAAAGATCACAACCATTGAAGGCATTTCTGCCGGCGGAAAGCTAAGCCCCCTGCAGACGGCTTTTATCGATCACGGCGCAGTCCAGTGCGGGTTCTGTTCTTCAGGCATGATCCTTTCGTCAACAGCCCTGCTTTCTGCCAATGCAAAGCCGTCGCGGCAGGATATCCGGAAGGCCCTGGAAGGAAATATTTGCCGCTGTACAGGCTATAACAAGATCATCGAGGCTATCGAGAGCGTGAAGGATCAAAAATGATGGAAACGATAATAGGAAAACGCGTCCCCAGGATTGACGGCCCGGCCAAGGTAACGGGAGAGGCAAAATACACCGTTGACATCCAGATGCCCGGCATGCTCTGCGCAAAGATACTGCGAAGCCCCCTTCCCCATGCGCGGATCCTGAACATCGATACGGGGAAGGCCTCGCGGATACCAGGGGTCAAGGCGGTCATCACCGGGAAGGACGCATGGGATGTCCGTCACGGTTTTGTTGAGACGCCGCGGTACCCGGCAGACCAGTACGTGCTTGCAAATGACAGGGTTCGTTACCTTGGCGAGGAGGTGGCAGCAGTTGCAGCCGTTGATGATGATACCGCCATGGAGGCCCTGGACGCCATTGACGTCTCCTATGAGGAGATTCCTGCTGTCTTTGATATATTCGAGGCAATGAAGCCGGGAGCCCCCGAGATCCATCCCGTCGAGATTCCCGACCTGATCGGTGATTTTAAAAACATCGGGGGGCAGTGCGCAAACAGCTATGGCGATATCGAGGCGGCCTTTGCTCGCGCCCACCTGATAAGAAAAGACCGGTTCGAACCGGAATTGAGGACCCACTGCTATCTGGAGCCCCAGGCGACCGTGGCCCACTACGACGCAGCAGGGATACTGCATGTCTGGACGTCAGGCATGGGGACCTTCCGCAAGCGAATGCACCTTTCCCGGATCCTCAACATTCCTGCGAGCCGTGTCCACGTCCATAAATCCTGGGTAGGAGGCGCGTTCGGGGGAAAGATCGATCTCTTTTCTCATGAGTTCTGCACGTCCCTCCTCTCCATGAAGACCGGCAAGCCTGTCCGCTATGCGGCTGAACGGGAGGAGATCTTTTCGTACTTCCGTCACAGCCAGAACATGATCATGGACTTTGAGACCGCCGTGGACAGGGAAGGTATACTCCTCGGCCAGCGCGTGCGCTGCTATAACGATTGCGGCGCCTACCGGGGCAGCGGCGTTGTCCTGATCTTTACCACCTGGGGCTATCTTGTGCTCCCTTACCGGATGCCCGCCCTCGATTACATCGGCTACTCCGTGTATACAAACAACCCGGTGCGGGCCCCCCAGCGGGGCCACGCGGCGCCAAAGATACGGTTTGCCGGCGAGACCCAGATGGATATGATCGCCGCAGACCTCGGCATCGATCCTCTCACGATCAGGCTTCGGAATGCAAGGAGGCCGGGCGAAGCGCTTCCCAACGGTGACAATATCAGAAAGGCCGGCCTCATTGAATGCATCCGCCAGGCAGCGGAGAAGACTGATTTTGTTAGAAAATATGAGAGGAACAGAGCCTTGCAAAAGGCTGCCTCCCCTATAAAGCACGGCATTGGAATGGGGGCAAGCGGGTACTTTACCGGCACCCTCATATATCCCAATAATTCAGCGGCTGTGGTCAAATTCAATGACGACGGGACCGTCCATCTTCTGACGGGCGCCCTCGATATCGGCCAGGGGGCTGAAACGATACTCGCCCAGATCGTGGCCCAGGAGCTCAGTCTCGGCATGGAGGATATCCAGGTGGTGGCCGGCGATACGGATGCCACCCCCGTAGATATCGGTTCATGGATAAGCGGCCTCACGCTCGTGACAGGGAACGCGGTGAAGAAGGCGGCAGAAGACGCGCGAAATGTGCTCCTTGCATCGGCATCGAAGGTACTGCAGGCCCCTTCCGGGGACCTTGAGATGAGATCGAGACGGGTATTCATCAAAGGGACCGATCGATCCATATCCTTTGAGCAGGCCGTTGCCCGCCACATCCGCGATAATGACGGCGATCCGATTGTGGGCAAAGGTTACTCCAGGGGCCTCAAAAAGGCCGAATTCGGGCCGAGCCTGAAGAATGCAAAGGGGACATGGAGCGAAAGCTATGCCTTTGATGCCCAGATCGCTGAGGTTGAAGTTGACACGAGGACCGGGCAGATCAAGATCACGAAGGCCTTCACTGCCCACGACTGCGGTTTTCCGATCAACCCTCTCCTTGTTGAGGGCCAGATCGACGGCCAGGCCTCCATGGCAGCAGGGCAGGCCATTGCAGAAGAGGTCGTTGTGAAAGAAGGCGTCACCCTGAACCCGTCATTCCTCGATTATAAGCTCCCGACGGTACACGAAATGGTCGAAGCTCAATACGTCGATGTTATCACGGAGGCATATGAAAAGGATCGTGAGTTCGTGACCAAAGAGGTTGGCGAAGGCTATGTTTCCGGCATCCTCGGCGCCATAAGCAACGCCGTGGCCAATGCAACAGGGAAGTGGAGCACAAAACTGCCCATAAAGATAGCGCCAGACAAGGAGGAAGAAGAATGAACCTTCCCCGTTTTACCTATCATAGCCCGGACTCACTGAAAAAATGCATCGCAATCCTTGCCGATCAAAAGAATGGCGCACAGGTACTTGCCGGGGGGAGTGACCTCCTCGTGAGGATGAAGCTTCGTCTTGAGACGCCAGGCAGCCTTGTATCGCTTGCCGATATCCCCGCGTTGCAGGATATCGCCTACCGGCCGGGAAAAGGCCTGACCATGGGGGCCGGGA
Organism: Deltaproteobacteria bacterium UBA6106; assembly: GCA_002428485.1. GTDB lineage: Bacteria > Desulfobacterota > Syntrophorhabdia > Syntrophorhabdales > Syntrophorhabdaceae > UBA5609. Next base: position 98,255 of record DIWM01000045.1, read on the forward strand.
TTACCCTTTCTCTTCTTGCTTCTGATGCCATAATACAGGAAAGGTGTCCTGCCCTTGCGGACGCGGCAGTGCTTGTGGCAACGAACCAGATCCGGACTGTTGCCACTGTGGGCGGCAATATCCTTCAGAACACCCGGTGCCGGTATTACAACAGGTCGCCCGTGTGGGGCAAGGCAGTCGCTCCATGCTTCAAACGGAACGGAGCGATCTGCCACGTTGTCCCAAAAGGCAAGAGGTGCTTTGCCGTATACCAGGGCGACCTGGCGCCTTTGCTCATAGCCCTCAACACAACCGTCACGATCGTTTCAAAAAAGGGCACTGAAGAGATCCCTGTCGAATCGCTATACTCCGGCGACGGCAAAGTGCCGTTCAATAATGTAGCAGGCACAATCGCTACGGGGTTCACCATTCCCGAAGACTCCCTCAACATGCGGGCCGCCTACAGAAAATACCGCTTGAGGGGAGGGATAGATTTTCCCCTTGCCGGGGTTGCAGCCGCCCTGAAGCCCGGCAACGGGCTGGTGGAAGATTTGAAGCTCTGCCTTACAGGGGTCGCCTCTCGCCCGGTTACGGTGCCGGGAGCCGGAGAAGCAGCAAAAGGCAAACCTCTCAGCCGAGAGTTGGCCAGGGAGGTGGGAAGGCTGGCATATGCCGCGGCCCATCCGCTTGCAAACCTTGAAGGTGATCCCGCGACGCGCCGCTCCATGATCCGCATAATGACCGAGGATATCCTGACGTCATTTATATCGTAAGCTCCAAGATGGAAGGTATAACTTATTGAAAAAAATGGTAGGCGCACGGGGTTTTGAACCCCGGACCTCTACCGTGTCAGGGTAGCGCTCCCCCACTGAGCTATGCGCCTACAGTGATTCGATTATATACCGGCAATTTCGAGGCGTTGTCAAGGGAAATAACTAGAGTGAAAGGTGAAACGTGAAAGGTGAAAGGTGAGAAGAAGAACCTTATTCCTCACTCCTCGATATACGGTCTCTACCTTTTACCTTTCACATTTTACTTTTCACTTGTTTTATTATGTCTTGAACGTTACTTCTCCTTTTGCGTTGGCGTCGATGGTGATCTTTTGCCCGTCCTTCACCTCACCTTTCAGTATCATCAGCGCAAGGGCGTCCTGTATCTTCTTCTGGATGATCCGCTTCAGGGGACGCGCCCCATAGGACGGGTCATAGCCTTCCTTCGCGATCATATCTTTTAGCTTGTCGGTATAGACAAGCCCGATGTTTCTCTCTGCTGCCCGCTTTGTGAGGTAATTGAGCTGGAGCTTCACGATCTCCTTAATGTTTTCCGCGGAAAGGGACCTGAATATGATGATGTCGTCAATCCTGTTGATAAACTCGGGCTTGAAGTGCGTCTTTACCGCCTCGGAGACCCTCCGCTTCATCTCATCGTAATCCCTGTCTGTGAGGTCGGTGATCCACTGGCTGCCTATGTTGGATGTCATGATGATGACGGCATTCTTGAAGTCCACGGTCCTTCCCTGGCCGTCCGTCAGCCTTCCGTCGTCGAGGACCTGGAGGAGGACGTTGAAGACCTCGGGGTGCGCCTTTTCCACCTCGTCGAGGAGGATGATGGAGTAAGGCCTTCTCCGGACAGCCTCGGTGAGGTAGCCGCCCTCTTCATAGCCCACGTATCCCGGGGGCGCCCCTATGAGCCGCGACACAGAGTGCTTTTCCATGAACTCGCTCATGTCGATGCGGACAATAGCCTGCTCGTCGTCAAAGAGGAATTCGGCGAGCGCCCGCGCAAGCTCTGTCTTGCCTACGCCTGTCGGCCCCAGGAAGAGGAAAGAACCGAGCGGGCGGTTAGGGTCCTGCAGCCCTGCCCTGGCGCGCCGTATCGTGTTGGATACTGCCTCTGTCGCCTCGTCCTGGCCGATAACGCGCTGGTGGATACGGTCTTCCATGGTGACGAGCTTTTCCATCTCGCCCTCGAGCATCTTTGATACAGGGATGCCTGTCCATTTTGAGACGACCTTCGCGATATCCTCCTCATCGACCTCTTCCTTGAGCATCTTCCTGTCTTTCTGGAGTTCAATGAGTTCCTTGTTCTTTGTCTGCTGTTCCTGTTCGAGGGCGGATATTCTACCGTAGCGGATCTCTGCTACTTTTCCGAAATCACCTTTTCGCTCAAGCTCATCCGCCTCGGTCCTGGCGCGGTCGATCTTTTCCTTTACCTCACCGATGGACATGATGAGCGCCTTTTCCTTTTCCCAGTGCTTCCTCTTTTCTCCAACCTCTTTCCTGAGCTCTTTCAATTCTTCTTCGAGCTTCTTTTTTCTGTCCTTCGATGCCTCGTCCTTTTCCTTTTTGAGCGCCTCGATCTCTATCTGAACCTGTATGATCTTCCGGTCAACCTCGTCGATCTCTGTGGGGACGCTGTCGATCTCCATCCTCAGTTTCGATGATGACTCATCAATGAGGTCGATCGCCTTGTCAGGGAGGAACCTGTCCGTAATGTACCTGTGCGAGAGCGTGGCGGCGGCGATGAGGGCGGAATCCTTTATCCGTACACCGTGGTGAAGTTCGTATCGTTCCTTCAGGCCACGGAGGATCGCGATCGTCTCCTCAACCGACGGTTCGCCGACTAAGACGGGCTGGAACCGCCTCTCGAGGGCGGCATCCTTCTCGATATATTTCCGGTATTCGTCAAGTGTCGTGGCACCGATGCAACGGAGCTCGCCGCGCGCCAGCGCCGGCTTCAGCATGTTCGACGCGTCCACGGAGCCCTGCGCGCCACCTGCCCCGACGATCGTATGGAGCTCGTCGATGAAGAGGACTACCGTTCCGGCGGCCTCGCCGATCTCCTTGAGCACCGCCTTCAGCCTGTCCTCGAACTCGCCCCGGTATTTTGCACCGGCCAATAGCGCGCCGAGGTCAAGGGAAAGTACCCGTTTGTTCTTCAACGTCTCCGGTATGTCGCCGCTTATGATCCTCTGGGCAAGGCCTTCAACGATAGCTGTCTTCCCGACGCCCGGCTCACCGATTATGACAGGGTTGTTCTTCGTCCTCCTGGAGAGCACCTGCATGACCCTGCGCACCTCTTCATCGCGGCCGATGACGGGGTCAAGCTTTCCTTTCCTCGCCTCTTCCGTAAGGTCGCGGCAGTACCTTTGAAGCGCCTGGTATTTCTCTTCCGGCGCCTGGTCTGTGATGCGCTGACTACCCCGTATATCTTTCAGCACGGCGTAAATGCTGTCCTTGGTAACGCCATTATTTTTCAGTATCTGGGCGGCAGAGCCCTCCTTGACCCCGGCGATGCCGATCAGGAGATGCTCTGTGCTGACGTATTCGTCTTTCAGGCGCGACGCCTCTTCGAAGGCGATATCGACAGCGCTCTTCAATCCCGTCGAGATATAGACCTGCGCGGACCCCTCAACGCGGGGCTTCTTCTTCAGCTCGCGGTCGAGCTCGTTGAGTATGGCGTTGGCGTTTGCGCCGAGCTTGTCGAGCAGCGGTTTTATTATTCCTTCCTTCTGCGTGACGAGGGCGTAGAGGAGGTGTTCGTTCTCGACCTGCTGATGGCCCAGGGATTCCGCCTTTTTCTGGGCCTCGGCTACGGCCTCCTGGGCCTTTATGGTCAATTTTTCCCAGTTCATATGGTCACCTCTGTAGATTTAAACTTTCAGCTCACAGCGATCAGGTAAAGACAATATTTATGTGGTTCTGTTGCATGCTGACTGCTTAAAGCTAATAGCTGATAACTATCTTTAATATAAACACGATTTCAGGAAAATCAATATAAGTGCATCGGCATCAGGCTCTTCCTCTCACATTTTACAGGGCTCATCCCCTTACGGCTTACGCCTCACGACTTACGGGTGCCCTGCCATGAGCTAGCTGTGGGTTATAGCCGTAGGGGTTTTGACAAATCTTTACAACACATGCCCCATATGCTATGAATTAGCCATGAAGGTCGAGTGCGAGGGCAATACATACGAATTCGAGAAACCGATGCAGGCCTCGAGGCTGCTGGAGCAGCTTTCGCTGAGCAGGGAGACGCACCTCGTCGTTGTCAACAGCAGGCTTGTCACCGAGGACCATAAGATAGACAGGGACGATGAGGTAAAACTGATAAGGGTCGTATCGGGCGGATGAAATGCAGGGTCTGCGGAAAACCGGCGAATATCAACCTGCGGTCATATAAGACCTCCCTCTGCGAAGATGACTTCATCGCCTTCTTAGAGAAAAGGGTCTCCACTACCATAAAAAAATACCGCCTCATTGATGAAACCGATACGCCGATCGTAGCGGTCTCGGGCGGCAAAGACAGCCTGTCCCTGTGGTACATGATGAACGGGCTAGGGTATGCCTCTGACGGGATATATGTTGACCTCGGCATAGAGGGCTATTCCGGGCGGTCACTCGAGAAGATCAGGCAGATGGCGGATATACTTCAGAGAAAGGTGTACATCTTCCATGTCCGCAATGCATTGCAGGAGGGCATTGACAGCGTCGCGAAGGTTATCAGGAGGCCAACATGCTCTGCCTGCGGGACAATAAAGCGGTATATCATGAACAGGATATGCATTGACAAAGGGTACACGGTCCTTGTCACAGGCCATAATCTCGACGATGAGGCATCGGCTCTTTTCGGGAATGTCCTCTACTGGAAGAAGGAGTATCTCTGGAAGAAAAATGTCGTCCTCGAGGGCAAAGAAGACCATCTCGTGAAAAAGATAAAGCCCTTCTTTTTGTGTTCCGAGCGGGAGATCGCGGCATATGCGATCATGAAAGGCATCGATTATATCTATGAAGAATGCCCCTTCTCCAAAGATGCAAAGACCCTCGTCTATAAAGGCATCCTGAACCGTATCGAGGAGTCGTCGCCGGGCACAAAAATAATGTTTGTGAAAGGCTACCTCAACGTGGTAAAGGAAAAAGGTGACGAAAAGGAAGGCGACAGGGAAGGCCGTTATTGCCTGCAATGCGGTTATCCTACGTTCAGCGATAAATGCAGCTTCTGCCGGCTCCTCGACAAGTTTGGAACGGGGTGTTCCGTGGAGTTCGATCAGTATGGCTGATATGCGATTGACTTCAGGTGGGGGGAATGACATAATTCCATGAGCATGATAGACGGTATTTCCCAGCTGCTTTTCAATGTCTACGAGGCCTTTACCGTTGCCCTCTACGTGAAGGGCAACGAGCACCTGAACTGTATCTCATCGGTTACCTTTGCAAAAAGTTTTGACAAGGACAGGAGCATCCCCATAGAGGGTACGCTCCCCGGCTGGGTCATAAAGCACAATGAGCCTCTGATCATACCGAATTTTGACAAAGATGAGGACGCGCTCGGGTATTATGGCGCTTCTGAAGGGATCAAGTCCTTCATGGGGTTCCCTGTGGATGTTAACGGCGTCGTCATTGTGGACAGCAAGAAAAAATATGTTTTTACAGACAGGGAAAAAAAGATCCTCGGTTTTTTTGTCTCTGTTATCCGCGAAGAGATCGAAAGGATCAGCAGGGAGCGTGAGGTTGAGGAGGCCATTGAGGATTTCTATGCGGAAAAGCGGATCATGGGTCTCTTTAACGGGCTCAACCTGGGGAAGATTTCTGTCGATGAGATCCTGAAGGAGGTTTTAAGCATCTCCGGCGGAGATTTTTGTTTCGTCGGTGTGGAAAAAAACGGGAGGCTGTCTGTCACCGATGTCTACGGAGTGGATCGCCCCGATGAACTGAAAAGGGACTGCCAGCCTGGCGCCAGCATTGCATCGATGGTCATGGAGGGAGGGCGGGAACTCCTGCTTCCCTACAACAGCGGCTACCTGAGGGAAAAGCCCCTCTTTTTTTCCAACGAACCGATCAAGGCACGGCAGTTTTTCGGTTTCCCGCTTGCGACAGACGACGTGATCCTCGGTGTCCTGGGGTTTGTCTCGCTTATCGATGTGAAGCTGAAGGAGCAGTTCATCGGCGTCCTGAGAAATGTTTCAACGTTCTTATCGCTCTACTACTCATCGCGATGGATGAAGGAGCATATCAACAGGTTAAAGGATTTCGAACCGGTGACCGGGGCCATCCAGTTCTCCTCGTTCCTTGGCATTATCGACAAGATGATAAAAAAGAATGAAAAATTTTCGCTCTCGACCGTAAAGGTCCTCCACGTGAAAACATATAACAGGAGGACGGGGTATGAGTTTACGCATAATCTCCTGAAGCGGATATTTCAGGTCATCCAGTATTCCGCAGGGGCGCAGGCCTACATCTCGCGGAAGGGCGGCGGCCGTTTTTATATCGCAGTGAAAGGAAGTGATGTGGTTGAAGCGCGAAATATGCTAAAACTTATACAGCACACCGCACACAAGATTCTGTCAGAGGAGCGGGTTTTTGACAGGGGAGACCTCATTGAATGCAATATGTGCATGTTCCCGGAAGACAGCAAAGACCTCTGGGAACTTCTTGAGAAAGCAGAAGAAAGGAAGCATAGAAAAATTATAGAATAAATAAAGGAGGGTGGTAATGAGTTTTTTAAGAAAATTGTTTGGTATGCTGCATACCCATCTTGCTATGGACCTCGGTACAGCGAACACCCTCATATACATGAAGGGAGAGGGTATCATCCTGAACCAACCTTCCGTGGTAGCCATTGACAACAACTCCGGCAAGGTCATCGCGGTGGGCAAAGAGGCAAAGGAATATATCGGAAGGACACCTCCCAATATCAGCGCGATAAGGCCCTTAAAGGACGGCGTCATCGCTGATTTTGAGGTTGCAAAGTCGATGATCAAATACTTTTTGAAGGCCGTCAGCGCCGAGCGAAAGATCTCGAAGCCAAAGATGGTTGTGGGAGTCCCGTCAGGGATTACGCAGGTCGAGAAGAAGGCCGTCATAGACGCCTGTTTTCAGGTCGGGATACGGGATGTTTATCTGATTGAAGAACCAATGGCTGCAGCCATAGGGGCCGGGATGCCCATTGAGCTCCCGAAAGGGAATATGATAATAGATATCGGCGGCGGCACCACGGAAGTTGCCATTATCAGCCTCTCTGCCATAGCGTACAGCGAATCGTTAAGAGTTGCCGGGGATGAGCTTGATGAAGCGATCGTCAGGTATCTTCAGAAAAAGCTTCAGCTTGCCGTGGGGATGATTGCTGCAGAAAAGATAAAGATCGAAGGGGCGTCGGCATTCCCCATCGATTCGCTGAGCGACTCCATAAACGTTGTCGGAAAAGACCTGCTCACCAGCATACCTAAAACGGTCAAGATCCAGAAAGAGGATGTGAGAGAGGCGGTCGAAGAACCTGTGGCGGCGATCATCGATGCCGTCAGAAGGGCGCTGGAGAAACTGCCGGCGGAGTTTATCTCTGACCTTAATGAATCAGGAATCGTTTTAACAGGCGGAGGGGCGCTTCTGAAGGGGCTTGCCCAGAGGGTAGAGAACGAAACAGGGGTTGTGGTCACCATCGCCGACGACCCTCTTACCTCGGTTACCATGGGCTGCGGCAAGGCCCTTGAGGATATGGCCAAGTACAAGAAGGTGTTCATAAATTAGCTCATGGCTCATGGCTCATGGCAACTGCAATAACTTCGATATTTATTATGTTCTGTTCTTGCTATCAGCTATGAGCCATGAGCTAGTATTCCGTTATCTGCCATTCGTCGTAATGGCTGCCGCTCAATTCCGAGATGAACCGTGACGGCTTCAGGATCACATGCCCCACCTGCCTGTCAAAAACAAGCATGGGATAGCAGAGGTAAAGCTCGTCCATAGCCCTCGTGGCAGCCACATAGAACAATCTCCTCTCTTCTTCCAGCCCGCCGTCTTCAATGGCTTTGGGGTTGGGAAATCTTCCCTCGGCGCACCACATTATGAACACCACCTTCCATTCAAGCCCCTTTGCCTGATGGATCGTGCTCAAGATGACCCGTTCGTCGTCCCTGTCCGCGGCGATAACCTCTTCGCCGCTTATGCCGCTCATAAGGGAAAGCTCGCTCAAAAAATTTTCCAGCGACTGGTACTTTGTGGAAAAATTGATGAGCTGGCCCAGGTCTTCAAGCCTCGATTCGTAATTCGGATAATTGAACTTCAGGTATTCTGTATAGCCGTGTTTAAGCACGGCGGTGATCATATCTGAGATGGCCTCCTGTTTATAAAGGTCCGCGAGTTCCCTGAACAGCCTCGACCACGTATCGAGGGTATCTTTCTGGATATTTTTGAACTGGTCGGCGATCTTTTTCGAGACCAAAAGGTCAAAGGGGTTCCCGGAGGTCTTCATATAGGCATATATCCTTTCCGCCGTCTTCCTGCCTATCTTTGGAAATATCCTGAACATCCTCAGCCATGAAACCTCGTCATCGGGGTTCACCATGACCCGCAAGAACGAGACGACGTCCTTGATGTGGGCCTGTTCGAAGAAACGAAGGCCGCTTCTTATCTCAAAAGAGATATCCCGCCGCGTGAGCTCCATCTGCAGTTCCATACAGTGGTAATGTGCCCTGTAAAGGACGGCTATATGATCGAGCGGCATCCCTTCATCCCGCAGCTCAAGTATGCGCTGAACAACGAATTCAGCCTGCTGGATCACGTCCCTGGAAGGCGCCACGACGGGTATGACGCCGCTTTTTTTGATGCTCCGGAGCACCTTGAAGAACTGCTGCTTGTTGTGCGATATGGAGTTATTTGCAAGCCCCAGTATCTCCGGGGTGCTCCTATAATTTGTCTCGAGCTTGAAGATCTTTGCCTCTTCATACTTTTTCGGGAACTCGAAGATATTCTGGAAATTAGCTCCCCTGAAGGAATAGATGCTCTGAGCGTCATCGCCGACTACCATGACGTTGCGGTTGATAAGGCCCATGAAATCCACGATCTCAGACTGTATCCTGTTCGTGTCCTGATATTCATCGACAAGGATGTGGGCAAAGGTGTTCGCGTAGAGTTTTCTCAGGTGCTCATTCTCGGCAAGCACCCTGTGCCAGTAACAGAGGAGGTCATCGAAGTCCATGGCGTTGGTGAGCCTCTTCTTTTCTGTGTAGAGCCGGTAAACCTGCGAGATCTCATCGACGATGTCGCAGAAATAAGGGGTCTTTTCCCCGATCGAGTCCTCAATGCTGCTCATCGTGTTGACGCAGTAGCTGAATATCTCTTTCAGCACCCCTCCCTTCGGGAACATCCGCGCCTTTGTGTCTATCTTTGATTCTTTGAGGACAACCTCGACGAGGTCCTTTGCGTCCTCGTTATCAAGTATTGTAAAGTTCTTTTTGAATCCCGCCAGTTCGCAGTTCTGCCGCAAGATCATGTTCCCGATATGGTGGAACGTCCCTCCCCAGATGTACCTGGTGTCGATCTTCAGCAGGTGCTCTACCCTGTGGAGCATTTCCCGGGCAGCCTTGTTTGTAAAGGTAAGAAGAAGGATACCATTGGGGGATGCGCCCTTTTCAAGGAGCCTCGCAACCCTGTAGGTAACGACCCGCGTTTTTCCGCTGCCTGCACCCGCAATGACAAGTATGGGGCCGCCCTCACTCATTACGACCTTCATTTGCTCTTCGTTGAGCTCTTTTTCATAGTCTATGCGGGGCGTGACGGGCGCGACATCCCTGTGGATGGTATAACGTTTCATCGGCGTAACATTATCCTGTATGAGACGGTGGAAGTCAAGAAGCATAGCAAAACCTTCGTGAGGCGTAAGTCGTCAGGCGTGAGAGGAAAAAAGCGAGATGCGAGGCAAGAGGCACGAGGATGCCGCGGGGAATTTCGTGCTTGTCGTTCTTGTTGGTTTTATCGTGATTTTTTTCACTTTTTTTGATAAACTCACTTAATTAGATTTTAGCTCATAGCTGAAGAAGTCGTCAGCGTCGAATATCGATAATCGATCATCGAGTATCGAGTTTGCTGTGAGCTATGAACTATGAGCTGATTTTACAGGAGGGTGTTATGGCAGAAAAAAACAGGCAGAAGAGAGAAACCAAAAAAGCTCCGAAGAAATCTATGAAAGAAAAAAAGAAAGAAAAGCAGGAAAAAAAAGACAAGTGATCTTTGAATAACAATTTGTCATAAGGAGGATGTAAGATGAGAATAGTGTTATTGGGAGCCCCCGGTGCCGGGAAAGGCACAGTGGCAAAGATGCTGACGGATTATGACGGTTCGGTGCAGATATCGACAGGAGACATTTTGAGAAACGCTGTCAAAGCTGGAAGCGAGCTTGGCAAAAAGGCACAGGGTTTTATGGAGCGCGGCGAGCTTGTCCCCGATGATCTCATCATGGATATCATGGAGGCAAGGCTGCAGGAGCCGGATTGCACGAAGGGCTTTCTCCTCGACGGTTTTCCGAGAACGATCCCGCAGGCCGAGGCACTGAAGAAATTACTGGTAAAGATCAACCTGAAGCTCGACAAGGTTATAAATCTCGATGTTCCCAAAGATGTCATACTGGACAGGCTGACGACCAGGAGAACCTGCTCTAACCCTGATTGCCAGGAGATATACAATATCAAGAGCAAACCTCCGAAACCGGACGGAACCTGCGTGAAATGCGGAGCCCCCGCGGTCCAGCGTGCCGACGAAACAGTAGAGGCAATTACGAAACGCCTTGAAACATATAATGAAAAGACCGCTCCCCTTATCGATTTTTACAAGAAGGAGGGTCTTGTAACGACCATCAGCTCCTTAAGCAGTGAAGAGATCGTCAACCAGGTCAAGAAAGCAGTGAAATAAATCAGCCATCAGCTTACAGCGGTCAGCTTACAGATTTTTTTGAAAGGCTGACTGCTGATCGCTGAAGGCTATATATCCATGCAATTCGGTTTCTCTACATATTTTAACATGCAAAAACCCATCGGGCAGATCGTCGACGAGCTCGTTGAAAAAGGGGTAAGGACGATTGAGCTGTCCTATGAGCTGCCCCATGTTCTGACCATGGACGAACCTTTTATCGTGCAGGCCAACGGGCTCCGGGAAAGTGGCGTAGCGTTCTCGATGCACGGCCCTTTCTTCGAGATCAACCTTGGAAGCTACATCGAAGAGATAAGAACCATATCGAAAGAACGGCACAAGCAGGCTATTGTCCTGGCGGCAAAAATCGGCTGCGATCCTCTTGTTGTACATCCCGGCTATTCTTTTTTGACAAAGAGGGTGAAAAAGCTCGAGGACCGGCTGAGGATAAATTTTATCGAAGATCTGCGGGAAATAACTGCCTATGCACATCAACATGGGGTGAGAATCGCCCTTGAGAATGTCCATATGCCCTATTTCTTTTTCTGCGACCTGAAAGAATTTCCCGAATTGCGGGAACTGGCCCCAGGCATCGGGATGGCCCTTGACCTTGGCCATGCCTACATCACAAAGCGCACAAATGGCTCGAAGGATCCGGAAGGCGAAATTTTAGAAGATGTGCGCACCATCGGCATAGAAAAGATCTTTCACGTCCACCTCCACAACAATTCTGGCGAAAGGGATGACCACCGGTTCCTCGAAGGGGACATGGACATGAAGGGGCTCGTCGACGGCCTCAAGCGGCTTGGCTATGACGGGAAGGTCATCGTGGAGAGCTTTGAGATGGAGCAGTACGGCCTTGAACCATTGCTTGAAAGGCTCAGGGCCATCTCTGCCTAAACAAACAGCAGTCATCAAGACCTCTGAGCCTTTTTTGTTTAAGCTGACGGCTGTGAGCTGACTACTGACGGCTTCTTTAGCTATCAGCGCTCAGCCTAAAGCCTTTTTTGTTTTTAGCAGATAGCTGTTTGCTGACAGCTATCTGCCGTCTACCGGTTCAATGTAATATCGATGCCCAGAAAATGAACGTAAGGGGCGATGCGAGGGTGGACAGGGTAACTGCCCCGGAAGCAATATCAGCGTTGCCGCCGATCTCGCGTGCCAGAATATAGGATGTTGTGGCGGTCGGCGTTGCAAGGAGTATGACGCCGGGGAGCATCTCATTGAGGGGAACGCTTAAAAGCTTGCAGAGCAAAAGAGAGCATGCCGGAAGCGCAACAAGCTTTAGAAATGAGATAGCGCCTGAAAGCGCAAAGGACTTTTTGATCGTCCCTATGGTAATTGACGCGCCGATGATGATAAGCGCCATAGGGAGGGCAATATTTGCCAGGATGCCCATGCTTCTCAGGAATACGCCCGGTATGGATATCTTGAGGTAAAGGACGGCCATGCCGCAGAACGTAGCAATAATAACAGGCGTCTTAATGATCGGCAGAAACAATTTCAGGATATTCTTATGCTGATGTTGTGTCCAGGAGAGCACCGCTATCGCAAGGATGTTGTTGACAAGGATCAGGAAGCCGATGAGGATGCTTCCCCTTCTTAGCCCTTCCTCGCCGAGCATATAGAACAGAACGGCCAGGCCGATGTAGGAAACATTTCCGTGAAAGGTGGTCTGGACAAAGCTCCCGAGCCTGCCCTGTTTTAAGCCGATCATAAGTCCGATGATGAGTGATACACAGAGTATTATGGCCGTCGGGAGCAGCACCGAAAGGATGTGGGCAAACTCCACGTCGCCGGGATTCGATTTGACGATCCCGGTAAAGATCAGAACGGGGAGGGGAAAGAGAAATATGAACCTGTTCATCTCCTGTATGAAATGTTCCTTCAGAAAGCCCTTCCTCTGGATCATGTATCCAAAGGCAATGATCAGGAATATCGGTACTATCGTTTCAACGACAACCATCATATTAGCTCACAGCGGAACACCCGTGAGGCGTCAGGCGTGAGGCGTCAGGCGTTTTTTTGACTTTCTGCTCCCCGCTCTCTGCTGCCTTTCTCCCCTTACGCCTTACGATTCACGACTAACGGACTTATGTACTATTATCACGTCAATGGGACATGTTCAACAGGATTATATCAGGAAAGAACCGTTCACAATAGAGAACAAAAGTAGTTTAGAATTGTTCACATTTTCTTGACAAAATTATAGAGAACAAGTATAAATGTGAAACATGTAACAATAAAAAATCCGTTTAAAATTAGAGGGGGTAGTGATGCTGAAAGAATCGGTCGTAGCAGAACTCCAAAAAATCGTTGGAAAGGAAAATGTCCTCACGTCCCCTGAGGCGTTGAAGGCGTATTCCTACGATGGTACGACAAGCTGGGTCCATGAGCCTGATGTAGTGGTTTTCCCCACAATCACGCAACAGGTCTCGGATATTATGAAGCTCGCCAATGCAGAAAAGATTCCCGTTACGCCAAGAGGCGGTGGTACAAACGTAAGCGGCGGCTCGATACCGATCATGGGCGGGATCGTCCTTTGTACCACAAAGATGAACAAGATACTGAAGGTCGATAAAGAGAACCTTACTGCGACAGTGGAGCCTGGCGTGGTGCTCCAGGATCTGACAATAAGGCTCATGAAAGAGGGGCTCTTCTTTCCTCCTGATCCTCAGAGCTTTCTCGGCGCTACGCTGGGCGGGATCATTGCGGAGAATGCCGGCGGCCCTGCCTGCGTCAAGTACGGTGTTACCAAGCAGTACATACTTGGTGTTGAGGTGGTTCTTCCCAACGGCGATATTATCCATCTCGGCGGCAGAACGCTGAAGAATGTTGTTGGGTATGACCTGCTTCATATCTTTATCAGCTCTGAAGGTACCCTCGGCGTGATAACAAAGGCAGAACTGAAGCTGAACCCGATCCCACCTGCCAAAAAGACCATTATGGTTGTCTATGACGATGTGGCAAAGGCAGGCGAGAGCGTCTTCAGGGTTCTCGAAAACGGCGTGATACCCGGAAAGATAGAGCTTATGGATAACTGGGTCATCAACAGGATAGAGGAGATGATGCCCATGGGGCTTCCCAAGGATGCGGACGCCCTGCTCCTTTTTGAGACAGACGGCATACCTGAAGCCGTTGAAAAAGAAACGGAAAAGATCGTCGAGATCGTGAAGAAATACGGCGCCGTCGATGCGAGGGTAGCGAAGGACCAAGCCGAGGCAGATAAGTACTGGATGGGAAGAAAGGCAGGTTTCGCCGCAGTCTTCGGCAAGGCAAAAACGGTCTTTGCAGAAGATGTGACCGTGCCGAGAGGACAAATCCCAGCGCTGATAAACAAATGCAAGGAATTGGGAAAAAAATACAATATTGAGGTCGTTGTCCTCGGCCACGCGGGCGACGGAAACCTGCACCCGGCAATCCTGACCGATATCAACAACAAGGACCATTATGACAGGGCGGTCAAGGCGATGGATGAGATCATCGAGGGTGCAGTTGAACTTGGAGGCGTACTTTCGGGAGAGCACGGTATTGGTCTTGAGAAGCAGAGATTCCTGAAGAGACAACTGGAGCCCGTCGTTATCGAGATGATGAAAAAGGTAAAGGCGCTCTTTGATCCAAATAACATCATGAACCCGGGCAAAATCTGGGAATAGCGGATAAGGGGGTTGAGCTTGAAAGACCTAAAAGAGCTTAAAAAAATAGAACAATACGCTGATCAGTGCATGAAGTGCGGTTTCTGCAGCTTTTTTTGCCCTGTATATCAGGAGGAGAAGACCGAAACGTCTGTCGCGCGGGGGAAAAACTATCTCGTTAAAGAGATCTTGAAAGGAAACCAGGAATTTACAAAAGAGCTGGGCAATATCATCGGCTTATGCCTCCTCTGCAAGCGATGTGTCGCGATGTGCCCTGCAAAGACGCAGATCGACAGGGTTGTGGTCGGGGCAAGGGCGCAGATGGTCAATGAAAAGGGCCTCGGCGCTATAAAGAATTTTGCCTTCCGGAAGGTCATGGCAAACCGCAAGGCCTTCGGAAATTACGTCAAACTTGCGAAATCGTTTCAGTGGCTCCTGCCGAAAACGGAAGGGAATATCAGGCACCTCCCTGATTTCCTGAAGGCCCTCGGGCAGGGAAGGAACATCCCGGCCCTCGCCGATAAGTTCTTACGTGAAATAGTAAAACCGGTATATAAACCGCAAAACGGTGAAAAGCCCAAGATGAAGGTTGGCTATTTCATGGGCTGTGCCACCGATTTTATGTACCCTGAGCTGGGGCTTAAGTTTATCGACTTCCTCACAAAGAGAGGGATAGAGGTGGTTGTTCCCGAGAGCCAGAGCTGCTGCGGGGCTGCGATGTATTTCAGCGGTGACTTTGAAACGGGCAGGCTGCAGGCAGAAAAGAACATTGAGGCATTCAAAGATGTTGACTACATCGTGACCGCCTGCGGCACATGCAGCTCAACGCTGAAAGATTACCAGAAATACCTTCCCGAAACGGAAGACCAGAAGAAGCGCTTTGAGGAGTTTGAGAAAAAGGTCAAAGACTCTATGGAATTTATCGTCGATATCATGAAAGTCAAGCCCGAAGAGCTTACATTGAAAAAGGAATTCGAAGGCAAGACCGCAACGTGGCATGATCCCTGCCACCTTGTAAGGTACCAGAACATAAAGGACCAGCCGCGGGCGATTCTCAAGGGGTTAAAGGGCCTGAAATACGTGGAGATGCCCAACGCGGACCTCTGCTGCGGCATGGGGGGATCCTTCAGCGTCTACCATTATGACATTACAAAGAAGATAGCAGGAAAAAAGATGGACGGCATCAAGGCAACGGGGGCGGACATCGTTGTAACGGCTTGTCCGGGCTGCATGGTAAACCTTACCGATAACGTCCTGCAGAACAAGATGCCCCAGAAGGTTTACCATCTCCTGGAGCTTGTGGAGTAAAAGCAGTTTATTAAAAATGATTTGTTACTAAAAAAAATTGCAGGAGGATGTATTATGAAGAACGGTCACTGGATGACGGCAAAAGATGTTTTGAGGGTAAACGCCTTTAAATGGCCGGACAAGATCGGAATTAAGGACTTGTACAAGGCTTACACATTCAAACAATGGAATGAGAGAGCCTCCAGGCTTGCAAACGCCCTTGCGGACATGGGCATGAAAAAGGGCGACAGGTTTGCGGTCCTTGCTTACAACTGCGTGGAATGGCTTGAGATCTATGGAGCAGCAGCAAAGGGAGGATTTATATGTGTACCCCTTATGTTCAGGCTTGCACCTGTGGAAATGGAATACAACATCAATCACAGCGAATGTAAGGTTTTCATCGTTCAGGGTGGATCGGACCCCGCTGACGGCAAGGAATTCCCATGGATAAAGCAGGTGAGCGAGATGAAGAAAAACCTGCCTACCGTGGCAAAATACGTTTCTTTTGCCTTTGACAACCCGCATTACGATGGCTTTGTCTCCTACGAAGATGCCCTCGCAAAGGCGAGCCCCGAAGAACCTGCAACGGCAGTTGACGCTGATGATCCGTGGGTCATCATGTATACCGGTGGAACAACGGGAAAACCGAAAGGGGTTGTGAAGACCCACGCATCCTTGTTTGCCCAGTATTTCATCATGATCTTTGACCACCAGTTCAACGTTGACGATTGCAATCTTCTTGTCATGCCGTGCTGCCACGTCAACTCACTCTTCTATTCCTTCGTGGCAACCTGGGTGGGCGGCACCGTTATGGCCTACAACATGATAAGCTTTAATCCTGAGAGCCTTTTGAAAACCTTCTCTGATCATAAAGTCACCTTTACATCCCTCGTGCCAACCCACTACATCATGATGCTTGCTCTGCCGGATGACGTAAAGAAGAAATACGATCTGAGCACTGTCAAGAAACTCCTCATTTCCTCTGCACCGGCAAGAAGGGATACGAAACTCGGCGTATTGAAGATGTTTCCGAATTCAGAGCTCAATGAAGCCTACGGCTCAACAGAGGCGGGTATCGTTACCGTTCTTAAGCCCAATGAACAGCTTACAAAACTTGGTTCCTGCGGCCGTGAGGTTATCGGTACAGACCTGATCAGGTTTTATGATGAAGAAGGCAATCTTGTAACCGAGCCCAACGTGGTCGGCGAACTCTATTCAAGGAGCCCGATGCTCTTCGAGGAATATTGGAAGGATCCTGAAAAAACCAAGGCAGCCATGAAGGGTGAATACTTCAGCGCGGGCGATATGGGTTACAGAGACGAAGAGGGCTATATCTACCTCGTTGACAGAAAGGCCAACATGATCATTTCCGGCGGCGAGAACATCTTCCCTTCCGAGGTCGAAAATTGTGTTGGCGGGAATCCGAAAGTCAAAGACGTTGCGGTTATCGGCGTGCCGCATGAGAAATGGGGCGAACAGGTTACTGCTGTTATCGTTCTCCATGAGGGACAGACCGCAACACCGGAAGAAATCACCACTTTCTGCAAGGGCAAAATAGCAGGCTTCAAGGTACCGAAGAATATCATCTTCATTAAAGATGAGGAGATGCCAAGAAGCGGCGCCGGCAAGATACTTCATAGGATGCTGAGAGAAAAATACGGAAAGTGGGCTGACCACCAGTAAATAAGGTATTGTTACAGAAAAAACGGGGGCCTTTATGCCCCCGTTTTTTTTATTTGCAGCAGGCTCTTTTGGTTGTTAGATGGCGCGAAGATATGTTATAGATACACTATGGTAAAGGATTACTCGCTTTATTTGCAGGTCGGGGACAGAGTATACCACAAATATTATAAGCGGTGGGGGCTCGGCGTCGTTGTGGAAGAACGGAGGTCCGAACTGCCCGGCGGTTTCTGCTACGTGCGGATAGATTTTCAGGACGGGAAGCTGCGCGTCTTCGACAATAATTTCAAAAGCGGGAGCTGCTGCTATTATGCGGGCATAGAGAAGGTCGATGACCGTAAGTACACAATACAGTTCTGTGAGGACGGGCGCAACAGGAATTCCAGGCCCGCAAGAAAGGCGTTGTTGAAAGGCAGGGAATAGTTTACTGCAACAGGGGGAGGTATGGATATAGAATTAACAAAATATGTCCGCGGAGCAGGGTGAGCGTCAAAAATAGGTCCGGGTGACCTTGCGAACATTCTTTGCGGAATAGAGATCCCAGGGGACAAAAACGTGATAGTCGGCATAGAGGGCTTTGAGGACGCCGGTGTCTACAAGATCACCGACGAGATCGCCATCGTCCAGACCATAGATTTTTTTACACCTATTGTTGACGACCCTTACTGGTTCGGGCAGATCGCCGCGGCAAATGCCTTAAGCGACATATATGCCATGGGCGCAGTGCCGAAGACGGCATTGAACATGGTATGTTTTTCTCTGAAGAAATTTGATATAGCCGTTCTCAAAGAGATCATCAGGGGAGGGATAGACAAAATACGGGAGGCGGACGTGAGCCTCCTGGGAGGACACAGCGTTGACGACGAAGAGATCAAGTACGGTCTTTCAGTAACCGGCGTTGTCCACCCCGGAAGGATTATCCTGAATCAAGGGGCGCTCCCCGGTGATGCCCTGATCCTGACAAAACCTCTTGGCACAGGCATTTTAAACACAGGAATCAAAGGGAAGGTCCTCAGCGAAGGCTCTATCAAAAAATTGATTGAGATAATGGCGCAGCTCAACAGAAAGGCCTCGGAGGCAATGCTCTCCGTTAAAACCCATGCAGGTACGGATGTAACGGGTTTCGGGCTCGCAGGCCACCTTAAGGAGATGATCGGTGAATTTATCGGCGTTGAGATATTCAGAGACAAGGTTCCCTATTTCGCAGAGGCGGTGGAGCTCGTAAAATCCGGCTTTGCGCCCGGCGGCCTATACAACAACAGGGATTTCTATAAAAGGCACGTCATAAGCGATGCGCAGGACTTCTTCTACGATATCATCTTTGACCCCCAGACGTCGGGCGGCCTGCTTTTCGCGGTGGCGCAGGAAGACCTGCCGGCATTTGAGAAGAACGCAGCAAGCATGAAGGTTGATTATTGGATCATAGGGAAGTTTTTATCAGAACCGAAAGGGAAGATAGTTCTTAGCTCATAGCTGATAGCTCATAGCAAAAAACAAAATCCTAAATCCTAATATCTAAATAAAATCAAATCCGAAGCACGAATATCGAAATCCTAAACAAATCCAAATGTTCAAAATTCAAAACGCATTGAAAGGTTTTTGTTTGGAACATTTGATATTTGAATTTTGATATTGTTTCGGATTTGGTGCTTGGGATTTCGTGCTTGATCTTTCTATGAGCTGTAATCTTCTTCCTCCATATGTTGTTTCCTTGCCGTCTTAAGGATCCTTGCTGTGGCAAGCTTTGATATTACCACAATGTCTTCGAGGGGAAGATAACCGGTGATCGAGGGATCGAAGAGGACCCTGACAAGAGGAGAGAATTCTTCGTCGCCTTCCCAGAGGATAAAGGTTATGGGTACTCTCGGGAGTGCGCAAAGGGTTATCGACGCGTCTCCGTATTCCTCCTTCTTTCCGCCGATGGCAATGCCCGCCTCAAGAAATGCGTATCTGTCGCGGCCGAATGCAGACTGCAAAGGTTTTGCGACCCTTTTTTCGAAAACAGGCCGGTAATGCCTGCAGCCGGGTATGTCTTCGTATGCCACGATGTTACCTCCAGGCAGGCTGCCGTTCGCGGTATTGATATAATGCAAAATGATGATCTTTGTTACGAGTGTTATATTATTTTCCTCTGCACTTTTGAAAACAAACTTCGGCAAAGCAAGGGAGATCGTTTCATCAAAGAAGGGTACTGTAACTGTGAATATGCCGGTGCCGGTCTCGTATTGCAGGGCTGCATTTTTGAGCTGCCGCTCAATGTCGGAACCGAGAAGCCTTTCGCATGCCGAATCATAAACATTTTTGTAGGTCTTTTGTTTTTGCAGCAACATGGTTTTAACTCATATGTTCAACGTAGGATGAGCACTGCGTTGGGCTTTCCCCCGCAAACACGCGATTAGAACAGCTCATGGCTCGTAGCTCATGGTTTATGGCGACAGCAAGGACCAAATAAGCAGTATGCACAAAAATCTCTTACTGCCCACTCCCTACTGCTTACTATGTTTCGTTTTTACTATGAGCTATCAGCTATGAACTATGAGCCGCCTTTTTTATCCGGTATCGAGTGACCATCTTCCCATCCTCTCATCTTCCCATTCCCTCATTCTCCCACCTTCTTCCTCACTTCCTCTATTGTCTTTTTATAATCCTTTGTGTGGAAGATACCGGTGCCCAGGACAAGGATGTTCGCGCCCGCATCAACTGCCCTTTTTGCGTTTTCTGTTTTTATGCCGCCATCGACCTCGAGGTCTATTGACCGTCCTGATTCCTGTATCATCTGCCTTGTATTTTTTATCTTCTCATCCATGGCAGCGATATATTGCTGTCCGCCAAAGCCCGGGTTGACGCTCATGATCAGTATCATGTCGACCTCTCTGATAATGTGGTCAAGCTTTGAAAGCGGGGTTGACGGGTTCAGGGAGACCCCTGCCTTTTTCCCCATCGACTTTATGACATCGACTGTCCTGAAGAGATGGTAGTCTGCTTCAACGTGTACCGTCACAATGTCGGCGCCCGCAGCGATAAAGTCTTCCGCGTATCTTGCAGGGTTTTCGATCATGAGGTGAACGTCAAGTGGTTTCGTGGCGATTCTCTTAACCGCTTCAACGATCATAGGACCAATAGTGATATTGGGAACAAAATGGCCGTCCATAACATCGATATGTATCAGGTCCGCGCCGGCCTTTTCTACATCCTTTATCTCCTTCTCAAGCGCAAGAAAATTGCATGACAAAATAGAAGGAGCTATGAAGACTCTGTTCATATTTGCCCTCCGGTATTTATATTGATGATCAATTCATTATCGTTGTTGAAGATAGTCCTTGGCGGTATCGATGTTCTAACGCCCGTCCTTCCGGTAATCTGTCCATTTTTCCCGTATTCTATTGTGTATCTGATCTTTTTCATTTCCATCTCATCCAGGAGTGCATCTATGTTGGTATTCGTCATTACGGGTAACATATAGTAAGGTTTTTGTTCGCTTCCCACGATGAGGGTTACCCCGCCCTGTTCGAGAATGGTGCTGCCTCCCCTTGGCGCCTGGGCGATCACCCTTCCTGTTTTTCCATGCGGTACATATATGGTCTTCCTGATAGTGATAAGCTTTTCGCCAAGCATCTCGGCGGCCTTCTCCAATGGCTGACCCGTAAGGGTCGGTATTTCAACGAGCTGGGGGCCCTCAGAGACAATGACATAGAGTATCCTGCCCTTCCTGATAACAATGTTTGCATCCGGTTTTTGTACGGTAATATGGTTGTACGGTACGTCGTTTCTTCTTTCATAACGAAGGATGATCAGGCTAAGCCCTTTGCCCCCGGCGATCTCTTTTGCTTCCTCGACCTTTTTCCCTCTCACGTCGGGACACACGGTAGTTTCCTGTCCTTTGAGGACTATGTCTATGGTAAGGTACATGGACAAAATAAATGCAGCCGCGGGGACAATAAAGTAGAGTAATTTTTTAAGCCACTTCATAATTTTCTCAGTTTAGCGATAAAAAAACCGTCCATGCCTGTCTCGTGCGGAAGCGATAAAAAGTATTCCTTATTAAACAGAAACGGTAAGGGATTTTCAAGGGTAAACTTCGCCGACCTCCTGAATCTTTCAATGACACCCGTCGTTTCCTCCGGTTCGAAGGAACAGACGCTATATACCATGCGGCCGCCTGTTTTCAGGGTGCCCCAGAGGGTTCTAAGCAGCCTCACCTGAGAGTCGCCAAGCACGCTGATATCCTTCGCCCTTTTGTGCCATTTGATCTCAGGGTGCTTGCGTATGATCCCGAGCGATGAACAGGGCGCATCGACCAGCACAATACCGAAGGACTCTTCCCTGAAAGGAGGGCGGGACGCATCGCCGAGAACACGGTTTCCTTCGTTGCGGACAAACTCCAGCCTTTTGGCCTCCCTATCCATGGAGACTATCAATACATGTGCTGCAATATCCTTTATATGATGGGTCTTTGTCCCTGAACCCGCGCAGGCATCAAGTATCATATCTCCAGCCCGAGGGTCGATAGACAGACTGACAAGCTGGGACATCTCGTCCTGAACCGTGACCATGCCATGTTGAAACAGCCTATGCTTCAAAACCGGCGTCAGCTTACTAACGTGCAGGGCAGCCGGCGATAAAGAGCCCCTCTTTGTCTCTATGCCGTCCCCTTCGAGTTGCTTAGCCGCTTCCTCAACAGAGATCTTCTTCTCGTTCACCCGGAGCGCAAAGTCGGGCGTTCTGTTGAGGACGGTAAGAAGTTCTACGGTCCTTTGCCTGCCGAACCTTTTATGCCATCTTTCTGTGATCCATTCAGGGAAGGAATGCTGTATCGACAGATTGTCTGCAACAAGTCGTGAGTCCTTGCCGTCCCGAAGGGCATCTCTGTCTCTCAGGTATTGCCGTAAAATGGCGTTGACGAAATTTGCGACCCCTTTCCCTTTCTCCTGCTTTGCGTAGCTTACGACCTCGTTGACAACGTGGTACGGGGCTTTTTGCATGAAGGATATCTGGTAAAGGCTGAGCCACAAAAGGTATCTCAGGTCGTTCCCGACAGGCCTTTTCGTATAAAGGGAAAGAACCCAGTTAAAATAGGACTTCCACCGTATCGCCCCGGCGGTCATCTCATATATGAACCCTTTTTGTGATTCCGGCAGGAGATGTTTTGAAAAAAAGGCATCTATGGTCTCATCAAGAAATGAGCCGTTCTCGACCTTTTTAATGATCCCGACGGAGAGCGCCCTTGCTGTGTTTGCGGAATTATCTTCTATGAGCCATATCCTCCAATCTCTTGATCCGTTCTTCTATTGGAGGATGAGTGCTGAAAAGAGACAGGATACCCTTTGCGCTGAAAGGGTTGACGATGAAAAGCGGAGCGGTGGAAGGGTTTGCATCGTTCATCGGGCTGCGGGCAACACCGGCATGGAGCTTTTTTAATGCACCGGAAAGAAACAGCGGGTTTCCGGAAAGCCTTGCGCCGCCGTCATCGGCAAGATATTCCCTGGACCGTGAGATGGCGAGCTGTATAATCATAGCGGCAAAAGCGGCAATCATAGAGAAGATGATTACGCTAAAAATGTTGCCGCCGCCTTCGTCGTCATCACTGTGTGAGCCTCCGAAGAATGCTGCAAAACGCGCTATGTTGGCGATCATCGTAATTGCCCCTGCGAGCGTTGCGGCAACGCTCTGGATCAGGATGTCCCTGTGTTTTATGTGCGATATCTCGTGAGCGAGAACGCCCTCCAGCTCATTCCTGCTCAGTATTCTCATTATGCCAGTCGTAACGGCAACGACGCCGTGAGATGGGTCTCTTCCTGTTGCAAATGCGTTCGGGCTGTCATTTTCTATGATGTAAACCTTCGGCATTGGTATGGATGCCTTCTGGGCAAGGGACGCTACTGTAGCATATAATTGAGGGGCCTCGTTCTCCGAGACCTGTTTTGCCCTGTACATGGCAAGGACGATCCTGTCGGAAAACCAGTAGCTTACAAAATTCATAACAACAGCGATGGAAAAGGCTATATACGCGCCCGAACTTCCTCCTATCATGCTTCCAATGGCGACAAATATTACTGTGAGGACCACCATTAAAAAGAATGTTTTTGCCTGATTCATTAAAACCTCCGTTCTCGGATACTTGTTATTAGTATAAGCATTTTCAGGCTTTAATCAAGAGATACCATGACCGGCTCATGCCCTATGGCGAAACACCCGTGAGACGTAAGGCGTTAGGCGTAAGGCGATAAAACCCGTTAGGCGTAAGGGGCAACTCAAGCAAAGAGCTGAGAGCATAAGAGTAAAACCGGAAGGAGCGAGACTCTTCATTCCGTTGTCATCGCGAGGAACGAAGCGACATGGCGATCCCATAACAAGCTAATGAACTACCCCGCAGCAAGCTGTGGGGAATCATCCGGATTGAATAAGATTGCCGCGCTCTGCGCGCAAGCAATGACAAAATGTTTTCCTACGCACTGTACAGGTTTTCTCCCCTTACGCCTCACGCCCTCACGCCTTACGGATGTATTTGCTGGTTTATCTTGTCTGCTCCCGTACTTCCATGAACCTTGCGGTGCGGGCTTGGATCGATTGAGGATCTATAGAAACTGACGGTAACTTGCCTGTAATATTGTCTATCCTGTCGGCTGTTTCGGGGTGGGTCGCCGTTATGCCGCCGCCCGAAGGCCTGCCTCTGCCGGCAAGACGCTTCAGAAAGGCATCGAGGGATTCAGGATTGTACCCGCTGCGCGCGAGATACTGCAATGCAGACTCGTCGGCAGCAAACTCCTGGGATCTGCTGTACCCGTTGACAACGAGGGTCTTGAATACATCATCGATGCTTCCTTCAAATATGGTCACAAGCCTCGCCACGTCAGATGAACTGTATTGCCGTACCGCTTCTGTTCCTATCACGGCAAGCGCCTCTGTCCAGCGCGAGCTCTTTATTGCCGCTATGCCGTCACGCTTATTTATGTGCGCGATCTCATGCGCGAGCACAGCGGCAAGCTCTTCCTCATTTGTTGCCGTATCCACCATACCTTCCGTTACGAAGATAATGCCCCCGGGACAGGCAAAGGCGTTTATCTCGTCTGTTTCGAGGACGGCAAAATGGTATCCGCCATAGGTGAAAGGTTTATCTGAGGATAAGGAAACGGCCTTCCCGATCAGATTAACATACTTCATAAGGTCTTTGTCGTTCGAGAGCGGGTAGTTTCCGAGGATGCGCGCGGCTACAGCCCTGCCGAGATAGTATTCTTCTTCGTCGGAAATGGGACGGGTCGCTTTTGCTGTGGCGCCCACCACTGATTTCAACGTATCGAGATGTTTTGCGATCCCGCCAAGATCGATCGCATGGCTTGCCGGGTGAAACGCAAAGAACATCAAAAGAACAAAAACGGTTATTCTCTTCGTCACGGCTGGTTGAGTCCTCCGCCGGCAATGAAAAGGGCAACTTCTTTTTCGGAGACTTTATCGCGTTCTATATCGTCAACGAGGCTGTATCTCATCGCGGGATATTTTTTTCTGTACGATACCTCAACCTGGGGGTTAAAGCCCTTTCCGGCCAGCGCCGCTTCGCTCTCCGATACGGCGCCCGTCCCCTTCCCCGGCAGCGTTGTACCTGAAAAGGAAGCGGTCCTCTTTTCTATGGCAGTCTTATGGATACATCCTTCTGCTGCCTTATATCTGACCTTGAACCAGTCGCCCTGTGGAGAAACAATATCAAGAAGGTCTTTGTACCGGACCGGCGCAACAACGGGCGCAAAAAATCTGCAATATTCGCGGACGGCGTTCTCTTTTGTGATAACGGTGGCCTGTTCGGCAAAGACCAGGACAGGCGCAAGGAGAATGATTAAAATAATCGCTGCTGTGCGGCTTTTCATTTCTCAGTCATTGTAAGGATATCCCACGATTTTGTCAAAGGAAAATGCGCCATGAGGTTCTCGCACCTGTTTTTATAAAACGCGGCAGGTCCGTCGTCCGGATAGCGGTCGAGAATAGAGGTGAACAGGGCTATTGCGTCAGCGAACCCCTTCTGCCGGTAAAGCGCCAGCGCCTCATGAAAAAGCGCCGCCTTTTCCTTCAGGTCCTCTCCGGCGCCTTCGGCTTCCGCCATCAGCTCATAGATGCGGACGGGCTCCCTCTTTCCCTTTACCTCAACAAGGCCAAGCTCCCTGGCAAGGAAAAGGTCGCCGGTCTTTTCAATAACATTCTCGCTTGCGATGATGCCCGTGCGGAAGACCTTGTTGACGGATTCGAGCCTCGATGCAGTATTCACCGTATCCCCGACAACGGTATAATCAAAAAGCCTCGTGCTTCCCAGGTTGCCGGCAATGGCATCGCCTGAATGGATCCCGATCCTTATCGCTATACGGGGAATGCCTTCGGCTTGAAACCCCTCGTTGATACTGTCGAGTTCTGCGATACAGTTAAGGGCAGCCCGGCAAGCGTTGATCTCATCGTTTTCAGTATGGAGCGGTGCGCCCCAGAATGCCATTACACAGTCGCCGATGTACTTGTCGATAACTCCTTTTTCTTTGATAACGACCTCGGTGAGCGAATCGAGGACAGTGTGAAGCATCCTCGCTGTTTCTTCAGGGGGATTCTGCTCGGATATGGTCGTAAAGCCGGCGATATCCGCGAAGAATACCGTTGCCCGCAGCCTTCTGCCGCCGGGCTTGATGATCTCCGGATTCTGCAGGACATGATCGACGAGCGTCTTGTCCATATACTGCGAGAAGGTTCGCCTGATGAAGATGCGCTCTTTCCCTTCCGCCGCGTAGCTGAATGCTACGGAAAGGATGAAACTTATGACAAGGGCAATAACGGGATAGACGACAGGAAAATAAAAGGCATTGAGAAAAAGCAGGGACGTCGTTCCGAGTATTACAAAAAACGTACCCAGGAAAAGGGCAAGATTTTTCACAATTGTATAATGGAAAAGGACAAAGGCGCATATAAAGGAGGCGATCAAAAGCATGCTCAGCACAATGAAGAGGGGATGTGTGGCCCTCATGAAATTTCGTTCCCGGAGATTGTCGAAGAGAGTGGCGTGAATATGAACACCCGTCGAGACCGAAGAGACGGACGTTGGTTTGAGGTCGTAGAGACCCGCCGCCGTCATCCCGATAAATACGACCTTGCCCTTGAAGGATCCTTTTTTCACGCGCATGGATTGCATGGGGTCTTTGCCGATTGCTGCATTCAGGATGTCAACTGCTGAAAAGGTCTGAAAGGGCCTCTGCTCCCGGAAATAACGCAGCAGGACCTTTTTTTCGGTAGAGACCGGTTTCACGATCTTCTCTTTTGCCTGCCTGATAAAATAAGAGAACACAAGATTCGGCACAACCCTTTCCTGGAACTGAAAAAAAAGGGGGATGGTACGGTAGATGCCGTCTTCATCAGGGTTGATAGCGACGTTCCCCGCTCCGGCTATACCTGTCCTCAGCGGATCAATAGGAACGGCAGCAGATCGGTATGGCGAGGGCCGGTCGTGCACTTCACCGACCGAGCATTGTTTTATGAACAACACATCTTCCGGGGATGTTCCCCCGGGATTTTTCGAGAGGAAAAAAGGGAGATAGACGTTAGATGCCCTTCCGATCGCCTCCGAAAGGATAAGATCGTCTTCCTGCCCATATGATGACGGCTCTGTGAAGAGGATATCGATGAAGACGGCCTCGGCCTCTGAGAGATATTCAACGATCGGGGCGTACATCTGCCGCGGCCATGGCCAGTTGATATTCTCCCTGCTCAGGGCGTCAATGCTTCGCTGGTCTATTTCAATGACGGTGATCCTGTCGGTTGAACGGGCCGGGTTGAGAAACCGCGAATAGAGATCAAAGGCCTTCAGTTCAAAAAGATTGAGCGCCCCCGTTACGTATAATGATGCGGAGAGCGCAGATGCAACAGCCGCCAGAACGATAATGTTTCTGATGCGGTCCTTTTTTAAGGCCAATCAAAAGATCCATTTTAGCTCAGCGCTTACGATGTTTACCGATCCGCTGTAGGTGCCCAGCAGCCCTCCTCTCCGGTTATCCTCAGGATCGACGGTCGATTTGGTGATCTTTGTGTCGTCGATAAAGAGGTGCACATACGCGAAATTGAGCTTTAATGCATCGGTGAACCCGTACCCCGCACCAAGGGCAAGCCATAAGCGGTCCGCATCGGGGATCCTCGCCGTCCTCCTCCTGTTGCTGGGAACGGGCGCCTGATCGTAGGCGGTGCCGGCACGGAAGGTCCAGGTCTTGTTCGGGGTGAAGGTTGCACCCAGCGAATAACGGAGCACCTGCTTCCAATCTGTTGTTACGACGGAATCCGTGCGCCCGTTGTCGAAGCGGATGCGCAGTTCGTCGAAGGTGTTCCAGTTTGTCCAGGTAACATCGCCCATGATCGACCACCTGGGATTGAAGCCGTGGAAGAAGCTCATTGACAGGGAATCGGGGGTAGTCAGATGCGCGCTGATATTATCGTTCTTGAAATTCGGCAAGGCGAGCAGGACACCGGGGACATTGGAGAACTTCGCGGTCCCCTCAAGGGTGTATTTGATCTTCGAGCGATAGGCTGCCCCGACCCGCGTCTGTTTGGTAAACTCATAGAGGAGGCCCAGGTTCCATCCCGCGCCCCATGCGTCGCCCTGGAGCTTTACAAAGCCATCGGCATTCTGCGGGGCCACCACTATGATGGCTCCAAAGTCAACAGCATTGGTCAGTATCGCCTTGACATAGCCGATATTTATGCCCCCGCCTACGCTGAACTTCTCATTGACGCGGTAGGCGACGGAAGGGTTGATATTGATATTGGTAAGATCCGATTCGATGGCATGGTATCTGCCGACCCACCTGTTATCGTATTTCGTGGCAAGGCCGAAGGGGGCATTGATGCCTATGCCAAGGGCGAGCTTGTCGATCTTCTTGACATAGTAAACGTTTGGAACGAGCTTCGTGACGCCGGCGTTTCCTCCGTAGTTACCAATAAGGGCAACGCCTGTTGAGTGGGTTGAGCCTTCGTTCCTGAATGTGAAGGTCGGTTTTATAATATTCGCCGCGGCGACGAACTGTGTCGGGATCCTCGTCATACCGGCGGGATTGTAAAAGACCGTTGTGGCGTCCTCAGCCGAGGCTGCGCCGCCCGCGAACGCGTTCCCGAGGCCGCTTACGCCCTGTTCAATGAGGGCGAAGCCCGCCCCTGATGCCGACCCGGCCGACACCAGCACCAGGCAGAATACGCCAATAAATACAGATCTGATCGTTCTTAAATCCATTCCCCCTCCTTTTGCAGAGTGTATTATTTTAAAAATATGACTACTTATCGGTTACCTTCAGAAAAGAAACCCCGAGGCCTCCCGGACCGACATGGGATGCGATCACACCGCCGATCTTGCCCCGGTAAACAAGGGAAAGACCGGGGATTTTTAAAAATCTCTCCAAGAGACCATCCGCAGCCTCGCTGTTCCCGGTGTCTGCCATCGACAGCAGGATGTGCGAATGCCCTCCGGCCCCTTCTCCCACGAGCTCCACAAACCGGCTCAGCAGCCTCTCGGTCGTACGTATCTTCTCGACAGGCCGGACCTCCCCTTCCACTAAATGCAAGAGAGGTTTTACCTTCATGAGAGTGCCCAGGAAGGCCTGGGCCTTTCCTATCCTGCCTCCCCGCTGCAGATAATCCAAAGAATCGACGGAAAAGTAGGTCTCCACCTTCCGGGCAAGCTCTCCGGCAAAACCTGCCACATCTTCAAAGGGAGCCCCCTGACCGGCCTTTTTGGCGCATAACAGAATGATCAAACCGAGCCCCATAGAGGCCTGGAGGGAATCCACCACCTCTATCCGGGCGCCGGGGAAGTGATCTTTGGCAAGGAGTGCAGACTGGTAGGTGCCACTCAGTCTTGACGCAAGATTGACGCAGAGAACAGGTTCTCCCTGTGCAGCGAATGGAGCGAAGGCGTTGATAAAATCCTGGGGGGAAGGCTGCGATGTCGTCGGAAAATCCGTTGACCCTTTCAAGAGCGAACAGAATTCATCGGGTTCAATATCGTAGAAGTCCTTCCAGCTTTTATCGCCCAGGTGAATGGTCAGCGGTACTACGCCTATCTCATGTTCCTGCACCAGGTCCCGCGGCAGGTCAACCGTGCTGTCTGTAATGATCTTTATGGCCTCTCCTTTCCTACTCTACCGAGATGATATATTGCGCGTACGACTGCCCGCCGTAATAAAGCTCAACTGTTTTGCCGGTAAAACGCTGCTGCATCCCTGCCTGCAATGCTTCCGCATCCTGCTTTCCTATAGAATCACCATAAAAAAGGGTGATGATCTCGTCCGCAGCATCGAGCATTGTCGCCGCAAGGTTCATGGCGGTCTCTCCTGCAGAGGCTGAAGAGCACCGGATCTCACCCCCGTAGATACCTATCGAATCACCGGCCTCGACCTCAACATCCCCTGCGGTGACGCTTCTGGACGCCTGTGCTACCTCCCCGCTTTTCACGCCCTTCCATGCCCCTTCCATGTTGCCGATATTCTTCTCAAAAGAGGCGTCGTCCATATAGGCCAGCAATGCAGACAAACCTTCAGGGGCAGATGATGTTCTCAAAACCCTGACCTCCTTTGACGTCATATCCGCTGCCTGTATCGCTGCAGGGTAGACGTTTTTATGGTTGGGCAGGACAATCACGTTCGAGGACGCCACCGTCTCTATTGCAGACACAATGTCGGAGGTACTGGGGTTTTGGGTTGGACCTCCATCTATCACCAGTGCGCTGCCGGCGTTGTAAAATATCTCCTTGAAGCCATCGCCCAGCACAACGGCAACGACAGAGGTGGCCTTTTTGCCCTTCTGGTCCGAAAAACGCGACGTATGCTGAACAAGCATATCGTCCACTTTGATCGATGAGACCTGGCCCAGGGAAGAGGCGTAACGCAGGACCTCGTCGGGCTGGCCGGTGTGGATATGGATCCTCGCGAGGCGGGTATCGCCTACCAGTATGATGGAATCGCCCATCCGGACGAGATTTTCCTTTATGGCATCCCCTGATATCTGACTTCCCTTGAGGATAAATTCGGTACAGTAGCGGTAGTTCCAGCGATGCTCCACCGGTTCGACCGCTGTGCCGTCGAGCTCATCTTCGTCGTCGATGACTGCGCCGGTATCCAATCTGCCGCGGATCAGGCGTATCATACCCTCCAGAAAATAGAAAAAACCAAGCCCCCCCGCGTCAACAACACCTGCCTCCTTAAGCTTCGGGAGGAGAAGCGGCGTCCGCTCCACGGAAGACCACGCCGCCTTGCCCATCTCGTCGAGAAGGATTGCGAGGTCCTGCTCGGTCCTGACAACCCTTTCCGCGGCCTCCGCCGTCTCCCGGACAACGGTAAGGATCGTCCCCTCTGTCGGATGGAGGATCGCTTTGTAGGCCTTCTGCACTGCACAGGAAAAGGCAAAAACAATGTCTGCCGCAAAGAGGCGCTCCCGTCCCTCTATCGCCTCGGCCATCCCTGCCAGGATCTGCGCCAGGATGATCCCGGAATTGCCCCTGGCACCCATCAGGGACCCCCAGGCAGCCGCCTTGACGGTCGTTTCCAGGGAAACCTCCTGCAGGGCGTCTATCTCACGGACAGCGGCAATAAGCGTCATGGACATGTTGCTCCCCGTATCACCGTCCGGCACGGGAAATACATTGATCTTGTTCAGGTGGCTGCGGTTGCTTACCACCCAGTCCGCTCCGGCCAAAATGACCTGCTTAAAACGTTTTGCGCCGCAATAAAGGATTGCCATGTATCGTTATGCCTTTCTTTAACCTTGAAAGAATCTTCGCCTTCAGCAAAAAAGACTCACACCGCCAGGCGTTAGGCTCACCGTACGATCTTTTTGCTTTTCCCTGTTCATCGAAAGATCGGTATAAGTTATTATTTTCTGTCAATATGAGATATTTTTCAACAAAAATAATCATTTCGGAAAACTAATCCTTTTTTTCCCTGCTGAACCTTTTCACCTTCTCCATGAAGTCCTTCAGTCTTTTCTCGTGACCTCTGTCGGTGGGGCGGTAGTAGCGTCTCCCTTTTAGCTCCTCCGGCAGGTAGGCCTGGCTGACGATGGCATTCTCGTAATCGTGGGGATAAAGATACCCCTTGCCGTACCCCAGCTCTTCCATGAGCTGCGTCGGCGCATTCCTGATGTGCAAGGGAACGGGATATTCAGGCATGTTCCTGGCGTCCCGGCTCGCCGCACCATATGCCGCATAAATCGCATTGCTCTTCTCACAGAGGGAAAGGTACAGGCATGCCTGCGCAATGGCCAGGTACCCTTCGGGGGGGCCCATAAACCTGAATGCCTCTGTGGCGGCCATCGCAAGAGACAGGGCGTAGGGGTCGGCATTCCCTACGTCCTCAGACGCAAAACGCACGATCCTCCGCATAATGTAAAGCGGATCCTCTCCCCCTTCGATCATGCGCACAAGCCAGTAGAGGGCTGCATCGGCATCGGAACCGCGCATGCTCTTATGAAGGGCGCTTATAAGGTCATAGTGCATCTCGCCTTTTTTGTCATAGACGGCGGTCTTTTTCTGGTATGCCTCTTTCACGATATCATGGTCGATGACAGGTTCTTTCTGCCCTGTCTCCCGCACCATCTTGCAGCATACCTCCAGGAGATTAAGGGCGCGTCGCGCATCTCCGTTTGCAAGGATAGCGATCTCTTCGATCGTATCATCGTTGATCTTTAATGCTGCAGACATCAGCTCTTTGTCGGTACTGAGCGCCCGCCTCAGGATCATCGCCAGCGCATCCTTTGTTAACGGGTTCAGGGTGAGGACGCGCATACGTGAAAGCAGAGGGGAAATGATCTCAAAAGAAGGGTTCTCCGTTGTCGCACCGATGAGGATGATGTCGCCGTTCTCAACATGGGGAAGGAATGTGTCCTGCTGGAGCTTGTTGAAACGATGGAACTCATCAATGAAAAGGATTATCCGCTGGAACTTTGTCTTCTGTATGACTTCCTTGACCTCTTTTATGCCGATATTTACCGCGCTCAGGGAAACAAAAGGGACCTTCATATATCTTCCCATGAGCCACCCGAGGGTCGTCTTTCCCACACCGCTCGGACCCCAGAGGATCATGGACGGTATATCCTTTTTTGCTATAAGAAGCCTCAGTATCTTATTGTCACCGAGGAGGTGTTCCTGGCCGACAAATTCATCGAGCGTCTTCGGCCTCATCCTGTCCGCGAGAGGCTTCCCCGCATCGCTCTTCTGCAAAACACCATTATCAAATAATTCCATAATATTAGATAGACATAATAGCAGCTTATAACGGTCCTTTGCAAGGTAAATGGAACCCTTTTTTCGGTTGACGGATACTATGCACCGTACTACAATTGACTCTAAGACCTTACTGACAAGCTAAGATGAATAAAACGAGCAGAAATACCGAACTACTTAAGGAAGCTGATAGCTGGTATGATAAATCCTAATATCGTAAGGTTCAATCCTGACGAAGGAGGGACAATCCTGAACAAATCCAAATGTTCAAAATTCAAAACGCAAGCAACATGAATTTGTTTAGAGTATTTGATATTTGGATTTCGATATTGTTCAGGATTTGGTGCTTAGGATTTCGAATTTGGGCTTTGCCATGAGCTATGAGCCATCAGCTACGAACTATGAGCTAAAATAGGAGGCGACCATGGAAGGAGACCGGATCTCTCAACACGAGTCAGTACGGAAGGTATACGAAAGGATCAAAAGAGACGGCATGAGCAACATCTGGGACCGTTACGAGGCGCAGGGCCTCGGCGCAAGCCCTGATCAGAGGTGCCCCTTCTGCCAGGGGGGCGTACGCTGCGATCTCTGTTCCAATGGCCCGTGCCGCGCCGATGTAGCGAAAGACAAGCGCGGCGTCTGCGGGATCACGGGCGACGGGATGGCAATGCGGATGATGCTTCTCAGGAATGTTCTGGGCGCGTCGACATACCACTACCACACGGAGCAGACGTTAAAAACACTGAAAGCTACAATCAACGGCAAGACGCCGTTCACCATCAGGGAACCGGAGAAGCTCGTCGCCTTTGCCGACCGTTTCGGGATGCCGTCGGCGGTCTCTGACGAGGAACTTGCGATCATGCTCTGCAATTACTTTGAGATTGACTTCAACAGGAAGTATGACGAGCCGAGCCATATCGTGCAGACCCTGGCCCCGAAAGAGAGGCAGGAGGCATGGAAGAGGCTGGGAATCTTCCCGGGAGGGATATACGGCGAGATGATGTTTTCCACAAGTTCCTGCCTTACCAACGTGGATGGGTATTATACAAGCCTCGCCCTGAAGGCGATGCGCCTTTCTATCGCCATGGCATATCAGAGCCAGATAGTAAACGAATACTGCCAGGACATCCTCTTCGGTGTTCCGAGGCCGCACACGATGCGGGTGGACCTTGGCGTCCTCGATCCTGATTACGTCAATGTCCTGCCCAACGGCCATGAACCTTTTCTCGGCTTTGCCATGGTTCAGCTTGCCCGTAAAAAAGAGTGGCAGGACAAGGCAAGGGGAGTCGGCGCAAAAGGATTGCGGGTAATCGCCAATATCGAGGCAGGGCAGGAGATGATCCAGCGGTGGGAGATGGACGATGTGTTCTACGGGTTCACCGGCAACTGGATCATGCAGGAGGCGGTCCTCGCGAGCGGCGCCGTCGATCTCTTTGCCTGCGACATGAACTGCTCTATGCCGGTAGATCCCTTCTACGCGGAAAAATATAAATTCAAGCTTATCCCGGTCAGCCAGCTCGTTGTATTTGAAGGCGTAAAGGACAGGATCGACTACGTCCCTGAAGAAGCTGAGAAGCAGGCCGCTGCGCTCCTCCAGATGGCAGTTGAAAACTTCCGGGAGCGGAGGGCGGCCGTTGAACCTGTTGCCGGCCTTGCAACAGGCGAGGCCGTTGTCGGTTTCTCAACGGAGAGCATCCTTGAGGCACTCGGCGGAACTCTTAACCCGCTTCTTGCGGCGATAAAGGCCGGATCAATACGCGGAGTAGCCGGGCTTGTGTCCTGCACCTCGTTAAGGGATACAGGGCAGGATGTCCATAGCGTCCGTATTGCTAAGGAACTGATCAAACGCGACATCCTTGTCCTTTCCATGGGATGCGGAAATGCAGCCATGCAGGTCGCCGGCCTGTGTACCCCTGAGGCAAGGGAACTGGCAGGGAGCGGCCTCAAGAAGGTATGCGAGGTCCTGGGCGTGCCGCCTGTCTTGAGTTACGGAACATGTACCGACACGGGTCGTCTCGGCGATCTCCTCGCTGCTGTTTCTCTCTCATTGGGAGTGCCGATCCCCGACCTGCCCGTTGCGGCGGTCGCACCTGAATACATGGAGCAAAAGGCAACGATCGATGCGGTATTTGCGCTCGCGCTCGGTCTTTACACATACGTCAACCCTGTGCCTACGGTGACAGGCGGACCCAACCTCGTTAAACTTCTTACTGTGGATTGCCCGAAGGTAACAGGCGGCAGGCTCGCCGTGGAGAAAGACCCGGTCAAGGCAGTAGACGGGATCGCCGCGCATATTGAGGAGAAGAGGAAGAAGCTGGGAATATAGCCAGCGGCTCATGGCTGATGGCTCATAGCAACTGAAAGGAGAATAACCAAACGGAGACTTTCCGGTATTGTTTTACATTTGGGTATTAGGTCATTGATGATTGGGTATTATTTGGTTATTGATGTTTGGTGATTGGTTATTAAGATTCTACTATAGAACCATGAGCTTACTAAGGAGGGGTTGTTATGAACGATAGGGTGCGCAGGCAGGCTGTCCATTGGGCATGGATCATCCTTGCCGTCTGTTTTGTTGACCTCTTTATCAACTACGGTATACGCCTCGGATACAGCGTGCTGCTCCCTGAGATGATAAGGACGCTGGGATTTACCCGGAGGCAGGGCGGCGACATCTTCAATTCCTATTTTGTGGTGTATGTACTCTTCTCGCTTTTTACCGGCTACCTTACGGACCGCCTCGGCGCCCGAAAGGTAATATCATGCTTCTGCATCATCCTCGGCGTCGGCACCTTTCTCATGGGCACCGTCCAGAATTTCTGGCAGGCGTGCATCTTTTACGGTATCGTCGGCATGGGCGGCGCAGCAATGTGGACGCCCATCATAACCCTTGTCCAGCGCTGGTTCTTCATCAAGAAAAAAGGGATGGCGCTCGGTATCTTATCAACAGGTTTTGGGCTCGGCTTTGCTACAATGGGCAAATTTTATCCTGTCGTCGTGGCACACTGGAGCTGGAGGTATTGCTGGTATATCCTGGGTGTTGCTGCGCTCCTCATGGTGGCAGTCAACGCGCTGCTGCTCCGAAGCAAACCCGAAGATGAAGGTCTTACGCCCTGGGGTACGCCGGAAAACCGGACGCCTGCCGCCCAGGCTGCCCCTTCCGCGACGCAACAAAAGATAAGCTACACCGGGATCCTTGCTATCCCCAATTTCTGGCTCATCGGTTTTTCCTATTTGCTTATTGCCGCCTCGCTCTACCTTCTCCTCACGTTCATGGTGGATTACGCGCGGTACGAACTGGGGTTTGCTTACGGAAAGGCTTCTTCCCTTGCCACTATCCATGGCCTGGGCCAGATCGCCGGTGTTCTCACGATACCTATGGCGTCGGATTATATCGGAAGGCGCTTGACAATCCTTTTTTCCAACATATGTATAGGAATCAGCATAGCCTGCATCATCCTTTCAGGATCGAACGAGGTATTGCTGTTTATCAGCGTCGGCTTTCTCGGCGCCTTCTTTGGCTCGACCTTCCCCATGTACGGCGCCTGTGGAGGGGATTATTTCCGCAAAGAGATCATGGGTACCGTCATAGGGGGGCTTACCCTCTTTTACGGGTGCGGTGCGATCGTCGCGAACCGGTTCGGAGGACATATAAGGGATATTACGGGTTCTTTCTCCATTCCCTTTACTGCGGCAATAGTATCTGCATTATTTGCTGCACTGCTGATCTTTTTCGTAAAATATCCGAAAGAAGGACCTGATTCTTAAGCTTATAGCGATCAGCCGCTAAAGAGAATACTCTGCGGTTTACATTTGGCGATTCGGTCATTGATTATTGGGTATTAATTGGTTATTGAAACGTTATCATGAGGAGTCTGTATGGAAGGACATGAGGCTATACTTACGGATATGTGGAATATCATGAAGGGGAGGATCATCGTTACCGCTGCCGAACTGGACCTCTTCTCGCATCTTCATAAAAGACGAGCTACGGCGGCAGAGCTCGCATCGAAGCTTGGCCTGGATATGAGGGCTACGACAAGGGTTCTTGACTGCCTCGTTGCCTTCGGTCTCCTTGAAAAGGATTATGACATTTATGAAGCCACCGAGGTCGGCGGGCGCCTCTCGAAATATCATCCCGAGACGGTGCTTCCCTTCCTTCACCATTTCAGCCATCTGTGGGATAGCTGGAGCTCGCTGACCGAAGTCGTCAGAAAAGGGGGCAGCAGAAAAAAGAGGTCATCCCTTCAAAGGAGCAAGGCAGGCATGGAAGCCTTTGTCGGGGCAATGCACGCGGTAGGCAAAGATCTTTCACGGGAGATCGCAGACTTTTACGATCCCTCCCGGTTCAAACGACTCATTGATATAGGCGGCGCATCCGGCACATATACGGTCGCCTTCCTGAATAAGAATCCTGATATGCAAGCCACTATCTTTGACCTCAGCGACGTTATCGGCCTTGCGAAAAAACAGATCAAAAAAGAAGGCCTCGCCGGGCGTGTAAAATTTGTGGCAGGAGATTTTTATAACGATGCACTACCGACAGGCTCCGATCTGGTATTGCTCTCGGCAATCATCCACCAGAACAGCCCCCGGCAGAATCTCACGCTCTTTAAGAAGATCCATAAGGCACTGGTCAAGGGCGGGGCCCTTCTTATCCGGGACCACATCATGGATGAATCACGTACCAGGCCTTCTGCGGGAGCGGTCTT
Organism: Deltaproteobacteria bacterium UBA6106; assembly: GCA_002428485.1. Lineage (GTDB taxonomy): Bacteria > Desulfobacterota > Syntrophorhabdia > Syntrophorhabdales > Syntrophorhabdaceae > UBA5609. Next base: position 135,447 of record DIWM01000045.1, read on the forward strand.
TGCGCTCAATATGATCGTCAATACGCGCGGCGGTGATACCTATACCTTCAGGGAGGTGAGGGACGCCCTTGAAACAGCAGGATTTTCAAATGTAAAACTGCTCCGCACCGGACCGAAGATGGACTGCCTCGTGGAAGCAACGAAAGGATAGTTCATGGCGAAACACCCGTAAGGCGTAAGGCGTTAGGCGTTAGGCGATAAACCCTACAAAGTAAAACGCGAAAGGTATTTTGTTGTGCTGTGTCTTTGCCCCCTCACGCCTTACGACTTACGCCTCACGAATGCGCTGTTATCAATTTTATGGCCCGAACAGCATCCCGCCTCCGCCGGTATAGAAGATGCCGGCCATCGCACCGGTCATGAGGCATGCTACATTCGATGCGATAAGCGCCCAGAGGCCAAGAACGGCGATATCTTTCGTGCGTTCGGGCACGATGCTCGATGTGCCCCCGACGAATATCGCAAGTGAAGGTATGTGGGCAAATCCGCAGAGCGCGTAAGTCGCGATAACGATGCTCCGCTCGTATACTATCTTCCCCTCTTTCACGAGGACGCTGAGGTCCTGATAGGATTTTACCTCGGTCTCAATGATCCGTTCCCCGATGATCCTGGCAATCGCATAGGCGTCCTCCAAGGGCACGCCCATGGCGAGCGTGAAAGGGTAGAAGAGATAAGACAAAAGATTATGGAGGGTGATATCGACACCTGTATCCAGGATTGAACCAAAAAGCCTGCCCAGGGCAATAAGCCCGCTGTCAACAAGTGCGGTAAGTCCTATAAAGGCGATGAGGAGCGCCCCGATCCCTACGACCATCCTGACGCCGGCCATGGAGCCGTTGATGATCGCCTCGACAGCGTTCGTTGCCTTCTGATACTCGACATGGACAACCTTGCCGAGGGTCAGCGGCTGCCCTGTTTCAGGGATTATGATCTTGCTTGCCACGATCCCCGCAGGGGCGAGAAGGATCGATGCGGAGATGAGATGCCCTGCCACGGTGGGAAATATCCCCGACAGGATAATCACATAGAATCCGAGGACGCTCGATGCGATCGTTGCCATGCCCGTTGTGAGGACCACCATCAATTCCGACCGCGTCATCTCCCTTAAATAGGGCCGCACCGTGAGGTTCGACTCGATGCCGAGAAAGATCTGTGCCGACGCGCAAAGAGACTCGGCGCCGCTTATGCCCATGACCTTCACGAATATGCGGGCAAAGAGGCCGATGATCTTCTCCATGATCCCCATGTGATAGAGAAGCTCCATCAGCGCCGCAAAAAAGATGATCGAAGGCAGGGCCTGGAAGGCGAGAATGAAACCAAAAGAATCCTTCTCTCCTGCCGTGATTGCGAGACGCCCGAAGAGAAACCTTGTGCCCTCCAGGGCGCTGTCAATGACGTTCATGGTTACATCATTGAGAAAAAGAAAGAGCTTTGTGCCTGCCGGAAGGAGAAATACAAAAAAGGCGAATACGACCTGCAGCGCTATGCCCCAGAGGATGACCCTGATACTTACCCGGCGCCTGTTCGTGGAAAAAAGAAAGAGGAAGCCGATAAAAAAAAGGATGCCGAGCGCCGACACGAGGTTGTATATTCCCATGGAAGATACAATAGCAACTAATGGAAAAATTGGCAAAGAGAAAAAAGCGAAAAAAAAAGAGAGATCAAAGGACTGCTACGGGCGATTTTTCAGTAGAGCTGCTTCGCGACGGCGATCTTCTGTATTTTGCTTGTACCCTCGTATATCGATGTTATTCTTATATCCCTGAGGGCGCCCTCAAGCCCCTGGTCCCGCATGTAGCCATAGCCGCCGAGAATATCTACAGACTGGTTCAATATCTTTATCGCGCATTCCGGGATCGTCAATTTTACCATGGAAGAAAATTTTTTCGATTCCGGATCTTTTCTGTCATAGAGCCAGGCTGTTTTGTAAAGAAGGTTCCGGCATTTTTCGATCTCTACGTACATATCCACCAGTTCATGCTCGATGGACTGAAATTTTATTATGGGCCTGCCGAACTGCTTTCTTTTCTTTGCGTAGTCTACTGCCTTTTCGTAGCCGTAGAGCATGCTGCCGAACGCCTGTGCCGCTATCACGATCCTGCCGAGCTCAAATCCGTTGAGCACGATCTTCATGCCTTTGCCGCGCTGGCCGATCACATAGTCCTTCGGTATCTTAAAGTCACTGAAAACAAGCTCTCCCGACATGGTCGTGTTGATGCCCATTTTCCTGCCGAGGTCGTTTATCTCAAAACGCCTGGGGCCGTTCTCATCGATAAGGTCTTTATCAAAAAGGACCGTAGTGAGACCGCTCTCGTCCCTTGCAAGCAACGTGTAAAAATCTGCATATCCTGCATTTGTCGTGAACACCTTTGAACCGTTCACGATAAAATGATCTTTTTTATCCTCCATTCTTGTCTGCAGACTTCCGATGTCGCTGCCGCTGTCCGGCTCTGTGACGCTTATTGCAGAGATGTACCTTCCTTCTATCATCGGGCGGACATATTTCTCCCTCTGCTCACTGTTTCCGTAAATATCAACGACAAAACCGGGTATGTATCCGAGGCTCAGGGCCATACCCATACCGGGAAGCCTTCTGCACATCTCCGTGACGGCAACTACGTGGCCCAGCGCCCCGTACCCTGAACCGCCGACGTCCTCAGAGAAACCCACGCCTATAAAACCGAGCTCCCCGATCTTCTCATAGAGCTCTATTGGATATTTGTGCTCATCCTCAAGCCTTTGGAGGTATTCCTGATCGAACTCTTTCTCACAGAATTCGCTTACCGCATTCTCTACATCTTTAAGGTCATTGCCGATATATAGATCCATAATAAAAACCCACCGTAAAAGATATTAAAATCCAACCGCTGATGATGAATAAGCTATGTTAACAATAATGGCAGCCTTTTTCTATCAAATTTTTCCTCAAAAAGTTGTTTATCTGCTGCAATTATAGTAGAACTTAAAAAAAAATCCGCACATAGTTTATACGACAGATACATGGATTCTGCGTCAGATATGCGAGGGAGGTTAAAGGAACATGATCGAGGACGTATGGGTATTTGACAGAGTTCCTGAGCAGGACCTGCAGAAGAGAATAGAGGGGATTAAACGCCTGATGGCAAAAAGCCATATTGATCTTGCAATCATCTTTCAGAATGTGGACAGGTTCTATTTTACGGGCAGTATACAAAAGGGGATCCTCGTTATACCCGTCGACAGGGAACCTCTATTGTTTGTTGAGAAAAGCGTTGAAAGGGCAAGGGCAGAGACGTCCCTTGACATAATACCCATCAAGAGCGATAAGGAGATCAGGAAAATACTCGATAGCAGCAGGCTTCTGGAAGGCAGGGCAGGCCTGGAGCTTGATGTCCTTCCGGTCTCTACTTTTGAGAGGCTAAAAAGGGTCATCGGCTTCGGGCATTATGCGGATATATCAGCGTCGATCAAAGAACTGAGGGCAGTGAAAAGCCCCTTTGAGATAGAACAGATCAAAAAATCGGGCATGATGCTGTCGCACGTATTCGCAAAGGCAAGAGATGTGGTCCGTGAGGGGGCCGTTGAGCTTGAGATCGATGCAACGCTCGTGGCCGAAGGCAGGAAGCTCGGACACCAGGGGTTCCTGCGCATGCGCGGGATCAACCAGGAGATGATGACGCTTACCGTCCAGTGCGGCTTTACCGGTGCTGTCACTCCATACGCAGATGTGCCCATCGGAGGGGTTGGGCTGACGCCGGCTTTGCCGCAGGGCTCTTCGCTCAAGCGGGTGGAGAGAGGGGTCCCTGTCACGATCGATTACGGCGGCGGGTACAATGGATATGTTACCGATGAGACGAGGGTCTTTGTGGCAGGGGAGCTCAAAGAGATCTTCAGAAAACCTTATGAGGCTGCGCGGGAGATAATGGAAGATATACAATCCTATGCGAAAGAAGGGGCCGACTGCGTTGACGTATTCTCGCGGGCATACCGTATTGCTGAAAAGGCGCACCTTCAGGATCATTTCATGGGGTTCGGGGAAGGACAGGTTTCATTCATCGGCCACGGCCTCGGCCTTGAAATAAATGAGCTGCCTGTTATTACGGCCAGGCATGGAAGGGTCCTCAAGGAGGGCATGGTATTTGCCTTTGAGCCGAAATTTGTTTTGCCGCCGCACGGGGCAATAGGGATCGAGCTTGACTTCATCGTAAGAAAGCACGGCCTCGAACGGGTGACAGGGGACACGGTCGATATAGTATACGTCTAAACCCTCCTTTTTGCATATCTGCAAGGGGGAGTCTACGATTGCCGGCCGCAATTTTCAAGCATTCCAGATCTGCTGAATCTGTGGTTTTCGTTGCAGTTTCTCAGGGCAGAAGCCTGTACGGCAGCGCCCTTTTGGTCCACTCACTCTGCGGATATTCAGCCTGGAGCTTCTCGTATGCCTGCTTCAGCGGTTTCGGGTCATGGGTGCTTTTGTACCCGCATGCCCCGCGGTAAAAGATTGCCTCGGGCGCTGCGCCGCTCTGCGGATAACCCTGGATGACCCTTTCAAGATTCGCCAGGGTCTCGTCGAACATATCAAGATCATAATAAGTCTTTGCAATGCCGAGAAGCAACGAGGGGATCAGCTCCTCCGGCGTCATGAAACCAACGGTCCGTGAATGTTCTTTCCCATTCCAGTCAAGTACGATGAGCGTGGGTGTCCATTTGATCATGAATTTAGTGGCAAGGGGTTCTGAATCCGAAGGGATGCGAACAGGTATAAGGTTTTCGGTTATGAACTGCACTACGCTTTCCGTAGGATACGTGACCGCATCCATCTGCTGGCAGCCGATTCACCCGGGGTGAAAAAAATCGAGCAAAACAGGCTTGTTCTCTGCCTGGGCCTTTGATACGGCAGCATCGAGATTCCTTTCCCATCTTATCATGATTCCCATGTGTAGTCCTCCTTTTTATTGTCCCGTAAAGGGAGTAAGTAATAGCTATCGGCTTCAGCCGATAGTAGTCTGCTTCAGTTTAAGGTGTCGGATATCTTATATAAGTATAGACGCGAATCTCAATACCGGCAAGGGGTAAAAAGCGGGAGGGCTTGCACCCCGCGCTTCCACGATTACTTTACTTGATGCACAAAATATGCTAATAATGAAGCCATGATAACGGGTATAGGAAGTTTTCCATTTACAGATATCAATGAGACGATAGACGTCATATTCTCCTCCTGCGGGGAGATACCGTTCTGGCCGCAACTCCCCAGGAGGGCGCCCACCGAGAACATGTATATTGCCTTCCTCGAATCAGTCCCTTCGGTTGTCATGGACGAAGAAAGCGGCAGCGCTTTTGTCGATACGACGAAGACGGAAGGAATAGAGGAGTTTTACGAAAACTATTCCAACAAAACATTAGATGCCTTTGCCATTTCATCGAAGATGGCGCCCGGTTTCTACCGTTTCCTCGAAAGGCTGCAGGATATCAGAAAAGACGTGAAATTCATCAAGTGTCAGCTCACGGGACCCTTCAGCATGGGTCTCGGTCTGAAAGACGAACAGGACAAACCGATCATCTATAATTCAGGATTTTTTGATATTATCCTCAAGGCCCTTCATATGAAGGCACAGTGGATGATAAAAACCATCAAGGCATCCTACCCGGAAAAGGACATCATCATTTTTTTTGACGAGCCCTACATGGTCTCCTTCGGCTCAGCGTATGTGTCTATCCCAAAGGAAGATGCGATTGCCATATTTAATGAGGTTGCCGCGGGGCTCGGCGCAAAGAGGGGTGTCCATTGCTGCGGGAACACTGACTGGTCAGTGCTGCTTAATGCCGATTTGGACATCATCAATTACGACGCATACAACTACCTGGATACGATCTTCTACTACAAGGATGACCTCGCCGGATTCCTCGCAAAGGGCGGCTGGATAGCCCCTGGACTTGTCCCGTCCTCCGAAGAGGTCCTTAAGGTCTCCACGAAAGACATCGAGGCATTAAAGATAAAGTTTTTCAACGCTATGACCGGTATTGACGCAGCGGTAAAAGACCGGGACATCCTCGTCACGCCGAGCTGCGGCCTCGGCAGCCTGACCGCAGAAGAAGCCCGCAGGGCAATGGAACTGCTGAGGGAATTGAAATAGCTCGTAGTTCGTAGCTCATGGCTCATAGTAAAACCAAATCCTGAATCCGAATATCGAAACTCTAAACAATTTCAAATGTGCCAATGTCAAAAACGTAAAATTAAGCGATCTTGTATCTGTTTAGAAAATTCGATATTTGAATTTTGATATTGTTTAGTGCTTCATGCTTAGGATTTGGAATTTCCTATGAGCTATCAGCTATGAGCCATGGGCCGTACCTATTTTCCTTCAAACTTAGGTTTTCTCTTCTCAAGAAATGAGCGGGCTGCTTCCTGGTGGTCCTTCGTCTCCGACAGCAGGGATATTTGTGAGGAGATATAGTCGAGGTGAGACCGCAGGGTGTTTGTCAGCCCCTGGTAGACAGCCCTTTTCGTCATGCGGATCGCAAGCGGAGGCCTGGCGGCGATCTTTTCTGCGAGCTTCATCGTCTCGCTCATTAACCTGTCGTGGGAAACGACCTTGTTGACGATGCCAAGCCGCAATGCTTCTTCTGCGTTTATGACATCTCCGGTGAGGAGGAGCTCAAGCGCCTTCGGCAGGCCTGCTACCCTGGGGAGAAAATAGGCCCCGCCGTCGCCAGGCACTAGCCCCATCATGATATATGATTCCGCAAGCTTAGCCTTTTCGGAGCATACCCTGAGGTCGCACATGATTGCCATGTCCATGCCGGCGCCCATTGCCGCGCCGTTGATCGCTGCGATGACCGGCTTATCGAGGTCTTCGAGGGTAAGAACGATCCTGTGAACGCCGTCCCAGAGGAACCGCTTCATGTCCCATGATTTCAGCTTCCCTTCCGCCATATCGCGTATGTCGCCGCCTGAGCAGAAGGTGTCGCCGTTGCCGGTGACGATGATCGCCCGTATGGCGTCATCCTGTTTAGCCTTTTCAAGGTATTCTCGCCAGAGCCTGATCATCTCCGGGCTGAAGGCATTCTTCGCCTCCGGCCGGTTCAGCGTGATCACGGCGATATGTCCTTTCACTTCATACAGTACATGCGGTTCTTTCATGCTTCCATCCTTACTTGAATCCGTAAGTCGTAAGTCGTGAATCGTAAGGGGTTAAATCGCCTTACGCCTAACGCCTCACGGGTTCATTGTTATGAGTCATGCGCTGCTTTATATACATATTTTTCAAGGAACCCTTCGATCCCGCCTGTATATATTCGCCCCGAGAGAAGGAATCCATCGTTATGGCCGCCCCGGATCTCGAGGAACTCTTTCGGCGGCAAAGCCTTTTCGTAGTTCATTCTTCCGTGCTCAAAGGGGACGATATCGTCCTTTCTGCTGTGAATGATCAGTTTGGGACACCTGATAGTCCCTATCTTGTCTATCGTTGCGTAGTGAAATTTCGATATGAGCTTCACCGGGAGCCATGGGTATAGCTTTTTGCCGAGGTCAGGCACCGAGGCAAAACCGGATTCAACGATCAGCGCAGCAGACGATCTCCTTGTCGCGATCTCCGCTGCCACTGCTGCACCCAGGGAACGGCCCCAGAGAATGATCCGGCCGGGAGGCACTTTCTTTACGGTGAAAAGGTAGTCCCATGCTGCCTCCCCGTCGAGATAGGTGCCTTCTTCCGATGGCCTCCCTTCACTCTTCCCGTAGCCCCTGTAGTCGAAGATAAGGACGCTTAAGGAGAGGCTGTGGGAAATCCTGACGGAATCAAGGCGATTGGATATGTTGCCGGCATTCCCGTGGCAGAAGAGGACAACCGCCTTTTCATTCTTTGCAGGGATATACCACCCGGATATGGAAAGGCCGTCCTTTGTCCTGATAGCTACCTCTTCATACGACAGTCCGATATTTTTCGGATTGTGCGTGATCGTCCTTTCAGGGGCATAGACCATGCCGTCCTGCTGAAAATAAATCATGACAGTGAGGCCGAGGTATGTGAGCGCGACGGCGATGATGATGTTGAGCAGCGATCTTTTAACGTGCATCTTCACAACGTGATGAGTATAACACAAAACACAAGGCGTAAAGGCGTCAAAATCTCTTAACGCGTATACACTGCGGCACGCCGCTCAACACTCTTCGCTGTTGAAAAATTATGACAGAAGGATAATAATGAGAGGAACAGTGAATGGAACAACAGGAGGATCGTATGGATATGATATTGAAAGAACGGTTCAAGGAACTATGGGCGCGGTATTTCAACGGCGCTGAACTGCCTGTCACCTTTTTCTACACGGACAGAGAAGATGCTGCGCCGAAGGTAAGACCGCCGAAAAACCCCGGGGCGCACAGGTGCGTCATTGCCGACCTCGCGCGTGCGAGAAACGGGAAGCCCCTTTGCTTTGACATCGACTCTCTGGGCTGCGAGGGGGGCAAACGGTATTTCGGCTTCACGGAAGTCCTGAGACCCAACTTCGAATATTTCCTCTCTTACGGGATACCCGGCGAGCTCGTGGGCGAACGGTACAAAAAGTCGCCGGCGCTGGTTAGCGAGATAATGAAAAAGGTTCCCAAGTTACGCTCACCCGACAGATATATCGTATTCAAGCGGTGGGACCTTCTCGACAAAAGCGACAATCCGGAAGCGGTGATCTTCTTTTCGCCGCCTGACGTTGTTTCCGGACTCTTTACGCTCGCGAACTATGACGAGAAGGATTTGAACGGAGTCTTTTCGCCATTCGGGGCCGGCTGCGCGACGATCGTCCTTTACCCCTATCTCGAAAATCGTTCAAGGCGCCCGCGGGGCGTCTTGGGCATGTTCGACGTGTCTGCCAGGCCGTGCGTGCAGAAGGATATTCTCACCATCACCTTCCCCTTAAAGAAGTTCAAGACCATGATCGGCAACATGGAAGAGAGCTTCCTCACCACGGAAAGCTGGAAGAAGGTAAAAAAGAGGATCACATCGTAGCGCGACAGATCTTATGTCAGGGCAGTTCCTTCATCCACGATGAATCCTGAAACCATTTTGTCTGGAGGTCGTCGAGGACGCCGTTGCCTTGCGCATTCAGGAGAATATTGTTGAGCAGGTTCACGAGCAGCGGATCGCCCTGGCGGACAGCAATGCCGAACGGTTCAAAGGTGAGCGGAGGCGTTGCAACCAAACCCTTATCCTGATTGCGGAATACGGTTACGGCGCATGCAGCGACATCAGACATGACAGCCTTGACCTTGCCGGCAAGAAGAAGCTGTATGGCCTCATCCATGTTCTTCGCAACCTCGAGCTTCGTAAGGGGCAGGCTTATTTTTGCGATCGCCTCGCTGGTGGTGCCGAGGGGTACGGCAAGCGAAAAATCAGCCTTATTGATCTCCTTCAGGGTCTTCACATTCATGGCCGTCTCTTTTGTGGTAAGGATAGACTGCCCTGAAACGAAATAGGGGCCTACAAATGCGAACTTGAGGTTCCTTTCGGAGGTGATGGTCATACATGACAGGACCATGTCTATTTTACCGGACTTCAGCGCAGAAAGGAGGGTATTGAAAGGCATCTGGACGACCTTCAGCCTGACACCCATCTCATTGGCGACGATCGTCGCGATATCGATATCGATCCCGATGAGCTTGCCGCTTTTTGTCTTTGCCGTCAGAGGTGGATAGTCCCCGGAAGAGCCGACGATCAGTTCCCCTCTTTTTACTATCTTGTCAATGATCGGTCCTGCTGAAGCGGTTGCTGCGACAACAATAATCAGGACTGCCACAAGGCATGCCGTAAGCTTTCTCATACACTTCCTCCTTAATAAATTATGCTATGTATTTCAATAAGATTATATTTGTTGCAGGTATTTTGTAAAGAGAAATACACAGCGCGCCGCAGGGCCCACTATCTCCCGTACTTCAACCGCAGCGCTTTCGACCGTTCCACGGAGACCTTTCCCACGTCGCTTTTTGGATCTATTTGGGACTGTTTCATATACTCGGTGTAGGCGTTGTTAACGTCGCCCACATTCTCATAGCACATTCCCAGGATACCGTGAACCCTCGGATGCTTCGGCTGGGCATCCGCAAAGGGCTTGAGGTAGGTAATCGCGTTCTTGTATGACTTCGTCCTGTAATAGTCCATCCCGAGAAAATAATACGAAGGCAGGTCTTCCGGGAAGAGCGTCAGGCTTCTGCGCAGATATTGAATGCTTTCAGGGTATTTTCCCTGAAAATAACTTTTTGCCCCCATTCCCCTTACTGCGGGCTGATAGTTAGGATCAACCATGAGCGCTTGCTGGAAAGATTTCTCTGCCTCGCTGTAATTCTTCTTCTTCAACATGATAAAACCGTTGAGGGCATGGAACGGGGCTCGTTTCTGGCTTTGGGCGAGGGCCTTCTGCGCATAGCTCGTCGCTTCGGGCAGGTTGTCTTTCTTTAGAGCCCGCACCCCTTTATCGTAGTAATTTGTATAGATGTTGTGCATTTTGCGTATGTCTGCTGTGGCAGACTGGAACTGCTGCCTGTTCGTGCCGTCTCCGCGGACGGGCTGGCGGGGGGTCGCATTGATGATATTCTGCATCTCATCGACGCGCACCGATGTCCGTGGATGGGTTGAGAGAAGGTCACTAAAAAAACTTTGTTCGCCGGGTTCCTGGCCGATTGATTTTACGTATTCCTTGCCTATATTCTCTATATTCTTCTGGGCGTTCAGGGCATTGCGGGGATCGTATCCAAGCCTCGTCATGTACTGGACGCCAAGCCGGTCAGCCTCCAACTCATCGCTCCTGCTGTATTTTAAAATGAGGAGGCTTCCCCCAAGAGAACCGAGGGTCAATGCGGCGTCCGAATAATCGCTTCCTGCCAGGGCAATACCGGCTCCGCCAAGGAGTACCTGGGTCACCATGCTGTGTGACATCTGGCTCGCTGAATGGCGCGCAGATACATGTCCCATCTCATGGCCCATAATGTATGCGAACTCTGCCTCATTGTTGAGATTTGCCAGCAGACCCCGCGTCATCACAACATACCCCGGGATCGCCCACGCGTTGGGAACGGAAGAATCCTGGATCGCAAATTCCACAGGGAGGTTGGGCCTGTGGGACACCTTGTGAATGTTGACAACAATACCTTTTAAGTATGTTTTGAGCCGCTCATCCCGGTACTCGCCTCCCCCGCCCTCTCCCCCCCAAAGCGCGTTAGGATAAAGCTCTCTGCCCATGGCAATCTCTTCCTGCTCCGAAACAAGCATCAGCTGGCTCTGGCCGGTCACAGGGTTGACTGCGCAGCTGCCAAAAAGCATAAAGGTGAGGAAAAGGAGGGGGATAACCAACATAAGCCGCAAGGTTCTCATGTCCACCTCCCGCATATATATTTATTGTATCTCTTTACTCCGGTTTGTCAAGTTCCGATCAGCTATCAGCAATGCACCCGCAAGTCGTGAGGCGTAAGTCGTGAGGGGATAAAAGCAACGTCAAATATTTAATCCCATGCCTTTCCGCTTTTTTCGTGCCTTGCACCTTGTTACCGGCATCTCGCATTATTACGCCTAACGCCTCACGCCTAACGGGTTTCGTATTTCACGTTGTTTCGCTCATTTTTCTTGAACTGCTTCACAGGGAAAGCGTAGAATATGATAGCTATATCAAGAACCTTCAAAGGAGGTGTCGATGGGTATCTTTCATCCGACGAAGATCGTCGCCATTGGTTTGAACTATATCGACCATGCAAAAGAGTTCAACATGCCCATACCCGAATACCCCATCATCTTTATGAAGCCCCCGACATCTATTATTGAAAACGGGGACACTATCCTGTGTCCAACGCAGAGCAAAGAAGTTCATTATGAAGGGGAGCTCGCCATCGTCATTAAGGAGAAGGCGCGATTTGTAAAACAAGAAGACGCACGCCGTTTCATGGCCGGGTATACCTGCGCCAATGATGTTACAGCGCGGGACATACAGAGGATTGACGGGCAGTGGACGCGGTCAAAATCGTTCGATACCTTTTGTCCTCTCGGCCCGGGGATCGTCTCCGGCATCGACCCGGCGAACCTCGATATTGCAACGAGGGTCAACGGGGTTACAAAGCAGCATTCCAACACACGCAACATGATCTTTAACGTCTTTTATTTAGTTTCATATATATCGGAGATCATGACCCTCCTGCCGGGCGACGTCGTCATAACAGGAACGCCCCCGGGGGTTGGCCCGATCGTGCCCGGCGACGAGGTTGAGATCGAGATAGAGGGGATCGGGATACTGAGGAACAGGGTAGCAGCATTAACAACGTGAAACGTGAAAGGTAAAATGTTAAATGTTTAAACTTTTTACCTTTCACGTTTCACTTTTCACGATATCATTTGATAGCTTTTACAAAGGAGTAAAACATGGACAACATCACCTTTGAGGAATTCCTTAAAACAGATCTGAGGGTTGCCGAGATCAAGGCCTGCGAGGACATTGAAGGGGCCGACAAGCTTTACAAGCTCACTATAGATGTCGGCGAAGAGCGCCTCATCGTGGCCGGCATCAAGCAATACTACACGAAAGAAGAGCTTATCGGGAAAAAGATCGCCGTCGTGACGAACCTCGAACCGCGAAAGCTAAGGGGGATCATGTCGCACGGCATGCTTCTTGCGGCATCAAACGAAGACAAATCGTCGGTAGTGCTGCTCACCCTTGACAAGGCGATCCCCAACGGCAGCAAAATATCATAAATGCTGCTCATGGCTGATAGCTTTCAGCAATGAACACAGTCTATATGGTTCGTTTCGTCTATATGGTCTATTTTGTCTTAACGTTGAACATAGAACGTTGAACAAATTTATTCTTACGCCTTACGACTCACGCCTCACGACTTACGGGTGTTTTGCTGTGAGCTATGAACTATGAGCTTAGATTATGATACATAGCATCTTCCTTTTCCTGGCCGGCATCGCCCTCTTTCTCCTGGGCATGCTGAAACTGACTTCGCAGATGCAAAGCGTATTCAGCTCCCGCATCCGCGGATATATACGCTTTTCTGTAAGGAAGCCCTTCTATGGCCTCCTTACAGGCCTTTTTACCACTATAATATTTCAAAGCAGTTCGGCGACAACGCTTCTTACCATGGGACTTGTCAGCGCCGGCCTTGTCAGCTTTTATCATTCCCTTGGCATCATACTGGGCGCCGACATAGGCACGACGTTGACCATACAACTTGTCGTCTGGAAAGTAACTGACGTCTCACCCCTTTTCCTCTTTGGCGGCATCATACTTTACTTTATCGCGAAAAGCCATCTGAAGGTCATCGGCGAGGCGCTCCTTTATTTCGGGACAATATTCTTCGGGCTCAGCCTTATCGGCGACGCTGCAACACCGCTCAAAAACAGCCCGTTATTCACCCATTATTTCCTAAATACGCAAAATCCCGTTATGGGGCTTCTCATCGGCCTTGCCTTTACGTCCATCGTCCAGGCATCCGCGATCCCTATTGGGGTGCTCGTCATCCTCGGCCAGCAGGGACTTGTCTCAATCGACAACGCCATCCCGATCGTCATCGGCGCAAATATTGGAACAACTGCAACGGCCCTCATCGGGAGCTTTGCCAGCGATCTGAACGGCAAAAGGACCGCCTTCGCTCACCTTCTCTTCAAATGCGCCGGGGCGCTTGTTTGTTTTGCCTTGCTCCCCCTGTTCCTGTCGATCCTGAAGGCGCTCTCGTCCAATATCGCCCAGCAGGTGGCCCTCGGTCATTTCCTCATCAATTTCATCATAGTGGTTTTGTTCATCTTCATCCTCGCGCCTTTCTCGAGCTTCGTCTACAGGATAATTCCCGGCGACCAGAAGGTCCTCCCTCTCTGGCCGGAGTTCCTCGATTCCAAGTCTCTCGTCAAACCCGATGACGCCCTGGTCTGTGTTAAAAACGAGCTGAGCCGGGAGATTACGCTGGCCCAGAGCATGCTGAAGGAAAGCCTCAGCCTCGTCTACGAATATAAAGAAAGCAAGCAGCGCAGCATCATGTATATGGAGCTTGTCATAGACAACCTCCAGACAGAGATCACCAAGTACCTCTGGGGCATTTCCTGTGGTGAGCTTTCCCAACCGCTGACGAAACGCCTCTTTGCCTTTTCTTCTTTTGCCTATGACATTGAGCGGATGGGCGACCGCTCCGTCAACCTTACCGAGCTGGCCGAACAAAAATACAAGCGAAAGGCACATTTTACCGAGGCTGCCAAAGACGAGCTCCGTGACATCGGGGAGCTCGTCATGGAAAACCTCTCCGACGCGGCCTCGCTGATCGCGCACAAGGACCTCGCGCGGATACGCGTTGTCGTTGAGCGGGAACGCAGGGTTGACGTTAAGATCAAAAATGCCATCGCGAGGCACCTGGAGCGTTTCTACAAAAAGTTCTGCGTTGCAGAGGCAGGTCCCATCTACGTGGACATGCTTGTCAATCTCGAAAGAATATCAGACCACTGCCGCCTCATCGCCGAGCTTGTCAACGGATTCGATGAAGAATAGTGCTCGCTATCATAGCATGGGTTTTCATGATATAATAAATAGTATATGGCAAATCCTAAATTCGAATATCGAAGCACTAAACAAATTAGAATGTTCAAAATTCAAAACGCACAAAAGATGTATTCGTTTTGAACATTTGATATTTGAAGTTTGATATTGTTTCGGATTTACATATTAGAATTTCGTGCTTGAATGGAGGTGTCCATGGCAGAGACAACAGTGAAAATAGAAGGCATGAGCTGTCAGCATTGCGTCATGGCGGTCAAAAAGGCGCTCAGCGGCGTGCCCGGTGTTGCCGCAAGCGATGTCCGGATCGGAAGCGCGACCGTGCAGTACGACGAAGCAAAGACACAGCAGAAGGATATCGAGGCGGCGATAGAGAAGGCAGGGTATAAAGTAACAAAATAATAAAAATCGTAAGTCGTAAGGCGTCAGGCGTGAGGCGTTAACCCCTTACGACTTACGATTCACGCCTTACGGGTGTAAGGATAAGGAATGTGGTATGGATGAGATCATTACAGCAATAAAAGACGGCAGCGGCATTGACGAACAGGCAGCGGCCTTTTCGTTACTCACAAAGAGAGAAAAGCTCGCCGTCCTGGAAAAGGTCAGCGGCATAAAGTCAGAGTCCTCCGGGCAGTTTCTCAACGCTGTCTATTCCGGCGAGGAAGACAAGGACATCCTGAAGGCCATCAGGAGATCCATCTTCCGTCTCAAGTCGGTGGGCATCAAGGTTGAGGAACCAAAGGCAGCCGGCGAGCCCGTTCTCAGAAAGGTTACGGAAGAACGCGAACACGGCGGCTTTATGTCGAATTACGACGATGCGGGCACCCGCGTTGTCCTTCTTGTCCTCGGCATCAAAAAGAATAGCTTCATATTTCTCAACGCAATAAGCCACTTTGCCGAAGGTCTTCTCGAGCTGAATACGGCGCCGGTCGACAGGCGGGGCCTTGAAGAAATTATCAATGAATACCGGCGCAGCACATCGCAGCAGACAGCCTTCGAGGAGATCTCGCCGCGCTATGCAAGCTTTCTCATCGAGGAGGCGTCTATCGCCTCCGGCAGGTTCGTTGAAGAAATAAAACAGATAAAACCCCTCAATGCCCGTTTGACAAAAGGCGTCCAGAAGGCAGCCGATATCTATGACCTCGCCGTGCCCGAGACCGTCAATATTGTTTCACCTGAAACGATATTCGCCCATGATCTCTTCGCGTCTTTCAAGGTCATCTGGCCAACGATCGGCGATGACCGCAAAGGATATGCCGGGCTGGGGGGATCTACGATCGTACTTCCTCCTTATATGGTGGAAGAAAAAAAACAGGAATTCGTGAGGTCGCTTATTGCCGCGGGCCCCCTGGCATCTTACGTTATGCACATAAAACGGCTCATGGAGGATTATGCCTATCTCTTCCATTCGATGAATATTTTTTCCTACTACAAAGGGCTGACAGAATATCTTAAGAACACAAACTCCCCGCAGGAAACATTATCCCGCTTCATTGTGCGATCCCTCGAAGAGACAGAAGAAAAACCACAAGACGGCCTCATCGTAAACCCTTATGGCACGGTTCGTCCTTAAAGATACATTTTACAAAAAGGCGAAACAGGAGGGGCTCAGGGCGAGAAGCGCCTATAAGCTCCAGGAGATCCAGGAAAGGTTCCGTATTGTCAGAAATGGCGACAAGGTGCTTGACCTTGGATGTGCTCCTGGGAGCTGGCTTCAGTTCCTCTCCGGAATGGTCGGCAAGCAAGGGACGGTCATTGGCATCGATATCCTGCCAACGCCCGCGCTTACTGCAAAAAATATCACGACGATTGTGGCGGATATAAGAAAAACAGACATCAATAATGTTCTCTCCCGTCAGGCTATTGATGGCTTCGATGTTGTTACCTGCGATATCGCCCCTAACCTGTCTGGTATCCGCGAGGTCGATGACGCACGGATCGAAGAGATCTTCGGGGCTGTTCTTGGGACCGTTGAGGCAGCGCTCAAACCCGGCGGCCACTTCATCATCAAATCCTTTTTTACGGTCGTCCAGAAAGGCATCTCCAAAAAACTGCAAGAACGTTTCAGCAAAGTGTCCTTGTATAAACCCGCGGCATCACGGAGCGTCAGCTCCGAAGTGTACTATATCTGCCAGGGAAAGAAGTCCGATACACCCGTAAGGCGTGAGGCGTGAGGCGTAAGGGGGCTACAGAATGACATTGAACAGATGTTTCTTAACGACTCATGGCTCATGGCAAGACACCTGTAAGTAGTGAATCGTAAGTCGTAAGGGGTTTAACCGCCTAACGCCTGACGCCTTACGACTTACGAGATTCTTCTTTACCTTTCACCTCTCACCTTTCACTTTTCACTGTCTTTAACAGCTCTTTGAGCCGCACGTAATCGATCTTGCCCGTGCCAAGCTTCGGTATGTCCTTCATATACCTGATCTCTCTCGGACAGGCAATGTCGGAAAAACCCTTCGCCTTCAATATCTCCCTTATATCCTTCTGCCCGGCATCTTTGCTGTTCGTGACGAGGATAAGCCTCTCGCCCTTCCGTTCATCGGAAACAGCCATGACGGCGGCCTCCTTGCGTTCGCCGAACTGCCCGGCGAGCGCCTCCTCCACCGCCGTGAGGGAGATCATCTCTCCGCTGATCTTTGAGAACCGCTTCAGGCGGCCTGCTATCTTTAAAAAGCCTTCGTCGGTAATCTCCACAATATCGCCTGTATCATACCAGCCATGATCTTCCACGCGAAATTTTTCGTTCGCCTTTTCGTTCTTTAAATATCCCGTCATCACGTTCTTCCCTTTGACGTAGAGCTTGCCTGCTCTTCCCTGCTTATTATCGATACCCTCAACGGGCACAAGTTTATATTCCATACCCGGCAGTATCTTCCCTACGGTCCCGTACTCGTGCTCAAGGGAATTATTGATGCTAATGATCGGGGAACATTCGGTAGCCCCGTACCCTGACATAACCCGTACGCCGTAGACCTTCGCATACCGCTCAAATACGCTGTCGCTCAGCGCCTCTGCCCCGCAAAAGATGTACCTCATGGAATGGAAATCGTATGGGTGCGCCTTTTTGCTGTAGCCGTTCAAAAACGTGTTGGTCCCGACAAAAATGGTGCACCCTTCGTCATAAGCTATCTCGGGTACGATTCTGTAATGGAGAGGGCTCACATAAAGAAACACCTTTGCGCGGGCGAACATGGGCAATACAGTCCCTATGGTCAGACCGAAGCTGTGAAAGATCGGCAGCGCGTTGAGAAAATAATCCGTCTCCCGCACATCAACCTTCGTGAGCGCCTGGCGGATATTGGAGATGATATTTTCGTGGGACAGGCAGACCCCCTTGGGTACGCCTTCAGAGCCGGAGGTAAAAAGGATTACCGCTGTCTCTTTCTCTTCGCCCGGCCTCATTTGCGAACAGGTACCGGGGAACACGCTGCGGATAATGCCTGTAAGCTTTTGTTTCAGCCCTATCTCCTCTCTCAGATCCTCTACAAAGATGAGATTCCTGCCTTCAAAAACAGACTGGTTGACCCTGATCCGCTCGAGAAACTGCCGCGACGTAATGATAGCGGTCAGATCGGCAAGCTCCATTGCATGCCGCAAAGCGGCAGGGCCTGTGGAGTAATTGAGAAAGACCGGTATCTTTCTGAAGAGTTCCAATCCCATAAACATAAGGGCCGTAACGGTCAGGTTCGGCAGAAGCAATCCGATGTGCTTATCGGGCAGCCTCGACAGGTAACCTCCCAGCACAAAGGCGCCCGTTAGCGCTCTTTTATAGCTTGCCTCTTTTCCTGTCGAGTCTTTGTATAATATCCTGCTTCCGTTCTCTTTACAGAACCTGATAAATTCGCGTGAAATCGTTGAAGTTTCGTTTGTTGCCTCATAGGTCATATCGCAGAGAGCCTTATAGATCATTCCTGCTGCCTGCTTTTTTCGCCTTTTCGGCGGCATATCTTCCAAAACGATAGGCTCGAGGACCTTTCCTGCGGTAACCGTAATGGGCGCGAAGATTTTTCTGCGGCTTTCCTCCTTTCTGGAGAATATTGTCGAGTAGGTATTGCCGAGATGAATAGGCAGTATCCGCGCCCCTGTCTTGTAAGCGACAAACCCTGTCCCTTCGTAAATCTTCATGAGGCTCCCCGTTCTTGTCATCCGCCCTTCCGGAAAGACAAGCAGCGGGGCCCCCTTGTTCACCCTTTCAATGATCCCCTTCAGGGAATAGGGGTTCATCGTATCCAGCGGGACCGTGTAATCGCTCTGCATGAAGAATTTGAACCATCGTTCCTGTGCCCTTGTCCTATTCACAAGTATCTTGAGCTTAAGATCCAGGTACGTCCAGAGCAGTACCCCGTCGATCAGGCTTTCATGGTTGGAGATGATGATCAGCTTTTCGAATTCTTTCGGCACATTCTCCATCCCTTTAACTCTTACCCGGTGCACCAGGCAAAAATAGATCTTGAAGAGAAGCCGGCAGCCTTCTTCGATAATCGTTTTCAAAATAGGATACTTGCCGAACATCCGGTCCATTGCCTTTCCTTTCATAACTATATGACCACCCTTCTTCTGTCAAGTAATTTTAATAAAGACCATGGCATCCATTTCGCTTGAAATTTCTTTCTTCATGAAGGACAATAGACATACAGTATAAACCGGCTCCTGGTTGATGGCTGATAGCGAAATACCCGTAAGGCGGAAAGCAGAATAAGGAGGAATAACAATGGAATGTAAAATACCGAAGATTAAGTGTGCCGCCATGTCGATGATGGCTTTACTATCTGTTATTTTGTTCACCGCCGCGGTCTTGCCCGTGGGAGCGGCAGATCATGATGAGGCGCAGGCTATCGTGGATAAGGCAAGGATCACCTTCAGCTCTTTTGCGAGGGACGATAATTACAGTTATCTCAATGATAACCTCAAGAACGTCAAGGGGCTTTTGATATTTCCCCAGGTGCTTAAGGCCGGTTTCATCCTCGGCGGGTCCGGCGGAACAGGAATCCTTACGGCAAGGGACCCGAAGACCGGCAACTGGAGCGAACCTGCCTTTTATACCATCGGCGCCATAAGCTTTGGGCTCCAGATAGGCGGTGAAGCCGCGGAAGTCGTCATGATGATCATGAGCCAGAGGGCGGTCGACTCTCTTCTCACCACCTCTGTCAAACTGGGAGGGGATACATCGATCGCCCTTGGCCCCGTAGGCGCCGGTGCAAAAGGGGCTATTACGGCGGACATCATCTCCTTCGCAAAATCCAAGGGCATCTACGCAGGGCTTAACCTTGAAGGCTCGGTCGTAAAAGTAAGGGACGGCCTCAATAAGGCATATTACGGCAGAGAGACAAGCCCCGCCGAGATCATTATCAAGCAAGAGGTGACCAACAAGGGATCGGCCCGGCTTCGGGAAACGTTAAAAAAGGCCGCCAAGTAACGAGCAGCAGAACATCCGTAAGTCGTGAGGGGGAGAAAGACGGCTCATGGCTGATAGTTCATAACTCATGGCAAACCAGATGAACTTAAGAAACGCTATAAACGCAATAAACGGGGCATGAATATGGTTAAAGGCAGGACGGTAATATTGTGCGGGGCAGCCATTTGTCTTCTTGTCGCAGGCACATGGCTCCTGTCCCATCTTGTTTACTCGTCGGAGATCAAACCGCAATCACCGCCCCCGGCATTTGCCGGCTCCGGAAGCTGCCGTGAATGCCATGAAAGATTCTATCAGCTCTGGTCAACATCCTTCCACGGTCTCGCTATGCAGCCCTATACTGCGCCATTCGCCCGCGCAAAGCTCACCCCCCAGAAGGATAATGTCGTCATTGGAAGATACCACTACCGTGCTGATATATCTGAGAGCGCCGGCTGGGTCACTGAAAACGGTCCGGAGGGCAAAAAAAAATACCGGATCGAACATGTCCTCGGCGGAAAGAACGTCTATTATTTCCTCACACCCCTTGAAAAGGGGCGTCTGCAAACACTGCCTGTCGCGTACGATGTGCGAAAAAAAGAATGGTTTGATACGGCGGCAAGCGGCATCCGCCATGTACCCGGGCGCAGGCCCGACGAACCGGTAAACTGGAAGGACCGTCCTTATACATTCAATACCGCATGCTACAACTGCCACGTGAGCCAGCTTTCCACCAACTATGACGAAAAAACGGATACCTACCATACCACGTGGCGGGAAGCAGGCATCAACTGTGAGACCTGCCACGGCCCCGCAGAAGGACATAACAGGCTATTCCGTATGACACCGAAAGGGCAAAGACCAAAAGATATGAAGATCATAAGCGTCGGCAGCTTTACCCCGGAACAGCATAACGCCACCTGTTCCGCCTGTCATGCCAAGGCGATGCCGCTTACAAACAGCTTCAAGCCGAAGGGCAGGTTCTTCGACCACTTTGACCTCGTAACGCTTGAGGACCCCGATTTCTATCCTGACGGACGCGACCTGGGAGAAAATTATACCTATACGGGATGGCGGATGAGCCCCTGCGCACAATCTGGCAAGCTTCATTGCGTCTCATGCCACACATCGAGCGGCCGGTATCGTTTCAGGGCGGAAGAAAAGGCAAACAACGCCTGCATGCCCTGCCACGAAAAACATGTGAAGAATGCCCCGGCGCATACCCGCCATAAAGCAGGCAGCACGGGCAACAGATGCATCTCCTGCCACATGCCGGCAACGGATTTCGCCAGAATGAGCCGCAGCGACCACTCCATGCTTCCCCCAACTCCCCTTGCGACCATCAGGTTCAAATCGCCGAACGCCTGCAATATCTGCCACAGCGAGCAGGACGCACAATGGGCAGACGCATGGGTGAGGAAATGGCGAACCCGCGATTACCAGGTGCCCCTTGTATACCGCGCAGGGCTTATCGACGCGGCGAGAAGGCGCGACTGGTCAGGCCTTTCCGAGATGTTAAGCTATCTCACACAAAAAGACCGCGACGAGATTTTTGCCGTCTCCCTTATACGCCTCCTCAGGGCCTGCGGCGACGAAAAGAAATGGCCGGTGATCTTAAAGATGACGGGCGATCCTTCGCCCCTCGTACGGGCTGCAGCGGCAGAATCGCTTTCAGGCTTTCCTTCCAGGGAAAGTATCAAGGCGCTTGTCGCAGCCGCAGGAGACGATTATCGTCTTGTGCGCATCAGGTCTGCTACAGCGCTGTCTTATCTTCCAAGGATGCGTTTCAGCGAGGACGATACAAAAAAGGTGAAGGCAGCCACAGAAGAATACCTGGCATCGATCAGAACCTATTCTGACCAGTGGAATTCCCATTACAACCTCGGAAATTATTACCTGAATCAGGGCAACCTGTCCTCTGCGATCGCAGCTTATGAGAAGTCTCTCACCTTTGAGCCGGGGGCGTTACTGCCGCTCGTCAATATGTCGATCGCCTATGCGCGTACAGGCAACAACGCTCAAGCCGAAAAAGCCCTTGGGAAGGCCCTTGACATTGAACCGTCGAATGCCGAGGCGAATTTCAACATGGGGCTTATCAAGTCAGAGAAAGACGACCAGGGCGGGGCGGAAAAATACTTCCTGGCAGCCCTGAAATCTGACCCGCAGATGCCGCAGGCAGCATACAATCTCTGCGTTATACTCTCAAAGAACCGCTTGGGTGAGGCGCTTCCATACTGCCAGAGGGCCGTCGATCTCCTTCCCTATGAACCACGGTACGCTTACACCCTCGCTTTTTACAAAAACCGGCAGGGAGATATAGCGGGGGCCACAAAAGTGCTCCAGAACACCATCAAGCAGCAGCCCTTTTACGGGGATGCATACATCCTGCTTGGCGAGATCTATGAAAAACAGGGCAAAGCGTCGGACGCCAAAACCCTTTACCTTGAAGGCCTGACAAAAAATGCTATACCGTCCTCTTACCGCCAGCGCTTCAGTGAGAGGCTGAAGGCATTAACACCGCCGGGGGAAACAGGCAAACAATAAACCGGTAAGACAGCTCATAGCTGATAGCTCATGGCTCATGGCCCAACATTAAATAACCAATGACCGAATACCCAAACGTGAACCGTAGAGAAAATAATATCCTGGCAACAACTTGTTGATTTGAAAACCTTCTTACCATATAATTACTTCATTATCCTTAGGGAGTAACTAATATAAATACCTCGGAGATAACACAGTTGAAGCAGGGTGAATTGCATTTTGAGAGATCGCGGGAAAACACCCTTACCATCAATATTTCAGGAGACTGGAAGCTTGCCAATACCCTCCCCTCCTCTGACGACCTCATGAAAGAGATCGATACGGTAATGCCACCGCAACGGATAATCTTCGATGCACGGACCCTGGCTGGATGGGACAGCGGTATTTTGACCTTTCTTATCAGGCTGAAGCATCACTGTTCCGGAAAGGATACCACTATAGATTTTGGAGGATTGCCCAAGGGAGTTCAGCGGCTTCTCGATCTCTCATCCGTGGTCCCGGAACGGAAAGAGGCGCGCAGGGAATCGATCCGCGTATCATTGCTGACGCATATCGCTCAAGTAGAGGGCAACATATGGCACTCCATTCTCGAGATGCTGAGCTTTCTCGGGGAGGTCTCTGTAGCCTTTTTCAGGTTCTTTACCGGCAGGGCAAGGTTTCGCCGCTCTGACCTCATGCTGACCCTTGAGGAATGCGGAGCAGACGCCCTTGCCATCGTTTCCCTTATCAGCTTCCTCGTCGGCCTCATCCTCGCCTTTGTGGGCTCCATACAGCTCAAGATGTTCGGGGCGCAGATCTTTATTGCCGATCTCGTCGGCATCGCCATGACGCGGGCGATGGGTGCCATTATGGTAGGGATCATCATGGCAGGACGCACGGGAGCGGCGTTTGCGGCGAGGATCGGCACCATGCAGGTCAATGAAGAGATCGACGCCCTTAGGACCGCCGGTATATCACCTGTGGAATTCCTCGTCCTTCCAAGAGTTATCGCCATGACGCTTATGATGCCGCTTCTTACCCTCTATGCGGACCTGATGGGTATGCTTGGCGGTCTCATTGTCAGTGTAACAGGGTTCAACATAGGGGTAAACGAATATTTCCAGGAAACAAAAGATGCGGTGGCAATGGCCAACATATGGATCGGGCTTTTCAGCAGTTTTGTCTTCGGCATTCTTGTCTCTTTTACAGGGTGTCTCCGCGGGATGCAATGCGGGAGGAGCGCCTCCGCGGTCGGCGACGCGACGACATCAGCGGTAGTGACGAGCATCGTGAGCATTGTCGTAGCGACCGCGATCATCACCATACTGTGCGACGCGCTGGGGATATGATGGAACAGGATAAGGTTACCGCAGGAACCCCCGAGCCTCACATTATTGTCCGTGATCTGACGATGGCATACGGGGAGCACGTGGTCCAGAAAGATATAACATTTACGGTCAACCGGGGCGATATCTTTATTATCATGGGCGGCAGCGGGTGCGGCAAAAGCACGCTCCTGAGGCTTTTGATCGGCTTGAAGGAGCCTGCCGGGGGCGAAGTATTATATGGAGATGTGAATCTCTGGAACCTGACCCCTGACGAGCGGGAACAATTCATGAGAAATTTTGGCATCCTCTACCAGAGCGGCGCCCTGTGGAGCTCGATGACGCTTGCGGAGAACATATCCCTGCCGCTTGAGCAATACACTGACCTGAGCCCTGCCCAGATCAATGAGATCATATCACTTAAGCTTTCCCTCGTCGGCCTCGCGGGTTTCGAGGATTATTACCCCTCCGAGCTCAGCGGCGGGATGAAAAAACGCGCCGGCCTCGCCCGTGCCATGGCCTTTGACCCCGATATACTCTTCTTCGACGAGCCGTCCGCCGGGCTGGACCCTATCAGCTCTAAACTTCTCGACGATCTCATCCTCGAGCTCCGTGACAGTCTCGGCACCACTATCGTCGTCGTAACGCATGAACTGGCAAGCATCTTTGCCATAGGAAACAACTCAGTATTTCTCGACGCAGATACAAAGACCATGATAGCATCAGGGGACCCGAAAAGACTTCTTGTCGAATGCAGGAACCCGACGGTTCACAGCTTCCTCACCAGGGGAAAGCCCGACGGACAGCCACCAGACGGGGAACCGGCATCACGGTGTTGTGCGGAGCAGCGCAGCACATGCGTGACAGATGAGCAAGGAAAACACTGAAAAAGGAGAAAAGCAATGGCGAAAAAGGCGAGTAAGACCTTGATCGGTACCTTTGTTGTGAGCGCCCTGACGCTTGCCATCCTGGCCGTTTGGGTCTTCGGCTCGGGCAAATTTTTTGTCGCAAAACTACCCTACGTGCTGTTCTTTGACGGTTCTGTAAAGGGACTCAACGTAGGTTCTCCGGTCGTATTCAGAGGCGTCAAAATAGGCTCTGTTACAAATATTGTGTTGCGATACAGTTATGTAAACAGGTCATTCCTCATCCCTGTCTATGTGGAGCTGGACCCCAGGGCAGTCATCACCGACAGACCGCAGGCGTCAGGCCGGCAGGACCAGTTTTCCCAGCTTATTGAAAAAGGCCTTCGCGCACAGCTTCAGATGCAAAGTTTCGTCACCGGCCAGCTCATGATCTATCTCGACTTTTTCCCTGATAAGAAGATCAGGCTTGTTGGCCTTGAAGACAGGTGCCCGGAGATCCCGACCATACCTTCCAGTATAGACGAGATCCTGAAGACAGCTGAAGAGATCAACTGGAAGAAGCTGTTTGATAAGATCAGCAACGCCGTTGACGGCATCGACAAAGCGGTCAATTCCAGGGAATTCACCGCGAGCATCAAATCACTGGATGAGGCGAGCAGGGAACTCAAACCTGTTCTTTTAGCCATAAAAGACGCGACGGGAGATATACGCAAGGTTGTCGCGAAGGGTGATAAGCTACCGGAACAGATTGAACAAACCCTGGTGGTCGTTAAAAAGACCTTGCAGGAGGCAGAGCAGACACTCACAACATACCGTGAAATTATCTCGGAAAATTCGGTGCTGACCCACGAGATCAATACGACCCTCGAGGAGGTATCGAATACTGTCCGGTCGGTCCGATATCTCACAGACTACCTCGAGCAACATCCTGAATCATTGATCTCAGGAAAAAAGACCGGCAAAGGAGAATAGCATGAAAGACCATGTATTTTTCCGTATAACCATATTTTTTATCGGGATCATATCGCTCCTTGTTGCCGGGTGCGGCAGCTCGACTCCCTCCAGGTTCTATACCTTAACCTCGCTCAAGTCTGCAGAGCCAATGCAGCAGCCCGCCGGAGAAAAGATCAAAACGATCGTTCGTATTGGTCCGGTAGATATACCCGACTACCTGGACAAGCCGCAGATCGTTACACGTACAGGTCAGAACGAGCTCTCTATCGCCGAGTTCGACAGGTGGGGAGGCTCGCTCAGAAACGATATAAGCCGCGTGCTCATTGAAAACCTTTCATCAACCCTTGCCGCCGGCCACGTTACCGTCGTACCCTGGAAACAATACGCGCCGGGGACATACAGGGTGCCGTTGACGATCACGCGCCTCGATGTGACTCCCGGCGGGAATCTTTACCTGAAAGCGCAGTTCAGCATCATAGACAAAGACGGGAAAACAGTGACCGCTTTCAGGGAATCAAGCTTCAGCAAACCTGTCAACGGAACAGGGTATAACGTGGTGGTCACTGCAATAAGCGATGCCCTTGCAGACTTAAGCCAGGAGATCGCCGCCTCAGTGAAATCCGCTATCGCAAAGCGAGGCAACTAAGGAAGTGACAAAGAACAGAAATATCCTTGTGCCCGGGGCTGAACACCTGCGCGACGCAAGGGGTTAATCGCCCGAGGACTTACGCCTTACGGATTTATAGAAGCCGGCAGCTTGATATATCAAGACAAGGAGGGTTACATGAGTAAAATCAAAGAGATACCGTTGCAGCAGCTTAAGACCAGGGAATTCATCAAAGAACAGGTAGCAGATATCTCAAAGATAGTGGACAAGGGTATTGCTATCAATGCCCTCTCCGGTGGGGTTGATTCATCGGTCGTTACACTGCTTGGTTTCAATGCCTTGGGCAGGAGGCTTAAAACATACTTTATCGACAGCGGCCTCATGCGGCACAAAGAACCCCAATATGTTGTCTCGCTCTTCAGAAAATTAGGGGTCTCTGTAGAGATCGTTGATGCAAAGAACCAGTTCTTTAATGCATTAAAAGGGCTCACAGACCCGGAGCAAAAAAGAGAGGCGATCACCCACGTCTTTTACAAGGAAATTTTCGGCGGTCTTGTTAAAAAAAGCGGCGCCAGATACCTCCTACAGGGCACCAATTATACCGACGTGGAGGAGACTGTAGCGGGAATAAAAAGGCAGCACAACATCCTCGCACAGCTCGGTATCGACACAAAAGAGGTCTATGGATATCACGTGCTGGAGCCGCTTATCCGGCTAAGGAAAAGCGGTATACGGAAGGTCGGGCAAGCGCTTGGACTGCCCGCTGAGCTGTATAAAAGGCCACCGTTTCCCGGACCCGCCCTCGCAGCAAGGGTCATCGGCGAGGTAACACCGCAAAAGGTCGAGGTAGTGAGGAAGGCAACGAAGATAGTCGAGGAAGAACTTTACAGGACAGGGGCGTTCCAGTACCTGGCGATCCTTCACGAAGACCGGGTAACGGGGATACGGAAGCACAAAAGGGACTTTGGCCTCCAGATAGAGGTGAGGTGCTGGGAGAGCATTGACGCAAAAGTGGCTACCCCGACAAAGCTCTCATATGATAAGCTCCTGAAGCTCGGCGACAGGATAACGACCGAGGTGCCCGGGGTTGTAAGCGTAACCTATAATATTACGAGAAAGCCGCCGTCAACAATTGAGGCAATTTAGAAAAACAGGTTTTTATTCGAGGGCTTGAGCCAGGGACATCTGTTTGTTTGTATGCTTGACTTTTACAAAACTTTATATATAATAAAGTTGAAGATCGGAAATTTTTGTTAGTTGCATCCACAAAAATCTTCATTTTTGTAGCTTCTTCTTAACACAGTTCCGTATTCTTCAACATTCTACAAAGGAGGTAGCCCATGGCAAAAGGAACTGTGAAATGGTTCAACGAGTCGAAAGGCTTTGGTTTTATAACCAAAGAAGACGGCGACGACGTTTTTGTTCACTACTCAGCCATCCAGGACAGCGGTTTCAAATCACTGTCTGAAGGTCAGCAAGTAGAGTTCGATGTCGTAAACGGCCCCAAGGGTCCTGCTGCAGCAAATGTAGTAAAACTCTAAGCCAACGAAGCAGGTTCGGGAAACCCTGAACCTGCTTTCCTCTTTTTCAGCCATTAACTGACAGTATATCGAATGTCGTAGTGCGTATATCGAAACAACCAGAGAACCCTAAGGCTTTAGAGGATACGCCTGAAGTTACTCTATACTATATACAATATACAGTTCGCATAGACTAAGAGCTGTCTTTTCCTTTCTGTTCGAGTATCTCCAGCTTTCTGACCGTTAGTTCGTCAACCTTCAGTTTTCCGATCGTTAATTCATCAATTTCAGATTTACCGGTTTTCGTTTTTCTGATTATAAGACGACCGATTGCCACTGACCCTATTGCCAGGGCGCCGATTGCCATAGCGCCGGCAGCCATCGCGCACACCGCAGCTCCTTTTACAGGTGCTTTCACAACATTTTTTCCCTTTTCACCCTTTTTTTCTGTCATTTTTTTGCCGGGCATTATTATCACCCCCTCTGGTTACCCGATACTCGTACCTCGTACCTCGATCCTTGATACTTGTTTTATACAACCATCATCAAGCATCCAGCATCAGGTATTCGGTTTGCTATATACTATATACGATATACTATCTACTGTTCTTAGCTGCTTAGCAGCCTTTCCATCTCGATGACCTCCTCGTCCACCTCTTCAAGGTCCCATATGAACTTTACTATGTCCATCTCGTTGATGGCCGGAGAGGCCGCCTCAAGCACCTTGAATGCGTCCGTATCGGAAAAAACAACGCCGCTCATGTCTCCGCCGAAACCCAAAAAACGCACCCTTGCCATCTGGTTTGCGAGCGACACTATGGCAACAACGCTTCTGTTTTCTTCCGGGGCCTCCTGTACCGCGTGATGGTATTGTGCGGCATGAGAAAACACCGGCGGCAGCCTCCACTTCTTCATGATCAACCCCCCTACTGCGTCATGTGATTCGCCGATAATACGTTTTTCCGCCTCCCGTATAGGAATGCTCTCGTCATAGGTTGTCTGGATCACCATCGTGTATATGTCATGGGCAATCCTATCCAGTATGACCTTGCCGACATCATGGAGGAGGCCCAAAAAATAGATAATATCCTTATCCCCTATCTTCAGCTCTTTGCATAGCCTTTTCGCGATCACACCTGTTGCCACCGAGTGCTTCCAGAATTCGTCAAGGTTAAAGGTCTGGGCGCTGCGGGACGGCGCCAGCGCCTTGTAGGCACCGCAGGCTATGCAGATCATCGTGATCTCTTTCAGCCCCAGCATCCGCAGCGCATGGTCAACTGCCGAGACCTGGTATGGGAGCCTGTAAAACGCTGAGTTCACCACTTTCAGTACGTTCATGCTCATTGACGGGTCTTTCGAGATGATCCTGACCAGGGTATTTATATCCACATCCTCATTGTTAAGCGCCTTAAGCAACTCGTCCATAACAACAGGTACAGGAGGCAGGTAATTGATTGCATGCCCAACTTTTTCAGCGAAATTCTCTATCACACAATTAACCTCACGCGGGTTTACTACCAGCAACCTAATAGTATCATCGGATATAACTGCGAAAACCTTAAGGAAAAAGGTGGAGCCCTCAGGGGTGTATCGACTCGTTATCCTTCATCAGATAAGGGTCTATGATGTCCCGGAGTTTCGAGAGCTCCAGTCCGGTATATACGGCAGTCCCTTCGACGATAAAGGCGGGATATCTGCGGGTTCGGTGAACCAGGGATCTATAGATGCCGGCGAAAGACTGGGCATTGATAAAGGATATGTTGATCTGTTCCCCGTATATGTCCAAAAGCTGCCGGATAACGTCCGAGAGCCTACTCAGGGACTCCCTCATCTCGGCCGGATATTCACCGAGGATCTCCCTGTTCACCTCCTTCTCAACGCCGGATTCATGAAAAATGAGCGTGCAGCTCGGGCAGTTGCTCAGCATGACCGGCATAACGGTAACGACCTCGACAGAGACCGGCCCTTTGCCTTGCCTGAAAGCCTTTTTATCGACCATATTGAAATGTATGCCCCATCCGGTCAATAGTCAAGCATCGGCTTTCTGCTGTTTACTATTCGCCGCTCACCTGTTCCATGACAAGTGCGCGTACATCCCCGGCGGTTTCGAGCGTCAGACTGGTTTTTGCAAGCACCTGCATGGCAGAGTGGTCGAGCGCACGGATAAGCTGTTTAATGAGCGGGATCGCAGCGGCGTTCATACTCAACTCGTCGATCCCGAGCCCGACAAGCAGCGGTACGGCAGCCGCATCGCCGGCCATCTCCCCGCAGATACCTACCCATTTACCGTGACGATGCGCTGCTTCCACAATATACTGAATGAGCCGCAGAACAGCCGGATGAAGACCGTCGGCAAGCGTTGCCAATGCGGCATTCCCCCGTTCGGCAGCCAGCGTATATTGTGTGAGGTCGTTGGAGCCGATGGAAAAGAAATCGACCAACGGTGCAAACTGTTCCGCCTGCAATGCTGCGCCCGGGACTTCTACCATCATCCCCGTCTCGATCCTTGGCGGAAGATATACCCCCCTGCCCGCGACCTCTGAACGTGCCTCTGACAGAAGCGCTATTGCCTCCCTCCATTCAGCCGGCGTCGTAACCATGGGGAACATGATCCTGACGGGAAACTCGGCAGCCGTAAGCAGAATGGCACGAAGCTGCGTCTTGAAAATATCCCGGTGCTGTAAGCTCAGGCGCAGGCCTCGAACACCCAGGAACGGGTTTGCCTCTGCCTCGTACCTGAGATAGGGAAGGAACTTATCTCCGCCGATGTCGAGGGTACGGATGATCAAGGGCCGTTTTTCGAGGGCCAGGGCGGCATCCCGATATGCAGAAAACTGTTCGTCCTCTCCGGGGGGTATCTGCCGGGCAAGGAAGAGAAACTCGGTACGGTACAATCCCACGCCCTCTGCTCCGTTAGCAGTCGCTGCCTTCGCTTCCGCCGTTGAACCTATATTTGCAACTACTTCTACCCATTTCCCGTCACGCGTGAAAGCCAAGGCAAGGCTTTCCCGCCTGGCCTGATCGCGCGCAGCATGCAGCGCCTCAAGACGCCTCTGATAATCATCGAGCACCTCCGATGACGGTTTGGCGATGACGGTCCCTTTGTCGCCATCAACAATAACCATATCGCCCTCTCCGATCGTTGACAGCCGGTCACCCAGCCCCATGACGGCAGGTATGCCGAGATTGCCGAGAAGGATCGCGGTATGTGAGGTTGCTCCGCCCTGCCCGGTGCAGATTCCGAGCACCACCTTCGGGTCAATATGCGCAATCTCTCCCAAACCGATATTCGTCGCAATAAGGATACCCGGTCTATTCAGGTTATTGCCGCTTACGGCATGACCGAGCAAATTCAGGAGCACCCTTCCGCCTACCTCCCTGACGTCGGCTGAACGGGTCCGCAGGTACTCGTTCCCCAGAGATGCATACTCAGCAGCAGTTTGCTCCACCGTGAGATGCCAGGCCAGGGCTCCGTTATGACCTGAGTCAAAGATCGCCCGGCGGGCCGACATTCTCAGCGAGTTATCCTGAAGCAGAAGCAAGTGGGCATCAAAGAGTCCCGCCGTGTCCCGATCCGCACGAAACGAAAGGTGCTTACGCTCACATTCGATCTCTTGTTGTGTTTTGTCCAACGCCGCAACCAGACGCTCCCATTCGTTCTGCGGATCGCACGCCTGGTCGAGAGGAATGTCGGGCCTCGCAACGCGCAGCAACCGGGCAGTACCGATAGCGATTCCGCGGGAAACTGGTATCCCGCGCAGATGTTCTTTTCCGGTCCCCGCGATAAAGACCTTTGCAGGCTTTCTTATGCCTGGCGTTGCAACTGTCTCCGCTGCCTTTGGTTTTGCAGCTACTGCCCCAACAGTCCCGTCTCCGTCGCCAAAATTCATTGCGGCAAGGGATTGCAGCGCCTCAAGCGCCTCGCGCGCCTGAGGTCCGGAGGCGCAAACCTGCAATCTGTGTCCATGAAGAACGTTCAACATCATCAGGTCGTTAATGCTTTTGGTGCCCACCGGACCCCGACCGGTGGTAAGGTTGGACAGGCAGATCTGTGCCTGAAACTGCGCTGCCGTTTGAAGGAGGCGGGCTGCAGGACGCGCATGCAGCCCGTGGGGGTTATGTACAGACAGACAGATTTCACACTCTGTCCTTTCTGGAAGCAGTCTGATCGCAGATGCATCGGGAAAGGCTCCTGTTTCTGTGAGCTGTGCACATTTCACATCAAGCGCACGTTGCGCTTCATCCGCGATCTCTGCCAGCGTTTGACCGAGGCGGGCCTGGAGGGCTGCCGTAATGGCGCCTTCAACGATCGGCGCCGCGCAGAGCGTCACCTTTGCACGGCGTTCCGGCGACAACAGGTCAATGGCCAGTTCGGCGCTGAGGATGGCGCTTCCCATGTCCATCAATACCAGAACACCTTCATCGGAATAGACCTCTTCGATAGCCCGCAGTACGAAGACAGCATCGGTACCGAGGGGCGAATCCGGCATGTCGAGGCCTCCTGCGGCGGCTATCTTTACGTCGGGACCTGCCGTACCGCGGGCCAGTTCAACCGCTCCGGCTGCCAGCTTGGCGCTGTGAGATACGATTACTATACCAACCATAATAACTTTTCTCCCAATCTTTATGAGCCGTTTACCCACGTGTGAGCGGCTGCCTGGAGCAGCAGGCTTGATGAGGTAGCGCCGGGGTCCTGGTGCCCTATGCTTCGTTGCCCCAGGTAGCTCGCCCTGCCCTTCCTTGCAATAAGGGGTATAGTATCCTGCACGCCCCTTTCGGCCGCGTGAGCACATTCCCTCAATGCATCGGGCAGGGACATGCCGTTGGCGGATGCTGCCTTCAACGTTTCGGCTGAGGGCATCAGGGCATCTACCATCGTCTTGTCGCCGTGGTTTGCCTTGCCGCGCAGGACAACACCGTTCAGGCCCGCCTCGACGGCCTCCGCCCAGTCCGTCAGGGTAAGCTCGATCTTGCCATCCGAAACAGCACCCATCTGCATGAATAATGCACCGTAGAGCGGCCCGCTTGCCCCACCGACCGTCGATATAAGGGTGAAGCCTACTGTCTTGAAGATCGTGCCGATATCTTTATCTGCAATATCCGGCAGCTTGCCGAGGACCGCCTGAAAACCGCGGTTCATATTGGCGCCGTGATCGCCGTCGCCGATGGGGGAATCCAGTTCTATGAGATAGTCCCTGTTGTCTGCCAGGGCGGCGGCGCAGTTTTTGATCCAACTGAGAACATCGTCTCGCGAAATAGTCATGGGCGTCCTCCCTGTATATTTAATTGTTTCTACATACCCCAGCGCAGCGCCGCTGTTCTGACAGGAGCATCCCAGAATCTCGTGAGTTCATCGTCCAGTTTGAGAAGCGTGATCGAGCACCCTGCCATCTCCAATGATGTGATATAGGACCCGATGAGATTGCGACTTACCTTCAATTCATTCCTGGTCGCTATCTCATACGCCCTGTTATAGATCACGTACAACTCCATCAAAGGCGTGCCGCCCATGCCGTTCACGAACAAAAGCACCTCGTCGCCGTTTTTGTACGGCAGATCGGAGATGATGGGCGTCATGAGCAATACCCCGATCTCGTCTGCGGGTTTGAGCTTCATGCGGGTACGCCCCGGCTCGCCGTGAATCCCGATGCCTATCTCCATTTCGTCCTCAGCAAGACTGAAAGTGGGTTTTCCGGCGTGCGGCACAATGCAGGACGTCAGCGCCATGCCCATGCTGCGGCTCCGGTCATTTACCTTGCGGCAGATATCGGCAACATCTTTCAGTGAGCGGCGGGCTTCCGCCGCTGCGCCGCAAATCTTTTCTGCAAGGACTGTGGCGCCGACACCGCGCCGTCCGGCCGTGTAAAGGCTATCCTCTACCGCGACATCGTCATTGATGACAACGCTTTCCACCTCGATGCCCTGATCTCGCGCAAGGTCTGCCGCCATCTCAAAGTTCATAATATCGCCGGTATAGTTTTTGACGATATGCAGCACGCCGGCGCCGGCGTTCACCCGTTTTGTTGCCTCAAGCATCTGATCCGGTGTCGGTGAGGTAAACACCGCACCGGGGCACGCCGCATCGAGCATTCCATAGCCGACAAAACCGCCATGCATCGGCTCGTGCCCGGAACCGCCGCCGGACACAATGCCTACCTTACCTTTCAGCGGTACGTCTCTGCGGACGATATAATTCGGATCAAAACAAACCTCGACCAGATCGTGGTGGGCTGCCGCGATGCCATGAAGCTCTTCGTAAACAACGTGTTCCGGTTCATTGATCAATTTTTTCATTTGTTCCCTCCTACTTGAATAGTTTGTCCCAGGCCAATTTCAGATTACCTTGAGGAACATTCCAACCAATGCACCACCCAGCAGGGGACCCACGACCGGTATCCAGGAGTAGCTCCAATCGGAACCGCCTTTGTTGGGTATGGGTAATAAAGAATGTGCCAGACGAGGCATGAGGTCCCGCGCGGGATTGATGGCATAGCCCGTGGTGCCGCCCAGGCTCACACCTATCCCCCAGACGAGGGCTGCCACGAGAAAGGGGCCGAGACCGTGAGTTGCACCGCTGTCGGCGGCCTTGGAAAAGATCGACGCCACGCCGAGAACCAGCACTGCGGTACCCACGATCTCGCTGATCAGGTTGGGTATGGCGCTGCGTATCGCAGGCCCGGTGGAGAAGCATGCAAGCTTGAGTCCCGGATCGGGCGTCTCCTTCCAGTGGGGATAATAATGGAGCCAGAGAAGCATGGCGCCCAGGAAGGCCCCGATAAGCTGTGCAGGAAGATACAGGGTGATCTTGCTGTAGTCGCCCGAACTTACGGCAAAACCGAGGGTCACTGCGGGATTGATATGTGCATCAGGACTGCCGAGGGCGATGGCCGCAAAGACACCGGCCAATACAGCAAAGGCCCAGCCGGTGGCAATGACGATCCACCCCGAGTTCTGTCCCTTAGATTTACCGAGAAGGACATTGGCTACGACGCCGTCACCCAGAAGAACAAGGACCATTGTGCCAACTAATTCACCTAAAAATGGGGACATAACAATTTACCTCCTTTTTGTAATGCAGACTTGTCTTTGATGCCGGTATATCTTTCGTTTTTCTCCGTAGCACATCATTGATCATGCCATTACGATAAATATGTTATCCCGTTCATATCAAAACGATTCATGATTTTGTTTCACATTAGAACAGAAAAGTGACAGAACGTTTCATTATGAAACAGAAATCTTTTTTAAGTCTTCCATTGACATCCTCGCCTCTTTCATCTTCCGCCATAGGGTCGTACGTCCGATACCAAGAAGCTGCGCGGCCTTGCCGAGGTTCCCCCGCGATGCCCGTGCTGCGTTTATGATTGCCTGCTTCTCCATTTCGGCCAGCCTTTTTACCGGTTCGCTCACGGGCCGTCCAGGTATCTTGGCACGCCGTTGCCTGATGGCTTCAGGAAGGTCTTCCAATGCGATCGTCTTTCCCTCGCAGTGCAAGGTGACCCGTTCAAGCACTGATTCAAGCTCCGTGACATTTCCGGGCCATGGATAATGGTGCATTGCGTCCAGTGCGGTTTTGCTGATGCTTACCTGCCGGCCGACTTGCAGGCTCAGACGTTCCAGCAAGTGCATGACCAGAAAGTCTATATCCTCGGTACGTTCGCGCAATGGCAGGAGCTTGATCACAAAGGTGCTCAAACGATAAAAAAGGTTCGTATTAAATGTGTTTTCGGCCACGAGCCGTTCGAGGTCAATCTCCGTCGACGCGATGACGCGAACATCCGCGGGAATAAGCCGGCTGCCGCCAAGACGGATAACCTCTCCGGACTCTATGACACGGGCCAGGGCCGATTGGACCTCCAGGGGCAGCATCTCCACCTCGTCGAGGTAGAGCGTGCCTCCGTCCGCCAGTTCAAACTTGCTTGGCTGACCGGCGGAAGGGACGGTATTAAGCGCCCCCGCTTCAAAGCCGAGAAATTCGCCGAGAATGAGTTCACGCGGTATGGCCCTGCAATTAAGTGCAAGAAATGGTCCGCCGGCGCGTCGGCCGCTGTTGTGGATGGCCCGTGCCGCAGCGTTCTTGCTGGTCCCGGATTCACCGCTTAAGAGAACACAGCCTTTGGCGTTCGCAGCAGCAAGGACCTGCCGGCGCACGTGGCGTGCCGAGGGTCCGCGACCGACCATGTCGTCCAGCGTGAGCCTTGCCTGTGCGCCGACAAGCCGCGTTACCAGTTGATGCACCTGTTCAATACGGCGAAGCGTTACGATAGATGTGGCGGGCTCCCTGTCCTGTTGGCGAATTATACGCAGACTGACAAGAAATTCCTGTGCCGTCCCGTTCATGACAAAACTGACCCCGACGTCGCTCAGTTCCTCGCCGCGCGAAATAGCCCGCGCCAATGTTTCGGGGAGGACAAGGTATTCCGTCAGCAGCCGGCCTTTTACGGCGTTCGGCTTCAATCCGAGGAGTTCGCCGCCGCGTTCATTGAGGTGTCTGATGGTGCCCTGCGCAGTCAACACGAGCAAACCTTCTGACATCGTGTCCAGCGTTGCGTTTAGTTCGCTCGCCCTCGCGTTTGCTTCCCTGATGATGAGTTCTGCCTGCAACTGGTTTTCAATGGCCTTTGCCGCCGCCACAACCATGCCCAGGGCCTGGGGACTATATTGAGGGAGCGTTCCGATCAGCCCGATGGCCCCGACAGACCGGCCTTCGGGATCGAAGATCGGCGCTGCCACAGTAACAAGTGCATGAAAACACATAAAGAGATGCTCTGCCCCTGCCACCAGCGCCGGCAGGCTATCGATCAGCGCGATAGAGAAGGCGGTAGTACCGATGCCATTCTCGCTGAGAAATGCCCCGATCCTGAATCCAAGATCCCGGGCATGTTGTATCGCCCGCAGATCACCCAGCATCTCCAGAACACAGGTGGTGTTGTCTACAAGCAGGAGAGAGGCATTGGAACATTCTATGTATTGGTGAATATCCTCCATAAGCGGGCAGGCTATGACGCGAAAGGTGTTGTGCTTTTTCAGCGTGTAAGATAATGCGTCGGAATTGAGATAGGTCCATTGGGGTTTGCCGCGGGGATTGAGGAGAAAGCCACATCGGCGCCATGATATCGCTACCAGAGGATCGATGTTCCGGGCTATCTGTCTCTTTGAAACGAGCCGCTCCCATGCCTTCTTCAGTTGCGCCGTGTCAGATATGTCTTTCGATGGCTGCATAATGATTGATTATATTGGTTCACTTCATACCGTGGAATAACAAAGTGCCCAATCGGCCATTATTTTTGACGAATCTGGCATAAAGAGGTGAGGGGGAAACGAAAATCGCGAAACGGGAGGCGCGGGGAACAAGGAAAACGGCTCATAGTTCATAGCGAGCCGGCACGCTGTCAAGCGACACAAGAAGTTAATCGCTGATTGTTAGTTTCCCGAATTCAAAATAAAATTGCAAAAACTAATTGAACCTCTGCGAGATAATAGTTACAATATCTCTTATATTTTAGCTGTAGTCCGGCTATATAAAGTGAGGTGAAGAGACGGAATTGGAAGGTACAGGCTCGCCACGGCAGAATAATCCTTTAGCGCTTCTTTTCCCTGCCACGGGCAGGTGGGCTATACGCCTCGTCGGTGATCTGGGCGCAATAGCCATCTTCTTTTTCCTTGCCTTTGTCAATATCTTCAAGCGCAAGCAGCTTCACGAGATCGTAAGGCAGGTCTATTATATCGGCGCCAGATCCTCCCTGATCGTCATGCTCGTAGGCCTTTTTACCGGCATGGTCCTGGGGCTTCAGCTTTTCTATACGCTGGTAAAATTCGGCTCTGTCGGCGCCCTCGGCTCTGCCGTGTCCCTTTCCCTCATCAGGGAACTGGGGCCTGTTCTCACCGCAATTATGATTACCGCGCGGGCCGGCTCCGCCATGACCGCGGAGATAGGGATCCTCCGCATCTCCGAACAGATCGACGCGCTCTATTCCATGCGGATCGATCCGGTTCGTTATCTCATCAGCCCGAGGATTGCTGCCTCGATCATCAGCTTTCCGCTGCTCACCGCCTTCTTTGACCTCATCGGGATAATCGGGGGCTATATTACCGGAGTGGTCCTGCTGGGGACAAATGCCGGCACATACTTCTACCGGGTACAGTCTTCTATTGATATGATAGACGTCAGGGGAGGCTTTATAAAGTCCCTGGTCTTCGCCGTCATCGTGTCATGTATCTGCTGCTTCCAGGGCTATTTCTGTCATATGCGGTCTGACGGCTACGGCGCGAAGGCCGTCGGTCTTTCAACCATCTCCGCCGTCGTTCTTTCCTGTGTTTTTATCCTTGTCGCCGATTATGCAGTAACATCATTCCTCATGTAGGACGAGTTATGGAAACAATGCCGTTAATAGAATTTCAAAATGTAACAAAGCGATTCGGCGACAAAACCGTGCTGGACAACCTCAACGTCAAGATATACGAAAACCAGATCACAACGATCATCGGGAAGAGCGGTACGGGGAAGAGCGTACTCCTGAAGCACATCATCGGCCTCCTCAAGCCCGACGAAGGCACCATCCTTTTTCAGGGAAAACCCGTAAACGCAATGAAAAAGGGCGAATGGGAAAAATACAGGAGCACCATCGCCTATCTTTTTCAGAACAATGCCCTTCTTGACTCGATGACGGTCTTCGAAAATGTTGCATTTCCCTTACAGCAGACCACAAATCTCAGCAAGAAAGAGATAGAAAAAAAGGCGCTGAAGAGGATCGAAGACCTTGAGCTTACCGAGGCCATAGACAAATACCCTTCGGAGCTCTCGGGCGGAATGCAGAAAAGGGTAGCCCTGGCTCGGGCGCTCGTTGAAGACCCGAAGATCGTCCTCTTTGACGAGCCGACCACGGGGCAGGACCCGATCCGGAAAAATATGATCCTGAGCATGATCACCCACTACAGGCGAAAATTCGGGTTCACCGCCGTCATGATCAGCCACGACATTCCGGACGTCTTTTTTATATCGGACAGGATCATCATCCTCTGGGAGGGACGCGTAGGCTTCCAGGGGTCCTATGAAGAGGCAACTACAACAAAGATCCCGCTCATCGACGAATTCCTGCGCAGCCTCGACGGATTCCAGGACGAACTGACCGGTCTGCTTTCCAGGGAGGCATTCAGGATACACTACGCGACAATGCTGGGCGGCCCCGCGAAATCCGTGGCGATCTCAGCCGCGGTGCTGAACGTTCGCCTCAACATACTGCAGGATGCCCTTGGGCCGCAGCCCGCCGTGGAGGTCTTGAAAGCCCTCGGTGAATATACGAACAGCCACTTCAACGCCATTGGAGGATTTTCGGCGCGCTACAGCAGGGATCAGATCCTCACCATATTCCCGCACACGTCCGTTGAAGAAGCAAAGGAGCTGGTGGCGCGTTTTGCCCGGAAACTGCAGCAGGGGGTCCTTGATAATATAAACGGTATGGCGCTGGCGAAAATAGATGCAAAAGAAAGCTTCGACATTTACATCAGGGCCGGTGTCACAGAGGTCTTGCCGAATGACAAGATCGAGCAGATCATCGAGAGGGCCGAGGCAAACCAGGAGATCATCGCAACTCACCGGTGCAATTGCGAAGGGAGCGTACAATGAAAAAGTATTCTATGGAAACAGCGGTAGGTGTTTTCGTTTTAATCGGTCTTATATGCATTGGATATATGACCGTGAAGCTCGGCAAGGTCTCGTTGTTCGGGGAAGACACATACACGCTTCAAGCGCGGTTCGCATCAGTCTCGGGACTCAGGACCGGCAGCTCGGTCGAGATATACGGCATTGAGGTAGGCAGCGTAACAAGCCTTGGCATAGACGCAGAGAGGCAGATGGGCATGGTTACGATGAAGGTTAACAAAGGTGTAGCCGTATACGATGATGCGGCGGCAACCATTAAGACCGCAGGTCTCATCGGCGATAAATTTGTAAGGATCGACCCGGGCGGATCAGGCGAACTGCTCAAACCGGGCGGAACGATCACACAGACCACCGTGCCGTCAGACATCGAGGACCTGATAGGTAAATACGCTTTTGGCGACGTAAAGAAAGAACCGGAGAAATCCGACAAGTAACAAGGGAGAACGGTTATGAAAAAATGGATTGCTTCAGCAGCGCTGCTTATCTTTACAATGGTCCCGCTGTTCGCTTCTGCAGGCGTTGCGCTTGATACGATCAATTCAAATGTGAGCAGCGTACTCGATGTCATGCGGGACCCAAAGCTCAAAGGCGAAGCGGGCAAGAAGGTAAAAGAACAGAAGATCATAGACGCCGCCGAAAAACTCTTCGATTTCGTGGAGCTTTCGAAGAGGACCCTGGGGCTTAACTGGAACAAGCTCACACCTGAACAGCGCAAGGAATTTGTCGATCTCTACAAGACGATCCTCAAGGATGCCTACATCGATAAGCTTACGGCCTACACAGATGAGAAGATCAACTATACCAAAGAGGTGCCTCTTTCGGAAACCACCGTAGAGGTCCAAAGCATCGTCACCACAAAAAAGGCCGACGTGCCCATTTATTACCGGGTTATCAAAAAGGACGGGGGGTGGAAGGTGTTCGATGTGATCGTCGAGGGGGTAAGCCTTATCAGCAACTACCGTACCCAGTTCAGGGAGATACTCGGGAACAACCCGCCGTCAAAGCTGCTCGACACCCTCCGCAAAAAGGTAGGTAAAAAATGAGCTGCCGGGAAAACAGATATTTTTCAGGATCGATGGTATTCCTGGCGCTCCTCTTCTCCCTGTTTCTCACCTTTGCCCCGGTACAGGGGGTTGCCGTGGCACAGGAAAGACCGCCTGATGAATACGGCGACGTTACCGAAGAGGTGGCCGCCTCAGCCGAAGGGACTGCCATCGCCGACCCCATCGAGCCATGGAACAGGGCCATGTACCATTTCAACGACAAGCTTTACTTCTGGCTCCTTAAGCCCGTGGGGCAGGGTTACAAATTCGCTATACCGGAGTCTTTCAGGATAATATTCAGCAACTTCTACGAGAACTTAATGATGCCCGTCCGCTTCGTGAACAACCTGCTCCAGGGAAGGCCCGATTACGCCGGGCGCGAGTTGGTCCGCTTCGTCATCAACTCCACCATGGGTGTTGCCGGGTTCCGGGACGTTGCAAAGGATGGGTTCGGAATTACGGGCCGCAAAGCAGATCTCGGCCAGACGCTCGGCAAGTACGGCATAGGCTCCGGGTTCTATATCGTGTGGCCCGTCCTCGGCCCTTCCAACCCCCGGGACACCGTCGGGCTGGTCGGGGACCATTTTCTGAGGCCTCCCACCTATCTCAGCTCGGATCTGTTAGACCCCGAAACGATAGCCCTTAATGTCCATGAAAAGGTCAACAACCTTTCCTTCCGCATCGGGGACTATGAAATAATGAAAGAGGCAGCCATCGACCCATACATCGCTATGCGCGACGCCTATGTCCAGTACCGCAAGAAGTTGATCGAGCAAAACGGCTCGGAACCGGCGAAACAAGAGGAATAAAGCTCATAGCTGATAGCTCATGGCGGAACACCCGTGAGGCTTAAGGGGATTACTACCGCACAGAAAACCGTATATCGTAGTTCGTATATCGTATATCGCAATGCAAAGAAGACCGTCCGGCGTTGGGCGATAAAGGCGGCTCATGGCTCATAGCAACAGCAAGGATCGAGTAGGCAGTAATGAATTTTCCTATCAGCTATGAGCTATGAGCCGGTTCATTCGTTATTCTTTCTTTAAGATAATGACCTCGATCTTTCCTTTCAGGCCTTCGGCGAACCCGTTGGCGTCCGATTCTGTCCCCACTATGGCGCCGTAATGCATCGGGATAGCGATGTCCGGCTTTATGTCGAGGGCAGCCCTGACCGCTTCCTCTGCGGTCATTACGTATGTTCCGGAGACAGGGAGGAGCGCTATGTTGACGTTCTTGAACCCCTTCATCTCCGGGATATGGTCGGTATCGCCGGCAAAATATATCCTCTGTCCTTTTACCGTAAAGATGTACCCCACCCCATCGGCTGCCTTCGGATGGAACTCCTTATTCACATTGTATGCCGGCACCACTTCTATTGCGATGCCGCCGACGTTGATCGTGTCGCCCCTTTTGACGACCCTTACATTGCCTGCAAGCCCCTTCGCACATGAAGGCGGCGTGACGATCACCGTGTTTGCTCCCTGGATCGCCTTTATGTCCTTCTCCGAGCAATGGTCAAAGTGGTCGTGGCTGATGAGGATGATATCTGCCGTATCCTTCCCTTTTATCTTGAAAGGGTCCGTATAGATGACCTTCTCTCCCAGTATCCTGAAGGTATCGTGGCCCAGCCAGTGTATTTCTTTTGCGACGGCCTGCGCTGCCTTTACCTCCGCACTGACCGTACCTGCAAAAAGAACAATGCCTGCGACGAGAAACAATAAGACCGATTTCTTCATAGTGCACCTCCGGTTTTTATATTAATAGGGATCAGCAGCATAAGTACATCCCGAATCTTGAGCATTAAATATTCAACCAAGCACGAAATACTAATATCTAAACTCGAAACAATATCAAAATTCAAATATCAAATATTCCAAACAGACACATGCTTGCGTTTTGAATTTTGAACATTTGAATTTGTTTAGTGCTTCGATATTAGTATTTAGGATTTGTCGCAAAAAATATTATGATTGAAAATCACCTGCCGATATGACACAATCAGGCGAAAGAAGTCAAGCAGGGGAGGTTGAAGGCCGATGATCAGAAGCATTATATGGATTTATATCTTTGGCGGCGTATTCTCTTCGGCAATATTCCTGAGAGAAGGATACCAGGATCTTGCGAACCTGACTGTCGGCATTCTCCTGCTCGTATCCGCCCTCGTCGTATACAACAAGCGCAGTGAGATAGAGAACTGGATCAACGGCAAGGACAAGAAAGGTTAGTATGAGGATTTCTCCTCCATAACCTTTTCGTGGAGCCATATTTTGATAAGGGCGCCCCGATCAACGCCTATTCTCTCACGAATTGCGTCAATATCCCGTACAAGAGATTCTGCAATATCCAGCGTTACGCGTATCTTTTTGCTCGAACTGGTTACCCTGGCCTTCGATAGATCAATGAGATCCGTAACATCCTCTCCTGCATCGAACCTCCTGTCAAATTCGTCCGTTGTCTTAGCTAAAAGTCTTTTTTTCATAGATACCCTTCTCCTTGGTTCGTGCCCGCCGTACCAAAATGATACGGACAGCATCATCCCTGGTTGTATATATTGCCGTCCACACTTTGCCTTCTATGGATCCAACCATAATCCATCTCTTCTCTATCGGATAAGGAGCCTCGATCTCGATCCTGTTCTCATCAAGCCATATCTTTCGGGTGGTTTCAAAGTCGATCCCATGTTTTTTAAAGTTGGACCTGCTCTTCCCCTTGTCCCACTCGAATATCATATACATTTATTATACAGTATTTGTACATATTTTCAACAGATATATATGCGTGGGGGGGGGTGGGGAGGGGGGATGGGGACGTTGTTTCTCAAATTGCACTATTTCGGCAAAGGCATTGGGTGTATCCATAGGGACACCTGCAAATTTTACCCATTTTGTGCTATGCATGAAATGGGTAAAATA
Source organism: Deltaproteobacteria bacterium UBA6106 (assembly GCA_002428485.1). Taxonomy (GTDB): domain Bacteria; phylum Desulfobacterota; class Syntrophorhabdia; order Syntrophorhabdales; family Syntrophorhabdaceae; genus UBA5609. The sequence goes on from DIWM01000045.1 coordinate 178,747, forward strand.
CATGTTACCACCGGCAAAGAATTTAGCTGACTGCTGACAGCTTATTCTATTGCCCTGTCATCTGCTTCAGTATCCGCTCCAGGTTCTTGAGCTGTTCGCCGTAGCCTGCCCAGTCGCCTTGTTTTTGAAGCGTCCTGGCCCTTTCAAAGACCTGTGCCGCCTCTCTTGCAAGGTCCTGGACAGAGGCCTTTTTCGTTGTTAACGGCGCCCCTGCCGCTGCTGCTGCCGGGGCTGCTTTTCTGCCTCCGAACAGCGCCGCCAGTGCCTGCTCGAGGTTTTCCTCCATGACCACATCATTCTCATAGGCAACGATAACCCTCCGGAGCTCGGGCAAGCCCCCTTTGTCCTCTGCGGCCAGGTAGAGGGGCTGGATGTAGAGGAGGGACTTTTCGATGGGGATGATGAGGAGCTTTCCCCGGATCACCTGGGAGCCGCGCTGTCCCCACAGGGTGAGCTGCTGCGAGATGTATGAATCCTGGTCTATCCTTGCGTCGATCTGCCGCGGCCCGAAGACGAGCCGGTCTCTCGGAAAGGTAAAGACGAGCAGCTTGCCGTAATGCGGCTCATCGCAGCGGGCGGCGAACCACGCGGCGAGGTTGTCCCTTTTGGCCGGGGTATAGGGGACGAGGAGGACAAATTCTTCTTTCTGTTCCTCGGGGAGCTTCATGATCATGTGGTTCGCGCTCATCGTCTTTTCGTTATGGACAGGGATCTCCCAGAGGTCTTCCTTATTGTAAAACACCTTCGGGTCGTTCATATGGAATGTGGCGTACATTGCCGTCTGGACATTAAAGAAATCTCTCGGATACCGTACATGTTTCTTCAGATCCTCCGGCATCTCTCCGATGGGCTTGAAGGCGCCAGGGAAGATGGCGCCGTAGACCTGGATCATCACATCAGAAGGATCGCTGACGTAGAAGTTTACCCTGCCATCGTACGCATCGATAACGATCTTCACCGAATTCCTCATGTAATTTACCCTGTTCTTCAGGGGCTTCGAATAAGGAAGGCGCGTAGACACGGTATAGGCATCAATCATCCAGTAGATCTTGCCGTTGTCCGAAACCACTACATAGGCATCTGAATCCAGAAGCAGGAAAGGCGCAATGCTCCGTACCCTCTGGACCACGTTTCTGTTATAGATGATCCTGCTCTCCGGCGTTATCTCCGAAGAAAGGATGATCTTCGCAGTCCGGAAATATGATGCAAAGACTGCCCGTTTGAAAAGCGAATCGAGGCGGACGCCGCCTGAACCCTTGTAAGAGGTATATATGTTGCCCTCTGACGTAGGGTAGCTGAATTCGGGTATCTTTGTATTCACGATTATGTAGTCGCTCGTGAGCTCGCCGAAGTATATCTCCGGGGTAGTGATCTTTACGCCTGCGGCCGAAACGGGCGGGATATCTTTTATAATAAACTCAGGCAGGCCCTCCTTGGAGATCCTGCTTACAGGCCCCATGACAACACCGTTGCCGTGCGTAAAAACAAACTTCTCGTTTATCCACGACTTGCTGGGGAGATCGTTGTAGGAAAGCTCCCTTGCGGACAGCATCAACTGCCGGTACTGGCCGTTTATTGTGTACCGGTCGCTGTCGATATCGTTGAACCGGTAATAGGTCCTGATCTGCTGGAGCTGGCTGTACGTCTTCAGGAGCGGCGATTCATCCCAGAGCCGTATATTTTTAATTGTTGTGTCGTTCTTTTGAATGTCTTTCGCCGTGAGGTTAAAGGACACATCGAAGGGCACCATCTGCACGTTCTGAAGGTTATAGCCGTATTTCGTCAGCGCGATATGGTGCCTGATGAAAGGCTCTTCCAGCGCCTGCTCGCTTGGCGCCACTTTGAAATTCTGGAGAAGGCCCGGGTAGATCGCCACGCCCAGGATATACACAGCGATGAGGCCGGCTACCGGGTAGACCGCGACGCGCCATTTCTCTTTCAGGAGGGCATAGGCAACCATTATGCCGCAGATAACCGTCAGGGGGACCAGCAGGCCCAGCGTCATAATCCGCGCATGAACGTCTGCATACCCTGCGCCGGTGAGCACCGTATGCGGGGAATAGAGCGTTTCGAATCTATCGAGATAGAACCCTAAGGCCAGTTTTACAAAGAACAGAAAAATAAGGAAAGTCAAATGCTCCTTCGCGCGCTTCACGAAAGAGACCCTGTTGCCGAGCACCAGGAAACCGCCGCGCGCAGCATACCCGGCGGCCACGGCAAGGATAGTAATGAAAAGGAGGAAACCGGCATAACCGTTGAGCGATTCATACAGCGGGAGATTGAAGAAGTAGAAGCTGAGGTCCTTGCTGAATACCGGATCGATTGTCCCCGTATTGACGCTGTTGAAAAAGACCAGCACCTGCGCCCAGAGGCCGCTGCCCCACATTCCGCTTAATACTCCCCCGAAGGCGGCGACGAGCAGGCCAAGGTATTTAAATATTTTGCCGAATTTACCGGGATCAAAGGGCACCCTCATCTGGCCCATGAACAGTATATCGATAGCCGGCACCTTGATGGTGGACGCTGTAAAAACATTGGCGGCAAAAAACAAAAAGAAGATAAGGCCAAAGGCAAGGCCTGTGAGTATCTCGGCGGAGAGAACCTTCGTGAACATCGCTTCGTATGCAACTTCACGAAAAAAGAGCCAGTCCACATATATCCCGACCAGTCTGGACGCAGAAAACAGAAAGATGACAATAAGCGCCAGCAGGGCCAGCCTGCCCAACCTGAATGTCACATCGCACCTCCTTTAAAGAACATGCTGAAAATTATACCAGATATTGCGTTAACTTGATATGCCCTTTTTACTGCATGTTCCTCGTTCCCTTCCACATATAGGTTCCGGGCGATCTGCCTCCTGCGACCAAAGCTGTTCCTTCCATGGAATCGCCCCTGACAACGCCTTCCATTTTCATCTGCAATGGACGGCCTTCGACCGTATCCTCCACTTTCATTGCGATCTCTTCTCCATAGAGCCTCGCGTCATGCAGTTTGAACTCTCTTTCTTCACCGCTGATCGTCCCGGTAACCATCTGATAACGCTGACGAAGCGAGAGCGTATATTCCTTCGTCTCTTTTTCGCTCCTGAGGATGATCTTCCATTCTCCGGTTACATTCGCGGGGACAACCCACAGGTATATTGCTGTATCGAAGGCGCTGAGCACCATATCCGGCTTCCAGTCTCCGACGCCGAACCTGTGCGCGACAATCCTCGTGCCGGGTTTCAGTTCCCGGAAAAACTTAGGCATAAGCTCCTTGTTTATCTCCGGCAGCATATAGAGTGCAATCACCGACGCCGTGCGGATGTCAGCTACAAAAAGATCTTCTCTGACAAACCTTACCGTCTCACCGACCCCGGCCTTCCTCGCATTCTCTGTGCTCTCGGCAACAAGTTCCGGGTCAAGCTCAACACCGACGCCACGTGCTCCAAAATCCCTTGCCGCCGCGATCACGATACGGCCGTCGCCTGAACCAAGGTCGTAGACTGTGTCATCTTTTGTGACGCCAGCAAGCTTCAGCATTTCCCTCACCACCTTGTGGGGCGTGGTCGCAAATACAACGTCGGGCTCTACCTTCTTGCCCGGCTTCAGGTCGCAGGACGTGGTACCGGGCAGCACAAGAAACATAAAAATGACACAGGCGATCATCTTCGTCATCACGTCACCTCTCCTGAACGCTGTGATATTTTGAGATCATAAGAAACGGGAGGCCCCCACACAGAACAACGATGCCTGCCAGCGCCCCTATCCCCGCATACTGAATGCTCGATATGAGCATGAACAAGCAGACGCAGCAGAACAGTACGGGCGTCGTGGGATAAAGCGGCACATGGAACGGGCGGGTCGTTTTTGTGTCCTTTAATCGCAGGACAATGAGCGATTGCGTTGTGAGAAGAAAGAAAAACCAGAATACCGGCGCGGTAAACTCGACCATTGTTACAAAGCCTTTCATCGTCACCGTACCCAGAAGTACAAGAAGCAGCGAGATGATACCCTGTGCTGTCAGGGCACGCGCCGGGGTAGCGGCATCCTTGTCCCAGCGTCCGAGAAAACGGAACAAGGAAAAATTCCTCCCAAGGGCGTAGTTCGTGCGCGAGCCCGTGATGATCACGCCGTTCATTGAACTAAGCGCAGATACGGCCACAAGAAGGCTGACGAGCGCTGCCCCTCCCGGCCCTGTTATTCTGAGCATTACATCGTATGCCACCGCTTCCGAACTCCCCATTCCCTGTACCCCGAGGATCTTCCAGTAGGTTATGTTGATAAGCATATAGAGAAGGGTTATGATCGAGATGCTCCATATCAGAGAGCGGGCCATGTTCTTCCTGATGTCCCGCAATTCTGCCGATATGTATGCAGCCTCGTTCCATCCGCCATAGGTGAGGAGAACAAAGACCATTGTGAGGCCGAGAACCGGCCGGACCGGCGGGGATGGAGACGCGCCGGACGGCATGGGAGCAGCAAAAAAGAGGCCGCCGACGACTATAAACAGTATCCCGGCCACGATCGCGAGCGTCAGCAGTTTCTGAGTTATCCTTCCCTCCTTTATGCCGATAGCATTAACGGCGGTCAAGACAATGATGCTGACCGCGGCATATATGGATGAGGAATATGTCCCCAGGGGCGCTACCCGTGACAGGTAGTCTCCCAGTATAAAGGCGAGCATCGCAATTGAACCGGTTTGCATGACCGTCATTCGCGCCCAGGCGAAGAGGAACGCCGGTTTCTTTCCAAGGGCGAGCAAGAGGTAATGGTAGTCCCCGCCGGGATGAGGGTAGGCAGCTGCCAGCTCGGCATAACAGAGCGCGCCGATGAGCGAGATCGCGCCGCCCGCAAGCCATACGGCGAAAAAGAGGATTGCATTGCCGGTATGGAGGGCTACGAGCGACGGCGCCTTGAATATCCCCACGCCGATGACAATGCCGATTATAAGAGATGCGGCATCAACGGCCGTTAACGTCTTTTTCATAATGAATAAGTAACATTAGAAATACACCAAATACAATTGTTATTTATTATGTAAACACATTATCTTGTTGACAGAATGGCAGCGTCCACTTAAGATAATTGCAGAGATAATTTGCTCGAAAAAATGGTTCGCTTATCCCTGAAAATAACATTCACCAACGTTGATATGGATAAAATTATTATACTAAGGAGGGAAATGGCATGAAACGTTTTGCACTTTTCGCGGCGATTTCAGTTGCGGTCTTTTTCTGTCTGGCAGGCATAAGCTCTGCCCAGGCGATCGAGAATGAGTTTTATCTCATTACCCCTGTTTCAAAAGACGTCCATGACCCGGTGCTGAAGGCATTTGCTGCCTATGCAAAAAAGAGATGGAACGTTGACCTGAAGACCAGCGCCATGCCCCAGGGAACGCCGGTAGCCTATGGGCAGATACTCGAATGGAAAGGAAAACCGCGCGCAGATGTGTTCTGGGGCGGAGAAGGCACCCTTTTCGATAACCTGGCCAGGGAAGGTCTCCTCGAAAAGGTTCAGGTGCCTGATAAAATGTGGAACGAGATCCCTGCCGAGATCGGCAAGCCGGTGGGGCTGCCCTTGAAAGATCCGAAGAAATTCTGGGTTGGAACAATGCTCGAGCCCTACGGGATCATCTACCAGCCGAAACTTCTCAAGCGCCTTGGCGTGGAGATCAAGGACTGGGACGACCTCCTGAACCCTAAGCTGAAAGGCCAGATCGCCCAGTGCACACCGGACCGCTCAAGCAGCAGCCACGCGTCCTATGAAGTAATTCTCCAGACCTACGGATGGGAAAAGGGCTGGGAATGGCTGAAAAAGCTTGCAGCGAATACGGGGATCTTTACGGCGCGCTCCCGCGACGTACCGAACGTGGTTTCCAAGGGCGAGTTTGCCGTGGGCTTCGCCGTACCGAGCTATATGGCCTTTGCCGAGGTGCTCAACGGCTACGATGTGAAATATGTCTTCCCGAAGAACGCCTATGTGACGCCTGAGCCGATGGCCGTGCTGAAAGGAGCGCCCCATCCGAAGGCTGCCCATGCCTTCATCGAATTCCTGCTCAGCGAGGAAGGTCAGAAGCTCGTCTCTGCAATGGGCGTCTACCCGATCACGCCAAAATACAAGGTCCAGGGCGCGCCCGGCTCCAACCAGGAAAAGGCTGTGGCCTTCACGGGCGGCATGCGCTCTTTCTTCGATATCCCCGTAGGTAATGTCTACAATGCCGATACTGCGGGCCAGAAGAAACGGATCGAGGAAGTGAACTCGTATTTCCGGAAGGAGATCGCCGAGAAGCACAAGGAGATCATTAAGAAGTAAACTGCTATCGGCTGCAAGCCGGTAGCTCGCATTCAGATAATGATCGAACGTAAGCCTTCGCCTGAAGGCGAGGGCATTTCCCCCATTCTCCTAAGGGAGATAACAACGTTATGAATATCCACCTGAAGGATACCATAAAACGATTCGGCTCCCTGGAGGCCGTGAGTCATGTCTCCCTGGACATCCGGGACGGAGAGCTTTTTACCCTCCTTGGTCCATCCGGTTGCGGAAAGACGACCATCCTCCGCCTTATCGGAGGCTTCCACAAGCCCGACCACGGGGAGATCTATTTCGGCGACAAAGAGGTGTCCTCCATCCCCCCTTACCAGCGGAACATCGGCATGGTCTTCCAGAACTATGCCCTCTGGCCTCACATGACCATCTTTGATAATGTTTCCTACGGCCTGAAGATAAAGAAGGCGCCAAAGAACACGATACCGGAAAGGGTAAACAAGGTGTTCTCGATGGTCAACCTGACGGGGTTGGAAAAGCGCTATCCGGGCCAGCTCTCCGGCGGACAGCAGCAGCGTGTGGCCCTGGCCCGTGCCCTGGTTCTCAATCCCGATGTGCTCCTTCTTGACGAGCCCCTTTCGAACCTTGATGCAAAGATACGCCAGCAGGTACGCGCCGAGATCCGGAAACTCCAGAAAGAACTGGCCATCACATCCATCTACGTAACTCACGATCAGGAGGAAGCCCTTACCATCTCTGACCGTATTGCCGTCATCGACCACGGAAAGCTCCAGCAGATCGGAACGCCCAGGGACCTTTACGAAAGACCGGAAAATCCCTTTGTGGCCGACTTTATCGGGATTAACAACCTGATACCGGGAGAGGTAAAAGAGATCGAAAAAACAACCGGACAGGTGGTGGTACAGACACCCTACGGCCTCATCAGGTGTCTCCATGAAAACCGGTTCAGGACGGGTGATCCCTGCAAGGTCTCTGTCCGGCCCGAAACCGCCACCATATACGGCCCCGGCGAGATACCTGCCAACATGAACACGATCTCCGGGAAGGTCAGCTTTGCCTCCTACATAGGCAATACGATCCGCTACGACATTGAGCTCGATGCGGGGACCATCTTCAAGGTCGACGTACAAAACCCCTGGCACCAGCAGCCTTTTCCCATGAACGAAAAGGTGCGTGTCTGTTTCCCCATTCAGATTACCCTTGGGATACCGGTCTGAGATAGTATGACCCTGAACGTGAAAACGGACAAAGCAGGCGCCGCCAACAAACCTCGCATCTGGCCGGATGTGCACGCAGGGGGCCTCGTCGGATACGCCCTTCTCTGGGCCTTTTTTATCGTCTTTCTCATCTATCCTCTTATCCGTCTGTTCTACGACAGCTTCACCACCGATGAAGGGATCTTCACCCTGGCAAACTTCCACAGTTTTTTTACCGATGCCTTTTACCTGCGATCGCTCATGAATTCCATGCTCCTCGGCGTCGGCACCGTGATCACCACCTCCATAATCGGGATTGCCGTTGCCTTTCTCTTGCTCCGGTATGATTTTCCCGGCAGGAGGCTCTTTTCCTATCTCACGATCATCCCCATGATCATGCCGCCGCTCGTCGGCGTCATGGGCTTCGTCTTCATCCTGGGGCGCGCAGGGACGGTCAACGTGATCCTCCAGGACTACTGCGGCTTTCAACAACCCGTCAACTTCATGTACGGGATCCATGGCGTGCTCCTTGTAGAGACGCTGCACCTTTTTCCCCTCATGACGCTCTCCATCGTGGATGCCATGGGCAAGATATCTCCCTCGCTCGACGAGGCGGCAGAGAGCGTCGGCTCACGCGGCTTTCGCAAATTCTTCGATATCACCTTTCCGCTGACGACCCCGGGCTACGTCACCGGGGCGCTGCTTGTCTTCATCTGGACCTTTGCCGATTTTGCCACACCGCTCGTGGTCGGCATCGACGATCTCCTCGCCTCGCAGGCCTACCTGAACATCGTCCAGTTCGTCGACCGGAGGCTCTTCAAGATGGGGATCGTCATTTCGGCGATCATGGTGATCCTGGCCATACTCTTTCTCATCATAGCGAAGAAATATGTGTCGATCAAGGATTACAGCTCGCTTTCCTACACGCAGATCGAGCGGAAGAGGCTCTCTCCTCCGCTGCAGGCCGGCGCCGTCGCCTTCCTTACGTTCATTCTCGTTTTTGCCTTTATCCCCTACTTCGGGATCGCCCTTGATTCCTTCGGAAAGGGCTGGGCATTAACACCGATCCCCGTCAAGTATACGCTTCAATATTTCGAGCGCGTTTCAGTTGAGACCCCCAAGTTCATTCTCAACAGCCTTCTCTATTCGGCCATCTCCGTGATGATCTGCATAGCAGTAGGGGTCCCCGTGGCGTGGGCCATGCTAAGGACAAGGCTTCCCGGCAGGGAGGTTCTTGATTCGCTGACGACACTGATCCTTGCCCTGCCCGGCACCGGGATCGGCATTGCCTACATGCGCGCCTTCCGCGAGCCCTTCCCTTTCATGAGCATCGCGCTCATCGGGCTGTGGGTCGTCATCCCTATCGTGCTTGCGGTGAGGCGTCTGCCCTATACTGTGCGGGGGACGTTTGCCTCGCTGCTGATCGTCCACCGTTCCTTCGAGGAGGCCGCAGAAAGCGTGGGGGCGACAAAGATGAAGACCTTCAGGGACGTGACGCTTCCTCTCATCTGGAAGGGCGTGCTGACAGGCTCGCTCTATTCCTTCATCCTTGCCCTCCAGGAGGCCTCCGCCACGCTCCTTCTTGTGGTACCCGGCCACGAGATGATGACCGTCGGCATCTTTAATTTCTATATCGGAGGGTCTGTGAACGAGGCAGCGGCCCTGGGGTTCATCCTGATCATTCTCGGCGCCGCATGTCTTTTTCTGATCAACAGGCTCGCAGGATCAAAAATGGGAGGAGTGTTCGGCTAAGTGTTCAAGGGATTCATACTGGATCTGGACGGAACCGTTTATCTCGGCGAGCGCCTCATCCCCGGCGCTGACCGGGTGATCCGTCTTTTACGGGGAAAAGGCGGGAAGGTCGTCTTCCTCTCTAATAAACCACTCTACACAAGGGACAATTACGCGGAAAAACTTACGCGCCTCGGAATCCCTGCATCTCCTGAAGATGTGATCAGCTCGACCTCTGTCCTCATACGATATTTACAGGAAAGGGCTCCGGGGACAAAGGTCTTTGTCATTGGAGAACCTCCCTTTGTCGCTGAAATGGCACAGGCCGGTTTCCTGATCACCGAAGATCCCGGAGAGATCGAATACGTGATCGCCGCATTCGACAGGACGTTCGATTACCGGAAACTCAATATCGCGTTCCAGGCGATCATGAGAGGGGCACATTTCATCGCCACCAACCCTGACCGTACATGTCCCTTCGATGAAGGCGAGCTGCCTGACTGCGCCGCGGTGATCGCAGCGCTGGAGGCGGTAACGCTGAAAAAGGTGGAAGCCATCGCCGGCAAGCCATCCCCGATTACCATACGGGTAGTCCTGGATCATATGGGGCTTCGACCTGAAGATTGCCTGATCGCAGGAGATCGGCTGGAGACGGATATCCGCATGGGGCTGGAGTCAGGCATAAGGACGGCCCTTGTCATGACCGGCGTTACTACCGCTGCGATGCTTGAGGCATCCCCCATCAAACCCGATTACGTATTGCAAAGCATCGCGGATATGGAAGGGCTCATAACAGACCGTATATCGTAGTTCGTATATCGTATATCGAGATTGAAAACCCGTGAGTCCTGAGGCGTAAGCCGTAAGGGGTTTAATCGCCTGACGCTTTAAGGATTTATAGAAGCTGATCGCTTATAGCTGATGACTGTTTGCTAAAAGCCTTGACAGGCTGTTTAAATTGCAGGAAAATTAGAATAAAAAAGGGCGGGGATAATGAGAAAGACCATTCCATTACTGAACATTGTTTTCACTACAATATTCCTTTCCATGATAGCCCTTATGATAGTTCCCTTCGACCGGAAGGGAGAGGGAACAAATTGGCTGGGCAGGATCTGGGCAAAGATCCATCTCAAGGCATGCGGTATCCGGGTCGCAATGGAGGGGGTTGAGAATATAACTGAACCTCCCTATATATTCATGTGCAACCACCAAAGCGTGCTTGATATATTCGCGCTTCTCTCGTCGCTCCCTTTATCGTTCAAATGGATCGCGAAAAAAGAGCTCTTTGTTGTGCCCTTTTTGGGGTGGGCACTCAAGGCCGGGAAAAATATCAGCATCGACAGGCAAAACCCGCGAAAGGCCCTGAAGGCAATGCAAGAGGCAGCCAGAAGGATCAACGAGGGCATGAATATCGTGATCTTCCCGGAAGGGACGTGGAGCACGGATGGCACTCTCCTGCCATTTAAAAAAGGAGGATTCTCTCTTGCGCTCAAGACAAAAGCGCCGATCATCCCTGTAGGCATCTGGGGAACAGGCCAGCTGCAGCCGGAAGGCTGTTCTGTTCCGAAAGGAAAGGGGTTGATACAGATAAAGATCGGGCAACCGGTATGCTGGACAGAGGAAGAAAAACCCGCCAAGGATAAGTTGATGCTTGAAGTAAGGTCCCACATTGAAAGGCTCATAGATGCCAATGGGCAAACCCGGGGAATGGCCCATAGCTGATAGCCTATGATGGTAAATCCTGAATCCGAATATCGAAGCTCTAAACAAAATGAACTACCCCGCTGCAAACAGCGGGGTATCAGAGGATAGAAACGGCATGATTATGCCCCCTCACCCTACCCTCTCCCGCGAGGCGAGAGGGAACAGTGTTACCCCGCAGCAAGCTGAGGGGAATCATCCGGATTCAAAGGTTCTGATATCAAAACGGGTTAAAAGGCTTTTGTGGGGTTACCAATAATGAAAAAATATTACCTTGTAGATATTGGTAAAAAGTATTAAGATACAACATTCCAGCACATTGAAGTGCTCCTTCCTCAAGGTCTTTGAGGTCTTTCAGTACACAGAACAGAGTGGTTCAAAAAAATTCAACGCATTGTGACCTAATGAAACTGAGGAATTAATTTTATAGTCAGTGCAAGGAGGAGAAGCCATGGTACTTACAGAAGTTTTTGGTTCTAAAGTTTTTAACGACAAGATCATGAAAGAGCGGTTACCCAGACAGATCTACAATGCCCTGAAAGAAACGATTGAAAAAGACATACCCCTGCAGCCTGATGTTGCCGACGTGGTCGCAAACGCCATGAAGGATTGGGCCATTGAGAAGGGTGCAACACACTATACACATTGGTTCCAGCCTTTAACCGGCATAACGGCAGAAAAACATGACTCCTTTATATCCCCCTCTCCGGATGGCAGCGTGATCATGGAATTCTCCGGTAAGCAATTGATACAGGGCGAACCGGACGCCTCTTCCTTTCCAAGCGGCGGTTTGCGCGCAACATTCGAAGCGAGGGGATATACTGCCTGGGACTGCACCTCGCCGGCGTTCCTGAAGACAGACGAAGCCGGCAACGTAACGCTCACGATACCTACGGCATTCTATTCTTATAATGGCGAGGCCCTCGACAAAAAAACTCCCCTGCTCCGGTCTATGGCAGCTTTGTCAAAACAGGCTATCAGGGTCTTGAAGGCGCTTGGCAACACCACCTCGAACAAGGTGACCTCGACCGTGGGCCCCGAACAGGAATACTTCCTGGTAGATAAAAAATTCTATCTGGAACGGCTTGACCTGATGCTGGCAGGGCGAACGATCTTCGGTGCGCCGGCCCCTAAAGGGCAGGAGCTTGAAGATCAGTATTTCGGTACTATAAAAGACAGGGTTTCCGACTATATGCAGGACCTTAACAAAGAACTATGGAAGATCGGCATTACATCAAAGACACAGCACAACGAGGTAGCACCGGCACAATATGAGATGGCCCCTATCTTTGCAACCGCAAATATCGCCACCGACCACAACCAGCTCGTTATGGAAACCATGCAGAAGGTCGCCTTCCGCCATGAACTTGTTTGTCTGCTCCATGAAAAACCCTACGCCGGCATAAACGGTTCAGGGAAGCACAATAACTGGTCGCTCTCAACGAATGACGGCATCAACCTGCTGGAACCAGGCAAAACGCCCAGCGAGAACCTGCAGTTTTTATTGTTTGTATGCGCATTGCTGAAGGCCGTTGATACCCATGCCGACATCCTTCGGGCTACCTGCGCGACCGCCGGCAACGATCATCGCTTAGGCGCCAATGAGGCGCCGCCGGCAATCGTCTCCATCTTTATGGGCGAGGAGTTGACAGAGATACTCGATAAGATTTCAAAGGGTGCGAAGATCATCTCGAGGGGCGTGCAATTTGTCAGCGTCGGCGTCGATACGCTGCCTAAGATTCCCAGAGATAACACGGACCGCAACAGAACATCTCCCTTTGCCTTCACCGGCAATAAGTTCGAATTCAGGATGGTGGGCTCGGCACAGTCGATTGCCGGACCGAATGTGGCATTAAATACCATCGCAGCCGATGTATTTGACGAAATAGCCACCCGCCTGGAAAAAGCCAGGGACAAAAATTCCGAGGCAGGAGCGATCATCGGGGAAATCTATAAAAAACATAGCAGGGTAATATTCAATGGAAATAATTACTCAGAAGAATGGGTAAAAGAGGCTGAGAAGCGCGGCTTGCCTAATGTAAGAAATGCCGTCGATGCATTAAAGGCATTCGTTACCGATAAATCCCTGAAGCTCTTTGAAAAGCACAGGATCCTCTCGCCAAAAGAGCTCCATTCCCGTTATGAGATCTATGTAGAGCACTACGCGAAACAGATCAATATCGAAGCGCTGCTGGCGATCGATATGGCGAAAAAACAATTGTTACCTGCCGCAATCGAATACGCTACTTTTCTCTCAGACTCGATCAGCAGTTTCAAGGCGGCATCAGTTCCTTCCCCCGTTCAGCAAAACATCCTGAAGCAACTGGGTTCTTTGCTCGCATCATCCTATAAGAGCCTGGAAAAGCTTGAAGCAGCGGTTGCAAAAACTCAGGAGATCACTGATGTCGTGAAAAGGGCGGAGGGCTGCCGGGATAAGGTTGTCACGGCAATGCAGGCTCTGCGCGCCGGTATCGATGCCCTGGAGATGATCGTCCCCAGGGATATGTGGCCCGTTCCCACTTACTCGGAGCTGCTGTTTAAACTGTAAACCTGAAAGGCGGCTGATAGTTCATAGCTCATGGCTCATAGCAACAGCAAGAACCCGATATGCAGCAAACAGTATGCATGAAAATCCTTTACTGTCTGCTCTCTGCTGTGTATTACGTTTTGTCTTTGCCATCAGCTATGAGCTGTCAGCCATGAGCCGGTTTTACGACTCACGACTCACGGGTGTTCTGCCCGCATTTCACGGGATTCATCCCCTTCCGTTTACGGTTTCTCCGGTTCCGTCACAACGATACGCCAGAAGCCGTCGTAAAGCGATACCGTTTTCCAGTGGGCCTTCTTCTTGATCACCTGCTGCGTCCCCGGTTTCACATACCGGTAGGAACCTGACCCTTCCTCCTGGCTGACGATGTACCCCACAAGCCCCTTCAGTTCTGGAAAACCTTGATATTCAGCGCTCTTCAGGACATTCCTCCTTGCCTGGGCAGGATCGGAAGAAAATACATGCGTGCCATCGCCCTGAATGACAAGGATCATTATTCCTTTCCCCAATGTCAGGCCCTTTAAGGCATCTTTCACCAGAAGCTCAGGGGCAAAGTATATGCCCACGGACCCGACGAATTCGTTCCGGGCGTTGAATACCGGGTAGCCGAAGAGCGCCGCCTGCGTTTCTTCTATGCCGATAAAGAGCTCGCTGAAAACAGGCTTTTTATTCTTCATGATCCCTGCTGTCACGGACTGCGCCGACAGGTTCGACCCTTCATGCTTTCTGTATCTTTCAGGTTCCATTATCTCTATTACCCCTTTGGCATTGAGGAAGGAACAATCGATCGCGTAGGGCTTCCCGGCGCAGAGGCTTTGTACGGTCCCCCTCATATCGGAATGCGCATCAAGCCCTTTGCCGATACGGCCGGCTGCCCCGGAGAGGCCTTTGTCCACCTCTTTGAGGACCGCAGAGATCCTCTTGACGGCTTCGTCGAGCGTGGCCGTTGCCGGGTCGGCTCCGAAGGACGTTGCCGAAACACCGAAAAACATCATTACCGATAATATGACAATAAACGCTTTCATATGCCCTCCTTTATTTCCCCTCCTGCCGTCCATAGGTATTATAAATTCATTTTTAGTACGCGGATGACGGCCTGTCAACTGAAAAACAACTCATGAAAATAACCACTTCACGGCGTCTCAATAGGGTGTCTTGACATCCAGCCTTTATGTACATAACTTTAGAGACAAATCAAATCAAGGAGGCTTGGTTATGAGAACAAAGCTATTGATCGTATTAGCGGTTGCAACCTTTATCTTCGGGGCGCTTGCCGGCAACTCGATGGCTGCCCAAAAGGCGTCATATGTGGACGTGACCCCTGCCGAAGCAAAGGCGCTCATCGAAAAGACCCCTGACATCATCATCATCGACGTTTCACCTGCATACGCTAAGGGGCACCTGCCAAAAGCTGTCAATTACTACCTCGGCGACGGCTCCCTCGACAAAGCCATCCCGACATTGGACAAGGCGAAGACATACCTTGTCTACTGCCACGTAGACAGGGTATCCATCCAGGGTGCTCAAAAGCTCGTCGATGCAGGTTTCAAGAAAGTATACCGGCTCAAGGGCAATTACAAGGCGTGGGTTGACGCCGGCTATCCGATCGAAAAGTAGTTCTGGGTAAAACAGCCAGAATACATCTCATCAGGAGAGCGGCTTTACAACAGCCGCTTCTCCTGATAGTTTCCGAGATTGAACGATACCCTGAAAACTGAGCGCTGAAAAATACATAGCGACACACCCATGTGGCGTGAGAGCGTAACTCAATAAACGCTATAAACGGGGTTAATTTTTCGTCGCTATATGTTCGAGGACCGTCGGGAGGGCCTGCCTGAACCACGGTGTGTATTTCTGCGGGGCACTTTGAACATCTTCAAGCAGCGCGTCGGCCGGGACGAAGGCGAACTCCTCTACCTCGTTCCTGTCCGGTGTCACGTCGCCGCCGTATGTGCCCATGAAAACATGGTCGATCTCGTGCTCGCCATAGGTGGAATCATAATCGGCTTTATAATAAAAAGAGAACAGGAATTTAAGGGGACAGGTAAAACCGAGCTCTTCACGGAGGCGTCTTGTTGTTGCTTCTTCGAGGCTTTCCCCTTTTCTCGGATGGGAGCAGCAGGCGTTCGTCCAGTAGCCGGGCCACGTCTTCTTCGAACCCGACCTCTTGTGAATGAGCATCTCGCCCTTCGAATTGAAAATGAATATGGAAAAGGCCCGGTGCAGTTTTGCAGGGATCAGGTGGCATTCATCCTTTTCCCCCCAACCTATCTCCTTATCCTCTTTGTCAACGATGATCAGCTCATCCATGGTTTTCTATAATATCCCGGCACGCTAAATGTCAACAGAAATGTATGAGGATCAGCGATCTGTTTTTTATCTTTTATCCCAGATTTTCCATTAGGATTAGCACAGTGTCAGGCTCTTCCCCGCAAACACGCTCCATCGATAGGTCCCCTAAAGCAGCGCTTCGGGGTAACAATATTCCCTCTCCCCTCGCGGGAGAGGGTCAGGGTGAGGGGGAATGATACAGCCGAGTTTCCTCGCCTCACGACGGTTTGCTATAGGAACGGTTTCATTGCGAGGTCAGTCTCGATCAACAAGCCTGACACTGTGCTAATGACTTATCCGGGATTATATAATTGCTTGACACTATATTCAAATAAGAGGAGAATAAAACAAAATTTTCGTATGGTTGCTCTTTATGTCCGGCGGAACATATGAATCATCGCATATAAAACAAAATCCAATAGCCAGCATTATCGGCAATGTTCTCGAGTGGTATGATTTTGCCGTATTTGGCTACCTTGCCCCGATAATCAGCCACCAGTTCTTTCCTTCCGAAGACAAGATGGCCGGTCTCATCAAGACCTTCGGCGTCTTTGCCATAGGCTACGTGATCCGTCCTCTTGGAGGGATAATATTCGGCCAGATAGGGGACCGCTACGGCAGGAAAAAGGCGCTTATTGCTTCCGTAGCAATGATGGCAATCCCCACAACGCTTGTCGGGTGTCTGCCGACTTACGCCCAGGCAGGCATCCTGGCGCCGATCCTTATGCTTATACTCAGGGTACTTCAGGGTTTTTCCGTAGGCGGCGAGCTGATCGGCTCTATTTCATACCTTGTGGAGGTAGCGCCTCCGAGCCGCCGCGGATATCTCGGCAGCTGGTCGCTCTTCAGTGCTGTGACAGGGATATTGCTCGGTTCAATTGCGGGCGTTCTCGTTCATTCCATTATCCCGATAGATACGCTCCAGGTCTGGGGATGGCGCCTGCCCTTTCTTGCAGGCCTTGTCATCGGGGCCACAGGGGTGTGGATGCGCCGTTCGATGACTGAATCACCTGAGTTTCTGAACGCGGCAAAGACAGGCCAGATACAAAAGGCTCCTGTTATCGAGGCTCTTCGTACCGCTCCCGGAAAGATCCTCCAGGTACTCCTTATGAATATGGTCATGGGTACCGGTTTATATATGCTTTTCCTCTGGATGCCTACCTACCTCCAGAACATCCTTCATCCTCCTGTTCCTCACGCCCTTCTGATAAACTCTATAGCCATGCTTCTCCTCATATGCGTGATGCCCTTCGCCGGATGGCTTTCCGATAAGACCGGACGGAGACCTATCCTTCTCACCGCGGCCCTTGGAATGGGAATAACAGTTTATCCGTTGTTCCTTTTGATCGACAGGGGCGATCCATTGATGGTCTTCATTGCCCAATGCGTATTCGCCATATGGGTCGGCGCCCTTTACGGGGTCATGCCTGCGACAATGGGAGAGCTTTTTCCGGCAAATATACGATACAGCGCTATGGGTTTGGGTTATAATACGGCCTTCGCGTTCTTCTGCGGCACGGCACCGATGGTAAGCACCTATCTTATCAAGAAAACGGGGATCATCACTGCTCCCGCAGTGTACCTCATAATCCTCGTATTGGTCGGCCTGCCGGCATACGTCCTTCTGAGAGGCGAGAAGTCGCAATAAAATACCCCGCCACAAGCGGCGGGGTATCAGGGGATAGAAACGGCATGATCATGCCCCCTCACCCTGACCCTCTCCCGCGAGGGGAGAGGGAACGGTGTCACCTCGCTGCACTCTGCGGGGAATCATTCGGATTGAATTGACATTCTCAGCTTCTTATCTTCGCCGATGCGAAGATCATCCTTTCGTGGTTGTCTACCTCGGCGATAAGAGAATCCGAGTAGCGGGACAGGAACTTTTTCATGCTTCGCTCGGTGTAATACCGCAGGTGCGTCCTGTCGCGCCATGCCTTCTTGTTCGGCACGGCGACCAGTATATGCGATCCCGGTTCCAGAAACCTGATGACGTTCTCCATTACCTTATCGGGATTGATTACGTGTTCGAAGGTATGGGAGATGATCGCCGATGAGAACCTCTTCTCAAAGGTGACCGACTCGATATCGCCGACGACGAATCTGAGCCTGCCATTGCAGTCAGGATACTTTTCAGCGAGCGCATTCGCCATGTTGACCGCATAGGGCGAGATGTCTATGCCGGTGACCACGAACCCTTTTCTTGCGAGTATGATATCGATCTCGCCGCTGCCGCACCCGACATCGAGCACATCATTCTTCAGATAAGGGTTGTTTATCAGGAAATTGACCAGGCCGCTTTGCTCCCAGAACTCGACCGTCGAGGCTTGGGGAAGGACCTTCTCCCTGTATATGTATGACTGGTCGTTGACAAGCACAAAATCAGAGGGTGAAATGTCCTTTGTTACACGCATCCTCGGATCATCGTCCGGGCGCCTCTTCTTTCGTTTAAAAATGCCGGGCAGCCTTATTTTCATATCGTCCTTTCAATGCCGAACGGAAGCTTTTCGTTTTTGTTCTTCCTCGGACTTTTCCGTCACTATTCTATAGTTTTCGAGCGCCTTGCGTCAAGTCTAAGAAGGAGGCGCCTCAGGGATGAACTACCCCCTCACCCTGACCCTCTCCCGCGAGGGGAGAGGGAACGGTGTCACCTCGCTGCACTCTGCGGGGAATCATTCGGATTGAAAAACCCCATGCGTACAGCCGCATGGGGTTTTTCGTCGATACATAAAAGGGCGTCCGCTACGTCCGCTACTTGCCCTTTAATTTTCCGTTGTCATTCCAGATATCAGAATAATTTGCTGCGTTATTCAGGGTCGTGTATTTCGCTTTCCCTTTTTTCGGATTACAGTAGCAGCCCAAAGTGTTTCCCACCATTTTGCAGCACCAGCACGATCTCTGATAAGAGCCTACGTTCGGGAGGTTCACGCCGGTACACTCGAGCGTCCCGTTGCAATTTGAGATGTCGCCGCCGCTATTAGTACATCCGCTCACGTTATGTAACTGTGTTGTATTCCATTTCCCGTCCATCTTTTTGCAGCTGGCGCTGGTGATTCTATTCGCATCAGCATTATAATTAATGCTCTTGCAGGTCTTCTTATAGCTGCCGTTGGGCGGATCGTCAGCGTTGCAGGCTGAATTACCGGCAAGCAGCAGCACGGCCACAAAACAGATCGTGATAATGACGATCTTCCATGTGCTGACAGGGATTCTCATTCTGTTCTTCATACCGACCTCCGTGAGATATTTTTTGAAATCATTGCCTATAATCTCATTTATGTCAAGAATTTCATGCAGCCGGGCAGAACGAAGTGCGGCGGGATTCGTTAGGAGCTACGCCTTTCCTATATCCTTTCCCATTGTCTTCCAGAGCAGGTCTTCCATTTCCGCGGTCAGGCTCTGGGCTCCTCCTTCCTCCATTGCCTTGATCCGCATGTCATAGACGCTTTCAAGCTGGGGCAGGAGCACTTTCACCTCGTGAGAGTTTTCCACTCTTGCGCTGATCAGATTGCGCTGCTCCAGGGCCCTTTCCAGATCTTCTTTATTAACAGGGATATTATACAGCATGTTTAATATTTCCATCAGCCTGACCTTCCCCAGGTAATCCTCTTCCAGCACAACGTACTGGGGCAAAGATACGATGAGCGCGACCGCGTCGATCCCTGACGCCGCCGCCTCTTTCGTGATCAGGTTCGTGATGCTTGAAGGGCCATGATACGTGATGGGCAGGGCACCGACCTTCTTTATATCCCGGCGCGCCCCTTCGCCCATGCCATATCCGCTGACAAGCAGAGGCCTGGTGTGGGGCACCGAATCATACATGCTTCCCAAAAGAATGTATTTCCTCGCCTTGAAGGTCTTGAGGAGCTTCACAACAGAACTTATAAAAAGCTCTGCATGGGCGTGAGGCTCCAGGAGGCGGATCAGGAAAAGGTCGTTCTGCCCTTCCCTTTTTGCATAGCGGATAAACGTATTGGGAATGGACATTCCCTGAATGCCTTCATCGAGGTTGATAGCGGGCCGGTATCGCGTAAAGTCGTAAAAATCGCCCGGTTTGGACAGCCTCCCCAGCTCCGCGGCCCCGAACTGCGCATCCAGTTCGTCCAGGACCATGCTCCCGACATTGTTGACGTCTATCCAGGGGTGAAGGGTAGCCAAAACGTAAGGTTCATTGCATTCCGGAACAGGTGTGCGTAATTTGAAGCTGCCTATTTTCACCAATGTCTCCTCCCGACTGATTATGTATTTCAATAAGGATTATACCAGATTTTTGCGCTTGCTGCCTATCTCCTTCAAAAATCTGAGGGAACTCAAAGCCGCTTAATGAACTTCCCCGTAGCACGCTACGGGGTATCAGAGGACAGAAACAGCATGATTATACCCCCTCACCCTGCCCTCTCCCGCGAGGGGAGAGGGGACAGGACCGGCCAGGGTACCGAATGTGCTCTGTGTTACCCTTTCCCGCGAGGGGAGAGGGGACAGTGTTACCCCGCAGCAAGCTTCGGGGAATCATTCAGATTGAAAAAGTTTTTCCTGCCGGGATCAAGAGACCCTGTTGCAGCCGCCCCGTTCTGCCGATATGCTATGTGGCTTTGGCGATCTCTATCAGCTTGGTCTTTTTTGCCGTTTCTCTCGGTATCGACTCCGGAGCCACCCAGATAAACTTTGGTGTTACCCTGACGGTCTCCTTAAAGACCTTGTGCATCTGCTCTTCCAGGGCGGCGACGTCCTTTTCCTCCACGCCCTGGCCGTATTCTATCCTGATCTTGAGCGGCGGGATGACGGAGGGTCCCGGCTTGTCGAGGATGATCTTGAAGAACCCGGTCACCCTCGGGACAAACTTCAATATCTCCTTCTTTATCGCCTCAGGAAAGACGTTCACGCCTTTCACGATGAGCATGTCGTCGGCGCGGCCCACGATCTTGAACCGGAGCGATGTCCTCCCGCAACTGCAGGGGGTTGTCGATATCTGGAGAAGGTCCCCGTAGGCATACCTCTGGAACGGCGTCCCTTCCCAGTCGAGGAAGGTCATGGCCATCTCACCCACGGCGCCGTCCACCATATCGATATTCTTCTTGGTCTTGGGGTCGATGAGCTCAAGGATGCAATAGTCCCCTGACGTGAAGTGCATGCCGCTGTAGACCTCAGGCGGCTCAAGGCACTCTGCCCCCTGAAAGCAGTGGCCTCCTCCGGTCTGGTCGCAGATATTGGCCCCGCCAAAACCTTTCGAAAGGATCTTTCTCACCTCGATATTCCCGGCTCCCGGCTCCCCTACAGGGAAAATCCATTGCAGGCCGAACTCGCTTGCCTCCTTGCCGACCAGTTTGTTGCACTGTTCCAGCACATACTGTGCAAAGGAGGGGGTGGTAAAGAGCGCGTGGGGGCGGGTAAGCTCGATGAAATCAAGCACCCTCTTGGTTCCGCCGTCTGCGCCCACCGGCACCGCGCAGGCCCCGGAGTGCATTATTCCCTGCGACAGCGGGAGGCCTCCCGTAAACATGCTGAGAGACAACCCCTGGAGTATCCGGTGACCGGGCCTTATCCCCACCATCCAGAGCCTTCTCGCGTGGAGCTCATTCATAATGTTCACATCGCTCTGCGTCAAGGCATAAAGCGTGGGTGTTCCCGTTGTGCCTGAGGTAGAATTCAATCTCACGATCTTATCCTGCGTGGCGCAGGTTATTGTCCCCGGCCCGAAGGGGTGGCCCAGTTCGGCGGTTGATGCCTCCTGGGTACTTTTCTGTTCATCCTTGCTCGTGACAGGGATGCGGCGAAAATCTTCCCAGCTTCTTACATCTTCGGGCTTCATGCCCGCCTGCTCGAATTTGCTTTTGTAGAGCAGGGAGCTGTTGTAGTTATAGGCAAGCTGCTTCTTCAGCTTTTCGAACTGGAGCGCCGCCATCTCGTCGGCGGACATGGTTTCCACTTTAGGGTCCCAATACTTATCAGTTAATTGCCGAGCCATGATTTCCTCCTTATCTCCGCTGAATTATTCTTATCTCACACTTGGTTGTCTTTATTCATATATCGTGCTCACTTTGCCATTGTTGCAGCGGCCATCTTATTGGGCAGCCACAGCACCAGCTCAGGAAATACACTGAACGCCGCTATCGAGAGCACTAAAATCGCCACAAAGGCCACTGTTCCTTTCAGTATCACAGACATCTGCACATCCGGCGCTATGCCTTTGACCACGAAAAGATTCAATCCGAATGGCGGGGAGATACACCCGATCTCCATGTTGATCGTCATCATCACCCCGAACCAGATGGGATCGAACCCGAGGTTCTTGATGAGCGGAAGAAGGAGCGGGGCGGTCAACAGAATGATGACAAAGGGGGGCAAAAAACAACCCATTACGAGGAGTATCACGTTTATCACCACCAAAGTCGCCCATTTTGATGCCTGGACGCTACCTGCCAGGTTGGCCACCTGCTGGGTCAGCCCGATCTCTGTCATGACGTTGCTGAAAAACAGGGTCGTCGTCGCGATGAGCATGAGCATGCCCGTTTGGTTCACGGTAGTCCTGAGGATCTCCATCGCGTTCTTTTTTGTGATGTAAGCCCGGTAAAAAACCAGCGTGAGGACAACACCGCCCAGGGCGCCGATAGCGGCGGCCTCGCTCGGTGTTGCCACCCCGAAGTAGATGGAGTAGAGAATGAGGGCGATCAGTATTATGAAGGGAATGGTCTTCGGCAGGTACTGCATTTTTTCAGACCAAGAATAGTGTTCTTTGGCAAGGGCCTCCGTCTCCCTGTCGGTGGCAGCCCGTCTCTGTCCTCTTCTCCGTGCATAATACATACAGATCATTATCCAGCAGCAGAAGGCGAGAGATATGATAATCCCCGGTACTATCCCGCCGATAAAGAGCTGTCCTATCGATATCTCCGTTGCAACGCCATAGACGATGAGGGTAATGCTGGGGGGGATCAGTATACCGAGGGTCCCTCCCCCCACTATGGTGCCGCAGGCTAAGAAATCGGGAATACCCCGCTTCCTCATCTCGGGGATGCCCGATGTGCCGATCGCCGCTGCCGTAGCCGGGCTCGATCCGCTCATGGCGGCGAATATAGTGCAGGCAAAGATGTTGCTGATGGCGATGCCTCCGGGGACCTTGTAAAGGAACCGGTGGATCGCCTCGTAAAGGTCCCTTCCGCTTGGCGCCACGGTGATGACAACCCCCATGAAAACAAAGAGCGGGATCGTAAGGAGCTCGAAGCTGTCTACGCTATGGTAGATAACATGCGCCAGCATTGTGATGGAACCGCTTCCTCCCAGAAGCAGCCCGCAGATAAGGCCGGAGATACCGAAGGCAAAGACCAGTGGCATACCAGAAAGAAGAAACAAAAGAGTGATGGATACTACGATCAGTCCATCAAGCATTCTCCACCCCCGACCGAAGCGATTTAGCGGCCCCGACTATGATCCCTACCAATTGCAAACACATGATGCTGACGCCGACGGCAAGAAAGCTGTAAGGGATCGCAAGCGGCGGCGCCCAGATCGTTTCAGACTTCCAACCTAAGCTGAAGGCCTCCCAGAACATCTTCCAGCTCTTGTAGGCCAGGATCACACAAAAAACAAGCGAAAGGATGGGCGTGATCAATCCCAGCCATTTTCTCACCTTTGGTTTCAGGTGCGGCAGCACGATATCGTCCATAGTGACATGGGCATTGTTCTTGAGGGAAAAAACAGCACCAACGAAGGTAACAAAGATGGTGGCCATGATGGCGGCCTCAACTTCCCATACGGTAGCCCACCTGAAGACATAGCGCGCAATCACCTCATAGACGATCACAAGCATGGCGAAGACCACTGCTGCCATACTCATAAACCCCGCGACGTCTGCAACCCTATCCAGGATCCTTCCCAAAAATCCTTTGTTCTTCGTTGGTGCTGTTGTTTTCATGACTCCCTCTTTCGACGATCTTCATCCGCCCTTTACTTCGTTTTTTCTATTATGGCGAACAGGTCTTCGGTCCCTTTTACCTCTTTCATGTAGGATGTCCAGGTCTCCTTTTTTGCGACTTCCACCCAGCTTTCGTACTCTTTATCGGTAAATTCGTGGACTTTTACCCCTTTCTTGACATATGTTTCTCTACACTCGGCCGATTGCGTCTTCACCGCTTTAAGGAATGCGGCCTCAGCCTCCTGCCCCGCCGTGATAACCGCCTTCTGCTGGTCCGGAGTAAGCTTTTTGAAAGTGATGGGGCTCATTACAATTGCGACGCAGGGATTCGACAGGGAGTGATCTCCTGATATGGTCAAAGTCTTGAGAACATCGAAGAGCCGGAACGATACGAATGACGCATCAGCCGTGAGAACCGCGTCCAGCACCCCTGTTTGAAGCGCCATATAGACATCGCCGGTGCTCACGTGCGTAATGGCCGCTCCGGAGGCCTTGAAGAGCTGTTCGATCGTCTTGGCCCCTCCCCGCATTTTCAACCCGGCTACATCGCCGGGGAGCCTGATAAGCGTTTTTGTGGAACCCACCGACGTTGGCGTAAAACCCCAGGAGATGACCTTCATCCCCAGCTTTTCCGCCTCTACGCTCATCCTTTTTCCCACCTCGCTACGCGCCAGCTTAAGTCCTTTTTCCGGATAGGGGACAACGGCGCCGAGGTCAAGTATCCCCAGTAAAGGGGCTTTCCCGGCCGAATATGCCAGATACCACACCGCCACATCAAGGGCGCCCTGGCGTAATGCATCCGGCTGAGTCTTGGGATTCATAAGCGTGCCGCCCGCATGCACGCGGCAGGTTACAGTGCCGCTGCTATGCTTTTCAAGCTGTGCACAGAAATTTGACACCCATTTGTCCCGCACATCGCCTTGAGGCCACTGATGTGCAACCTTCAAGACCGTCTGCTGCGCATAGCAGGTAGTGAAACCACCCAGCAACAGTCCCAAAGATACTGCAACAAAGACCACCATTCCCCATAATGTTTTGTCTCTCTTCATTTTTTTCCTCCTTTGTTTGACATTGCTAAAAGCCGCTTTCAATGCACTGCATGTAAACTTCTCCTGTCGCTCTCTATGTTATCTCCTCCTATGCCCGTTTCGGCATCGATGAGATCAAAGCAACACCTCTGCCATGGAAAGGTATCGCTCCTTCGCATGCCGGAGATGTATGCTGATCTCTTCCTTCAATTTCTCCACATCTTTTTTTATGATAGCGTCGACTATCCTCCTGTGATCCTCCAATGCCTCTGCCGGGCCCAGCCGGGAGGCCACGGCCATGGCAAGGAGCCATCTGATCCTGTCGATCAATTGAAAAATAAGTTCAACAAATGCCTCTGAATCCGTTGCGTTGTAAAGAAGCTTATGAAATTCAGTGTTGGATTCAGCCACTCCCCGGATATCATTCATCTCAGCGAGCCTTACCGAATCTGCGAGGATCGCTTCGAGTTTTTTCACGGTTTCCGGCGTAGCCCTTTCTATGATCAGGGGCGCTGCAAATATCTCAAGCGCCTCCCGCAATGCGTAGTAATCCTCAGCCTCTTTCCGGGTAAGCTTCCGGACTACATATCCCATATTCGCCCTGCATTCTACCAGTTTCTCCTGTTCAAGCATCAGCAGCGCCTCTCTCACCGGAGTCCTTCCCATGCCCATTTCCCTGGCAATAGTGTTTTCGCGCAGCACATCACCGGGCCTGAATTCAAAGGTGATGATCTTATTTTTGATATTTTCGTGGGCTTTGTGGCGGAGACTAATGTTCATGGGCCCTCCCATGCAAATTAAGTCGGATTATTGGTATTAACAACTGATATGTTAAGTGATATATCAGTTAACATATTAGCTGTCAAGTTTTTTTTAAGGATTTTCAGGATTTTTTATAACTGCGCTTTCTGCCTTGTTGCAGGGTGCTCCGAATCAATGATCCAGGTGGGCTACGGGCGCGTATCTGTCAATCTATTCGCCAGCCCTTCCGTATGAGGCAGCTCTCTGTCTCGTCGCAGACCCTGGTGCCCCCGCGGGCCGCCTCCTGCTCCGCAACAGCCTGGCAATACTGCTTGCCGTAAAGTGTAAACCATGTATCCGGTCTGTTTTGTAAACTATGTTACCAGTTTGTACCCTCACCCTGCCCTCTCCCGCGAGGGGAGAGGGAACAGTGATTCCCCGCCGCAAGCTGAGGGGAATCATCCGGATTGGAATCTGAATTGTTCTTGCCCGGCTTGGTATAGTAGTGTGTGCAGCCGGCAAGGACAACGATCAAAAATATCACCGGCAGGATTCTTTTCATAACCTCTCCCTAAACCAGGATATTCCTTCTGCTGTTTCTCTGTGCAGCGCCGATAAATCCGTCACTGACTCATCGGCACGATCTTTGTCGTCACTACCGTGTCGTTGACAAGGTTCCTGATATCACACCTGATAAAGTTCACTCCGGCCTTCCAGCCGGCAGGCTGATTACTGGTCGAGGCGCCTGTATAGTTGCCCGGCAGCTTCATCGGAACTCCGCCCAGACCTCCCGTCGTCGGCCCGTTCTGCTCGGCCATCTTATAGCACTGTCTGCCCAGGAAGCACTGCGCTGCCGCACCGTTGTTCCTGATATTCATCTTGTACCCCGCATCGGTGATGTCGATCCCCGTTATCTCGACGTTCGGCGCGGGCAATGCAGGGAGGGTCATCTCATGCTCCTTGTAGACCTTATGGGCGCGCTTTACGGACAATTTCAATTTCCGCCCGTGCATCCTCCTCTCCCATCGGCCCTTGATTGATTTCTGTTCGTTCTTCGCCAACTGCACCGATTGTGCCGGCCCTACCGAATGCCACTGTCCCGACTGCGCGTCGAACTGGAAAACCTCGACGGCGAAGGTGAGGTCGGCATTGTTCGGATTGACGAGGGCTGCATTCCACTCGCCGATGCATTGAGGCTGGGGATCCTGCACCGAGAGGTTCGCGATCTTTATGTTTCCAAGCATTGTGCCTTCCATGACGGCGCGTGTCTGCTGAGCGTCTACCTTGGGTTGCGGAATTTCCTTTTTCAGGACCTTCCCGACCGGCTGCTGCGCGAGAATCGTCTGCGCAAAACCGAGCAGCAAAAATATCGTTAAGATCATAGCAACCATTACTCTTGTAAAAAAACGGGCGCTCATCATCGTGTTCCTCCTTTGGTTTGCGATTTCCACACTTCTATCACACACCATTCATCAAAGTCAATGAGCCACGTCACCATTGCCGCCAATCCGGATGAGCCGATACGATCCACGGAAGCTATCAATCCACCTCCATATCCCATTACCCCACATGGTCATGCACCGATAGAGGTATACGTCTCTATTGTTCTCTGATATACACGATTAAGTCTTAAAGTGAGACTGGTGTCGCGGGATGAAAATGCCGTCTCAAGAAACTGTCATAGAAGGGTATCGTATGTTAGGAGCCGATCCATGTGCCTTCCTTCTTTGCGCGGAAGGCGTTTTCCATGTTGATCAGGCTTTCGCCGAATTCCATCGCGTGTTTTTTCATTGCCTCATTGGCCAGATCAGGCTCACCTGCCAGGACCGCCTCAACGACCTCGTCGTGCATCCCTGCCGGGTGTATAAAAGGCGTTTCAGGCTCAACCGCCTGGATGGCCTGCCTTGTCAGGACCATCAAAGACCGTTCCAGGGCCTCAAAGAAATGGTTTCCGCACATCTCGGCCAGGATATGATGTACCATCGTCTTTATGTCGAAATCCTCTGCAAAGCTCCGGATAGGCAGAGCTTCCTGTTCAAGGGCATCTTTAAGACGGGCAGCGCTTTCCTTGTCCTTATGAAGCGCGGCCAGCCTTGCTATTTCGGGCTCCAGAAACACCCTCATCTGAACAAGCTCCGGGATAGAGATCTTTTCAGCCATGAACAGGTCCACGAAGGCATTGCTTAAGTGCTCGAAGGTAAGCTCGGTGACAAATGTGCCCCCCGTAACTCCCTGGCGGGTTATAATGAACCCTTTGTTCTCCAGCGCCCGAAGGGACTCGCGGATGGCAATGCGACTTACCTTGAACTGTTCGGCCAGCTCACGCTCTGAAGGCAATTTATCTCCTGCCTTAAAGTAGCCCAGCAGGATAGACTGCTTCAACTGCTCTGTCACCTCATCAGATACCCTTGACTGTTTGACAGGTTTAAAGCTTTGCATTGTTCACGTCCATAAATATCAATATAACTAAAATCACAAGGATATACATTAAAAATACACCAAGACGACTTTCCTTGCAAGAATATTTTATAATTATTTTACTTGACAATATATTATATAGTTTATAAATAATATACCATTCAATGATCAAATAAAAATGCAGTGCCGCATCATTGATGTTGGGTTGTGGGGAGTCCACAAAACGGGGTGTTATTATGAATCTTGCTCATAATCTGGAACTATCAGCCTTCTTTTTTCCCGACAGACCAGCCCTCCGTCAAAACGGTAATCAACTTACCTATGGGGAATTAAACGATCGGGCGAACAAGGTAGCGACGGGTCTCATGAAGCTCAGCATTAAGCCCGGCGATCATGTAGCGCTCTGTGCGCCGAACTCCATCGAATGGATCACGTTCTATTTCGGCGTCCTGAAGACCGGGGCAACAGCGGTCACGCTGTCCGGGTTTCTCACCGGCGACGAGCTTATCACCCTTGTCAATCATGCGAAGCCGCGGATCATCTTCACCGCTGAGACCAAGCTAAAGGACATGGAAGGTCTGAGAGGATCCGGTGGGCTTGAGCGGGTGATCTGCCGGGACGGCGACATGGACCTTGAGCGCCTTATCGGAACAGGGTCAGGGCCATTCAAGGCAATAGAGAGAGACCGAGCAGATACCGCTGCGATCCTTTACACGGGCGGCACCACGGGTATTCCGAAAGGGGTCATGCTCAGCCATGAGAGCATGATCTTTTCAAGCCACAGCATCGCGGGCTATGAAAGATCCACTCAGAACGATCTTTCCGTCTGCTTTCTCCCCTTCAATCACGTCTTCGGCCAGATACATATCATGAACACATCGATCCACTGCGCCGGCTGTATTGAGCTTCTCCAGGCCTTTGACATGGAACAGGTCTTGAAATTGATGGAGGAAGGGCGGGTGACAAAGTTTTTCGCCGTGCCCACCGTCTATATCCGCCTCCTGAGACAAAACGACCTTGAGAAAAGGCTCGGACAGCTCCGGTATTGCTTCTCGGCAGCAGCCAGCCTGGCGAAAGAGATCGTCCGGGAGTGGAAAGAAAGGACCGGGATAACGATCTCGGAATCCTACGGCATGACAGAGGTAATGCCCGTAACCTTCAACCATTACTATCCGGAAAGGCACGTCATCGGGTCTGTAGGGCATCCCATACCGGGGGTTGAGGTCGAGATCAGAGACTTTTCAGGCAACATCCTGGAAGAAGGCCAGGATGGAGAGATCTGCATCCGCGGACGAAATGTTATGAAGGCCTATCTGGAGAACCCCGAAGCAACACATGAGGCCTTGCTGGAGAATGGTTGGTTCCGCTCCGGCGATATCGGATACATCGATCCTGACGGCTATCTCTTCATTGTAGATCGCCTGAAAGACCTCATCATCACCGGCGGCGAGAACGTATATCCCCGGGAGGTCGAGGAGGTCCTCTACACATGGCCGGAAGTGGAGGAGTGCGCCATCGTAGGGCTCCCGGACAAGGAGTGGGGCGAGCGCGTCTGCGCGTGCGTAGTGCCGAAGGCCGGAAACACGCTTTCAATGGCTGAGCTAAAAGACTTTCTGAAAAACCATCTCTCCGGTTTCAAGATACCAAAAGAGTATATTGTGAAGGACGAACTGCCGAAGAGCCCCACTGGCAAGATATTGAAGAGGGAGATAAGAAAACAGTTGCTCGAGGCTAACAAGCAATAGAGAAGATGCTTTCATCAAATAATGACCAAAGGAGGGTCTGTTATGAGAAAACATTGTGTAATCTGGTGCATCACGTGTGTTGTGGCGGTCTTTTTTCTTTCATCAGCGATTCCGGCGTTCGCACAGGAAAAGGTGGTCAAGCTGCGGTACTCAAATTTCTTCCCGCCTGTCCACCCTATCAGCAAGCTAGCCGAGGAATGGATCAAAGAGGTCGAGAAGAGGACCAACGGCCGAGTGAAGGTCTCCTATTTCCCCGGCAATACGCTTGCCCCGCCCGGACAGGCCTATGATGCGGTCGTGAAGGGGATCGCCGATATGGCGCAGAACCTCCTGGCATATTCGCCAGGCAGGCTTCCGCTGAGCGAGGTTCTCCAGCAGCCGCTCGGTTATGCAAGCGGCTACCAGGGAACAAAACTGGCAAACGAGTATTATAAAAAATTTAAGCCGAAAGAATTTGACGATGTCAAAGTGATGTACCTTCACGGTGTTGCCCCCGGCACATTCCATACGAAGAAAGAGATCAAATCCTTTGACGACATAAAGGGCCTCAGGATCAAGGCCAATGCAGAGAACGCCGAAATCGTCAAGGTGCTCGGCGGAGCCCCTGTTACCATGCCCATTACGGAGACTTACGACGCCCTCCAGAAGGGCCTTGCCGAAGGCATCCTCCTTCCCAACGAGGCCCTGAAGGGCTGGCGGTTCGCGGAGGTTGTAAAATCAAGCCTTGACAGCAACGCGGTCTCCTATTTAACATCTATGTACGTAATTATGAATAAGAACAAATGGAACCAGATCTCGAAAGAAGATCAGGCAACCATCGAGAAGATCAACGAAGAGTGGATCGAAAAGCAGGGCAACCTGTGGAACAAGCTGGACAAGGAAGGAAAAGAATACGCCATCCAGAAGGGCGTGAAGTTCGTAAAGGTGTCGAAAGATGAAGAGGCAAAGGTCGCCGCAAAGATGAAGCCGATCCTCGATGAATATGTGAAGGCAACGAAGGCAAAGAATCTGCCCGGCGACCAGGCATTGAAGTTTTGCCTGGATTATATTAAAGCGCATCAATAACCCTCACAACCCCCAATTTCCCTATCCCCCGGCGGCATCGGGGGTAGGGAAACATTAAGGAGGAAGAATGAAACGTTTCTTGGGCGCTGTTCTCAGGATAGATATAACCTTCCATGCTATTGCCGGTTCGGTCCTGGCCTTCATGATGGTCGTTACCCTTCTTGACATAATAATGAGAAACCTGGGGAGACCGATAGTGGGAAGCATGGAGATCATCTCTTTCTGCGGTTCGGTGGTGGTAGGCTTCGCGATCCCTTACACGTCATGGAAGAAGGCGCACGTTTACGTAGACTTTCTCATAGTGAAGCTTGGTCCTGAGAACAGGCGGACCATGGAGATCGTTACGAGGTGTATGGGCATCGCCCTGTTTGCCTTTATCGGGTATAATTTTATTCTCTATGGGTTTGACCTCATCAAGACCAGGGAGGTCAGTCCGAGCTTCAAGCTTCCTTACTATCCGATCCCCTTTGGGTTGAGCCTCAGTTGCTTTCTCCAATGCCTCACGCTTATCGCCGATCTTTTAAAAACCGTTCAGGGAGGTAGAAATGAGTGAGGTTGCGGTAGGTTTTATAGGACTCGCCGTTCTTTTAGGTCTCTTCCTCACGGGCATTGAGCTCTCCTTTTGCATGACCATAGTGGGCTTCATAGGATTTGCCTACCTTAATTCTTTTTCCGCCGCCTGTAATCTTGTCGTAAAAGATTTTTTCGATACCTTTACTTCCTACGGCTATACGGTTATCCCCCTCTTTGTGCTCATGGGGCAGATCGCCTCAAATTCCGATATTGCAAGAAGGCTTTATGCCGCGGCCCATAAATGGGTAGGTCATGTGCCGGGAGGGCTTGCCATGACCACGGTAGCAGGCGCAACGATCTTCAAGGCGATGTGCGGCTCGACGCTCGCCACTGTTGCCACCTTTGCCGGCATTGCCATCCCGGAGATGGAACGCTACGGGTATGATAAAAGGCTTTCCGCGGGTGTCGTGGCGTCAGTGGGCACCATCGGCATGCTTATCCCTCCCAGCATAGTCCTCATCATCTACGGGATCATCGTAGAGCAGTCGATAGGGCGCCTTTTTCTTGCCGGGATAGTTCCCGGTCTCATCATCTCGATCTTTTTCATGTGCGTCGTCTATGCATGGGTCACTATCAAACCGGCGATAGCGCCCCGGGCTGAAAAGGAGTCGTGGGGTGCGAGGTGGCGTGTATTGCCTGATTTCCTCTGGGTGGCGGTCATCTTTGTTGTAGTGATTGGCGGCCTTATGACAGGCAAGTTCAGCCCCACCGAGGCCGGAACGATCGGAACCGTAGCAGTTCTCGTCCTGGCCGCCGTCAAAAGACAAGCCAGCTTCAGAATTCTCGTTAAATCATGGGATGAATCGCTGCGGACGGCGGTGATGACGCTCCTGCTTATCGCCGGGTCAGTCGTGCTCGGCCACTTCCTGGCCATCACAGAAATCCCTTTCATGGCAGCCGATTGGGTTACCGGGCTGCCGCTTCCCCGCTGGCTGATCATGGTGTTTATCATTATCGTATATCTGATCGGCGGGTCGTTTATCGATGACCTTGCCTTTATGATCCTTGCCACTCCCATCTTTTACCCTGCCGTCATAAAATTAGGGTACGACCCCATCTGGTTCGGCATCATGATCGGCATTACCATCATGATCGGCGTGATCATCCCTCCTGTGGCCATCTGCGTATTCATCGTGAAGAACATCACGGGGATTCCCTTCAACACTATTTACAAAGGTGTCCTGCCCTTCTTGTTGAGCCTTATTGCGTGTGCATTGCTGCTCTTCCTTTTCCCTGATATTGCCACCTTTCTTCCGAATCTCTTTATGGGGAACTAGACAACGTCAGCAAGAGGCGGGCTAAGTGTAAGCAAATTTCTGATTCTTCTCACTATCAGCCATGAGTTAAATCCGCCGTGAGCCGTTTTCCTTTTGAAAAGTCATTGCGACAGCAGGCAAATGAAAAACAAGGAATGGATGTATCAGCCGGATGGATCGGGATAGCCCAGCACCCGCGCCCTCCCCTCAGGCGTCAGGACGGGGGTTAACCATCCGGCGACCTCCTCAAACGGCACATCGTCGTAGCTGTCCCGAAACAGGACATATTCTATGTGCGGCCGCCCGTCTTTGGTATGGGGACGGAACAAGGCATCCCTTTGCCCGTCAAATTCGACGGGGACAATGAAGTCTTTGCATGTCCCGATGTCGAATGCGGGGTTCGCCTTTATCCATCTCCCGTGGATATACAATTCCGCAAAGCCGTGATCGGGCAGCTCGTTTCCCGTGAGAAGATCTGCAAGCTTCCCGGGGAGGAGGTGGTTCCTGATAACCGCGAACCGTAAACGCGCAGGTATCTGCGCCGCCCTTGACAGGGCTGCGAGAAGGACGGCCTTCTGGATGCAGAACCCCTTTCTGCCGGCCAACGTATTGCTGGCCTTGAAGTGCTCCGGAAGGAAGCGCGGCATGAAGGCATTGTAGCGTATCTCGTCGCGGACGAAATAGAAGAGCGCCACGGCCTTTTCCGGGTATGCTGGGTGCCTGCCCGACAGCTCTTCTGCCTTCTCCCGTATCGCAGGGTGATCCGAATCAATGAGCCCGGTGGCCCGCAGGTATTTGTGCATCTGTTCTATCTTCATGGCCGGCGACCTCTATACGCCTTTAACAGTCTACGTCAAAAAACAACAAAAAATCAAAGAATAGCTTGCTCCGGTTTTTAGTATTCATTGATCCCATTAATGTTCAATAATATATGAATATAATCTATTTGCGCATGCAAAACTTATCGTATATAATGGCGTCATGAAGCCGCTTGACCTCAGAGGGAAGACATGCCCCATGCCCGTTATCGAAACAAAAAAATTTCTCGAAGAAACGGGCGTGAAGGAAATTCAGGTGCTTGTCGATAACCCCACATCCTGCGAGAACGTTAAGAGGTTTCTTGAAACCGCCGGCTTTACGGTAAGCATCGAGAAGAGAGGCGACGAGTTCTTTCTTTCAGGCTTAAGGGAAAAAGAGGCAAGCAGCGTAGTTTCATCGGCGGAAAAAAAGGTGCTTGTATTTATCGACGGCACAACCATGGGGAGAGGCAACGATGGCCTGGGTACGATACTGATGAGGTCCTTCCTCAATACCCTCAAGGAACTCGACCCTAAACCATGGAGGATCATCTTCGTCAATACAGGCGTCTACCTCACAGTCGACAGCTCTGAATATGTCAACATCCTGAAGGAGATAGAATCTCTCGGGACAGAGATCCTTGCCTGCGGGACATGCCTCGACTTCTTTAACTTGAAAGCACGGCTCGCAGTCGGGAAGATCAGCAACATGTACGACATCGCTTCCTCATTTCCTGCCGCAACCCACGTCATTAAGCCTTAATATGCTGCCCCTTTTTCCCAATCGATCCTGATAAATTCGAGGATCTTCTTCGCCCGTTCCGAAAAGAGATGGATCCCTTCCCAGTTGGGCCGCCCGAGGACTTTCTGCATGAAGAGCCCGTCCTCACCGAACCACTGTGGGAATACCCCGCCGAAGAAGTAGCCCTTCTTTTTCAATAGAGCAACGGCTTCGCCGATCCACGGCCATGACAATCTCAGCCACACCTGGATCACCTTTACATTCAGGCCCAGAAGCCGCTGTTCCTCGGAAATGAAGACCCCCTCAAGGTCTGCTCCTGCCTCATGGACTGACAGGCGCGCCACCTGTGCAAAGTCAAATATCTGCGTATCGATCCGGGTCTGCTGTTCAGGGGGGAGGCCATCCTCTGATGGTGAAAAAGACCGCCTGTCGTCAAGGCCGTCGTAGATATATCCCAGATAGTCGGTATACCCATGGGGGATATAGATGGTATGCGGATTCGGGATAACGGTGATGAACATAAGGAGCGTCGACACCCGCCCCGATGCGCTCTTTTCCTTCTCGTATGCATCGGCAGGCATCAGGTCGATCTCGACGGCCGTCTCCACAAAAGGCAGGTTGGCAAGGGCGGCCTTCTGGATATATATGTGATTGCAGACAGGCTCCCCGAAGAAGACCTTTATGTCAGGCAAATCCCTCATCACCTTTTTGACAAATTGAAAGATCATGCCCATAACGCCTGCATTCCTATAATCCATCGCAACGGCCCCGTTTCCCTTCTCGTACACGCCTTTTTCGGGGGCTGCCCGGAAAAATGAGCTGTATCCCACAACCCTGTTGTCGGGCGTACGGACGACGACCGGGATGTTGTCGCGGTTCTCATATGCGGCGATCAGCCGGTCGGGCTCATAGACTATCCTTGCCGGATAGCTGTCTCCATATACCTCGGAGAAAAGCCTCGCCACGCCTTCCGCATCTTCCCGCCGGAAAAACCCAACGGTCAATCCCTCTCTGTCCATGTCAACTCCTTTCATGTTTTGGTCATCGGTACTCACA
Organism: Deltaproteobacteria bacterium UBA6106; assembly: GCA_002428485.1. Taxonomy (GTDB): domain Bacteria; phylum Desulfobacterota; class Syntrophorhabdia; order Syntrophorhabdales; family Syntrophorhabdaceae; genus UBA5609. The sequence continues at coordinate 213,847 of DIWM01000045.1, forward strand.
CATCATTCTTCGCCCCTCGGAGTTTACCATTTTCTGCCTTTGCCGGCAATGATCCATACTTTTTCTTGACAAGCCCCTTCGTTTTGAGGTTCTATATATAGAACCAAGGTTCTTTTAAACATTTTGAGCGACACAATGAACTTCCCCGTAGCAAGCTACGGGGTATCAGAGGATAGAAACAGTATGATTATGCCCCCTCACCCTACCCTCTCCCGCGGGGGGAGAGGGAACATGATCCCCGCGGAAAGTGACGTCATGCTGAATACCCTCACCCTAACCTCTCCCGCGGGGGGAGATGGAACAGTGTTACCCCGCAGCAAGCTTCGGGGGATCATTTAGATTGAAGGACAAGAAAAAGAACACCATCGAACGATATGTGTCGCCTGCCGTAGAGCAGGCCTCGCTTATCCTTTTTTGCCTCGCCGGAGCCAGGTCCACCTATATGAGCCTCACGGAAATCTGCGCCACTGTGGGAATCCACAAAAGCAAGGCCTTTACCATCCTGGAGACGCTTCAGAGATTCGGACTTGTCAGAAAAAATACCGACGCCAGAGGCTATGCCCTTGGCCCGGGCCTCATTTCTCTTTCCCGGAAGGTCCTCGACGATATGAACGCCCCGATCCTTGCAGAACCGATCCTGGAGGAGCTTGCAATGAAGGCCGGCACGACAGCGGCCCTGGGATTGATAGCCGACCGCAACGTATTCGTTGCCGCCAAGCGTGAGGGCGGGGGATCGATCGTGGTCACAATGCGGGTCGGACACCGTTTTCCCCTTACCTATGGCTGCCACGGCAAGGCAATAGCGGCCTTTCTTCCCGAAAAGGAGCTTGTAGTCCTGCTGAAGGATAAAAAACTCTATTTTCAGGGAGACCCGGCCAAATTCGATAAAGATAAGACCATAAAAGATATAGAGCGATGCCGCAAGGATTGGTTTGCCGAAGACTTAGAGGAAACCGCCCCGGGGCTCAATGCGGTGGCATCGCCGGTGCTTGGCCCCAATAGCCGTCCAACGGGATACATCGTCTTGCTGGGCCTTGCCTCTGCGAATACGGCCCATCAATACGGGCCCCTCGTCGCCGGGGCTGGAAAGGCTTTGTCGCGAAAGCTGGGCGCGAACGTTGACGGAGAACATGGCTACCCTGCAAGATCGCAAGAAGTAAAGAAGGAGGAAAAGATATGGCGGTAAAGAAAAAAGACCAAAAAAGAGAGTCTATCAGTAACACCCGGACTATTCACCTTACGGTGAACGGACAGGCTTATTCGCTCAACGTCGGCAGCAGGCCGGGTGAGGTTGAGACGTGCCACACGCTGTCCCACACGCTCAGAGAGACGCTTGGCCTTACGGGCACGAAGATATCCTGCGACAGCGGCGCCTGCGGCGCCTGTACGGTAATAATGGACGGCAGGGCCATCCTTTCATGCAAGACCCTGACCGTTGAGTGTGGCGGAAAAAGCATTATCACCATCGAAGGACTGAGAGACGCCAATACCGGCGAGCTCGACCCCCTGCAGCAGGCCTTCATCGACAACACGGCCTTTCAGTGCGGCTTCTGTACGCCGGGTATAATTATGACATCAAAAGCGCTGTTGAGCGAAAATCAGCACCCCACCGAGGAAGAGGTGAAGGAAGCACTTTCGGGCAACTTCTGCCGGTGCGTAAGCCACTACCAGGTGGTGCGGGCCGTCATGTCCGTTGCAGACAAAGGGAGGCGATCATGACCGATACATACCGATACATAGGAAAACCGATCCCAAGGAGAGATGCCGTCGATATCGTCACCGGGGCTGCAGAATTTATGGACGACAGGAAATTTCCGGGCCTTCTTCAAGGAAAGGTGCTGAGAAGCCCCTACGCCCATGCGCGGATCACGAAGATCGACAAAACCAGAGCCGAGGCCCTGCCGGGCGTAAAGGCGGTCCTCACGTGGCAGGACATCCCCGATTACCGTGGAGGCACGCCGAGAAACGTCCGAATCCTCGACAGCAAGGTCAGGTGCGTGGGAGATGCCGTTGCCCTCATTGCCGCCGCTACGGAAGAGATCGCAGAGGAGGCCCTCGAACTTATCGATGTGGAATATGATGTGCTGCCGGCCGTCTTCGATATCGATTCAGCCCTGAAGCCCGGTGCACCGGCCGTATACGAAGAATACCCTGATAATATCCTGCCTGGCGGCACAATCATCTACGGGCCCAACTGCCTGAAGGGCATCGTAAGGGGCGACGTGGAGAAGGGGTTTGCAGAGGCCGATGTCATCGCCGAAGGGACCTTCGGATACGAGAACATACCCAACGCCATACCGGCCGAATCGGTCGGGGCGGTCGCTCAGTGGCAGGACCCTGACAAGGTAACCCTCTGGGGGACCAGCCAGGCGCCCTATATGGATAAGGTGACGCTCTTCCATGTCTTTAACAGAAAGATCGATATAAGAAGCATTGGCTCCCATGTCGGCGGCGGGTTTGGAACGAAGATCCAATGCTGGCAGGTCGAGGCCTATGCAATTCTCCTCAGCAAGGCTACGAAGCGGCCGGTAAAGGTCGTCTTCACAAAGGAAGAACACATAGCCTCCTTTGTCCTGCGGCTCGGCTCCCGCATCCACGCGAGGGTGGGCATGAAAAAGGACGGGACCCTGACCGCCATACAGGGAACGTGGTATGTGGACACCGGGTACTATTCGTTCACGACGCAGGCACAGGTAGCAATCGGATCAGGGGAGCTTATGATCATGGCCCAGTGCCCAAACTGGGACCTGAAGAACCATATAGTAGTGACAAACAGAAATGCCTCGGGCTCCATGAGGGGGTTCGGCGGGCAGGAATTGAAGTGCTCCTTCATCCCGCTTCTCAGCCTTGCCATGGAAAAGGCAGGTCTCGACCCCTTTGAGGTGCTCAAGAAAAACTTTGTCAAACCCGGCGGGGGATACTACTGGCGGGACGGAGAGTTCTACAACTTCCGGGGGATCGATTTTTCCAAGGCCATGGATAAGGGCGCCGAAACCTTCGGCTGGAAGGAAAAATGGAAGGGCTGGCTGAAACCGACGGCAGTAAACGGCGCAAAACGGCGCGGGATCGGTGTTGGAGTCCATGGAAATGCCGACATCGGCGAGGATGCGTCCGAGGCCTATGTGCAGCTCGGCTATAACGGAACAGCCACGATCTTCCTCTGTGTGGCCGAACACGGCACCGGCCAGAAGAGCAATTATGTCAAGATGGTTGCCGAGGTGCTCCAGATACCGCCGGAGCGCATCTCCATGACGCCGGCCGATACACTGGTGACCCCTTTCGAGTTCGGACCGGTCGGCTCCAGGGGGACCTATGCCATCGGGAGCGCCGTCATTAACGCTGCCGAGAACGCAAGGCAGCAGCTCCTCGAAATGGCTGCGCCGAAGCTGGGCGTTTCTGCCGATAAGCTCGATACTGCCGATGGGGTTATCTTCATAAAAGACGACCAGACAAAAAACATAAAATGGAGAATCATGGGGAACGACCGCACCATCCTTGGGTACGGACGTTTCGAGCCTGATTTCACCATGTGCAATATGATGATGAGCTTTGTGGAGGTCGAGATCGATACGGAAACAGGGAAGGTGGACCTCATCCGCGTGGTAAATGCAACCGATGTAGGCAAGATCATAGACCCTCAGGGCCTTGAAGGTCAGTTGAATTCATGTTTCGGCACCGCCGGCATCGACAGCGCGATCTTCGAAGAGACGATACTGGACCGCCGGACAGGGCATATCGTGAATGCAAACATGATCGACTACAAGTGGCGCACCTTCAGCGAATTGCCCGTGATCGACCACGTAGTCCTGGAGACGCCCTTTCCCAGCCACCGCTTTCATGCCGTAGGCGTGGGGGAGATTGCCACATCACCGGGGCCTTCTGCGGTGCTCATGGCCGTTTCCAATGCAATCGGCACCTGGATGCACGAGTACCCAATGACGCCTGACAGGGTGCTTAAGGCCCTTGGAAAGATCGGTTCGAAAGGTTCAAGGAAAGGAGGCACGAAATGAAGCCGTTCAAACACTATAATGCGCGGTCGGTCAGAGAAGCGACGGGGCTTCTTGCAAAATACGATGGGAAGGCAAAGGCAAATGCAGGGGGCACAGACCTCCTCGATATCATGAAAGACAAATATCTGCCCGACTATCCTGAAGCGGTTATCAATATCAAGACCATCAACGGCCTGGAATATATCAAAACAGATAAGAAGGGCCTCAGGATAGGGGCGCTCACGAAGCTTGCCGACATCGCGGGCTCACCGGATGTAAAGGAAGACTACGGACTTCTCGCAGAGGCTGTTCGCTCCGTCGCCAGCCCCCACGTGAGGAACATGGCAACACTTGGAGGAAACCTGGCGCAGGACGTGCGCTGCTGGTACTACCGGTATCCGCAGCAGATAGGGGGACCGATTGTCTGTCTGCGTAAGGGCGGCAAGACCTGCAGTGCCCTGACAGGCGACAACCGTTATCACTCGCTTTTCGGCGCTGCCCCTCTTGAAGAGTATCCCTGCTCGAGCCACTGCCCGGCCGATACCGACATACCCGGGTATCTCAGCAGTGTCGGGAAGGGTGACCTTGCGGAAGCGGCGCGGACGCTTCTCGAGCATAACCCCCTTCCTGCCATAACGGGCCGCATCTGCCCCGTGTTCTGTGAGCCCGAATGCAATCGCCGTGAGTTTGATCAGCCCGTGGCGATCCAATGCGTGGAACGCAGCGTCGGCGACTATGCCCTGGAAAACGCAGACCAGTTTTACGCTCCGCCCGTGAAAGAATCCGGCAAGAAGGTCGCCGTTGTAGGCTCGGGGCCTGCGGGGCTCGCCGCAGCCTTTTACCTGAGGCGGAACGGCCACACGGTCACCGTCTACGAAAAACTGCGGGAAGCGGGCGGCATGCTCCTGTACAGCATACCCCCCTATCGCCTGCCGAAGGATGTGGTGAAGAAACAGATCCGGGCCCTTCAGGGCATGGGCATCACCTTCAAGACAGGGGTTGACGTAGGAGAAGATCTGGCACTTAAGGAGATCAGGAAACGTTTTGATGCTGTTTTTGCAGCAGGAGGAACCTGGAAAAGCCTGAAGCTCGGCGTGCCGGGCGAAGGCGCCCGGGGCGTGCACTATGCGCTGGACTATCTGAAAAAGATCAATTCCGGGAAAAAGGTCTCTCTGGGCAGCAAAGTGATCGTTATCGGTGGAGGGAGCGTGGCTATAGATGCCGCCAGGACCGCCAGGAGGCTTGGCGCAGAGGACGTACACGTGGTCTGCCTGGAGTGTCTCGACCCTGCCTCCAAAGACAGGATGCTTGCCCTGGATGATGAGATCACGGCAGCCGGCGAAGAAGGGATAGCTATCCATCCCTCCCTCGGTGTGACGGAGATCGCGACAAAAGGCGGCAAAGCCTCCGGCATAAAGACCGTGACATGCGTCTCTGTCCGCGAGCCCGACGGCGCCTTCAATCCGCAGTACGATACTACGTGCGCAGCCTTGAGCCTTGAGGCGGAAAGCATCATCATCGCCATCGGCCAGGCTGTTGAGCCGTCTCTCGCCGCAACCTTCCGGAAAGACGGGAAAACCGTTTTTACGGGGGGCGACATGGTTTCAGGGCCGTCAACGGTCATCCAGGCGGTGGCATCGGCACGGAAGGCGGTACAGAAAATGGGGTCCGCGCTCGGGAAATCTGCGCGATCAGCCGCCAGGGCCGCTGCGGAAAATGGTTTCATCGAATCTTCGTTCCGGGAGATCCCCCGGGCACAGGTTCATGAACTTGCGCCATCCCTTCGGATCAAGGGAATTGATATGGAGGACATTCAGGGCCTCAGCACGGATGAAGTGGAGCAAGAGGCCCGGCGATGCTTCAACTGCGGCTGCCTTGCCGTCGGACCATCCGATGTGGGCACAGCCCTTGTTGCGCTGAACGCCCGGATCGTCACAACGAAAAGGACGGTCGCTGCGCAGGATTTCTTCAGCGCGAGCGCCATGCACTCGACCATACTCGATGCCGATGAGCTGATAAAAGAGATCCTGGTACCCAGGCCTGCCGATGGGGCGCGTCAGAGATACGACAAGTTCACCCTGAGAAAACCCATCGATTTTGCGATCGTGAGCGTGGCATCGGTGATGACCGTCGATGACGGGGTCTGCAAAGATGCCTGTATCGTTCTGGGTGGAGTAGCCCCCGAACCTCTCAGGGCAGACAAGGCGGAGGCTGTCATCAAGGGACGACCAATTGACGGAAAGGCAGCAGCCGAGGCAGCAGAAGCGGCCATGGAGGGCGCCATGCCGCTCACCATGAACGAGTACAAGGCAGAGATCGCCAAGGCCCTTGTGAGGAGGGCGATACTGGCCTGAAAAACACGGCAGGCTAATGGCAGTACCGTAAAGATATCAAAGGAGCGTGACCATGATCCTGGAGTTTAACGGCATTCACCCAAAAATAGACCCGACGGCATTCGTCGCTGACAATGCCATGGTGATCGGCGACGTCGAGATAGGGCCGGGCGCGAATATCTGGTTCTACAGCATCGTCCGCGGCGACAAACACTACATCCGGATCGGCGCGAACTGCAATATCCAGGATGCATGCGTCCTCCATATTGCAAAAGGCCTTCATCCATTGATCCTCGAGGAGGGCGTCGTGCTCGGCCACCGCGCCGTCGTCCACGGATGTAGTATCGGAAGGGGGTCTCTCATCGGGATCGGCGCTATCGTGCTGAACGGAGCGGAGATCGGTGAAGAATCCATCGTCGGCGCCGGGTCGGTGGTCTCCCCAAAGACCGTTATTCCGCCGCGCTCGCTTGCCATCGGGATCCCTGCAAAGGTGGTGCGCGCCCTCACCGACGATGATGTCCGCATGGCACAGGAGATTGCCGCGGAATACATCGGGCTCGCGGAGGTCTACGCAAAGCGGAAGTGATGCGTCTTGCTTTCCTATTTCCCTGTTACCGCTTTTCCTCTTGAAAATTTTCCTGCATAGCGGGAGAATAAGAAAGGAACCGCCATGAAAGTATGTGACATCCTGAGGAAGCAGGGCTGCGTTGAGGAAGAGCATATAGAGAAGGCGTTGAAGATCCAGGCAGGCAGCGACAAGCCCATCGGGGAGATCCTGCTGGAGATCGGCGCGGTCCATGAGCCGGACCTCAGGGGCGCGCTGGACCTTCAATCCGATCTTGAGGCTGAACGTTTTTCCGCCAAAGCATCCTTTCTGGAGAGCATCGAACCGTTCAACGGGCTCGACATCTCAAGCCTCGAAAAGGTCTGTGAGACCATGGAATGGAGGCAATTCGCCGCCAATGAAACGATCCAGAAGGAAGGGGCCCGGGGCGAGTTCTTCTATGTTCTGAAGAACGGCCTGGCCAGGATATTCATGGAAAAGAACGGCGAAGAAAAGGTCATCGGCTTCCTTGGCGAAGGAGACTTCTGCGGCGCCACCGCGCTTTTGTCCGACGGCATCAACCCCTCGACCGTCGTAACGATCGAACAGACCCTCTGCCTCGCACAGGATGAGAAGGCCTTCAAGGCCATGATAGAGATCCACCCTGTGTTCGCAGGCTATTTCAACGAACTGATCATCCGCCAGTCCAAAAGGATATTCACCAAGCTCCTCGCCACCGGGACCGGGGCGATCGCGCAGGTGGAGCCGTTCCTTTACAGCAAGCGGGTGAAGGACCTGATCTCTCCGAAGCAGGTTTTCTGTGCACGCGGTGACACCCTTGAGGAGGCTGCCCGTAAGCTCGTCGATGGAAATGCCAACGCCGCTGTTGTCGTGGATGAGCACAGGAGACTGCTGGGAACCATCGGCCTGAAGCAGCTTGTCGAAGCATCCCTCATCAAGGGCGGCGGCCCAAAACAGATCATCGATCCCGTTATCGAAAAGGACTGCCTGATCATCAATGCAGACAACTACTTCTTCGACGCCCTCCACGAGATGATGAAAAAGGGCAGAGAGACTCTCATCGTCATGAGCGGCGAGAAGATTGAGGGAATCCTCACCAGCCTTGACCTTCTCAAGTTCCGGGGGAGAGAGGTGCTTTCCCTCATACGGAACATAGAGGAAGCGAAGAGCTTCGATGAGCTCAACATCCTGCGACAGGACGTGGAAGCAGTTCTGAGAGTACTGATAGCGGACGGCGCGGTTGCCTCCCACGCCTGCAAGATCGTGAGCGAACTGAACGATAAGGTGGTAAAGAGGGTGATCAAACTTTCCGAAGAGGCCCTGGGCGCTCCGCCGGTACCCTATGCATGGCTCGGGTTGGGAAGCGAGGGGAGGAAGGAACAGACCCTCCTTACAGACCAGGACAATGCAATCCTCTTCGATGTCCCCTCGCGCAGCGAAGATGCGGCAATAACAGAGGAATATTTCAAAACCCTTTCCGACAGGGTCGTGAACGGGTTGAACCAATGTGGCTTTCCTCTCTGCAAGGGGAACATAATGGCCACAAACCCCAGGTATTTCGGCGATCTTGCCTTGTGGAAGAGCAAAACGGCCAACTGGATAAACTCGAGCGCGGAAAAAGGTGAAGACCTCATCGATATCTATACGTTCCTCGATTTTAGGGCCGTCTACGGCAGCGAGGTGCTTGAGGAGGCGCTCAAGTCCCATGTGATCTCCGAATTCCGCAACAATACCGTCTCTCTAAGGATGCTCGCCGTGCCGATCATTACCATCCCCGTTCCGCTGGGTTTCTTCAAGAATTTTCTTGTAGAGAAGAACGGCAAGTACAGGAATACGGTCAATATAAAAGTCAACGGGCTTCTCCCGCTGACCACCTGCGTGAAGCTCCTCGCCTTTTACGGGGAGGTCACGGAGGTCAACACCCTGGAGAGGATCAGAAGGCTTGCGGAAAAAGGCATCATACCCGCCGACCGGTCAGACCTCATCGAGCAGGCATTCGAGACCTTCCTGGCGCTCAAGATCCACAGCAACCTGAACAACCTGGACCAGGGCAGGGACTTCAGCAACAACGTCAACCCGGCCCATCTCGGTACAAAGCAGAAACAACTACTGAAGGATTCCTTTCTGGCTGTTTCGGAGATCCAGAAGATCACGAAGGAGGTCTTGAGGGTGGTTGTCAACACGTAGGCGGGGACGTTGTCGACTAACTTGACCAACACCCCCCCATGCCGATATACAAATAAGGGTTGTGGAAAAAAAATGATAAGTCACGATAGTCAACAACGTCCCCTAAGTTCCCTAAGTTCTTCAGGTTGACATGACACGAAATATGTGTATAATATGTACATACCGTGAGGTGACATATGCAGGTAAGACACAACATTACCCTCGATGAGGATATCTCGCGCGAGCTGGAGACAATGGCCGGCGAACTCGGGGAGAAGAAAAGCTCCGTTATAGAAAAGGCGCTGGCCGTCTATTTCGATTTTCTTGACCTCAAGCTCGTACAGAAAAGAATGAAGGACCTCAAGGAAGGGCGGGATACCATCATAGATGCCAGGAAAGTCTGGAAAGAGCTCGGGATCTAGAGCTGTGTATACCCTCAAATTCCTCGGCAGGGCCATCCAGGATCTGAAGAAGATCGATCTTCCCTTTCAGAAGATTATCAAAGAAAAGCTGCTTATCCTCGCCAAAGATCCCGATATCCTAAAGAACAACATCATCAAGCTGGCCGGCACGAAGGAAGATTACTACAGGCTCCGCGTCGGAAATTACAGGGTGATCTATGAAACAAGAGAGAAAGAGCTTGTCGTCCTCGTGATCCGGATCGGCCATCGAAGAGAGATATACCAGTAACGCGTTGTGGGTTGATCATTATAAGATGTGAGAGGAATGAAAGGATATGATGAATGAAAAATTGAAATGGCTCTTTTCTCCTGGTTCCGTGGCGGTCATTGGCGCGTCGGACAGCTTCGACAAGCTCGGTTATCATGTGATGAAAAGCCTCGTTAAAGGCGGATACCGGGGCGCGATATACCCGGTAAATCCGAAGGCAGAAAAACTCTGGGGCATCAGCTCATATCCCTCCCTGAAAGATATCCCCGGAGAGGTCGATCTCGCGGTCATCGTCGTGCCCGCAGGTTCGGTCCCGGGGACGCTCCAGGAATGCGGAAAGAAGATGGTAAAGGGCGTTGTGCTCATCACCGCCGGCTACAAGGAGATCGAGGATTCTCAAGGGGAGGTTCTCGAGAGAGAGATAAAGGAGATCGCGAAACGATATGAGATACCGATCATCGGCCCGAACACCTTCGGCTTCGTGAACATGACCGACGGGGTGAACGCATCATTCACCTACGAATTTTCCCTGATAAAGCAAGGCGGCGTGACGTTGATAAGCCAGAGCGGCGGCTTCTGCCATCTATGCGGCTTTCTGGCCATGGAAGAGAGGATGGGCATGGCCAAGCTTATGAGCCTCGGGAACCGTGTGAATATCGATTTCCCCGAAGCCCTGCGCCATTTTGTTGAAAAAGATGATGCCACCAAGGTAATTGCCCTCTATATTGAAGGACTCGATGAACCAAGGGACCTCCTCGCAACGGCAAGGTCGTTGGGAGGGAGAAAGCCCATCATCGCGTACAAGGCGGGAAAAAGCGAAAAAGGCGACAGCGCAAGCCGGTTCCATACAGGCTCTCTTGCAGGGAACTACCGGATATGGAAAGGCGCCCTCCGTCAGGCGCGCATCCTTGAGGTTACCTCGGCTGAAGAGCTCATCGATACGGCAAAGGCCCTCGACGTATGCGCGCCCATCAAAGGGAACCGCATAGCCGTCCTTTCCGGCCAGGCAGGACCGGGCATGATCGCAGCGGATGCGCTTGAAGACGCCGGGCTTAAGCTTGCCGGCTTCACAACGGCGACGCAGGAAAAGATCAATGGCCTGCTCCCTCCCGTTGCCATCCGGACAAACCCGGTGGATATGGGCCCGGCGTGGTACAGCCCGCAGACCATGCTTGACATTCTGAAGGTGACGCTTGAGGATGAAGGGATAGACGGGGTCATCTTCATCGCCATGTTCGCCTCGGCAAATCTTGAGGTAACAAAGACCATGGAAGAGCTCATGAAGAATATCGAGCCATTTGAAAAACCGGTCATCGCCTGCTTCACCGCCCCCGCAGGGGTATGGGACGATGAGATCAAAAGGATGGACGGGGAAAAGGGTGTAGCCATTATCCACACCCCGGAACGGGCCGCAAAGGCCATAGGCAATTTATGGAAAGCAAACCTGATTATGAGATAGATTCCCGCGGGCAAACCCGTGGCACTATACATAA
>DIWM01000044.1 GCA_002428485.1 Deltaproteobacteria bacterium UBA6106
TTGCCCGCGGCCGTATCGGGCTGGGGGCGGACATGTGCGTGCGGATCCTGATAATGGACCATTCCCCGATGGTCATCGTGGACAGTGATGGTGACTATTTTGAAGTGCGGGACGAGTGGCTGATATAAAATAACACTATATAGCGAGATCTATTTTCTGCAGTATGCCGGCTGTGCCGTTATCTTTCAGGTATAACCCTGACCGGTTGACCCGGCCGAGGTCGTTATTTTCCGCATCCTTGATACTGAAACCCGTGTCGATGCTTCCCGTACACAGGGCACCCACCCCGGAATCGCCAAGGCCGCGGTAAACGTCCGTTCCGGCCGGATCCCTGGTCCAGACTCGAAGGTTCTTAAACGCCGCATCATTCTCGTCTATCCATCCGTTGCCGTCGACGTCAAGCCGGGCGAGGTCAGCGAAACCGTTGGACGTCATCGGCCCGAAAAGTTCCGAGCCGTCTGTCGCCACGCCGTCACCGTTCCTGTCCAGAAAAAGGAACCCGCTTCCCGCCCCCACGAAGGATATCTGCTCGTTCAACCCATCGGCATTCAGATCAAATCCGAATTTGTCCTCCGTCAGCGTGACCGGCGATCCCGAGAAATTGATGACGAGAGGGTCCGTAACCGTTCCCGCCCGGAAAGAAAACGTCCCTGACGCGGTGAATTGCCTCGTCATCCGAAGGTCCAATAAAAAGGAGATCGTCTCACCTGCCTCTGTGATCACGGAACCCTCAGCCGAATAGACGGTGTTCTCCCCTTCGGTATGTGTTTCCGTCCTGTTGATCTCAATGCCCCAACTGCCTGACATGGGTGACGGGCTGTCTGACATCGGGTTTATTATCTTGACCTTCTTCCCGGTGAGCGTTTCTATCAGCTTTATGATGAAAAGGATCTGGCCGCTGTACGTCTCCGATTCGTTCCTCTGTTTATTCCCTGCCGGTTTCGGAGAATGTGGCGCGTCCGGGGCATGAGGCCGGTTAATGCTTGCCACGCCCCACGTTCTTACGTCGGTGCGGGACTCTGTCCTTTCCGAGTAAGACCGGGCCGAACTCATCCGGACATATGAGCTTTCTATATGCATCACATATATTATCGGCCGGTGGCGAATTGTGTAAAAGAAATTACGTACCCTTCGACGATTAGTTCTAAAGATGTTCGCAGAACGTAATAACAAATAAAAAGACTTCCCACGCAAAGATATACGGATCCTTCACAAAATCTTGCAGTGAACGTGCTTTACCCCTATATATGCTCCACTTCCTCCAGGATCACTTCGCCGATGTGTTTCTTTAGTAGTTTCTTTTTCACCAGATCCACCTTAATTCCGAGATTCTCGCTGAGGAAATCCTGGAGCGCCGAAACAGCCAGCAGCCCCAATGTACCATCGTATTCAATTAGCACATCAAGGTCGCTATATTCACGATAGTCTCCACGGACGCGGGATCCGAAAACCCCTATCTGAGTGATGCCGTATGTGTCTTTCAAATATGGTTTCAGTTCCGTGAGCTTCTTCTTAATCGTTTTGATTCCTGTCGGCCCCGATGCGGAGACGTGAAGATATTCGGCACCTTCATCGACGAGAAACTTGACTATGTCCTCCTGTTGACGACCCCAAGCGTGTTCTACGAGCTTGCAGCCATATTCGTCGTCCCTCATCGCAAGAAGTTCCTGCACCATCTCATCTCCGCCTTTTTCCCTGGCCTCAGAGATAAGGCGGTGGACGGTTTCGAAATCTCCGGTACAGGCGGCATTGAGTAGCTGGTTAAACATATCTTTTAAATTAATAGCATTCATGATTAATTGAAGAATATCATTCAATAAAATAATATTGAATTTGTATACCCCGCATCAAGAATGGTTCATACCGGATTGGGCTGAAACATCAGCCCGCGCTTTAACGTTTGGTTCCACTTTTGGCCAGGTTGTGCGACGAGCGATCCTGATTTCATAGTCCGCCTGGAGGGCAAGCCATACTTCCGGTGAAACATTGAAGTACTTGCCAAGGCGCAACGCAGTATCTGCTGATATTGTTCTTTTCCCGCGGATAATCTCACTGATACGTCCCGGAGGGACAGCAATATCACGCGAGAGCGCATTTATGCTAAGCCCTAAGGGTTTCATGAACTCCTCATGGAGTATTTCCCCCGGGGGTATTATATCGAGCAATCTAGTTCTCATAATTGAACCTCCTAGTGATAATCGACGATTTCGACATCCCATGCATTACCCTCGTCCCACGTGAAGCAGACACGCCATTGATCGTTGATGCGGATGCTATGCTGGCCGGTCCGATCCCCTTTAAGAGATTCAAGATGATTCCCCGGCGGTTGGGACAGGTCCTGTAATGTCCGGGCGCTGTTGAGATAGAGTAGTTTTCGCCTTGCCTGGCGCTCGATGGACGAGAACCGTGCGACAAAAAGATCCTTGAAAAGCGCTCCGGTATCCTTGCAACGAAACGTCTTAATCACCACGTTATTATATAACGTGTAACGTAATATGTAAAGCAAGGAGCCGATCCCTGGTCTTGCATAAGAGGGAAGGCCTCGCCCCAGTCAGACCTTCCACTTGACAATATCGTACCATGTGGTACACTACCAGTATTAGATGTAACATACTCAGGAGATATCAATGCCGGTAGCTGAAAAAGCCGTTCAGAACAATCCGAGAAGCCGGGAAGGCAGAGCAGCTCTTGCAGGGATGGTCATGCGCCTCTTCGGCCACTGGAACGTTTCTGCGCAGGATCAGGCGGCCTTATTGGGGTTGTCCGAAGGGTCCCGGACGACCCTTGCGCGATACAGAAAGGGCGACCCCCTGGCCGATAACAGGGACCTGCTCGACCGGGTTGGTAACCTGCTTTCCATTCATCGGTCCCTGAGGATCCTGTTCCCGAAGAACCGGGAGCTTGTTTACAGGTGGCCAACAGCACCGAACAGGGCTTTCAACGGCAAGAGCCCGGTTGAGGTCATCCGTGATGAAGGCTTTCTCGGGCTTCTTACCGTTAGGCGCTATCTCGACATGCAGCGCGGAAACTAGAGCGTGTTTGCGGACCTCATCACCGCCGCGGTCGACTTCAATGAGTCCGTTTTCCGCAACATTGCAACGGTTATCACCTCGGAAGACCTCCTTGACGATCTGAGCGAGGATCCCGGCGTCAGAGCCTACGGAGAAGCCCTGGTCGCCCAGCAACGCCAGGGCGACGATCATTATGCGCACGTCATCGGAAGACCTTTTACCTATGGCGTCTCCATGGCGCCCGATGCCGTTTGCTCGGCTATAAGAAGCCGCTTCAGCGACGGCACGAAGTTTGGTGTCTGGTACGGAAGCCTTGCTATTATAACGACGGTATACGAGACCATATTCCACTGGGTGCGGTTCCTGACCGATGCGGGCATGGAGACTGAAACAGCGATCGCTGAACGCCGGGTGTTCAAAGTACGTGCCTCAGGCATCCTCGTTGACCTCAGGGGGAAGGAGAAGGAATTCCCCGACCTTGTCTCCGTTCATTATGATCTCACGCACCGTCTGGGAGATTACCTGTACAGGGCGGGTCAGAAGGGTCTGCTCGTTCGGTCTGCCCGGGATGCCGACGGCACGAACATCGCCACCTTCACGCCTGACATCCTTTCGGACCCGCGTCACCAATTATACATGGCTTACATGTTAAGAAATGGTGTCTTGAGAATTTCACTGGATACATATCCTGCTGGAAAATGGTTTAGCCTTGATTCTATAAAGCGACACGGTTTGCTCGCCTAAATAGCCACGGATTCATGATGTTTTGCCATCTTAGGGCCACAATAGTATGCTTTGTCGTAATAGCGACCTTAAAAGAGGTTACAATGGATAACTTCTTCACCGTAGAAGAATGGGAACAGGAGGCCGGGTAGCAGCTCCGCCGGTTTTTCTTGCCAATACCGGTATCAAATGAGATAAGATAACAGAATTCAAGGAAGCTCTTACTATTGGGAGTTGATCGGTAGATGAACGAATGGGAATTCACGGCTGAAGTAGCAGGCTGGATTAATGAAATACTGGATCACAATCCGGGTTTACCGTTTTCTTCGGCAAAATGTGAGCAGAGAAAAAAGGGCTCTCTTAAACGCAGAGATCTTACCTTGCTGGACAAGAACGAGGTAATCGCTTTAACCGGAGAAGTAAAACTGCCCTATCAGAAAGATGGTGGGACACCACACAATGTCTCTGTTGTAGATGATGCCAGGGAAAAGGCAACACAGGTTAATGCCCCGTTCTTTTTCTCCTGGAATGTTAACGAATTTGTGCTTTGGGAAACCTCTTCCAAAAAAACCGTCTGGCAGGGTCAAAATTACCGATCATGGAAAGTCACCAACATTCACAACGAAAGCCATATTGAGCATGCTTCCACCATCCAGTTGATCAAGACGTGGTTGCTCAAATTTCTTAAAGACTACGAAGAGATATATTATGGCTCGGTAAAACTTGGGTACAAGGCCCCCGACGAAAAGTTTATTGACATGCTCGAGTCTTCCCTGCATGTGCCAATACTTCAGAACGTCGCCGAATTGGAACTCATGTACAAAACAAGCAAATTCAAGACGGATCTCGATAAATGGATGAGGGATGACCAGGGGTGGGTTATTTACAGCGACCCGGATGGAATTCGAGACAACTTGGAAAGGGCTGCCAAATTTTCCTGTTATGCTCTAATCAACAAGCTCGTATTTTACGAAGCCCTCCTCAAACGATATCCGGGCAAGATGGTAAAAATCGCGGTACCCGATCATATTAATGCGGGAGATGGCCTACGGTTACATCTGGAAGGTTATTTTGCGGATGCCAAGAAGACAACCAAGGACTACGAGACCGTCTTTGGGGAAGACCATAAACTAATTGGGAACAGAATCCCCTTTTGTTCTGATAAGACGGTTCCTCACTGGCGTTCACTCATTAACCAGATACACGAATTCGATTTTTCAAAGCTGGATTATGAAATCATTGGAAACATCTTTGAAAGGCTCATATCTCCGGAAGAGCGGCATAAGTTTGGCCAGTTCTACACACGGGCAGAGGTTGTTGATCTAATCAACAGTTTTTGCATAAACAACGGAGATGAAAAAGTGATGGACCCAGCTTGCGGAGGAGGTACTTTTCTTGTCCGCGCATATGCCAGGAAACGGGAGCTGGACCCCTCTCGAAAACATCACGAGCTCTTAAGCGACCTGTTTGGGATGGACATTTCGGTTTTCGCTGCCCATCTGACTACCATTAACCTGGCTACGCGTGAT
Source organism: Deltaproteobacteria bacterium UBA6106 (assembly GCA_002428485.1). Taxonomy (GTDB): domain Bacteria; phylum Desulfobacterota; class Syntrophorhabdia; order Syntrophorhabdales; family Syntrophorhabdaceae; genus UBA5609. The sequence goes on from DIWM01000044.1 coordinate 5,264, forward strand.
TTGATTGATGACGAGAATTATCCGCAGATTGCGCGAAGCGATTTTTTTGATATCAGCGTCCATAAGTCCTTTCTTAAACTGCCGAAAAAAGTGGGTCTGGGAAAGGATCAGCACCGAGATGTTGAGATAGCTGCACTCGATGCGGTTATCGGCAATCCTCCATATGTTAGACAAGAAGACATTCCTAAATCCAAGAAGAAGGGAAAGGACACCTTCGTCAAGCGTGGAACCAAGGAATATTTGTTGCGGCTTGTAAAGGAGGAAAGTAGAGCCAGGCTTTCCGGCCGCAGTGATCTCCATTGCTATTTCTGGCCTCATGCCTCTACATTCCTTAAAGACGATGGATACCTTTGTTTCCTTACTTCAAGCCAATGGCTCGATGTCGAATACGGCTTCAAACTGCAAAGCTGGATCCTCGACAATTTCCAGATTATAGCTGTCTTTGAAAGCATGGACGAACCCTGGTTTGTCGGTGCCCGGGTCGCAACCACGGTAACGATTCTAAAGAAGCAAAAAGAAGAGGCCGAAAGAGTAAAGAATGTTGTCCACTTCGTCCAACTGAGGAGACCGCTCAGCGATATCATACAGCACGATGGAACAGCGGCTGGAGCGGTTGTAGCTACCGATGCGTTCAGGGACGAAATTCTCTCCCTGTCTGTGAATACTGTAAATGGCCGCTACCGGGCACGCTTGATTAGACAAGGAGACCTCCATAAAGCTGGAGTTGAGTTGGGACTTATAATGAAGAAAACATATGTTGAACCCGAAGATGAAGAAGCCGAGGAAGAACTTGTCGAAGAAGAATAATGACAATCCCGCGGCAGCGAAGAAAGAAGAGAAGAAAGATTTGCCTGTTCAGGCGGAATACTACGGCGGAAAGTGGGGCGTATATTTAAGAGCACCCGATCTATGGTTTGATATCATAGATAAATATGGCGAGTTGTTTAGTCCCTTAGGAGACATTGCGGAAGTTCGTTTTGGTGTCAAGAGTGGCAAAGACGTGTTCTTTTTTCCTAAGGATATCAGCACCGCTTGCCTTGAGAAGCGACCGAATCCTATGGATTTTGAGATGGCTTATCATGTGTCCCGCAAAACCGTTGAATCCGGAAAGATACGGCTTGTATCCTGCGGACAAAGCTATAGTGAGATAAAACCGATAGAGTCTGAGTACCTCGCGCCCGAAGTTCATACTCTAATGGAGATAGATGGGTTTGTTGTTGAGCCAGAGGATTGCAAGCACTGCATCTTGCTTGTGGACAAGGCAAAGACGGCCCTAAAGGGCTCATATGTGCTTGAGTACATCAAATGGGGAGAGAAAAACAATTACCATAAAGGTTCAACTTGCGCTTCCCGAGTCACGGATACGAGAGAGTGGTATGATCTGACAGGTCACAAGAATGGCGCACTGTTCTGGGCTATGGCGCAACAATACAAACATGTAGTTCCTGCCAATAGTCGCGATCTCGTTTGTAACCACAATCTTTTTGATATTACTCCAAGAGAGGGGAGCAGCGAACTTCTTGGTGGAATTCTTAATTCCAGCTTGGTTGTTCTTGCCAAGCATCAGTATGGCAGGCCCGTGGGTGTGGAGGGGAACTTAAAAACCGAGGTTGTTGATGTTAAAATGATGTTGGTGCCGGATCCGTCTAAATGCAAGGGGAAAGCCACCGAACGTATTGAAAAAGCATTTAACAACATGAAGGAACGAAAGGCGCTCCAATTTCTTTCAGAGAGAAGACTCCGGGAAATGGCATATCGGAGCCAAGGAAAGATATCCCAATTAGAGAAACTACCTCAGATAACTGAATTGGATTTGCCAGATAGACAAGAACTGGACGATGCAATCCTGGAACTGATAGGAATTGGATCTAGAGAAGAACGGCAGAAAACCGCAAACGATCTACATGAATATCTGCGAGAAATGTTTGAAAGGATTAGACAAAAAGAGGAAAAGGCGATTCAGAACAAGAAGAAGGCTAGTAGAAGGGTCATTACAAATCCAAGAGACATTGCCTATCAGATATTCAGCGAGATCGAGGATAAATACAGCTATATCGAGAAGCAATATGATACTGATTTTCTCAACAAATCCCTCCCATTCGACACTTATGAAATACCTAATGACGGCGCTCCGGCTGCCCGGTCTGATTTAATTGATGGCAATGTGGTCGATTTTATCAAAGGCAAGAAACAATTAGGCATGGTTCGGGTTATCAACTCGGCCCAGGCCGAGCTTATAGCAACGATAGTTAGATCGGGACTTCACGGCCTTATTCGCGTTCCGCATCTTGAGGACGAGTGTACGAGAGTCAGGGATAAATACCTTAAATTCGTCAAAGAACGAGATAAGATTCTCGATCAGCTCATAGAGGAACGCACTTCCGACGAGGAAATGCAAGATAAGATCAGAGAAGCATTAATATCTTTCATTCTCCATGGATCAGCTTAAGCTGTCCCGAACGAAGGCAACGCCCATCGATCTTTTACAGGAAAGCCAGCCTCGCCAAGCCCAGTTACAACCTACAGGGCCGCTTCTCCTATACCCACGTTGATACTAGGTGGAAAGAATCGCGGGAGGCGGATCCATGGAGGGGCTGATAGACTAACATACTTACTTAGTAACTAAGTTCAAATCCCTATCACGAGGGAGGGATGGTATTAAGGCGCTGTTCTCACCCCGTAATCTTTATCGTTATATCCTTCATCGCATCTGGAACGAGCGAAGCCTTATGCATTGTTCATAGGCCTCAATCTTTCCGCTGCTACCATCAAGATCGATCCCACCCTGAACCGCCGCGTCAATTTCGCACACGCCCGGGGGCCATGGCGGACTCGTGATGACCAACATGTTTGCCTATTGCCAGGCCCGTGGGTGTTGCGCAAGGTCGATGATCCTGTGGGCCCCATGAATGACCAAACGCTTTGTTGAAACCGCGAGTGGGGCAGGGATTGGCCTCGCTGCCTGGGGGGGGGACAAACGGTACATACAAAGACAGGGACAAAGAGATGGTCCGCCTGATCGTGGATCTGCACCATCTCGGCTTGACACAGTTGTATCAGCCTCGGCATCCGCTTTATTCCGATGAAAAAGGGACATTTTATTCCGGCAAAAAGGAGACAAAGAAGATTGGTGTTGACACTAGGACCGCTGTCAGAAATTTCCTAGTCTCTCGACAATTGGAGCTCAATCCATCGCTCTCTTTCTTCATAGAGTTCTCAGAACCAACGAGCTCTATAATATGGAGCAGAAAGCATCTATGCGGAGATTGACAAAGGATCAGCCTTTTCAATACAATCAATATATTAATTCCGGAACAATATTACGCGCCGGCGAGCTTTGTCATTAACCGAGAGAGGAACAGCAATGAAATTCATATATAAATCGAGACCACCATTTCTCCTTATCCTGAGATTAGCAAAATACGATATTGACGAGGTAGATCACTACTTGACATCGGTGGAGGAAACCCACGACTCTCGACTGGATAATCTCAGAAAGCTCTTAGAGTCCGAAAAGACCGACGGTCTGGAAGATAGGCTCGCCGATGACTTGGCACAACTTGATGACTTTGCCATGATAGCCTCGGAATTCGCCATTATTGGTTTGTGGCGCTCTGTGGAACTATATCGTGGAAGAGCAATACTGGCAACATTGGACGAGAAAGGTGCAGGGATAGCTTTCAAAAACAAGAAATTCGTTGAACACCTCACTAACCTCGGGATTGCAGAAGACACTCTAAGCTACGCGGGATCCGTAAACGAATTGAGGTGCTTGAATAACGCAATCAAACATACGCGGCGGGTTACAGGAGAACTTTCTAAGTTTGCCTCTTGGCGGAAGAAAAAAGGTGAAGATTTGGGAAACCTATCGTCGCACTATAGGAGACTAAAACCACTTACTGCCGAGTACCTTGAGAACCTTACCGAGCATTTTAACGAGTGGTGGAAGAAGAAAACCGCACAACGAGGGAGTGCAGTCAATCGGCCATAAAGCGGGTCTCTGGCTGACCTTCGTGCTATGCCTAAGGAGTAGCGAATGAGGAACTGTTGGTACGCTGATAACCGTGATCTCGTAAAATGGTCGGTCCTTATGCACCTGGCAATTATGAATTCAGCCTCCTACATATTACAGATCGCGTATTTTCAGGAGTGTAGCTTTGCCAAAGTGGAGCTGGACACAGAAGAAAAGGTCATACCCGAAGAAGTGCAGAAGCACTTGAGAGACATAAGAAACATCGAAAACTTTTCGTCGGCCATCAAAGTAAGAGTATTTAACAAGGTGATTGAGGATCGAAGGCGGTATCTCCTCGAAGCTAAGGAATTCATCTCCCGGTATGCCGCAGAAGGTCGCTGTATTTTGTTTCTTGACCCAGACACCGGACTGGAACCAACAAACCCGAACCTTAAGCATGTGCTGAAGAAAGAAGCCGATGAGTTCTGGAAAAGCCTCAAGATAGGCGATGTTCTTGTCCTCTACCAACATCAAACTAACAGGAACGGCAAACCATGGCAAGAATCAAAAAGAATGGAGTTCGAGGAGGCGATTGGAGCACCAAAGGGCTCCGTGAAGGTGGGCCGCGGGCCAAAGCTGGCAAAGGATGTCGTTTTGTTCTATGCGATAAAGGCATAACTACCGATTGCCGCCGACCGTTTACAGCGGCGGCTGACCCAAGTCTTATGCTTCATTTCGATCCGTAATTCTTCGAATATCGTATTGGTAAAGCTATTTAGGTAGGTGAAATCTAAACTCCATTATGGGATTTGATTTAGAAGAGGACCAAATCTGCCCTGGTGGCCGGAGAAAAGCCCGGCATTGTCCTCGGAGGTTAAATCGAAGCACCGGTGAACCTTTTGAATTCTGCCTTGCAAAATACACTGAATTGCAGGAGAATGGAAGGAAACCGGCAATGCGCAGAGATTAGTGACAATAGGCGAACCACCGTGGTTCGGTGCTGATAAGGCGCCCCTGGGCATAGAGCGTGGTAAACAAGAAATGTCATGGCCGATATGATCAGTGCAAAACCTTTAGATATCGTCGCTTTCATCGAGAAGTACTGGTGTGAAAAGATTGGCCTGCTTACAGTCCTTATTGTACTAACCGTCATCGAAATAACATTTTTGGCTAACTCCAAAACCAACGGGTGGTTGATCCTAGCAACTTTGTTCTTGAGCGGCTTGCTCGTAGTTATTGTGTGGTTTATGTCCCGTCGCCCCCCGAGAACGGCGAAAGAGAAAGTGGGGTTCCTGGTTAGCATTTATTGCGCGGATAATCGGGAGAACGAAAAACTTTCCGAAGATTTCATTATTCCCCTTCGACGGCTGGTTAAAACAGGAAAAGCGGGCAAAGTGTTTCATTTCATGGAACTACCGCAACGATTGGCAAAAAACGTTATTGAACCGGATGATGCGTTACTGATACGGCTTCGTTGTCGGGCTCATTTCATGCTTTATGGCCGCGTACGTCTTAGGAAGATAGGAGACAAAGAATTCCACATAATCGACCTAGAAGGTATAGTAGCCCATACACCCATTCCGCAACAGATAAGCGTCGCTATAACTGAAGAGTTTGCAGAATTGCTTCCTAGAAAAGTGCAAATTGAGACCGAGAACGATCTACTATCATTTCAATTCACGTCTGAATGGGCTGATATTGTGGCAAAATATATAATAGGGATTGCTGCGGCCCATTCGGGCGATTTGGATTATGCTGAAACCTTATACGGCGATGCGTTAGATAGAGTGAGCCAACAAGACCCAATTTTCCCGGTATACTCCAAATTAAAAGAACGGATACCAATACGAATATCAGAACTATACGAGGCTAGGGCACACGCCGCTCTAAAGGACTGGGTAGAAAGCCATGATCTCAGATATATTGACAGGATGGGCAGTTATCTTCAGAGAATCTGTGAGGCACGGAAAGGGATGCCCAGCATTGTAGACCTGAGAGCCATATGCCTGTTCTTGAAAGAACGGAACGTAGATGAGGCGATATCGCTACTCAAAAAAACTGCCGATAATGACAACAATGGGGTTTGTCATTACAATCTTGGGTTCCTTCATTCTTACAAAGGAGATCTAAAGACCGCAGTCAGACACTATCGAAAGGCTGTCTCGTTTGAGGTGGAACCAGAAGTCCTCGCGATGATAGAAGATTTCATCACTTGGGTTATCCAATGTGAACCGGGCCAATATCAATTACACTATAGCCTCGGATTCTTCAACTGGAAAGCAAAGGGAGACGAAATTCAGGCGCAGAAAGACTTTCAGGAGTTCCTAAGAACAGCAGACCCCAGTCTCTACTCCAAAGAAACAGAACTTGCCACGAAGTGGCTTGAAGAAATAGGTTCAAACGACGAAAGTCCTACTACCCTTCAAAGGTAATATTATCGTAGATAAGTATCTTCATTAGAGACTCGAAAAGCCCCTTTTGCCCCTCACGGGCAAAACCATCATAACCAATCAATATCTAACATCATCCCTCAAAGGAGGAAGTACCTATGTTGATCAATTTTTCAACCATAAGCCGGCTTATCCCTAAAGACGGAAGACTGATCCTCACCTTCACCAAGAAAGTCGGAAAGGCAGAAGACGAGACCGAAAAAGAACAGATCAAGGAGATGAACGTCGTCTTCGCCCAGCAGTTCAAGGGCAAGGAAAATGACAACGACTTTGCACCTATCATTATCAGCGGCACAGTCGAAGAGCTCAACCAGAGTTTCGAATCCACGGCCACAGAAATAGGTCAGGGCCAGACCAAGCTTGCCGAGCTCAAGGCGCGCCCCACAGTGAGCAAGGTCGATGCCAAGAAGAAACAGCTTTCCGAGGCCATCAAGAAGACTGAAAAGGCGACAACCCCGGCCGGAAAGAAAGACGAACCGAAGAAGGAGTCGGCAAAGGAAGAACCGAAGAAACCCCAGATGGTCGATCTCTTCGCCAGTTTAAGGCCCAAGGATGAAACCCCGCCCCCCGCGAAGTTGACCGTCAACCCTCCCCCTGAACCTTCGGTGGAGGAAGTGACCATAGACGAAGAAGCAACCGGGGAAGAGGTGGAAGAGGGAGGTGCCGAATGAGCAATCTCAAGGTAAGCACCCTAAAGAGGATCTTCATTTACAACGCGATGCAGCTCGATGACCCCGATCCCGACATGAAAACCGAAGAGGTCAAGGAGTTCTGGAGCGATGTTTATCCAGAGCTGACACAGGCGGTTATCGAGGGCCCCGAATACAAGGATGACTGTATCCAGTACACCTTCAGGAAAGCGGTGGGTACAAAAGGCCAGGGTAAGGCCGTCTCCAAAAAGGAGGCCGATGATGTAGCCGACAAGCTGAAGATCATGACGGCCCTCGCAAGGATCGTTGCCCGGACAGAACCGGGAGCAAGGGCGGTCCTTCCCCCGTCGTCGAGCCTGGAGCCGGTGTAATGCTGGCCCCGAGATTCAGGGTCAAACAACTCGCCATGCCCGTGACGGCGGCGCTTGTCCGGATCGGGTACATCACCAGCATGGTCCTTCCTGCGATGCTCGGATTGGTCAAGAACCTTTCCGGAGCTTCGCTGCGGGTATCTCGGATCCCAGCCGACAGGCTAGTCGGAGTTCTGGAGAAGAAGATAAACAAACTCATCATGAAGAAGGTCCTGAGCGTATTGCCGCATCCCGGTTCGCGGGATGTCAACATCGATGTGGTTGAAAAACACCATTACAGCCCGGGCGGATGGGAGATGGTGGTCAAGGTGGAGATGGGCTACTTTTATGTTCTCTACCTGGAGCCTCTGGACACCCTGAAGACAACAAACCGGCCGTTGTACGAGGTCGTGCGGGAACTCCTGGGCATCGTGATGAGCTCGGGCCGTTGTCCGGGCATGGGAGTGCCTGAGATCATCGAATGGCTCGCGATGGACGAATACGCCGAAGAGGAGGGGAATTTTGAGGATGCCGAATCCATGGAGGCCATGCAAAGCAGCCTTCGGGCGGTCCAAAAGAAGTATGATCGCTACCTGTTCGGCAAGAAGACATCACGGGAAGGTCGTTCCAAGGCCCTGAGATCCGCCCAAAGACGCATCAAGAGGATCTCGAAAACGGTGCCGGTTGAAACGGCCGCAGTGCTCAGGAATCTTCTCAGGCTTGCCTGCCTCTGTTGCATAAAATTCCAGCTGAGGACGGTTGAGCCGGACGACAATTACTCATACGAGTTCAATCACATCTACAACTCTTTCGCGATACTCTGGGACGAAGACGAGGGACTGTCAGAGTTCTTTATGCAGTACATGAACGATCAATGGGGGGAATACGGGGCGGCGACCATGCTGTTGCCGGTAACGGACGGCACAGACATACGGCACATCTGCCTCACCCTCCGGACGTTCGCCCTCTTTCAGAAGGTCTGGTTCAACTTTTACGACCTTATTTCAACAGGAAACGAGGAGAATAAGAATGGAAGTTCCAGCTGAAGAAGCAAAGCTCGTCGCAACGCGAGCCCTTGTTATATATGAATACGATAAACCCAAAAGTTACGATCAGGACGAAGAGGGTATCATCGACGCTTACATAACGCAGCACAGGATAGGAGAGACCGGAGAACTCCTGGAAGGCAGCCCGCTGACGCGGGAGATGCTTCTTAAAATCTGCTCGCTGGTGATGCCGACCCTCGGGTCGGCAGACTATATTCCTGATAACGTGCTGGTCTACAGCACGGAACGCGCCCTCATGTGGTGGACGCCGGCAGCAGTACGCCGGCTTTTTATCTCGGGAATAAAAGGTGTCACATCGGGAAAATACCCGGTGCCACCGAAGCTGTTCCTTGTTCTCAAGGGAAAGCTTCACACCTGGGCCCTGGGTGAGAACCGGAGGCCCGACCCATCGAGCGCGGTTTTCCACAGCCCCTTCTACAACGTTTACGAGACCGGGGCCTGTTGCATGGGCAATATCAGGGTTCCGGACAGATTCTCACCCGACAGTATCGCGCAGTGGGAAAGTGTCTTCTTTAACGGGACCCTGACAAGCCATCTTCCTCCGAAACTCTCCGGGATCGAACCGGAGGATTTCTGGAAGAAGATCAAGGGGAAGAAACGTTTCCCCGTGCGGTATCTGCGCCCCTACGCCACGCTGGCGACAATCATAAAAACCATTTCATCGCAGAGGTGATCATGGAACACAACAATATAAAGGACCAGCTGATCCAGAACCACTTTCCCACTGTCATGGTTCCCAGGTACGGGGACCTCGAACCGTGCCCGTTGCATCAGACCAGGCTTCTCATGGCAAGGGACGGCGTCCATGTCGAAACGAACCAGCCATTCGGAAGGTTCAGGGGGCACCATGCGGACCTCTGCAGAGATCTGCCATACGGAGATGTGACGGCGATAAACGACTTCGTGCGTATCATGGGCAGCGAAGAGGTGAACAGGATTTTCAATAACGATATCAGGCCAGCCGCGAAAGAATACGTCGAAGGGAACATGGAATGGGCGGGCTGGATAATATGGAGCGCGGGGGAGGGCTATCGGTACCTTCCTCTCGAGATAGAGGCGACATTCGGCAGTGTGGTCATCAAGAACAGGCCGACGCTTCCCGCCGGCAGTTGCCTCGTAATAGACGTCCATAGCCACGGACGGATCAATCCCTTCTTCTCGGCTACGGATGACAGGGACGACGCCGGGGGCGTGAAGATCTCCGTGGTGCTTGGTGGCTACACGGAGAGGGACGGATTCACAGTTGAAGGGCGCATAGCAGTCGAAGGCTTCTTCTTCCCGCTATTCGATCCCGACATAAACATGGTGGTGACGCTATGACCGCCCAGAAGCATTATGTAAGGCTCCAGAATGGAAGCGACCGCCCTCTCGGCATCCTTCTTATAGGGGCGGGTGGAACCGGCAGCCAGATCATCACCGGCCTTGCGCGGATGAACCATACATTGGTCAGCCTCGGTCACCCCGGCCTGCACCTTGTGGTGTGCGATGGGGATACGGTAAGCGCCTCCAACATCGGACGGCAGCTCTTCTCCGAGGCCGATATAGGCAGGAACAAGGCGACAGTGCTGGTAAGCCGTGTAAACATGTTCTTCGGCACGGCCTGGAGCGTTGTTCCACACAGCATCAACGAGAATACTGACACTGGGTCATCCCAGCCGCGCATCGTGGTTTCGGCGGTGGACTCCGCACAAACAAGGGTGGCAATATTCAAGGCCATGACCGACAGGAAAGGTTGCGGAGGCGCCTACTGGCTAGATACCGGCAACACGCGGTCGGCCGGTCAGGTCATTCTGGGAACCACGGCACCGTTCAAGCAGCCACCTGGCTGCGTCGAATATCTTCCCCACGTTATCGACCTTTACAGGGACATCGAGGGGGAAGACAAAAAGGCATATCAGGGGCCATCATGCTCCGTCGAGGACGCCATCCGTAAGCAGGACCTTTTCATAAACCAATGGATAGCGACGTGCGCCCTGGAGATTCTCTGGAAGATGTTCCGGAAGGGATATCTAATGGTCCACGGTGCCTTTGTCAACCTTGATTCGTTCAAGGTGCGGCCGCTTCCCATTGACCCCACTGTATGGAAGTCGATGGGATGGGAAAAGCCGGAGGAAAAGAAGAAAAGGAAACGGAGAGAGAAACGATAGATCTCAAGGGGAGCCAGCAGGCTCCCCTCTTTTTTGTGAAGGACAAGAATTATCCTGAGGTTCTCGTTTCTTATTCAGACGTATCAAAAAAACCGTCAGTGGGCGAGTATTGACAGAAGACGTTATATAATATAGCTTGTAATTGCTAATCAACCAAAATGGGGTATTTACTTATGTGCAAACTGCCTTTTGCGGATATTGGAAGCCTAGCCGAGGCTGTGACCGCGATTATTGCTTTGCTGGCACTCATTGTTTCAACACTCACGTTAGTAATTCTATACTGTAATCTGGGACAGTTTTGGAAACAAAACAGTTTAACTCAGGCACTGAATCGACCATTATGCGGCATAAAAGATATTGTTGTAAGTGTCCATTCTGTACCCCCCACTCCCACGTATGTAATTGGCCTCGAAGCTGTCATAGTCAATTCCGGCAACGATTTTGCCCGCGATGTAAGAATGACATACGATATATATGCGCTTGATGCTACAAAGAGCACGAGAGTCAGTTTAGCGACTAAGAAGGCCGGTCAGGACGATAGGAAATGGACAATATTACCGAGGCACGAGATAAGAACATTTTTGTTATACATTAAAAAGGAAGATTTTGATCAAGCTGTGTTGGGGTATGACAAAATCGCTTTCCTGGAAATGTCACTGGAATATAAAAATATGGACGGCAGAGTTATGAAGTATTCCTGTGTTTATTCAATATCCCGTTTGTTAACGAATCAAGACATGAAAGTGTATGAAGTGGTATTGCGCGAAAGCAAATTAGTAGAGTCGTAGTTTACCTGAACATGGAAGCAACAACAAAAGAAAGACCAAGGAATATCAAACCTCATTCAGGGCCCCCGAAGCTCTTCCGCAGCGACCCCTGCATGCTGGATGCTATGGATCGCATTGTTATGCCCGAACTGCCGTTGCACCGCGGCCACATTCCGAATGTCTCCATCTACTGTAAGGAAAAAGTTCCGGCCACCTTTTGAAATTCTTTCTCAAATGCCCCGTATTTTTCCGGCAATGAAGTGCCACCCACCACAAAATTCTTTCCTTTATCAATAGTTATTATTTGTATATTCTGTACATATATGTTTTTTGAATTTACCACGGCAGAATACTTGGTAACAAGAAAAACAGCTTTTTTCTTAGCTAGTTTTCTAATGCCGGAATTTACAAGGACTGTATCGGGAAATTCTTTTCTCGTTGCCTCAAAAATGGCCTGTATGAAATCATTTAATTGTTTTTGGGAATAATTTTCTAGGGTTGCATTTTTGAATTCAGGCGCGAGCATTTGAACGACAACATTGATTGACTCGCCTGAATTGTTAGTTGTCGAAACTGTAAAATACTCATCAACATGACGTTCCTTTAACTGCCACCCTTTGGCAAATTGTATTCTGAATCCGTACTTTAAATTATGGTAATCGCTGGCAAAGGGATCATAATCAACTGGCACAAGTCTCGGTGCCGCCCGTTCTGGTGCCGGTTTCTCATGGGCGGATACAGACTGTTCAGTTAACGATCTACCCGTTGTTTTTCCTCTCTTCTCCGGTGACCAGTGCGACCAAAGTTTTAAATCTTCAACCATGTTGTTTTTAAAAAGGAGTTGCCAGTTTGGAACCGGCAAAAACCCCGTACTAAAGACAAAATATGCTAACATTGGTATTAACAATAAATAAGTTGCAAAGAATAGTTGTTTGTTTTTTCCGTTGAATGAGGTTATGAGTGTTATCTTGCTATCCTTGGTGTTATAAAGAGTAAGAATCGCGAACAAAGTTAAGGCAGACCATTGAATGAAAAGAGTGAGAACATCTATTTCCCGGTAACCCCTAAGAGTGAAAAGAAATGCATATCCTCGAGCCCGAACTACCCCATCAAGTTTTGTTATCCAAGGCGGAAAAATTGCCATTAACGCGGCAATTCCGATTCCTATTGATATTATTAGTTTATGGCATTGTACATTATTTGACTTAACCCTAGTTAAATAGGTCCGCCGCATAAACCAACCAAACGCGACGATACAACACGGTATTATTACCCAGACCAAGCCAACCTTTAATAGAAAATGCCTTCTTTTATCAGCCGAATATTTTTCCACAACCGACCAGTATTCAGCGCATGCAGCAAGCATCTCCTTATCGCTGAATCCGCTATAGAATTCAAGGAAATGGCCATTTGGCATCTCCACCGAGGTTTTTTCAGCCTGGCTAATTTTATCGAACGCATCCTGCATAATCATATTGATAGATTGTGGCGAAAGGTCTCGGTAAAATTGCGCTCTATGTGATATAGTTTCAGGCTTAGGAATCATTATGAAAATGTATAGCCCAAGTAATAAAAGATAAAAGATTAACAAAGCAATCCAGACTTTGTGCCTGCCGGTAAATGTCAAAGACCCTGATTTGTTTAGAGAAAGACCCTGAATATTTAGACGGGTATTTTGATTTTGTGACGCATCCTGAGCATCGTCTTCTGCGTCTGAATGTCCTACATACTTTCTTCCCGTAATCATTGATATTCCTAATAACATCCCGGCTATAATGAATAAAGCACAGCCGATTGTTCCAATTGTCTGTATGATTTGTCCAGCTTTTGCAGCCAAGAACAACAGCGTTATAAAAAGAGCCGGAAGCGTGTATTGATAATAAAGGTTAATCTTGATCCCATAGTTTCTTAAGGCCCTTTGCACAGTATACATTGCCAATAAAATAAAACAAAACGTAGCACTAGCAGTACCCAATGCGGCCGCAAAAGTCATATAATTCTCCTGATTCTCGTATGGAAGCTATCTCATATTCCACAATTGTTAAGCTGGTGTCAATATCGTTCTGGGGATATTAAGTTAAAATTAGGACATAAGGAACGGTATCTAATAGGATCAGGCAATTTTACCTGTCGTTCAAGGCATCCTGCAACTCGTCCGACGTCACCCGAGCATACTGCATGCTATAGGTTGCGTTTTTATGCCCAAGCTGCCGCTGCACGGCTGCCACGTTACCGAACTTTTTCATTATATGTACGCCCATAGCATGCCTGGCGCTGTGTGGTGATTTGCCTTCGACCCGGGCGGCCTCGCATATCTCGTCCCATATCTGATTAATTGCCCGTGGCGTCAGCCTTCCACTGCTGTTGGCATTCGTCATTGCGGCAAGGAACAGGGCAGGGGATTTCCATTTTGCATCATCTACAGGACGCTCATTCTCTATATACGCCTTGATCGCTTCCATTCCCTCGCGGCTGATCTCATATGTATGGCGTGCCCCGCCTTTCTCCTGGACGGTTATCTTACCCCGTTTCATATCGATATCGGCACGATCGATCATCGTCACCGCTTTACGTCGCATCCCCGTTTCGATGAGGGTGTAGACGATCGCCCGATTCCGCCAGGCGCGATAGCCTTTCCGGCAGGGCCTCCCGCCAGTCTGTCCGGATTTCGCATAACGCCGCCGCGACTTGCTCCTTCCGCCTGTCTGCAGGAGGTAGTCGGCTGCGTCGAGGATCCTTCGCCGCTCTGACGGTTCGATTGCCCGTTCTATCTCCAGGGAGTTTGTGACAGAGATCGTTTTGATCTTTACCATGGGATTGCCGAGAGGGAAGGGGGCCAACGTTTGCACCCATTTCGCGAAAGGCTTTAAGTGAGCAATCACCCTGTTCACGGTTCGGTCGTTCCATCTGCGCGAACCATTCTCCTTTCGCTTCCCGGTCATGAAATCCCTGAACGCCGCAGACAACCTTGGCGTCCACCGGGACCGCAGATCGCTCTTTTCGACTTGCTCCATGAAGGAGATGAAAAGCCCCAGATCCCTTGCCTGGACTTTTTGCGAACTCTCCGCTGTTGTCACGGCATGTTGGAAGTACCAAGCCACCCAGTCACGAAGTCCGTCGGGAGCACCTCCGGACATCGCGAGAGCAGCAACATTTCTCGTCAAATTATTTCGTGTAGCGTTCTGGTCAACTTTCACGGGCAGATCGGCCACTGCAAATCCTCCTATCGTGTGATATCGCTACAGGAAAGATACCTTTTGTGAAGCAATTATTCAAATAAAATAATAACTGCTATTGAATGTTATATTTTACTGCGATATTGTTAATCAATAAGACGAGACTCTGGATCAAGAGCTTTACAGTTATGATCGGGACCGCCGGTCAAATGTGCCGGTGTCAGAGGAGTGGTTATAATCTTGCCGCAAAAGAGAGGCCCCAATGAATATTTCTAGAATTCTTTTCAAGAGCTTGATTACATCAATACTTGTTGGCGCAATCGTCTTTGGCATAGCCTGCTCAGGCTACGCTTTCGGTGTCAGACCCACGGGCACAAAGAGCGGCGACGTCCAGCTTGACATCCCATTTCTCCTTAAAGGTTGGTATCCGAGCGCAAGCAGGATAACCATGACCCTGTTTACAACGCCCGCCCATGAAAGAGTTACCAACATCATCTACGGATGCGACGATGAAAATACCGATTGCAGAAATTGCGATGGTAAGTACGCTCCGATGCCCGTCATCTTTGGAAATCAGTGGAATGATAACCCAGGTTTCGAACTGGCATCGACCAATACGGCTTTTTGCAAGAAATATATAGGCAAGACAATCAGGGCCCCCTACCATACTGGCTGCTGGTACATCTTGTTCAGGGACGGTGAGAAACGAGCCGCCAAGGGGGAGTACTTTGATGCCAAGTCGGGTAATGTCCTTTTATACCGTGTTCATTTCGGGGATATGCAATTCCTTCATTCGATGGGATCACGTGACGGGGAACCCGCCTCAGTAACCAAAGCCAATATTATAATGTGGGCCGAGTTTACCTATAAGCTCGCCACGGAACAAATGCCCAGGGATGTAATCCCGGAACAGTCCGATATAAGAGGGCTGAAGGAAATCTTTGCCGGCCAGGGTAGAACGGCCCAACAGATATTCCTGCGTAATGACGGAACTTATCACCGAGATTTCCCTAATGTCGCTTTCGGTTCGCTTCTACATATGATCCAAGATAGTTTCACTTTGTCACATACGGAAAGGGGTGAGCCGAGCGGAGGAAAATGCCCTGGAACGGATCGTTATAGCCCGGGAAAGATACGCACTTTTCATTCCTATGCGCATCAGGACAAAGACAAACACAAAGAAGCTGATTTGCAGCACGCAGTAGATATAAATGTGACGAGTGTGCCGCCAACTGCTGTAGACGTTGGGCGCGCGCTCAGGACTTATGTCGATAGCCGGGCTCCATGGGAGAATGTAAAACAATATCTTGACTGTGTGTTTGATCTCGAAGATCCTACTGCCGGAGCAGGCCCGGGAAAAGACTTCCAGCCCGATTAGATTGAATATCGAAGAAAACCTGCTGGAAATACCTTCCCCATCAGGACCGGTCCTTTTTCTGCCCCTGTCGCTGCGCGAGCGGCTCCCCAGAACCATCTGGCCACATCCTCGCACCAGGCTGGCGATGTCTTCTTCACTGGCCGATCGGTTAACCCACAAGAATGAAAGGAAACCTCTAGAATGAATTTCTGATGAACGATAGTTTTAAAATACTGAAGGCAACCTCGTCACACATCAGGAAATGAGCATGCCTATCGGGATCGCCCAGAGTCTTTTTCCGATGTTTATCGGAACCGAACCGTTATAGGCGAGTATCCCGGCGACGCACTGTGGCGTGGCGGTCATAAAGGCCTTTAATCCGGAGAGATCTCGGCCTTCCCATCGCGTTGACCCCTTTATCTCCACGGCGACGCATTTCTTCCCTGAACCAATAACAAAGTCCACCTCATGGCGGCCCTGGATATTCCAGAAAAAGAGGTTGGCTTTAGGCCACGTGGACTGCAAGATACCTGTAAGATTCTGTGCAACGTAGGTTTCCAGCAGGGCGCCATACAACGGGTCTTTGTCCAGATCATCGACGTCGGCGAGAAAGGAAGCCAAACCCGAATCGGACATATACGCTTTGGGGGACTTGACCAGGCGGCTTGCCCGGTTTTCCAGAAAGGGTACCAGTCGATAAAAAATGCAGGAAACCTCCATTAACGATAAGTAGTTCGAAACGGCCGCGGATCGCATTCTGGCATCCCGTCCTAGTTCACTTATGCTGAGTATTTTACCAGTCCTCAAGGAGAGCAGACGCAAAAGTCCCCGGAATGGAATGATGTCGCCGATCCTGCCCAGGTCCCGAATGTCGCGTTCCAGGTATGTTTGTTCATAACCGCGGAACCAGAGATCACTATCCTTGACGAGCCCGAGGCGGACGGGCGGAATACCTCCCTTTCTAATCTCGTCAGTCCTGACAGGCGGCATCTTCCGTTCTTCGGTTATAGAGAGTGTCTCAAAAAAGGTCTTTATGAAAGGAGGCTCTGCGATCTTTCTTGTATATTCCCTCCTTGTAAAGGGGTGCATGTTGAAATATGCGGCGCGGCCGGCGAGGCTCTCGGAGATTCCTTTCATAAGGAGAAAATTGGCAGAACCGGAAAGTATGAACCTCCCCGGCGTGCGCTTGCGGTCAACGGAGCTTTTAATCGCAATGAAAAGCTCCGGGCAGCGCTGTGCCTCATCGATAATCGTATGCTCTCCCGAAGCTACAAACGCATCAGGATTCTCCTTGCAGGCAGCGAGCTGGTTAAAATCATCGAGCGTAATGTAGTTCCAAGACCGGAGCTCTTCCTGAGATTGCAGAAAAGTACTCTTGCCTGTCTGTCGCATTCCCGTGAGGACTACCACAGGCATATCGGCGGCTGCGGTAACGATCAGGTTGCCTATTTCTCTCTCAATATATGTCATAATTGAATACATCATACTGTCATTTAGACATGTTGTCAACATACATAATGACAGCTCATCCAGTCCGTCTGCAACTTTGCCCAGTCCACAGCACCTTGGAATTGTGGTCGTATTTTCAATGTTGTTGCGGGTTGCGCAGCGAATCTGATGTATATGATGGCAAAAAAGGCGAGCCCCGAAAGGGCCCGCCTCTCTAATTCATTATTTCTTCTTGGCTTTTACAGCTTTCTTCGCTGGTTTCGCCTTGGCCGCTACTGCCTTCTTAGCCGGTTTTGCGACCGCCTTGCCATTGACTATCGCTTTCAACGTTGCCCCCGCAGAAAACTTGGGGGCCTTCTTTGCCGCTATCTTTATCTCCTTCCCCGTCCGGGGGTTTCTGCCCTTTCTGGCTTTTCTCGCGCTGACGGAGAATGTCCCGAACCCGATAAGGGTTACTTTCTCCCCCTTTTTCATGGCCTGGGCGATGGATCCTGTGACGACATTAAACGCCTTCGTCGCCGCGGCTTTGGAGACCTTAATTTCGTCTGCTATCTTTGCAATGATTTCTGCCTTGGTCATTCTGTGCTTCCTCCTTGATCATATATGGATATATCTATGATTATCAGGCAAGCCTGAGCCTGGCGTGTGAAACCATGCAAAATATAGCGTTTGACGAATTATCGCCGGGATGTCTCGCTAAATCAAGTACATTCTGTATTTTGATGTAAGAGAGATGTTTTGACTGGCGGGAACGATCGGCTGTCGATATTGGATGAATTATTGCTTGCCCGGGGTCTTTTGCTGGTGTGCTGCAACTTTCATCACGTTTTTGTATACCTTGTTTGCGTAGGTGGCTCCGCGGTTCCTGTTCGTGGAATTGTAGCAGCCGACCGCGTCCCAGGTGTATCCGTGTTTCGAGATGCACTGGCTCAATATCCATGCCCCGACTCTTACGTTATAGCAGGGGTCGTCGAGGCGCATCCATCTTTCATGCCCGAGCTTTGAATACCACCAGGAGTTGATCTGCATAAGCCCGTAGTCAAAGGAGCCGTTCTGGTTTCGGTTGATCGCGGCGGGGTTAAGGTTGCTCTCGCTCTTGGCTATGGCCCAGAGGAGCTGGGGGGATATGTTGTACTCTTTGCCGGCCTCAGTAAAACAGAATGCGGCCGCGCCCTGAACAGACAGAATGATCATCAGGGCGCATAGGGTCAGTTTGATGGTTTTGATATCATCCCCCTTATATGAATCAAAGGAACACGGCGGTCAAAAAGAAGGCCCCGGCAATGAGGATGGAAAGCACATACTCCTTCATTGATCCCACATAAAAGAACCGCGTCCCCATCCGCTTGCGAGGGTTCATGGCGGGCACATATCCGCAGAGAGAATCTTCGGCGATGTGACATATGCACCCGGTGGCGAACCAACCGACAAGAGGAAGGGCGACCGTCAGGTTCCCCTTCATGAGGGAACCAATGATATCCCTCTCTGCCATGCCCCGAGATGAACCTGCGAGAATAGAGGCGCACAGGTCGATAACCGCCATGACGGCATAGGGGACGAACCAGTGCGACAGCCTGCGGTGGATCCTTCTCCATGTCTTCATCTTTTCGGCGTCCTCAGACGGCGGTCTTCCTTCGACCATGTCCGGGAACAGTCCACCCAGGGCACCCGCCACGGTGCAGGCTATGTCGCCTCCGGTGAAACCGAACATAAGGGAGCCGGTCACAATCTCATGGTTTATCCATTTCATGCAACAACATATTACTTGCATGGAAAGTAATATTTCCATGGCACAGACCTCATTAAAAACAAAGGCAAGGATAAGGAGGAACATACCACCATGAAAAAGTTTCTTGCGGGCATCATCGTCATTCTTATGGCGTTCTCGATGATAGGCTGCGCATCCACAGGAAGGATCATTGAAAATGCCTCACTGAAAACAAAGGTCGTCATGACCGACCCGGTGTTTCTGAGCGTTACCCCGAAAGCCAAGACCTGCATCGTCAAGGTGAGCAACACCTCGGACCTCAAGGGGGTCATGCTCGCCCCCGTCCTGCGCGACCGTCTGATAAAAGGTGGTTTCACGATTGTTGACGACACGAACAAGGCGAACTACATCGTCCAGGCAAACATCACCAGCTTTACCGCCCGGAGCGATTCGGCCGCCAAAGATGTGTCGATCGCAGGCACGATCATGGCGGGAACTGCAGGAGCGGCCCTGGCATCGAACAACGCCGATGTCATCCCCTTCGCCATTGCAGGCGCCATCTTCGGTAACGTGGGGGGCGCCATTCTTGGCAGCGTGTTCTCGGTTGATTACGTTCAGGGTACCGTCGACCTGCAGATTCAGGAAAAGGCCGATTCCCTTGTTAAAGGGAGTATAAAGACCGAGGCCCGCCAGGGATCATCGACCACGCTTTCTACAGAGCAGACATACCAGTCGGAATTCCAGACCTACCGTACGAAGTTCATGATTTCGGCGCATCGAACCAATATAAACCTCGAGGAAGCCGTGGCCGAGATCACGAACAAGCTCGCCGACCAAATTGCGGGGGTCTTTTTGTAATCCCGGCTAGAAAATCTCTTCTTCCCAGGGAGAGGTCGCAGTATTTTCTCCGGAGCGGGGGGTTAATCCCGCCCCTTGCTCCTCCCCCCGAAAAACGACCCTCACATTTGCGTTCTGTGACGTTTTTCGGGCCTCATGAATAGCAATGTAGCGGGTACCCCTCGAAAACGTCAAAAACGCACAAATGATGCACCTGTTATCAGGTAATTGGTATATTGATACGCATAAAAACTAAAAACAGGCCTTTTTGACCGCCATTTGCGGTCCCGAACTCGAAAAGTAATATACATTTAAGCAGTATCTTCATTAGATGTATCGAAAAACGCCACATATGGCGGCCGCTACAATCGCCGGACGTGACTTCTTTCAGCTTTCATTCCCAACAATTCAGAAGGAGAGAAAACATATGGCAAGTATCAACAAAGTATTGCTCATGGGGCGCCTGGGCGCAGATCCCGAGCTTCGCTATACCACCGAGGGAACACCCGTTGCCACCTTTCGCATGGCCACATCGGAATCATACAAGGACAAGGCAGGCATCAAGCAGGAACGGACGGAATGGCACAGCATCGTAGCCTGGCGCAAGCTCGCCGAGATCGCCGGTGACTTTCTCAAGAAAGGGCGGCTCGTCTTTGTCGAGGGTAAGATCCGGTCCCGGGAATGGGAAAAGGATGGGGAAAAGCGCAAGGTGTTCGAGATTGTCGCTTCCAACCTGCAGTTATTGCCTTCCGGTCAGGGACAGGGTCAGAGTAACAAAGAAAGGAGAGGTTCAGCGGTACCCGGGGGGTCTATTGAAGACGATTTCATTCCCGAATTCGATGATGATGTTCCAATGTAGAGACCGCATGCTGCGATCACCAGATACTTCATCAGCTCGGATACGCTGGACAAAGCAGCGGAACGGAGACTTTTTCAACGGAGGTTTGTATGAAAACAGTGAAGATGTTTGTCAGGAACGAATGCCCGAAGTGCCCGGCGGCTAAGGAGCTCGGTAAAAGACTGCAAAACAAGGAGCTGTGCGTACAGTACTTCGACCTCGGTACCGTGGAAGGGCTTTCCGAGGCCGTTATGAACCAGGTCATGGCTACCCCGTCAGTCCTCATAGAAGATGAGTCCGAAATGGTCATTCGCAGCTGGAGGGGGATGGTTCCGCCCGAAACAGAGGTCCTAGATGCCCTTGGATGACATAGAGATCTTCAAGGGTTTTATCGAGACGAGCTTCATCGACTGGAGGGCAGGGCTCTCTTCGGTGCTGTTCACCGGAGGATGCAATTTTCGGTGCCCCTTTTGTCACAATGGCCCCATCGTCGAAGACCCTGATATGTGGAGCACCATACCCATGGATTACGTGATCAAAAAGCTCACGGAACAGAAGAAATGGGTGGAACGAGTAGTCATCTGTGGCGGTGAGCCGACCATTCACCCGGAGCTGCCTGATGTTCTCAGGGCACTCAAGGGGCTCGGCGTGATGATAAAGCTCGATACGAATGGCTCCAACCCCGCCATGATTTGTTCGCTGGCGAAAGAGGGCCTCATAGATTACGTTGCAATGGATGTAAAGGGACCTCTCGAGGGCTATTCCAGGTGGTGCGGCACCGAGGTGGACACCGAAAAAGTGGCGGATTCAATCTCCTTTCTTCTTAAAGGAGGCGCTCCCTGCGAGTTTCGGATGACCGTCGTCCCCAGGCTGCATGCGGAAGAGGACGTATACGAGGTAGTACGATATCTTGGCCCCGCGGCCGCCTTCACCGTACAGGATTTCCGGCCGGAGGCAACGGTACTTGACCCGGACTTTGCAGACATCGCGCCATTTCCTGCGGACGTGATGGAAAGTATACGGAAGAACGTGCGCCGTATATCGGCATCGCCGATAGAAACGGAAAGGTGAACAAAGACTCGTAAAAAAGCGCAAAGGAGGGCTCAACTGCCCTCCTTTACTTATATTCA